>CAJUKV010000064.1:0-1641 GCA_910587305.1 uncultured Lachnospiraceae bacterium | reverse complement strand
CCGACCCACGGCTTAGAAGGCCGTTGCTCTATCCAGCTGAGCTACGAACACGTACTGAACAATCATGACAGGCAAAATGCCCGCACTTGTTTAACACGAATTATACTCTAACACACAATCCATATGCTTGTCAATCAGAAATTACATTTTTTATCCATTTATCTTATAAATCTTATAAATATCGAATTCGTTATGTTCTATGCCGAAATGCCCCATGTTCTCCATGTGCAGTCCGTTGGCCTCCAGCACGGCCGGATCCACCTCGGGCATCCATTCCGTATGCAGAAACCAGACTGTCCCGAAATCCTGTGAGAAGTCAAACTCCTCCAGATATACCAGCTGCTCCTGTGGAAAATAGCATTCATAAATGAAGCCGAAGGCATCCCAGTTGTAGACCACATAATCATCATCCGACAAATTCTGCGCGAAAAAGGCTTCCGTCTGCGGCACGAAGGTGCTGCGGTATTCCTGCCGGAAGCATTCCTTATACTGCACCGCTCCCACAAACAGCAAAAACAGGCTGATCACGATCAGGATACTCTCTCTGACTCTGCGCATGGCAATCCCAAAAAACAGCGCCAGCAGCCCCAGCGCCGGAAAGACATACTGATCTCTGTAGATCGGCGTCTTTACCGCAGAAGCCGCCACGCCCAGTATCGTTGTGAGCGTCGGCACGAGCATACAGGCAAGAGCGAAGATCTCCGTCTTTTCTTTATGCTTCGCGATTTCTATCGTATTATAGGTGCTGGCGCCTTTTAACAGAATCAGAAAAACAAATACCATGCCCGGAACAAGCGTCAGATCAAAGGTCCACAGAAAATATTCCCACACAGTCTGCCCTGTGATCTCCGGAATCCAATATCCCTGCTCCACACTCGTGACCTGCCTGATAAAATACGGCATCCAGGGCAGATAGCCGGCCACCATCGCCGCCGCGGATATCCCCCACGCGGCCGCCCGCTCCCGCTTCCAGATCAATATAGCCAGAAACAGCAGGCCCGCCGTGATAATAACCGATACAAATGCAAAATAGTGTGTATACGCCGCCGCAACGGCACTCACCGCATAGACCGCGAAGTCCATCCTGCCGCCGTATATAAAAGCCCGATAGGCATACACACCGCACAGCGTAACAAAAAGCAGCGCCAGAGAGTACATCCTCACCTGAACCGCAAATTCCATCGAACAGGGAATACAGGCCAGAAAAAAAAGAAACAGGACCGCCGCCCTGTCCCCGAACTCCCTGCGGATCAGAGTCGCCCCCAGCACCAGCGTCGCCGTCATCGGCAGAATCGCCGCCACCTTCTGCACCAGCAGCGCGTCACCGAAAATGACCGTGAATATTTTGGCATACAGATAATAGAGAGGCGGATGCACGTCCCGCGCCGTCCCGTCTATGATGCCCTTCACATTTTCCCTGAGAAGCTGCAGCGTAAACGCCTCGTCCGTCCAGATATTGTGGTTAAAGATCAGGGAAACATAGAGCGCCGTGAAGCCGGCCACAGTCCCCCAGATCAGGATCGTAAAAAAATTCTTCTTCAGTATCTTCATTGCTTCCTCTTCCACGTTTATTTCCGGATAAAAAGAAAAAGCGGGTGATGGGAATCGAACCCACGTATCCAGCTTGGAAGGCTGGTGTTC
>CAJUKV010000063.1 GCA_910587305.1 uncultured Lachnospiraceae bacterium | reverse complement strand
AAAACAGAAAATTGCTGATTACTCCACCTTGCCAGTGACAAAGAAAGTGTATGAAGATATAGACAATGCTACACGAATGAAACTCCGAAATGAACATTTGGAGCAACAATTTAAGAAAAATCAGAGTGACAGCGAATAAAAATAGAGCCATTTTCAATGAAATTTCGGCAAGTGGCTTTTCCTTTTGTTCGCTATTATTTTTAGGCATTAAGAAACCGCACCCCCTTGATTTCTTAATAAAAGTGCCCATCCTTTCAAGCATAGAAGAGCACTAATTATTAAAATATTTTTATGTAATATCACCTTTTTAAACATGTATCAATTAGCCCTTTACAAAATTCTCCTACATCATCAATTTTCCCTGAAAACTCGGTTGTCTGTTCACCTCTTCGATAAAAAAGATAATAAAAATCTTTAGTATCTTCCAGTCTTTCGGCTGACAGCAATCTACACACCTCCTTTAACATTTTGGGACGCTTTCCATCAAAATTAATAAGCACCTTTCGTAAGTTCTCTTTAGAAAAACTGCTAGAAAACATACTGGTAGGAATAATAAGATAATCAAAAGGCATCCCATGCACTCTAGAATACTGATCCATATACTTACAAGCATTCACTTTTCTAGTCAATGCCCTTATTGGCTTGTTCTGCCTTTTGCATTCAACCAATTCTGTTTCTAATTTTTTTAAAAGTGACTCGTTAATAATAAGAGGAACTGGATGCGCCGGAATATTGCTAGCATTAAAAGAATCCATGCAGGCTTTGAATAAATCTTTTTCCTCATCTGTTCCAATGCTTCTTATATATGCTTCATACTCTGCTTCTGACTTCCATACAGGATGGCGTCTTCGATTTCTGTCAAATAACTCTTGGCTCAATTCATCTGAAAACACGTTTTTAGACAAATATATTATATCATCATCACACATAAGAGATACTTTTATGTTGCCATTCAAAACATGTCCTTCTACGTTTAGAGAATCCTCAGAAAACAATGTTTCTTCACTCATATTAAGTTCATCCCCAAGATGTTCCAAAATATGCTTAATAATATATGCCTCATATAAAACAACAGGATGATTTTGTATCCATTTTTTCTCTGCATCATGAGCATATACCACATTTTCAATGACACTCACGGCATCTTTGCGATAAGCCAATGTGATTTTGTCCTTGTATTCCTTAACCGTAATAGCATTCAATAATCGAGCATAGTCAATATTTATTGTCGCAAATCCTGATGTATAGGCATCTCTAATTAAATAGTCTAAGCGATCCACATCAATAACTTTTGAATTAAGCATACCAATAAAGCAATTTTTTATATCTTCCAAATGACCTGTCTTTTTATAAACATATCCTGTTATACATCTTACAAAAAATTCTTGGCATTCTAAATCACCTATTAATCCGTTAAACTCTCTTATTCCTACAATAGCACTCATTAACTCATGAGGAGCAGCACTATCACTTTCAACAGGAAGATCTTCCTTAAAAGATTCTGATTTCAACAACTGACATAGCTTCTCATGTAATCTCTTAACGCTAACTTCTTCTTCTTTGCCACTTTTATAGTAAATGTAATAAATCTCTCCAGTATGCGAGAACGGTGCGTGTCCTACGTCATGTAGTAAACATGCCAAACGAAACACATGAGACAATTTCTTTGCAATCTCTTCTTTTTCCACTACTGTATCTGCAAAAATATAATCTCCATTTAATATTGATTCTTCTATACAGTTTGCAGCAATACACCCCAAATGAAAAACACCAAGAGAGTGAACAAAACGATTATGTAAAGAAGATGAATAAAGAGGAGAGTAACTAGTCTGCATCACTCTCCTTAATCTTTGAAACATTGGTGTATCAATAATATTCCGAATATATTCAATTTCAATGGAAATATAACCATACACAGGATCTTTTACTTTTTTATACTCTTTAACAATTGTATTTTGCATACAATATTCCCACTGTTGTTTCTGCCATATAAGCACTTATTAAATCAAACGCCTTATATGTTCTGAATTTTTCTTTCAAATCTTCAACAGTTTTTCCCTCTCGTAATTTAATAGCAGATTCTCCTTCGTCAATTGCCTCAAAAAAATCCGAGTAGTTACGAAACATATACTCCGTAGAAGCTCTGGACAAAATTAATAACGCTTTTTCATCAGATGTTTGATTGATATAGCGAACCACCTCTGCTCCATATTCCTCCAAATCCCTTAGTGTCACACTTAAAGCGCTTTCTATGTTTTTGCCATCTTTCTGCTTTTTCTCCAAAATTTCAATCATTGCATTTGCTGCAAGATCCTCTATGCCAATGTAGTAGCACATGCTAACTTCCTCTTTCCTTTATTACTTATCAGTTATATATATGACAACATCATGAAACGTGATAACAGTATTTCACTTTTTCACTGTAATTATACATATAACAAGATAAATATATGTAAAATAACAATTCAAACATTAGAAAAAATAGAGCCATTTTAGAGCCACTCATTTTTTCTATGTTTTCATTTTATATTTGTTCGCTCTTTGTTTTTCTATATAAATAACCGCAACCTCCTATTAACATTGAAGGTTGCGGTATTTCATATTAAATTATTGGCTCTAAAAATAACTACTCAATAATCGTAGCCACACGACCAGACCCAACAGTCCTGCCACCCTCACGAATAGCAAACGTAAGTCCCTGCTCCATAGCGATAGGATGAATCAATTCAATTGTCATCTCTACGTTATCGCCAGGCATGCACATTTCCGTACCTGCAGGAAGGTTACATACGCCAGTCACGTCAGTTGTTCTGAAATAGAACTGAGGTCTATAGTTATTGAAGAAAGGGGTATGACGGCCGCCTTCATCCTTTGTCAGTACGTAAACCTGCGCCGTAAATTTTGTATGGCAGGTAACTGAACCGGGTTTGGAGAGAACCTGTCCTCTTTCGATTTCCGTTCTCTGAACGCCACGAAGCAGTGCGCCGATGTTATCGCCGGCCTGAGCCTCGTCAAGCAGCTTACGGAACATTTCAATACCTGTAACAACTGTCTTACGTGTATCTTCCTTAATACCAACGATTTCAACTTCCTCGTTAAGGTGAAGTGTACCACGCTCTACTCTACCGGTAGCAACCGTACCACGGCCTGTGATTGTGAATACATCCTCTACAGGCATCAGGAAAGGCTTATCCGTAGCTCTCTGAGGATCCGGGATATAAGAATCAACTGTGTCCATGAGCTCCATGATCTTATCGCCCCATTCGCTCTTAGGATCTTCCAGAGCTTTCAGAGCGGAACCCTTGATAATCGGGCAGTCATTGAAGCCATACTCTTCAAGCTGCTCGGTAACTTCCATTTCTACCAGTTCAATAAGCTCAGGGTCGTCTACCATATCACATTTGTTCAGGAATACAACAATGTAAGGTACACCTACCTGACGGGACAGAAGGATGTGCTCCTTTGTCTGAGCCATAACGCCGTCGGTAGCGGCAACAACCAGGATTGCGCCGTCCATCTGAGCAGCGCCGGTGATCATGTTCTTAACGTAGTCGGCATGTCCCGGGCAGTCAACGTGTGCATAGTGTCTGTTTTCCGTTGAATACTCAACGTGTGCGGTAGAGATTGTAATACCTCTTTCTCTTTCTTCCGGAGCCTTGTCGATGTTCTCGAAATCAGTAGCTTCGTTACCGGCAACTCTTTCAGCAAGCACCTTGGTAATAGCTGCTGTCAGTGTAGTTTTACCATGATCAACGTGACCAATGGTACCAATATTACAATGGGTTTTTGTTCTGTCAAATTTAGCTTTCGCCATTTTTAAAGTCCTCCTTTAATTGATACAAACAATTTTTCGAAAATATAATCAACTAGTTTGATTATATTAGATAATACCGATATTTTCAAGCACTATTTGCTTTTGTATCATTTGCTTTGCCTGCTTACAGGCTTATTTTGTTTTGGATGCCAATACTTTTTCCTGCACGCTCTTTGGCACCGGTTCATATTTTTCAAAGAACATGGAGTAATTACCACGTCCCTGTGTCTTAGAACGAAGGTCTGTGGAATAGCCGAACATTTCGGAGAGCGGTACATAAGCTCTTACCATCTTGCCTCCACCGATATCGTCCATGCCCTCGATACGTCCGCGGCGGGAATTGATATCGCCAATGACGTCACCCATATAGTCTTCGGGCATTGTCACTTCCACCTTCATAATGGGCTCGAGCAGAACCGGGCTTGCCTTCTGCATAGCCTCCTTGAAGGCCATGGAACCGGCAATGTGGAATGCCATTTCCGAGGAGTCCACCTCATGATAGGAACCGTCAAATACGGTAGCGTGAACGCCCAGTACGGGGAATCCGCCAAGAATACCGCACTTAGCGGCTTCTTCGATACCTTCACCGACCGCAGGAATGTATTCCTTGGGAATAGCGCCGCCCACAACCGTAGATTCGAACTTAAACAGTTCTTCTCCGTTGGCGTCCATAGGCTCGAATTTCACTTTACAATGACCATACTGACCACGTCCGCCGGACTGTCTTGCATATTTGGAATCCACTTCAACGGTCTTGGTAAAGGTTTCTTTGTAAGCAACCTGAGGCGCGCCTACGTTTGCCTCCACCTTAAATTCACGCAGAAGTCTGTCCACTATAATCTCCAGATGGAGCTCGCCCATACCTGCGATGATGGTCTGGCCCGTCTCCTGATCCGTATGAGCGCGGAAGGTAGGATCTTCCTCCGCAAGTTTTGAAAGAGCTTCGCCCATTTTGCTCTGTCCGGCTTTGGTTTTGGGCTCGATTGCAAGCTCAATAACCGGCTCAGGGAATTCCATGGATTCCAAAATAACGGGATGCTGCTCATCACAGATGGTATCGCCCGTAGTGGTAAATTTAAATCCGACTGCCGCAGCAATATCTCCTGAGTAAACCTTGTCAAGCTCCGCTCTCTTATTCGCATGCATCTGCAGGATACGTCCCACACGTTCTTTTTTGCCTTTTGTTGCATTTAACACATAGGAACCGGAGTTCATTGTACCGGAGTACACTCGAAAGAATGCAAGCTTTCCAACAAACGGATCCGCCATAATCTTGAATGCAAGGGCTGAGAAGGGCTCCTCGTCGGAAGAGTGTCTCTCAATCTCATTGCCGTCCAAATCGGTTCCCTTAATAGCAGGGATGTCCGTAGGCGCCGGCATATATTCAAGAACCGCATCCAAAAGTTTCTGAACGCCTTTGTTTCTGTAAGCGGAACCGCAGCAAACAGGGATTGCGGTGCATTCGCATGTAGCTTTTCTTAAAACCGCTTTCATCTGCTCAACGGTAGGTTCCTCACCTTCCAGATAAATCATTGTCAAATCATCGTCTAACTCGCAGATTTTTTCAACGAGCTCCGAACGGTATAACTCCGCATCATCCGCCATGTCCGCGGGAACATCTATTACATCAATGCTCTCTCCCTTGTCGTCATTGTAGATGTATGCTTTCATTTCAAATAAATCAATAATTCCTTTAAATTCATCTTCCTTGCCAATCGGCAACTGAAGAATAATTGCATTTTTGCCAAGTCTGGTTCTAATCTGTTCCACGGCTCCATAGAAGTCTGCGCCTAAAATGTCCATCTTATTAATAAAAGCCATTCTCGGTACATTATAAGTGTCAGCCTGCCGCCAAACATTTTCTGACTGTGGTTCCACGCCGCCCTTTGCACAGAATACGCCTACCGCACCGTCAAGTACACGCAGAGAACGTTCTACTTCCACTGTAAAGTCAACGTGTCCGGGTGTATCAATGATATTGATACGATGTTCTAACGCGCCTGGCTTGGGTTTGCAGTTTTCCTCCAGAGTCCAGTGACATGTGGTAGCTGCTGATGTGATGGTAATACCTCTTTCCTGCTCCTGCTCCATCCAGTCCATGGTAGCAGTACCTTCGTGAGTATCACCAATCTTATAGTTTACACCGGTGTAGTATAAGATACGCTCTGTTAAGGTTGTCTTACCTGCATCGATATGAGCCATAATACCAATGTTCCTGGTTCTCTCCAACGGATATTCTCTTCCAGCCAAAGGTTTTTCCTCCTTCTATTAGTCTGGGCATAATATCAGGACTTCATACCGCCTTATCCATTTGACTAGAAACGGTAATGTGAAAAAGCCCTGTTTGCTTCTGCCATTTTGTGCATATCTTCTTTTCTCTTAACAGCTGCGCCCGTATTGTTTGCAGCGTCAAGAATCTCGTTAGCAAGTCTGTCTCTCATGGTCTTTTCGCCTCTTTTACGGGAAAAGGTTGTGAGCCAGCGAAGAGCTAATGCCTGCCGCCTGTCAGGTCTTACTTCGATTGGTACCTGGTAGGTAGCGCCGCCGATACGTCTCGCCTTAACCTCAAGAACAGGCATGATATTATTCATTGCCTCCTCAAACACCTCAAGGGCCGGCTTGCCAGCTTTTTCTTCTACTTTGGCAAATGCGCCATATACAATTTTCTGGGCTACGCCTCTCTTGCCGTCCAACATGATGTTGTTGATCAGCTTTGTAACCACTTTGTTATTGTATAAAGGATCTGCCAATACATCTCTTTTCTGAATATGTCCTTTACGTGGCACGGTTCTTCCCTCCTTAATAATCATTAAATCATCGGTACTCACAGTGTGTCGTTCTAATTCCACATTTTGTGTACGTGCGGTATCTCTCATTACAAACAAATGCCTGCTACTGCAGTTTTATATCGTAACAGAATTCCAACACTAAATTAGCTTACATTTGTGGGTCCAATCCATTCCAAAACTATTTAGAAGCCTTCGGCCTCTTAGCGCCGTATTTGGAACGGGCCTGCTTTCTGTTTGCAACTCCCGCCGTATCAAGGGTACCTCTGATAATGTGGTATCTTGTACCGGGCAAATCCTTCACCCTGCCGCCTCTGATAAGAACAACGCTGTGCTCCTGCAGATTATGGCCTTCTCCCGGAATATAGCTTGTCACTTCGATTCCGTTAGAAAGACGAACTCTGGCAATTTTTCTTAAAGCTGAGTTAGGCTTTTTCGGGGTTGCAGTCTTAACAGCAGTACAAACGCCTCTTTTCTGAGGAGCGGAAGTATCGGTTGCTTTCTTATGAAGGGAATTCCATCCTTTCTGGAGAGCGGGAGCCGTTGACTTCTTTACTGATGTCTGACGTCCTTTCCTTACTAACTGGTTAAATGTTGGCATTCTGTTTCACCTCCTGCTTATAAAATGCTTCCGCTGTCTGCGGAAAACTCTGAAAACTGTGCGCTTTCAAGGCATCATAATAACTGCACATTCAAATGCACACTTAGATAGTATAATTGCTTCTTTTTGCCTTGTCAATACATTAATTGTAAAATTTATTTCAATATTTATTTCAAAAAAGGCCCCGGTACAGGGCCTTTTTCTCTATTTTTATAAAATATTTGCTTCCTTTATACGAGAGATTCCTCAACAGGCGCATCTTCATCCAACAAAGACTCCATATCGTCTTTCCCCGCCAAATCGTCCTCATCCTCGTCTTCCATATCCTCTTCTATGTCGTCCTCAAATTCTTCCTCAAAAGAATCATCCTCATCCTCAAAGGTTTCGTCCGTATCTTCTTCCCAATCGCTTTCCGGTAAAGCGTCCATTTCCTCCTCAAAGGAAATCTCCGCATCTTCTTCCATATCAATGTCAATGGTTCCCATCAGGTCATTGTCGGTGGAAAGTCTTGTGTTGCGGTAGCGTCTCATTCCTGTACCGGCAGGAATCAGCTTACCGATAATGACATTTTCCTTAAGGCCGATCAGCGGATCTACCTTGCCTTTGATGGCCGCTTCCGTCAGAACCTTGGTGGTCTCCTGGAAGGATGCGGCGGATAAGAAGGAGTTGGTGGCAAGGGCCGCTTTGGTAATACCCAGCATCACCTGTTTGCCGTCCGCCGGCTCTTTCCCTTCCGCAAAGAGCTGTTCGTTCAGGTCTTCGTATTCCAGAACGTCCAAAAGGGTTCCCGGTAAGAACTCCGTATCGCCGCTGTTTTCAATTCTGACCTTCTTAAGCATCTGGCGGACAATCACCTCAATGTGCTTATCGCTGATATCCACGCCCTGTAAGCGGTACACTCTTTGAACTTCTCTGAGCATATAATCCTGAACGGCGCGGATTCCCTTGATTTTCAGCAAATCGTGAGGATTTACGCTGCCCTCCGTGAGCTCGTCGCCGGCTTCTAACACAGCGCCGTCTAATATCTTGATACGGGAACCGTAAGGGATCAGGTAAGCCTTAGATTCTCCTGTCTCGTCATTGGTAATGATAATCTCGCGTTTTTTCTTGGTATCTTTAATAGAAGCAACGCCTCCGAACTCCGCAATAATTGCAAGGCCCTTAGGCTTTCTCGCCTCAAAAAGCTCCTCCACACGGGGAAGACCCTGTGTGATATCGTCGCCGGCCACACCGCCCGTATGGAAGGTACGCATGGTAAGCTGTGTACCGGGTTCGCCAATCGACTGTGCGGCGATAATGCCTACCGCCTCGCCTACCTGAACGGCCTCGCCGGTCGCCATGTTGGCGCCGTAGCATTTGGAGCAGATACCAATGTGTGAACGGCAAGTAAGGATGGTACGGATTTTCACCTTTTCTACCGGCTCGCCCTTTTCATTCACGCCCACGCTCAAAATTTTTGCCGCACGGCTGGGGGTGATCATATGATTTTTCTTTACAATCACATTTCCATCCCTGTCCTTGATATCCTCGCAGGAATATCTTCCGAGGATTCTGTCTTTCAAACCTTCTATGGTCTCTTTGCCGTCCATAAATGCGGATACCCACATTCCGGGAATTTCCTCACGGCCTTCCATACAGTCAACCTCGCGGATAATCAGCTCCTGGGAAACGTCAACCATACGTCTTGTAAGGTAACCGGAGTCGGCGGTACGCAGAGCCGTATCGGAAAGACCCTTGCGGGCGCCGTGGGCGGACATAAAGTATTCCAGTACGTCCAGTCCCTCACGGAAATTTGACTTAATGGGCAGCTCAATGGTCCGTCCGGTTGTATCCGCCATCAGACCGCGCATACCTGCCAGCTGTTTAATCTGCTGGTTGGAACCACGGGCGCCGGAGTCGGCCATCATGAAAATATTGTTGTATTTATCCAGTCCTGCAAGGAGCACATCCGTCAACTTTTTATCCGTCTCGTTCCATGTCTCCACGACCGCACGGTATCTTTCTTCCTCCGTAATCAAGCCGCGCCTGAAATTCTGGGAAATCCGGTCTACGGTTGCCTGCGCCTCATCTAACATTTCCTGCTTCTTCGCCGGAACCGTCATATCGGAAATGGAAACCGTCATGGCCGCTTTGGTGGAATATTTATAGCCTGTTGACTTGATTAAGTCCAGCACCTCCGCCGTCACGGATGCGCCATGAATATTAATGACTTTTTCAAGGATCTGCTTTAACTGCTTTTTCCCCACATGGAAATCCACTTCGGGCAGAAGAAGATTATCCGGGTTGCTTCTGTCCACATATCCCAAATCCTGAGGAAGGATTTCATTGAAAAGGAATCTTCCCAGAGTGGATTCCACCACTCCTGAGACCTCTTCGCCTTCCGCATTCTTTTTGGTCACCCTCACCTTGATTTTAGAGTGCAGGGTACAGAAACCATTTTCGTATGCCAAAATTGCTTCATTTACATTTTTATAATATCTGCCTTCGCCTTTTGCCCCCGGCCTTTCCTGGGTCAGGTAGTAAATTCCAAGCACCATATCCTGTGAAGGCACCGCTACGGGGCCGCCGTCCGACGGCTTTAACAGGTTATTGGGCGATAGCAGCAGGAACCGGCATTCCGCCTGCGCTTCCACGGAAAGAGGAAGATGCACGGCCATCTGATCGCCGTCAAAGTCCGCGTTAAAAGCCGTACATACAAGCGGATGGAGCTTGATTGCCTTACCCTCTACCAGAATCGGCTCGAAAGCCTGGATGCCAAGTCTGTGCAGGGTAGGCGCACGGTTTAACATAACGGGGTGTTCCTTGATTACCTCCTCGAGCACATCCCATACCTGAGTGTCAAGACGCTCTACCAGCTTCTTTGCATTTTTAATATTCTGGGAAATTCCCCTTGTAACCAGTTCCTTCATAACGAAGGGCTTAAACAGCTCAATAGCCATTTCTTTGGGCAGACCGCACTGGTAAATCTTAAGCTCCGGTCCCACCACGATAACGGAACGTCCCGAATAGTCCACACGTTTTCCCAAAAGGTTCTGGCGGAAACGTCCCGATTTTCCTTTCAGCATATCGGACAGAGATTTTAACGCCCTGTTTCCGGGGCCTGTTACCGGCCTGCCTCGTCTGCCGTTGTCAATTAACGCGTCCACCGCCTCCTGAAGCATTCTCTTTTCGTTGCGGACGATAATATCCGGCGCCCCCAGCTCGAGAAGCCTCTTAAGACGGTTGTTGCGGTTGATGATTCTTCTATATAAATCGTTCAAATCAGAGGTTGCAAAACGTCCGCCGTCTAACTGTACCATGGGGCGCAAATCAGGCGGGATCACCGGAATAGCGTCCATAATCATCCAGGAGGGTTCGTTCCCTGATTCTCTGAAAGCCTCCACAACCTCAAGCCTTTTGATAATCCTTGCCCGTTTCTGGCCGGAAGATTCCTTCAGGCCGGTTTTTAATTCTTCCGCTTCCGTTTCCAGATCAATGGCCTGCAGCAGCTCCTTAATCGCCTCCGCGCCCATTCCTACACGGAACCTGTTGCCCCAGGTTTCCCTGGCATCCTGATACTCCCTTTCGGACAGCACCTGCTTGTATTCCAGACTGCTGTCGCCCTTATCCAGCACAATATAAGATGCAAAATACAGCACCTTCTCCAGCACTCTGGGAGACAAATCCAAAATCAGTCCCATACGGCTGGGAATCCCCTTAAAATACCAGATATGGGAAACAGGCGCAGCAAGTTCAATATGTCCCATACGCTCTCTGCGGACGCTGGCCTTGGTGACCTCCACGCCGCATCGGTCGCATACGACGCCTTTGTATCTGATTTTCTTATATTTCCCACAATGACACTCCCAGTCCTTGCTGGGTCCAAAAATCTTTTCACAGAACAGGCCGTCTTTTTCCGGCTTTAAGGTTCTGTAATTGATGGTTTCAGGCTTTAAAACCTCGCCTCTTGACCATTCCCTGATTTTCTCAGGCGATGCTAAACCAATTCTGATGGCGTCAAATGTCATCGGCTGATATACTTCCTGCTTTGTTTCTGACATAGTTAATCCATGCTCCTTTCAAAGTCCGGAGCTTCACCTACAGGCAAATCTCCTGTTAAAAGAACTATCCGACTTCGCTACCCTTCACGGCCCGAAGGCCGCTCACGGTAAGTAACCTGACTTCTCTATTCGTCATATGATTCGGAATTAAGCACTGCTTCAAATTCTTCGTCAAAACCATCATCTAAATCTTCTTCATCATCTGCGCTTACAAGCTCACCGCTGTCCTCGTCAAATTCCTGCTGCTGGTAGCCCATAGCTCCAAAGGAACCTTTATCGTAATCATAATTCTTGTCGTCGCCCTCTATCTCATACCGGTAATCCGTATCGCCGTAATCAATGGTTTCCATGATTTCAACCTCTGTGTTGTCGTCGCGAAGCACCCGCACGTCAAGCCCAAGAGACTGCAATTCCTTCAGCAATACCTTGAAGGATTCCGGAATGCCGGGTTCGGGAATATTATCGCCCTTGATGATTGCCTCATAGGTCTTTACACGTCCCACCACGTCGTCGGACTTCACAGTCAGAATTTCCTGTAAGGTGTAAGAAGCGCCATAGGCTTCCAGTGCCCAAACTTCCATCTCTCCGAAACGCTGGCCGCCGAACTGGGCCTTGCCGCCCAAAGGCTGCTGGGTTACCAGCGAGTAAGGGCCTGTGGAACGGGCGTGAATCTTATCGTCCACCAGATGATGCAGCTTCAAGTAATGCATGTGGCCGATTGTAACCGGGCTGTCGAAGTACTCTCCGGTCCTTCCATCCCTCAGCCGCACCTTGCCGTCCCTTGAAATAGGCACGCCTTTCCACACCTCTCTGTGGTCGCGATTCTTATATAAATACTCCATTACCTCCGGGAGCAGTTCTTCCTTATGCTTTGCTTCAAATTCCTCCCAGCTTAAATTCACATAATCATTGGCAAGATCCAGGGTATCCATAATATCGTTCTCGTTGGCCCCGTCAAAAACAGGGGTTGCCACGTTAAAGCCAAGGGCCTTGGCCGCCAGCGACAGATGGATTTCAAGTACCTGTCCAATGTTCATACGGGAAGGCACGCCAAGAGGGTTCAGCACGATATCCAGAGGGCGTCCATTGGGAAGATAAGGCATATCTTCCACCGGGAGCACACGGGAAACAACACCCTTATTGCCGTGGCGTCCGGCCATTTTATCTCCTACGGAAATCTTTCTCTTTTGCGCGATATAAATGCGGACCGCCTGATTTACGCCGGGAGAAAGTTCGTCTCCGTTTTCCCTGGTAAATACCTTGGCATCCACGATAATGCCGTACTCGCCATGAGGCACCTTAAGGGAGGTATCTCTTACTTCCCTCGCCTTCTCGCCAAAGATTGCACGAAGGAGCCGCTCCTCCGCCGTCAGCTCCGTCTCGCCTTTTGGCGTAACCTTGCCCACCAGAATATCTCCGGCCCGAACCTCCGCGCCAATGCGGATAATGCCTCTTTCGTCCAAATCCTTTAAGGCGTCGTCGCCCACGCCGGGCACATCCCTTGTAATCTCCTCGGGCCCTAACTTGGTGTCTCTCGCCTCAGCTTCATATTCTTCAATGTGCACGGAAGTATATACGTCATCCTGCACCAGTCTTTCACTCAAAAGAACGGCGTCCTCATAATTATATCCCTCCCAGGTCATAAAACCTATGAGCGGATTCTTGCCCAGCGCCAGCTCCCCTTCCGATGTGGAAGGTCCGTCCGCAATCACCTGTCCTGCCTTCACATGCTCCCCTTTCATTACAATGGGTTTCTGATTGTAGCAGTTAGACTGATTGCTTCGGGAAAACTTAATGAGACGGTATTCCATCTTTTCACCGTCGTCGCAGGTCATCCTGATTAACTTGGAGGATACAAATTCAATCACACCCGATTTTTTGGCAACCACGCATACGCCCGAGTCCACCGCCGCCTTAGGCTCCATACCGGTTCCCACCACAGGAGCTTCCGTGGTAAGAAGGGGCACTGCCTGACGCTGCATGTTTGACCCCATCAGCGCACGGTTGGCGTCGTCATTTTCCAAAAATGGGATAAGGGCCGTCGCCACGGAAAATACCATCTTAGGGGATACGTCCATATAGTCAAACATAGACTTGGGATATTCCGAAGTTTCATCCTTGTAGCGGCCGGATACCGTATTTCTTACAAAGTGGCCCTCCTTGTCAAGCTGTTCGCTTGCCTGCGCCACATGGTAATTATCCTCTTCGTCCGCAGCCATGTAGACCACTTCATCCGTAACCCTGGGATTTTTCGGGTCTGATTTATCTATTTTACGGTAAGGCGCTTCCACAAAACCGTATTCGTTAATCCTTGCATAAGAAGCAAGGGAGTTGATAAGTCCGATGTTGGGACCTTCCGGCGTCTCAATGGGGCACATTCTTCCATAGTGGGAATAATGTACGTCACGCACCTCAAATCCGGCCCGATCTCTGGAAAGACCGCCGGGGCCAAGAGCGGATAGACGTCTCTTGTGCGTTAACTCGCCTAAGGGATTGTTCTGATCCATAAACTGGGACAGCTGGGAAGAACCAAAGAATTCCTTCACCGCCGCCTGCACGGGCTTAATGTTGATCAATACCTGGGGAGAGATTTCCTCCGCGTCATGGGTGGTCATTCTCTCGCGCACCACTCTCTCTAATCTGGAAAGACCGATTCTGTACTGGTTCTGCAAAAGCTCGCCCACCGCGCGGATACGTCTGTTGCCCAAATGATCGATATCGTCGTCATTTCCAATACCATATTCCAGATGAATATTGTAATTGATCGACGCGATAATATCTTCCTTTGTAATATGTTTCGGAATCAGCTCATGAACATTTTTGCGGATGGCTTCCGCAAGGGCCTGCGGATCCTCGCCGAACTCTTCGAGAATCTGTGAAAGTACCGGATAATATACGCGCTCCGTAATACCTAACTCCCTGGGGTTGCAGTCCACAAAATGGGTGATATCCACCATCAGATTGGAAAGAACCTTCACATTCTTTTCCTCTGTCTGCACATATACATAAGGCACCGCCGCGTTCTGCAGCTCGTCTGCCAGCTCTAAGGTCACCTTAGTGCCCGCCGCCGCCAGAATTTCACCGGTGGAAGTATCCACTACATCCTCGGCGAGAACATGACCCTTTAGTCTGTTCCTGAAAGACAATTTTTTGTTAAACTTATATCTGCCTACCTTCGCTAAATCGTATCTTCTGGGATCAAAAAACATAGCGTTTATAAGGCTCTCCGCACTCTCAACGCTTAAAGGCTCACCCGGACGGATTTTTTTATACAATTCTAAAAGACCTTCCTGATAATTCGTAGAAACGTCCTTGCTAAAGCTTGCCTCTATCTTGGGTTCATCCCCAAACAATTCTCTGATTTCATCGTTGGTTCCTACCCCAAGGGCTCTTATGAGTACTGTAATCGGCACCTTTCTGGTACGGTCAACACGCACATAAAATATATCGTTTGAGTCTGTCTCATACTCTAACCAAGCGCCACGGTTAGGAATAACCGTCGATGAAAACAATCTCTTGCCAATTTTATCATGACTGATTGCATAGTAAATACCGGGGGAACGAACTAACTGGCTTACAATAACACGTTCGGCGCCGTTTATCACAAATGTGCCTGTCTCTGTCATAAGAGGAAGGTCACCCATGAAAATTTCATGCTCGCTGATTTCTTCCTTTTCCTTATTATAAAGACGTACCTTAACCTTAAGAGGGGCCGCATAGGTCGCATCTCTCTCCTTGCATTTCTCGATAGAGTACTTTACATCATCTTCACACAATTCGAAATCTACAAACTCCAGGCTTAAATGCCCGCTATAGTCTGCAATTGGAGAAATATCATCAAACACTTCCTTTAGTCCTTCCTTCAGGAACCATCCATAGGAATCCTTCTGGACTTCAATGAGGTTTGGCATCTCCAAAACCTCTTTCTGCCGTGAGTAGCTCATACGCATGTTTCTGCCTGCGGCAATGGGACGTATTCTGTTCTTTTCCATTGACAATTCACCCCGTTCTCTATGATATAATTCACTAAAAATGCCTATCACACCACAATAGTGCACTTTCCATTCTACTACAAGCCCAAAATCGAGTCAACAAATATTTTTTTAATTTTTGGAAATTTTTTGTAAATTTTAATATTAGTCGAAATCGAGCAAGGAAAATTTTTCCCTGATCGCCGCGCGGCCGCATGCTGCCCTGGCAGCAAGTTTCCGTATGCGGGCCTGTGCATCAAACGCTGCCACGCTTCGCGACGGGTTTTAAACACTTTTAAATCACTTAAATTTTAAATAATCCTTTATACAAGC
>CAJUKV010000062.1 GCA_910587305.1 uncultured Lachnospiraceae bacterium | reverse complement strand
TATGCGTTCTCACGGACTTTGCAGCAAATGCAAAGTCCTGGGCTGAATAGTTACCGGCATATTGACTGTTTTACAATTTGCCCTTGACAGCGTGAAAAAATTGGGTTTTGATTATAGTATAAAATAAAAAGAAAGGATGCTGAAATGAAAATAATTGAAGAACGTTTTTATGAATTGGGCGTAGTTCCTGTGGTGGTTCTGGATGATGCAAAGGATGCGCTTCCACTGGCGGAAGCATTGATTGAGGGCGGTCTGCCCTGCGCGGAAGTGACGTTCCGTACCGAGGCGGCGGAGGAATCTATCCGTCTGATGAGCGAGAAGTATCCGGACATGCTGGTAGGCGCGGGTACGGTTCTGACCAAAGAGCAGGTGGACCGGGCGGTAGGCGCAGGCGCAAAATTTATTGTAAGCCCGGGCTTCGACGGAGAAATTGTCGATTACTGCCTGGAAAAAGACATTCCTGTTTTCCCTGGCTGTATAACGCCTTCGGAGGTTGCACAGGCGGTTAAGCGCGGACTTAAGGTAGTGAAATTTTTCCCGGCGGAGCAGGCAGGGGGTATCGCCATGATTAAAGCGATGGCTGCGCCTTATACCATGGTGAAATTTATGCCCACCGGCGGAATCAGCGCCAAGAACCTGAAAGATTATCTGGATTTTTCAAAGATTGTCTGCTGCGGCGGCAGCTGGATGGTAAAGGGAGACCTGATCAAGGCCGGCGATTTTGCCAGGATCCGCGAACTGACAAAAGAAGCGGCAGAGCTTGCAAGGAGCATCCGCAGCTAGTGCGGAAGCGGTATCTATGCCTGTGAGAACAATGGATTAATCACAAACTTGTGCCCCGGCCCCAATTTGCGGGCTGTTGGAAGCATGGAGGATTAGCAGGGACAGTATAAAGTAAGGTTATATATTTTTGAAGGTATATTTAGGCACTTAACAACGAAATTTTGCGCCAAACGGCAAAATTTTGGTTCCGGTTTATCCGGGGTAGGAGGTATAAAATGAATTTAAACTTAAGAGCGCCAGAGGATTGTAAATTTGATGCGGTGTCATTGGGAGAGGTTATGCTCAGGTTAGACCCGGGAGAGGGCAGAATCCGTACCGCAAGGTCTTTCCGCGCATGGGAAGGCGGCGGAGAGTACAATGTGGTTCGCGGACTTAGACGCTGTTTTGGAATGAAGACCGGCGTCATTACTGCGTTTGCAGAGAATGAGGTCGGGATGCTGATGGAAGATTTTATCCTTCAGGGGGGCGTGGATACTTCTTTGATTAAATGGATGAAAACAGACGGTATCGGAAGAATTTGCAGGAATGGTTTGAATTTTACGGAGAGAGGCTTTGGCATAAGGGGGGCCGTAGGCTGCTCTGACAGAGCCAATACCGCAATTTCCAAGGCAACCCCTGAGGACTTTGATTTTGAATACATTTTTGGAAAGCTGGGCGCGCGCTGGCTGCATACGGGCGGCATTTATGCTGCTTTGTCGGAGCAGTCCTGCGAGACGGTTATTGCGGCTATCAAGACGGCTAAGAAATACGGAACAGTGGTATCCTACGACCTGAATTACCGCCCTTCCATGTGGAGCGCAATTGGCGGACAGGCTAAGGCCCAGGAGGTGAACAAGGAAATTGCCAAATATGTGGACGTAATGATTGGCAACGAGGAAGATTTCACGGCTTGTCTTGGCTTTGAAATAGAAGGAAATGACGAGAACTTAAAGGAGCTTAATCTGGACGGTTATAAGAAAATGATTAACCATGCGGCGGAAACTTATCCGAATTTCAAGGCCGTAGCAACGACCCTTCGTGAGGTGAAGACAGCTACCGTTAATGACTGGAGCGCAATCTGCTGGGCGGATGGAGAGATTTATAAGGCAAAGGATTATAAGGGTCTTGAAATCATGGACCGTGTGGGCGGCGGCGACTCTTTTGCATCAGGTCTTATTTATGGGTTGATGACTACGGAAAACGCAGAACTGGCAGTCAACTATGGCGCTGCACACGGAGCGCTTGCCATGACTACGCCGGGCGATACCACCATGGCCAGCAAAAAAGAGGTTGAGGCAATTATGGGCGGCGTAGGCGCGCGCGTGCAGAGGTAATCCTATTTGGATTGAGCGTATGGACAACGACAAATGATTTTGCCGTTTCTTATCGTTATAGGATAAACATTAACGTGGTATGGAATAGCCCTCTGTAGCGGAGGGCTATTTTCATGGAGACAACTTTGGAAGTAAACTTCCATACTCTTTATTGGTGACAGTACCACAAGCACAGCTTGCGGTATGCAAGGGGTATAAAGATGAAATTTTTAAAAGGACTGGGGATTTTATTTTTAATATTGTTTGCGTTGCTGTGCGGCTTCGTGATTTTGTGCGCTTTTCGCCCCGACATTACAGATTCGGTGGCTGCTTTTTTATATTCGGATGAAAATGAATCAGAAGATTTAGACAGACTTGGCGCTGATGGGCAGACGGAATTTCGTACCGTTTATTCCATTGAATCCGGCGCGGGCAACGAGCAGGGGATGGACAAAATACTTGACTCAAAGGAGAGTTCGGATTTACCGAAGCAGGAGGAAGGTCTGGCGCAGAACATTGAAAGCGATTATATTCCGCCTGAGGAGTCGGAACTGTCCGTGCCGGAGAAGGTGGCCGGCAAAAATGGCTATCAGGAAGTACAGGATGAGCGGGAGCAGGTTGAAGACGAGGTCGCCGATCTTCTGCAAACCCAGCTGGGGGTGGGAAATACCGGCGACGGTCTTATATTTGACGCTGTTTCTTATCCCTACTATGAGATGCTGGATGAAAAGGGGAAGCATCTTTACAGGCAGATTTATGCGAATGCCAACGATTTGATTCAGATGTTTGCGCCGGTAGAAAATGTATCCGCCGGGCAGCTCAGAACGGTTTTTCAGGCAGTGTATAACGATCACCCGGAGCTTTTCTGGCTGGATACGGCGTATTTTTGTAAATATAAAAGAGACGGACAGTGCGTGGAAATTGATTTGCGGTTTAACCGTACCGCGTTAGATTTGGAGGAGTCCAAGGCTGCTTTCAACGAGAATGCGGGCGAGCTCTTATCGGGCGCGGGCGGTCTTCCAAGCGATTATGAGAAGGAAAAGTATATCCACGATGCATTGATAGACAGGGCTTCTTATGATATGGGCGCGGAAATGAATCAAAGCGCCTACAGCGCGTTGGTGAACGGACAGACGGTATGCGCAGGATATGCCAGGGCGTACCAGTATCTGCTGCAGCAGCTTGGCATACCGTGCTATTATTGTACCGGATATGCAGGGGAAAACCATGCATGGAACATTGTGGGGCTGGAGGACGGCTACTACAATGTGGATACCACATGGGACGATACGGAAATGGAAGGCGCAAGCTATGATTATTTTAATAAAAATGATCAGGATTATGCCGGCACCCATGTGAGGAAGGAATTGTCCGTGTACCTTCCTCCCTGTAACGGACAGATTTACCGGGAGCCCGGACAGCCACAGGAGACGCAGCCGCAAAGCGGCGCGGATCAGGGACAAGGCGTGGCGGAGACAGCTCCGCAGCAGGAAGCGCTTAAGGATATTGCGGACTTTGGTATTAGTCAGGAGGAAGTTTTACATAGTCTGTCCGATTATTATGGAAATTGCTATGAACAGATTGTGGAGAACGGGCTGGGCAACTATGAATTTTACAATGTGGTAGAGGGCGCACAGCTTGCACAGGAATTGTATGCGGCTTATCAAAAAGAAACCTATCGCCAGGGATATATGGATGACGCCATGAATGCGATTTCCGCATCCATCTGCGGCATGAATTTGAAGATAGAGGAACTTGCGCAGGACAGATACCTGATTACACATGGGGTCCGCCTAAAATAATAGCCGAAAAAGAAATGAAAAAAGCATTTTTTGCATAGTCCATCCCAAAGAAAGCCATACATGCCGTGGGAAAAGTGTGGTATGCTAATCTATGTAAACGGCGACATGACAAATTTATGCCTGTACCCCAATTTTGGGGCTTACGTCTTTGGTTGTTGAGAAGTCGCAGGTGAAGAAGGAGGCATGGTTATGAAATTGAAATTTACTAAAATGCATGGCTGTGGTAACGATTATATCTATGTAAATGGCGACATAGAAAAAGTGCCGGAAGAAAAAAAGCCTGAAATCGTAAGGCGGCTCAGCGACAGACATTTTGGCATTGGAGGAGACGGCGTTATTTTTATCAATTCATCTAAGGAAGCGGACTTTGAGATGGAGATGTATAACATGGACGGTTCGCGGGCCGAAATGTGCGGAAACGGGATACGCTGTGTGGGAAAATATGTCTACGATAAGGGATTGACAAACAAAACGGAAATCAGCGTGGTAAGCTGTGGCAAAATCAAGTACCTTACTTTGTTCCCGGAAAATGGAAAGATAGAGGCTGTCAGGGTTAACATGGGGGCGCCTATATTGAAAGCGGATGAGATCCCGGTGATTGCCGGCAGCGGGGAAGTTATCGGAGAACCGATAGAGGTGGATGACAAAACATATCAAATGACATGCGTGTCAATGGGGAATCCTCATGCGGTCATCTTTATGGACGAGATATTGCAGCTGCCTTTGGAGAAAATAGGGCCTCTTTTTGAAAACCATGTACGCTTTCCCAAAAGGACTAACACGGAATTTGTCAAAGTACTGGACAGAGAAAATGTCATGATGCGGGTCTGGGAGAGAGGCACGGGAGAAACTTTAGCCTGCGGCACGGGAGCCTGCGCTGTTGCCGTGGCCTGTATCTTAAATGATTTGACGAGGGAGCAGGTTACTGTTAAACTGTTGGGTGGCGATTTGCAGATTGAGTGGGACAGAAAAGAAAATCTGATTTATATGACAGGGCCGGCGGCCACTGTTTTTGAAGGTGAAATTATGGCAGAGCAGCAAATTTGTGCTCCGGCCCAAATTTGAGGGCTGTCGGCAGGAGTGGGGCGGCAGAGCAAAGGGAATTTCTTCATTCGGATTCGTGATACAGGGATGGAGATGGTTCCGGAAACAATAAAGGAGGAAAAAATGTTTAAAGTCAATGACAATTATTTAAAGCTTCCCGGGAGCTATCTGTTTTCAACAATTGGAAAAAAGGTGAACGCCTTTGCGGCGCAAAACCCCGATAAGAAAATTATCCGTCTGGGCATAGGCGACGTGACGCAGCCTTTGGCCCCCGCGATTATCAAGGCCCTGCACGTGGCGGTGGACGAGATGGCGCAGGCGGAGACCTTTAAGGGATATGCGCCGGATCTTGGCTATGAGTTTTTGCGAAAGGCAATTGCGGAGAATGACTATAAGGCAAGGGGATGCGAGATTGCCGCCGACGAAATTTTTGTATCCGACGGAGCCAAGTGCGATGCGGGGAACATTCAGGAAATTTTCAGCGTGGACAATAAAATTGCCGTCTGCGACCCCGTTTATCCTGTTTATGTGGACACCAATGTGATGGCGGGGAGAACCGGCGTGTACGACAGCGCCAAAGAAATCTGGAGCGACGTGATTTACATGCCCTGCGTGGCGGAGAATGGTTTTGCCCCGGAGCTTCCGAAGGAAACGCCCGATTTGATTTATCTGTGCTTCCCCAATAATCCTACCGGTTCTACCGTAACGAAGTCCCAGCTTCAGGAGTGGGTGGATTATGCAAACAAGGTGGGGGCCGTTATTATTTATGATGCGGCTTACGAAGCGTATATTTCGGAGGAAGATGTGCCCCACACCATTTATGAGTGCGAGGGGGCAAGAAGCTGCGCCATTGAGCTGCGCTCTTTTTCCAAAAACGCCGGGTTTACCGGAGTGCGTCTGGGCTTTACGGTTATCCCGAAGGATTTAAAATGCGGAGAAGTAAGCCTTCATTCTCTGTGGGCAAGAAGGCATGGAACCAAGTACAACGGAGCCCCCTATATCGTACAGCGGGCCGGCGAGGCGGTTTATTCAGAGGAAGGAAAGGCGCAGCTGAAACAGCAGGTGGCTTATTATATGAATAACGCAAAGTATATTTTGGAGGGCTTAAAAAGTGCCGGTTATACCGTTTCGGGCGGCGTAAATGCGCCGTACATCTGGCTGAAAGCGCCGGGCGGCATGACCAGCTGGGAATTTTTTGATTATCTTCTTGAAAAGGCAAATGTGGTGGGAACCCCCGGTTCCGGCTTTGGGCCAAGCGGAGAAACTTATTTCAGGCTGACTGCTTTTGGAAGCTACGAAAATACGGTGGAGGCGGTTGACAGGATGAAAGCATTATAGAACAATCCTTTGAAGTTGTTGTCGGCAAAAGGGATATCCTTTTTCCGGCAGCAACTTTTTCCATAAAATGACGCAGCATAAACGTATCAAAAAAGAGGGAAAAAAAGAGTGAACGAACGAGAATTTGAGGAAGCTGTGGCACGTATGGTTCAGGGGGATAAGGCCGGATTAAAGGAAATTTATGAAAATTATGTGGGATATATTTACCGGATTATTTACGAAGTGCTGCAGAACAAAGAAAATGCGGAGGATGTGACCAGCGACTTTTTTATAAGGCTTTGGGATCGGGCGGAGCAGTTTAGGCCTGGCAATGGGCACAAGGGTTACCTGGCGTCTATGGCAAGAAACATGGCGATTGATTTTTTGAGAAAGCACCGCAGAGAGGAGCTCACCGCCCTGATGCAGGATTTGGGGACGGAATCGGAGGAGGAAGGACAAAAGAAAGGAAGTTACGCCTTCCGGGGAGAAAATGACGTAGAGCGGGAAGTGATTGGAGATATGACGGTCAGCGAGGCTATGGAAATGTTAAAGCCCGCGGAGAGACAGATTGTCAGTTTAAAAGTGTTGGGCGAGCTTACCTTTAAGGAGATTGCCTCTCACATGGGAATCCCCATGGGAACGGTAACCTGGAAATATCAAAATGCATTGAAAAAGTTAAGGAGGTGTGGATATGAGTAAGAATTTTGAACAGGCTTATAGAGAACTGGCGCAAAACGAAGCTCCCGATTTGTGGGACAGAATCGAAGCCGGCCTTACGGAAAAATCCGCACCGGAAAATCGGATTGTAAATGAAAATGTGGAAATAAAGGAAAAAGCAGACAGAACGGACAGGAATAGAAATTCGAAAAAAATAACCTCTAAAAAGATTCGGGTATTTCTTGGGAAATATGCCGGGGCAGTTGCGGCTGTTTTGTGCGTGGCCGTTATTTTGCCTGCCGCTATCTTTTTGAAAAGAACGGGGGACAAGTCGTTCTCAGGGGGAGCAATGACGGAAGGAATCGACGAGGCCGGGGAGATGCAGGAAGCTGCGGCGGCAGATATGGCTATGCCGGAAGACACAGTGCCGGAATCGGCCGAGGCGGCTGCCGAAGAAGATACTACTGCAGGCGCGGCTACAGGTGCGGAGACTGCTGACGCCGGTGCGGCGGACTGCGGAGCCGACAGCGATTCGGGAGCCATGGCGGAAGCCGAGGCAGATATGGAAGATTTAAGGGCGGAAGCCGAGGCGGCTAAAGATGTGGAAATGGCGGACAGTGAAGACGGCGGAAATATTACCGGAAATAACGTCTCCTCCCCTGTTTCGGATTTGGAGAAGCAACAGTCAAGGGAAAGCGGGGAAACCAGGAAGGCGGAGGATATGGAGGACGCTATAAGTAAAGGAACATCAACGCTGCCGGAAGGGACGACTCTTGAAGGGGTGGTTGTTGAAGTCATGGATATGACATACGGATCTCAAAAGGGTTCGGAGGAGGAATTGCCGGGCAGTATCTATACCGTTGTGGTAAAAGAGGACGCTTCGGGCAGACTTATAAAGGACTGTGAAATAGAAGTTTTTGTTCCTGCTCACGCCTCGTTTTTTCTGCCTGAGGGCGAGACTTATGCGATAGATATTGCTTATGAGAAAGAAGGGGAATATCCTGTTGTAAAAAAGAGCGGGAAGGTGGAAAAGCAGTAGGATTAGGGTGACCGGAAGAATTTGACTTTTGCATAAATTGGCTTTACAATACAAGAAATCGAGTTGAAAATTCAACTGGCAAATGAGTGTCTGCGCCCAAATAGAAGGGCTGTTGGTATGAAGGGAGGAAGAGTGAAAGATTTCCAATATTTCACTCACAAGTTTGTGTCTGCGCTGCATCCACAAACTTGATATGCGCAAAAAAGCAGCGCAGAAATGAGGTAAAACATGACAAAAAAATATGATGTGGTGGCGCTTGGGGAACTGCTTATTGACTTTACCATGAACGGAGAGAGCGGGCAGGGGAACCCTTTGTTTGAGGCAAATCCGGGGGGAGCGCCCTGTAATGTGCTTGCCATGCTGCAAAAGCTTGGAAAAAGGACTGCGTTTATCGGCAAGGTGGGAAACGACATGTTCGGTAAGATGTTAGAGGAAAGAGCGGGAAGTACGGGGATTGACTTAAAGGGGCTGAAAAAGGATGATGAGGTACATACCACCCTTGCTTTCGTTCAGACTTTTCCGGGCGGAGACAGAGACTTTTCTTTTTACCGGAATCCGGGAGCGGATATGATGCTGAGAGAAGAAGAAATAGAGGAAGAACTGATTCAGGACACAAGAATTTTTCATTTTGGTACCCTGTCCATGACAGACTCTGTTGTGGAGAAGGCAACGAAAAAGGCGATTGCAATAGCCAAGGAAAAGGGCTGCATATTGTCCTTTGACCCAAATCTGCGTCCGCCTCTTTGGAGCTCCCTTGACAAGGCAAAGGAAATGATTGCCTATGGAATGAGCGTCTGCGATATCTTAAAAATATCGGACAATGAAATTGAGTTTATGACGGGAAAGACGGATATTGACGAGGGAATAGGTGAGATTCGCGATAAATACAATATTCCGCTTATTTTTGCTACATTGGGGAAAGAGGGAAGCCGGGCTTATTATCAGGATATACAAGCGGAGGCGCCCGGGTTTGTCAATCCGGATACCATAGAGACAACCGGGGCGGGAGATACCTTCTGTGCCTGTGAACTGAATTATGTTTTGGAGCATGGACTTGAAAGGCTTACGCAGGATAATTTGAAGGAGCTTTTGACCTTTGCCAATGCGGCGGCGTCCATTATTACCACCAGAAAGGGCGCTCTTTGCGTGATGCCGGAAAAGGAAGAAATTCTTTCCTTTCTGAAAAAAACTTTGTAATAGAAAATGATATTAGAAGGATTTCCGAAAAAAGAAAAACCTGAATCAGGTCTTATCAATATTAAAAAAGGGTTTTTAATGTAAAAAGACTCTGGTAAAGCTTTGAATTTCTGCAAAGCTGTACTAGATAACGAAAAAGGAAATAGGGGCATGAAAGATGCCTGCAGGCGGAATCTTGCTGTTGGAGCAAGAAATTTCGCCTGCAGGCATCTTATTTTTGGATCATGATTCAGCCGTTTTACAGAGAAGCCATTCATAACTTTTTTAACAGTATTCTCTCATACTGACTAAATTGTAAAAAGGAAGCGCGTCTTTCGTATATCCGGTGGTCTGGATATGGATGTCCCGCTGCTGTTCCTTCTCACATGCTTCCTCCAATGCGCCGGTAAAACTTTTAAAAGCCGCACCGGAAGAATTCCGCTTGGACTGGTGACGTTGTTCTCTCGAGGAAATCCTCTTAAGAGGCGGAATCACCGTGACCGCCTGAACTTTATAAAGCTTTTCATCTCCGTATGCTTTGATTATCCCTCCTTGGACATAAACTTTAATCGTTTCATATTATATATCGTCCATTTGGGGGATTTTCTAAAGCCTTTTCCATTCGGGGAATGATACATTTCCGTGAACAATGAACTAAGCGACTGCCCATGCCCATAGAGACCCAAAGCGTTTCATAGACATTTGGCAAATGCCGTACGGTCTTTGACTAATTGCAAAGCCTGTCCGCCAGCGCGTCGAGGGCTTTTTTATCCTCATCCTTTACCGCGCCCCGGATGGTGATGGGGGTATCTAAAATGGCGATATCTTTCATCTGGGAAAGAATTTCCGTCATCGCTTTGTTGGCGGAAGGAGCCCAAGTGCCGTTCTCAATTAAGGCAACCGTTCTTTTCTGATAATTTTTCCCTTTCAGATGGTGAAGAAAGTCCTCCATAAAGGGCATCACGCCGCCATTATAGGAAGATGCGGCAAGGACGATTTTCCCATAACGGAAAGCGTCTTCCAGCGCTTCCGCCATATCATCCCTTGCAAGATCGGAGATGACAACTTTTGGACAGCCTTTTGATAGGAGAATTTCTTTTAAAGCGAAAGCAGCGTCCTTGGTGTTACCGTGGAGAGAAGCATATGCAATAAAAACTCCTTCTGATTCCGGTTCATAGCTGCTCCAGGTATTGTACTTATCTAAGTATTCGCCTAAGTTTTCCGTGAGAATGGGGCCGTGGAGCGGACAAATGATGCGGATGTCTAAGGCGGCCGCCTTTTTCAGTACGGTTTGTACAGGCATACCAAATTTGCCTACGATATTAAAATAGTACCGTCTGGCTTCACAAGTCCAGTCTTCCTTGACGTCTAAAGCGCCGAACTTTCCGAAAGCGTCTGCGCTGAACAAAACCTTGTCATAACTGTCATAAGTAAACATAACTTCCGGCCAGTGAACCATGGGAGCAAAAATAAAATGCAGCTCATGCTTTCCAAGACTGAGCGTATCCCCTTCCTTTACCGTGAGAACGGAATCAAAATTCAAATCAAAATACTGGGCAAGAAATTGAAAGGTTTTCGCGTTGCCCACAAGCTGCGTCTGCGGATATTTTTCAAGAAAAAGCCGAACGCTGGACGCATGATCCGGTTCCACATGGGAGACAACCAGATAATCGGGAAGCCTGTCCCCAAGCGCCTTTTCAAGGTTTAACAGATATTCCGCCCCTTTCCTCTTATCAACCGTGTCCATTACGGCAATTTTGTCGTCAAGTATGACGTAGGAATTGTAAGCAATGCCATTAGGAACAACAAACTGACCTTCAAAAAGATCAATCTCTTTGTCGTCCACGCCAACATAAAGTATGTCATTTGTTATCATGTGAATACCTCCGATAGATGAAATGATTCATGTGTACAGAATAATAGTATTATACACAGAAAAAGCGTATACGATTTAGCCGTCAGGCAAAAACTGTCAGGCTAAAACAATGGCAGGACAAAAGCCCTAATCCATAGTTTAAACGACACTGCCCTGGAAAGCAATAACTACATGAAAACTTATCATGAAAAAATGACGGACACATGAACAAAAATATTTATTTCGCATATTTTATAGCAATCATGCCTGAAAAGCGTATTCAAGTTTGGAGGCAGACTTCCCATTTGTCTTTCAAACACGCTCTGGCGCAGTACCGCAAGCCAACCTTTCACTCACAAGTTTGTGTCTGCGCTGCATCCACAAACTTGATTTGCGCAAATAAAGCAAAGGTGAACTTCGTTCACCTCGCAGAAATGAGGTAAAATATGTATCAGGAGAAAGAATGTAATTGCGAAAAGGAATATGAGGAAAGCGTCATGGCCTTTCCGCCCCAGCATCAGAACAGACAGCCGGGATTTGAGTATGTGATGAAACCAATTCCCACGTCCGAGTGCGGCAGGCAATACAAAAAGCTTGAAAATAAAGTTGCCCTCATTACGGGCGGGGACAGCGGAATTGGCAGGGCCGTTGCATACGACTTTGTGAAAGAAGGAGCCCGGGTGGTCCTTGTCTATTATGACGAAGAAGTAGACGCAAAGGAAACACAGGAAAAAATAAAAGATGCAGGGGGAGAGTGCCTGCTGATATGCGGGGATTTAAAAAACCCGGATTTTGCAAAATACTGCGTGGATAAGACCATAGAGCGTTTTGGAAAATTGGATATCCTTGTCAATAACCATGCCATGCAGTTTATCAAACGGAGCATATTGGATATCACCCATGAACAGCTGGAATTTATATTCAGAAACAATGTCTTTTCCTTTTTCTATCTGATTCAGTACGCGCTTCCCTATATGAAAAAAGGCGGAAGCA
The DNA here is from genome assembly GCA_910587305.1 of uncultured Lachnospiraceae bacterium. Lineage (GTDB taxonomy): Bacteria > Bacillota > Clostridia > Lachnospirales > Lachnospiraceae > Suilimivivens. Next base: position 4,248 of record CAJUKV010000062.1, on the reverse strand, counting down.
TCATCAATACCACCTCTGTTACGGCCTATGAAGGCAACAAAGATTTGATTGATTACAGCGCCACAAAAGGCGCGATTGTGGCGCTGACAAGGTCGCTTTCCCTGTCTTTGGTGGAAAAAGGAATTAGAGTAAACGGGGTAGCGCCGGGGCCAATCTGGACGCCGCTGATTCCTTCCTCCTATTCGGCAAAGGAAGTCGCTACCTTTGGCAAGAAAACTTCCCACGTTCCTATGGACAGGGCCGGCCAGCCGTGCGAAGTGTCGCCCTGCTACGTATTTCTTGCTTCCGACGACGCAAGCTATATGACAGGGCAGGTACTGCATCCGAACGGGGGGACGATAGTGGGTTCATAAAAATAGCCCATAAAAATATGCTCATATAAATATCAAAGTCTTTGGCTAAAGACACTTGATTTTCTCGGGGGGGGGTATAATAAAAGATATGGAAAATTCTGCCTGTTAAAAAGGCGGATAGGAGGAAAAACAAATGGCAAAAAAGACAAGTAAGGCAACCATGGCCGTAAAGCGGTTCATGGCTGTGGGGCTTGCGTTGAGCATGCTCTTTACGTGCGGCATAAGTGCGTCTGCCGAACCGCTTGATGCTGATACGGAAAATACCGCGGAAACTGTTAAAGATGGATCTCCGGAGGAAAATGTTTCCCCAAAAACGGATTCTGAAACACTCGAAGAACCGGAAGCAGGCGGAGAGGAAGCGTCAGATGGAAACGAGGCAGGCAAAGAAAACGCTGACAAAAACGAGGCAGACAATAAGGATTCGGCTGATGATTCGGAAAACGAAGCAGGCGGAAATGAAGTGTCAGATAGGAAAGAGGCAGATAAAGAAACCGCTGACAAAAAAGTAGTTGTAAATGCGGAACCGGTTGATAATTCGGTAACCGATGAAGAAATTGAAGAGGAATCAGGGATTGTCGCATTATCTGACAATTCCGATGAAGCAGAGGAGACAGACGAATCGGTTCTGGAGGCAACTGGTCTTGAGTGGAGCGATGAGATACCGGGTATGGCATTGTTTCATAATCCCGGTGATACAAAGGCAAAATTTAAGTTATATATTTTAAAAGATGGAAAGACTGAACATACAATTGATGTGACCAGTTATAGCCAGGATGTTACATGTGGATGTTATTATTATATTGAAGACTCCGCAACATACACGTTTCAGGTAGAAAGATTTGGATATGATTCTGAGACGAATGAGAATTTTTCATCAGGCTGTATGTCAGCGGTGAGCCCTGAGTTTGTTTATACCAGACCGTCGGAGCAGGTAGGTGTACCGTCAAATATCAAATGGAGTGCTGACGGGATTGTATCGTGGGATGGTGTGACACATGCAGGGGAGTATAGAGTCGAGATAATAGGTAAGAAAGATAACAATGAAAGTGTAATTAGTTTGGGATATGTAGCGGAAACTTCCATTGATTGTAAACGATATCTGGCTGAGGGATATGATTATTTTGTTAAGGTAATGGCGTTTAGTGAAGATATCACCCAATATACGCACGGCAACTGGTCCGATCTGATTCCGTTTGAGAATAACTCGTCCCCAACAGAGGGTACGGACAATAAGCTCGATGCGGCAATTGGCAGTGATCCGATTACAACCGGTAATGTTGAAAGTATTGTGGAAAAAGTAAAGAACAGCTTTAGCGATGAAGTGTCGAAGGGTGAGCTGCAGGTGGCGATGCAGACAGATTCCGGCATACAGGCGAAAATAGCAGAGCTGGAAAATACATATAGCTCCGCCATGAATCTTAACATCGTGATTAATTCGGAAGTAGGTACAAGCAATGACCAGTCATCGGTAAAACTTTTGGGCGCGGCTTTAAATGCTACTCAAAGCGGCACGATCACGTTTAACATGTACAAGCCGGACGAAGATACACAGAAAAACCTTATCGCCAATTCCCAGCTCAGCAATGCGATAGCCTTTGACTTAGAGCTTGTGGGCGCGGGAATCAGCAGAGGAGCAGAGCTTGCGATTCCCGTTACCGTTACAATGAAGGCACCCGCAGGAATTGATACTAAAAGGATGGTGGTTTTTCATTTTCATGCGGATAACAAAGGCTATGAAACGCTTCCTGTAAGAGAGAATGCTGACGGAACCATTTCCTTTACGGTAACACATTTCAGCAACTTTGTATTTGGCGAGAAGACGGAGGATACGGAGACGCCCGATGATGGAACGAACACAGGCTCGTCGTCTTCCGGCGCCGCAACATCATCAAACAAAAGATCTTCGCATGTAAGATCTTCCGATTCTTCTTATGTAAACGAAGTGCCCGCATGGAAGCCGACGACACCGGATGAAAAGAAAAGATATGCCGCTATGGGCAAGGAGAAGGTTGAGTATACCGTTTCCGCATCCGGTGCATATTACGTAAAAATGGTAAACGCAATGCAGGGCAAGTTATGCTTCGATGTATTTGAAGCAGTCCTTAAAACGCTTGACGGCTATAAAATCGGAAGAACCTATAATATTCTCCCTTCTGGCAGGAACGTATACAAGATGGAACAGGCGGCGACGATTACTCTGACTATCCCTAAGACGCTGCAGGCAGCAGGCAGAGAGTTTAAGATGATATGCGTTACAAAGGGCGGATTGCCGATAGTATTGAGCGATACCGACAGCAATCCGAACACAATTACATTCACAACGGATTCATATTATGCCTTTGCCTTAATCTACAAAGACGTAGCAGCAAAATAACGCATAGGACAATTGAAAGTTTTACCTGTTTTTAAGACAATGTCCCCTCCGGAGGATTTTATAATCCCCGGAGGGGTGTTCATTATTGTAGGAATTACACGCGAGTATTAGTTTTCAATTATAATTTATCATAAAATTCATCTTTTACAAAATAGTGGAAAAAATAATGGAAGAATTCGTGAGAAAATCATGGTAAATTCGATTGACACACGCGGTAGCGTATAATATAATAACTAAATGTGACGGTGTGAGGTAACGTTCTGTCTGATGATTTTCATCGTATCCCTAGACAGAATGTTATGTATAGAGTATCCAAGGCTGTTTTGAGATGAACTGTGCGGCCCGGACATCTGCATGGTGCATTGAGAACGTTAAGGAGCAACAAGCTTAATGGAGGTAATATCATGAAGACATTTATGGCAAGCCCTGCTACAATTGAGAGAAAATGGTATGTAGTAGATGCTGCAAATAAGACGCTGGGGCGTTTGACCTCAGAAGTGGCTAAGATTTTAAGAGGTAAGCACAAAGCAATCTTTACGCCTCATATTGATACGGGCGATTATGTGATTATTGTAAATGCTGATAAAATAAAAGTAACAGGCAGAAAATTAGATCAGAAAATTTATTTTCGCCATACGGACTATGTCGGCGGCGTAAAGGAAACCACTTTGCGTCAGATGATGGCTAAGAAGCCTGAAAAGGTAATAGAGCTTGCTGTTAAGGGCATGCTTCCCAAGGGACCTTTAGGTAGAGAGATGTTTAAAAAGCTTCATGTATACGCAGGTCCTGAGCATCCGCATGCGGCTCAGAAGCCCGAAGTATTAACTTTTTAAGAGGGACTGAAAGGAGAAGATTAAAATGGCTAATGCAGCAAGATTTTACGGAACAGGCAGAAGAAAAAAATCAGTTGCCAGAGTTTATTTAATGCCTGGTAAAGGTGAAATTATTATTAATAAAAGACCTATAGATGAATACTTTGGACTGGAGACATTGAAAGTTATCGTTCGCCAGCCTATGGTTACGACAGATACCGTTGATAAATACGATGTGCTGGTAAACGTCCGCGGCGGCGGCTACACAGGCCAGGCCGGCGCAATCAGACATGGTATTTCCAGAGCATTGCTCCAGGTGGATGCGGAATACAGACCGGTGCTTAAAAAAGCAGGTTTCTTAACAAGAGATCCTCGTATGAAGGAAAGAAAGAAATACGGCCTCAAGGCAGCTCGTAGGGCTCCGCAGTTCAGCAAGCGTTAATCGGCTGGCGGGACTGTATCAAAATTGCTCAAAAACCCCGGAAAATCAAGGTTTTCCGGGGTTTTCTTATACCCAAACAAGCTGATATGGTTTGACCTGATTTGACATAACGAGAGCCATTTTCACCCAATTTTTAGTGGTTAAAAATAGGACAACCACAGCCCTGATTTCGGGGTATTTCAGAGGCGATTTTTGCTCCCTCTCTCCCCTCGATTTATACGAGAACAGTTTGGCGTAGTTTGACCGAATTTGAATAATTGAATATGA
>CAJUKV010000061.1 GCA_910587305.1 uncultured Lachnospiraceae bacterium | reverse complement strand
TTTTAGGGGCTTATGGGAGTGCATGGGGCGTTAAAGGATAAGGCTATCTATAAACGGCGAACGTGGAGACGGTTGTACTTTTGTCCCAACTAAAACCAGACGATTATATTGATGTAGAACTGGACTTATGTGAGCTGGATGTCACTGCATCAGAGAAAGCGGCCACTTACCAGCAGATTAAAGATTATGTTATGGAAAAACATGGCGTAAAAGTACATACGGCTTATATCGCACAGGTGAAGAAAAAATATGGTTTAGATATGCGTAAGAACTACCATCAGTCGAAAAATGAAAAATATATTGCAAAACAATGCACGGAAGAAAAGGAGTTGTATATTAAGGAGGCACTAGAGCATTTTGCAATGCTTGGTTAAAAGAAATTGTACATCATGCAGAAATATATTTTTCAGGGTTATCTATTATTAGATTAGGTGAGCGAGACATCTTGTTTATGAACAGGACTGTTTCGCCCACTATCTCCTAAAAAAAATAAAATTTATTTTACCAAGAGCAGCCTTAGAATTAGGGCTGCTTTTTCGCCGTTGTATATTTTGAGGAAGAGTGTTTCCTAACTTCTCTCTTTTGCAGTTCAAGCCCGCAGATTTCATTGATCAGGTTGTAGTCGATGCCAGCGTCAATCCATCTGCACAGGTCCCTATGAAGGATGTGATACTTTCCACCGCTTACATCATGGAAAAGTGTCATAGGGCTTTTGATGGAATATCCATGCAGATTCATAAATTTTTCGATCTCAGCAGAAGATGGAATGGTCAGGTAAAACGCAAGCTGCAGATAAAATTCAGGAATTTTAGGCAGTATTCCTTTCGTGTAATGTTTCCAGTTTTTTCTGTCTATCCATTTCCCTTGGAGGTAATTGCTTGCAAGAACTTTTTCAAATCCATTAAATGAAAAACAGTCATTTATCGTAAACCTGTTCCTGTTTTTAACAGGATCGTACAGGTTGTCAAATACTTCCGTCAGATATTTCATTTTTTCAGGAATATCCAATTCCCTTAAATGCTCGTTATCAATGATTTTCATGCCATTTACAGGGAGACAGGTAAAGTCAAATGTTGAATAGAACTTGCTTCGCACGGAGGCAAGCTCCGTTATCCTATTGATATAGACCATCCTATATTTTTCGTGATCATCAACAAGCGGGGCTGAAAATGCCCTTTGGGGAGAAGGATCTTTATATAGGTTTTTATACAATTTTTTATATTCTTCCAGTGAATTAATCCGCTTGCCTACAAGTTTGCTGTCCGCTGGTTTTGTTTCTATCTGTTCTGTCAGATAGGCATAGACAGGCTGCACATCCCTTTTGTTTAATTCCCAAATAGGCAGTCCAGAAAAATCCATAATGGGTTTATCAAGCGGATTACGGGAATCCACGCTGATCCACATGCCATCCAGAGTAAAAGGCATGGAGGAATAGCGGTATGCTTCCCTTGCGGCTGCAAACTTTTCCTGCTCCATGATACCAGAATTGATGAAGTCGTCTATGGTATCTTGGAAGCCTTCAAAATCTCCCTGTAACAGGGAATCATATGCAGATGTATTCAGTGTTTCTAATTCTGTATATAGCTGGCTGTAAGATAATTTATCTTTCATTATGGACGGCTCCTTTCAGGGAGAAAAACATTCAATATATTGTTAAAAAGCAATCTTTGAACTGGAATTGTCTGGAAAGCTTTTGGGGTTTCCGTTTAATAATATATCACATGTCATGGGAAAAGGAAATGCGTCCTTATTACAAAATTTGTCTGGAAATGGTGAGCGTCCCTATGAATTATAGCAGAGTATAGAAGAAGCTGGTCAAACAGAAAAAGCTCGTATTTTTCGGGGGGGGGGTACCACGGATTTGATTATGGCAAATATGTATTGCAGAAATTATTACTCATAATTCCTGCATAGAGACAACGAATATGAAAAAGAAGATTTTATCTGTTTTGATTGGTGTTTCTTTGATAATGGGAATCATAGGCGTGAATGCTTCCAGTATTGTTTATGAAGAATCCATTTATGAAGAAACGGTTGTAAATGAAATGGATATAACCCCCTTAATGGCAACAAATGATATAGTAACTTATGCGGATTCATATGGTACACTGGAATTTGTGAAGACGATTCAAGGTAACAGTTATACAGCTTTTGTTCGATATGATGGTTTAAGTATGTATTGGAGTGAAGATACAGGTTATAATACTAAATATGAACCATACATAAATGTGCCTGAAAATAAAAATGCAAATTGTCCATATTCAAGTTTTGGTTCTAGAATTGAACAAAAAGTACCTATTTATAAAAATATATATCTCCCAAAAGGAAGTGTTCTTTATTTTCATCTAAATGGTTCTTCTTGTTCCCATAGTGGTTCAACTGCTACTCTGTATTTATCTGATGCATATTCAAGTCCTGTTTCTTATAATTCAAATAATCAGAAATATAATATTGGTACAATGGTAGTCACTTCAGGACAAAATGCAAGTGGAACTGATTTTTACTACACAGTGCATAAAAGTGGCTATTATACACTTGATGCGATTGGACAAGCTGTAGCATGTAGCCACAGTTATGGTCATGGAATTTATATGAATCAAACTTACTATATTTATCGTTATAAATATGATATTTCTTACAATTTAAATGGCGGTAATTTATCCAAGGCAAATCCAACTTATTATTATGAAGAAAATAATGATATTGTTTTAAATAATCCTATAAAAAAAGGCTATACATTTCTTGGATGGACGGGGAGTGGTTTGTCTGCCCAAGATACCAGTGTTACAATTCCAACAGGAAGCATTGGGAATAGGAACTATACTGCTAACTGGCAGATTAACCAATATCCTGTTACTTATATTGACATTGATGCAAATGGTAATGAAATAGGCAGGACAACCCAATCAGCAGATTATGATACACTTGTAAAGGGTTCTGATATTGGAGACAATAAAACAGATAATGCTTATTATAACCAATATAGGTATGTTTCTGATACAAGTGCCAAAGTAACAACGGAGGGTGCAACTGTTTATCGAATATTTGAACTTTGTGAAACAGAAGCAAGAGCCACCCTGCAATGGAATGACAACAATAATGCAGATGGTTTCAGACCTGATAAGTACAAATTAAAACTAAAGCAGAATGGAAAGATCATTGATGAGGTTGAACTGCCTTCTGATACCATCAATTATACATTTCCTAATCTGCCCAAATATGATTCAACGGGTAATCCCTATCAGTACAGCTTTGATGTGGATGCAAGTGAAAGATATAATATTCGTTTTGATGAAAATGGAAACTTAATCATAGAAGATTATCTCCCTGCTAGTTTTAGTGTGGTAATCCCTAAAAAGATAGTTCTTGATGGAAATACAGGCAATGCGGATTATGCTGTTTCCGTAAACGGAACATTCTATTACAATGATACATTAACGGTAAAACCTGAAAGCAGCTTAACTTTTGCCGATAGAAATAAAATTTCTTCCATAGATGCGGACGTTAATCAGCAGAAAACAGCCTTTCACAAAGAAGACGGGGTAGCAAATGGAACAAATGCGACTGGCTCCATCCAAGTCAACAGAAGCCATTTTGCAGGTAGTTGGTCAGGAAATTTCAACTTTGATATAAAATTTGTTATGCAGAATTAAATTTTATATCTATAATTTTTTACTATATGCAATCTGTCACAATGGCAGGTTGCTTTTTGTATGAAGATATTTTGCTGAGTGTTACAAAATAAATAAAGCCGCCTGCATAACACAGACAGCTTATTAAAATACATAAGTACATTTGTCGCTTCGCTCCAAATCATTAAGAAGTTGGTATTGTTGAAAACACGTTTATAAGTTATATTTTTCCCTCAACGGGTAATAGATGTAATCTACATGGATATCATCCCAATTCTGCCTTGGTATCCTCATATTCTGGAAAAAGCATTCCCTTTTGGTAAGGGGCTGTTTTTCGCATCTGGAATAATCGAAGCCCTGTTCCATTTCTTTTTCACGTAAAGATATGATCCTGTCCGCATCCGACATATATACCTGCAAAGTGATTTTGGGGTAAAACCCCAGATACCTTTCCAACATAAGATAAATACAGATGATGTTTTCATAAATCTTCTTTAAGTACATGTTATTGCATTTATCGAAAGTGCCGATGGTGATGTTTCCGTCAACAGGCTTCCCGATGAAGAAGAATCCTGCGGCTGTCATATTGAAAAGGGAATAGTAATTTCTCCTGTATTCCTTTGGGGAAGATAGCAGGTCTTTCTCCCTTTGCAGTTTGTTTTTGATGCCAAGATATGCAGAGTAGTCATCATCAATCTTATATCCAAGGAAGTTGCATTGATGATGGTACAGGTCAGCAGTAATCTTATAGTAATCATCCATGAAATCAGATACACGGGGGAACCCAGAAGACAGCAGTTCCTTGTCCTTGATGGGGAAGCTTTCATACAGGCTGCCATATAGCTGATAGACGGACATTTGGTTTTCCGTTGTGAAGATTGAGATGCAGTAGTCCGTTAAAAAGTTTAAAAGATTCTGCAGAGTCAGCTCTATGCCAAGCTGCTCCATAAAAAGGACAGCCTGCCTGATAATGAATTCAGCCCTGTAGACGTTGTTCCATATCTTCCTGTTATTCAGCTTAATGGAACAGGAATCCCTCGTACTGCATTCGTGGTACATGGCAAGGGGGAACTTGGTCATAATATAGATGCAGGTTTTTGTGTCCGTGGCCTGTTTCTTAATCAACAAGCCGTAGGAGAGCAGGTCCGCAATCATATCGTTAGCCCTGTGTTCGTTTATCTGATAGAAAATCCTTGCCAGTGTAACCATCTGCTTTTTCAGCATGAATCCATTGCCAATGTAGAAGAGTATATTTAATATGGGAATATTCCTGTTAAAGCATTCTTCCTTTGCCAGTCTGTTTTTGGTTCTGGCAGAAATATTTTCGTTCCTGTACATATGTGATTTCACACTCCTTTTTCTATTGCAAGTCTTAAAGGCTTACCTTATATCATAAATAAAAGAAAAGGATCAATAACCAGACAGGAAGATAGGATGCTGTGGCAGAGTATGCGATTGGAATTCCAAATAAACAGCCCCACTGGAAAGGCGGGGCTGTCTGCATATAAATCTACAGTTTGTTAATTTTTAGGCTTCATAGTAGAACTCTTCAAAAAGCTTTTCACAATCTTCAACGGACTGCAAGTTATAATGCCCGTGGTTAAGTGTCTGCAGTCGTTCATTCCATGAAGACCAGAAAGCATATGAGCCATCTTCTTTTTTTGCTGAAACCATATATAGATAATTGTCCGCTGGATGATAGGATTTCTGCCTGATTTCCAATACTGTATACTTAGGAAGATGCTTCTTAAAATAAAGCTCTACATGCTTCCTTACTTCGTTTAAATTAATCGCCATAAAATGATTCTCCTTTCAAATCAATGGTAACTTATAAAAGGAATCCCCCATAACTTTGATTAATGTTTGGGCTTCCCTTTTATTACAGGATTGCAGAAAATGGTAGAATATAAGTCCTGAAAATGCCTGCTGTAAAGTTCTGTGGTCTATCGCCATCTCCTTTGCCACTTTTTCCATCTTCACATTGCTGACAGATTCCATCTTCTTCTGGACAAAGGGAATCTCCGCAAGCTGTCTGCCTGTTTTGGCGGATGCTTCATTCCTCAAATCTGTCCTGTATCCGCTGTCAGATATTACCTTTATCCAGCAGATATCCAAATCCTCCATCTGCTTGGAATCCCTCTGTTCCTCTGCTATCTTATCAGGCTTGAAGAACATGTTGTTTACCTCATGGGAAAAATACTTCGCAATCTCCTGTGGATTTGCAGTCTTTAAATCCATCATAATATCTACCTCTTTTCCTTTATGTTTTTGCAAGCTTCTTCTTTTCCTCTGTGTCTTTTTTAAACCTGACTTCCACACAGCCATATTTTTCCCTGATATAACTCATGGAAGCAGATTTTGAACTGAACTTATGGAAATCATCAAAATGCAGATACCACATCTGCTTCTGACTTGCCCAATGGAAGCCCAGTTCTTTCAGTTCCTTTCGGTAAGCATAACAGTTTGACACCCATATCCAGACACCGATAATCTCAACCTTGATTCCTTCAAACCTTGCAAGCTGCATGACCTTTTCCCTGATCAGCTTGTCTTTCTGCCAGTCATAGGCCTGCTTCTGCTTGCTGGTTGCATCTTTGTATGTATCCTTATGCTCAAAGTCACTTTTCAGTCTCTTGAACAAAATGTCATACTCTGCATTGACTTCCTTGATGATTTCTTCGGAACCGCCGTTATCAGGATGATGCTTCACAACAAGCTTCCTGTACAGCTTCCGCAGTTCTTCAAGCGACTTCACATCTTTGAACCATTTCATGCGTATCTCTCCCTTCACAATAAATCTGCTTCCTTAAAACTCAGGTAACTGTTTCCGCCGATAATGATGTGGTCTGCTAAAGCGATATGTAACAGAGCACCTGATTCCTGAACCTTTTTGGTTAATTTTATATCTGTATCTGTCGGTGTCGAATTTCCAGAAGGATGATTATGGCAGAGTATAATCTGTACTGCACCAATAAGCAGAGCCCGTATGAACACTTCCCTTGGGCTTACAAGGCTTGCACATACAGTTCCTTTAGAAAGAAAAAATATTCCCAATATCCTGCAGGAACTGTTAAGGGCAATCAGATAGCAGTGTTCTTCTGCCAATTCGCCCACATGCAGGAGGGCCTGCATCATTAAAACGATATTTTCAGGGTGTTTTATATTTGCCCCCTCATAATTGATACCTCTTTCTTTTACTAAAATAGTTGTGCCATCATTGGCAATTCTTGTGTCATAGAAATTAATCCTCATTATGCATTCCTTTCATAAAAAGGGATACCGCAAAAGCAGCATCCCTATTGAAATAACATTATTCTGCACCAAGGTTCATTTCTTCGGGAGGTTTGTCTTCCGCAGTTCCAGTACTGCCAGATACAGTATATAAAGTAGCACTCTCGGCAACGGAAGCAAGCTCTTCTGATTTAGGCAAATCTGGATTTCCTTCTGTGTTTTCAGTCGGAGATCCTTTTTCAGTTTCGTCAGCATCCGTGAAAGGCATACTGCCATCCAAAAGGGATTCTCCGTCAGGGGAGCTTTCTTCCGATAAAGGAATATCCTGTCCATTCTGTTCTGATTTTTCAGTCTCTTCCAGCTCAAAATACTTTTTCAAGGAGCTTTCCATAACCTCAATCCTTTTTAAAGTCTTTTCTTTTTTGATGCTGCCCGAAGAACAGTACTGCTTATAGTCCTCATAGCATTCATCAAAAAAGTAGGAAAACCACTGCCTGAAATACATGGGGCCTACCCGATAGATGCCTTTTGTGGAATCATAATCTGTTCCCATCGCAGTATCAGCCGCAAGGAAAACAATTGGAATATTGATTTTTTTAAGCATCTTGTCTTTTTCAGGAAATACCTTTTCCAGATAGTCAATGATGTCATAAAGACGTTCTTTCTGCTTCTCCGAATAATTATTCTTGATATATGTGGCATACCTCATAATTTCATCCGCAGAAATGGAGGAAAATTCATAACCCTCATGTCTGCTGTCCAGAAGCATCATGGACTGTAGCAGGGTACACATATCATCAGATTTCCTCCGCTGCAGGGCAGAGAACTGGCAGATATCCGAAAAGAACCTGTCAGCAAGGAGCGACTTGATGAACTTCGCATTTTCAACACCGCATAAAGGCATTGCCTTTTGGGGCTTCGACAATGGGGCACTGTTGTTCAGACGGAAGAAAATCTCTTCTATCAGGTCATCGTCTGCATCCTCAAAGCCATAGATTGTGAACTTGAAGCGGAGGATTTCCTGCTGGCATTCTGCATCAAGGTCAGTGAAATATCTGCCGCCCAGTTCATAAGTAACTTCGTCAATGACAACGGATGGGGTTTCCTCATCCAATGGGTATCTCCCGTCTATGTAATCAAAAATCGTTGTCAGACGCTGTTTCCCGTCAAGGATTGAATAGGAATAATCCTTTTCACTGACTGCTTCTTTCAAGCAGTAGACAGGGGGAACAGGGTAGTTTGCAAGGATGCTGTGGATCAGCAGGCTCTTTTTCAGTTTGTCGCCATCCCACTGTCCGCTTTGGCGTTGGATTACATGATCCATTTGAAGGGTATTTTTCCCATCATACATGTTCTTTAGGTTTTTTACCGTCCAGTTTAAAGTTGTCTTAATCATAATGATTTCTCCTTTGCGAAATGGATTTTTATATCCATAAATGGAAAGTTTCAATTAGGTTATTGGGATGCCATATTCACGGGCTGCATCGCTTACTATCTCAATGCAGTCCTGTATGACAGATGCAGAATCAACAAACAGCAGCCTTAGAATATAATCGCCTGTATCATCCAGACTTCCTAAAGCAGAGAGATAATCCCTCCGCTTATCCGCCAATGCAGATACAGTTTTTTTGAAAAGCCCCTCTGCATCAATGCTTTGGAATTCTGTACTGATTTTCTCATCCTTTCTGACAGTCTTTGGTATTGGCTTTCAATCATCCTGCTTTTTGGTTTCCAGAAATTCTAATGAATCAATTACGATTTCATTGGAATATACTTTCTTCCCGTTTTTTTCATAATTGTTGTTTTTCAGCTTTCCAGAAATGAGGAGCTTTGTGCCTTTAGAACAGTGAATTTCAACAATTTCTGCCAGTATATTCCAACAGGTACATCTGAAAAAGTCAGTAGGGTAGTTTCCCTGTTCGTCCTTCCTCATAGACATGTCTGGAACGGCAAAGTTGAATACCGCATGTGCCACGGGTTCGCTGCCCATACTGTAAGTTACTCTTGGTTCTTCCGTAAGCCGCCCTGTCACTATAATTTTGTTCATATTTTGTCCATACACCTTTTAAAGTGCTTATCCTTTCTTATAAATTTTATCTTTATAAAATTTCTTGAATCTTCCTATAGGGAAATTTCTGATACTGACATCTTAAATCTTAAAAGATAAATCCTTTGTCTTTACTGTAATAATAAGCCTTAGTTCCTAAAACCTCGTTTGCCTGTACCTGCATTATGTTTACTTCCTGATTCGTTTTGGTAAGGAATTCAATATCAAATTGATCCGACTCAGGGAGCAGCAACGCTTCATGCACAGAAGAAAAGATGACATAGAAATTGCCATGTTCCATAGCAAAACCTTTTAGTACATCATCAAACAGTACAGCAGCAGCCCCTGCGATTTTTTTGTTGTTTGTCAGTACCCAGAAAGGGCAGTCGGGGAAGTCAGATTCCATTAACCCCTGATTCAGGGTTTGAATAACTTTCCCCATAGTCTGTAAAGTGGTCCCCATCATAACCCTTGTATTATGTATTGCATGGGATATCAGGGATTCCTGGTCTATATCCCAAAGGTTTAAATGATAGTTGTGTACCAGAAAACTTGCAGTTTCATCTTCTGTTGCACTGACCATACAGCGGACAATAACCGCAAAGTCATCAAGGAACTGACGGTGGGGTACATCCTGCAGTAATTCCCTGTTAAGATGCCTGTTGACAAGCTCCACATAAATCTTTTTACGGGGCAGATCGTAAGTTAAAAATGGGGCAGTATCAAAATGTCCAGGATAAACCTTTGAATTGGAATAAATCTGCAGGATTCTATCCATAACATCATCAATAGATACACCATTATCAAGTGCTTAGTAAAAAGATTCCAAATAAATGGTGGGGGAGATGTTTTCACTGCCATGCCTGATTGTCAGCCCATCCAGCTTCTCATTTGTCTTTAAGACTTTCTGGATGGAAAGATGGAAGCTTTCCCCTAATTTTTTAGAAAGTACTTCCAAAATCTGTTGTTTCATTGCTTCTTTGTTCATTTGTTTTTTCTCCTTTCAAGATTGTCTGAACAAAAAAAGCAAACATCACTTTATGATGTCTGCCAGTCCATAAGTTACAGTTATTGTGTTGCTAAACCTGCTATCCGCCAAAATAGTTATGGTCTCTATATTGTAGAAGGATATGGAGATAAAATAAAAGAGGGCACAGATAGGATGCTGTCTGGCGGGATGCTATCCAGTTGTGGAGTTATTCATTGAAAACCATTTTTTATAATGACAGTGTATAGAGAAAAGGAATCACTTTTGATAGTTTGAAAAGGGGCCTTAATATAAGGCATTCATCCATAATCTATACTTTTTATAAATATATCAGGGTGCTGTTTAGCATTATTTAAAAGGGGATGTTTCGACAGTTCCATACAGGGTACTGGATATGTGATATTCTGCGGACCTGACTACCGCCAACTTAGTTGACATCAGGGTGCCTTGCTTACAGGGTAATGTTACGAGGAAAGTGCATATATAGGAAAATGGATGAACAGGGAAAGCGGTAAAAAGGAAACATGATATACAGGGTTCATCAGATAAGATGAAGAGCAAAAACCTTTGTTTTTGGGTGGGAATGTCTTTTTGGGATGTTCCTGCTTTTTTATATACATAAAAATGTTCTGGAACAGGAGGTGGAGCGGATGAAGGAACATATTAAACACTGGTATCCAAAGGACGAGAGATTTTTCAAGGTGCTGTCCATAGCGGGGAATATCAGGCAGGAGGATGCCGCTAAAATAGATATTTCCGCAAGCAGGCTTAAAAATATGGAGAAGGATAAGCTGGTTGAGAAAGTGACTTATCCATCCAGATATAATAAGAATCCAAGAAGCAATGTAAGCTATGCGCTGACAAAGAAGGGGAAAGATTTTGTCTGTCAAAAGTATGGCATTAGCAGATGCCAGAATGCACATGCAGCAGAGCATAACTGCAAAGTTGCCGAGGTGATATGCAGTCTGGATAAAAAAGAGATTGAGACTGTGCAGGCAGAATGGCAGACAAGGGACCAGATGGAGGAAGCGCTGGAGCAGATGAAGCAGGAGGGCGATTATGACCAGTATGATTACTATATGGATTTATGGAAAGCAGGGCTTATCAGTGCGGTGGATGTGGCATATATTTCTGCAAATACAGGGGAGATGGTGTGCTGTGAGGTAGTGACAAACAGTTATAAGGATTCAGATATACAGGCAAAGGAGTATTGTGGGGAGATTCTGCAGACGGAGATTGAGTATGTGAGGGTGTAAAAATGTAATTGACAAAATGGGAAAGTATGATATCCTATAACGATACAGTCACGAGAGTGTATGGGCGGCATGGGCGGGAAGGAGAATTATTATATATGTACCATTACATTCAGGACAAGGATTTCTTGAAACGTCTAAAGGGTGCCTGCGGCGATATCGTCAATCAATTAGTCCAAAGTATTAACAATGATTCTGTTATGACAGTGAGAGCATGTCTTGTTGGAAGCGGAGCAAAAAATCTTGTAACACAGAATGGAAATGAACCAGTAGATTTGGACTACAATTTATGTATTGTAAGAACTGAAGCTATCAATATTCTTGATGGAAATGGGATAAAGGAGTATGTTAGAAAGCAGTTTAACAAGATCCTTTATTTAAATGGATGGGGTGATTGCCATGATTCAACATCTGTATTTACAACGGAAGAGCGGGTTTTCAAGAAGGGGAACCAGACGGCATTTAAGATTGATATTGCCATAACCTGTAAATACAATAACAGTTGGCAGAGGCTTATTCATCAGAAAACAGGTATAGTCAGTCTGGATAGATATTATTGGAATGAGGTTCAGAATTCGAGAAGGCTGGAAGAAAAAGTCAGTGCCATAAAATCCAATTATTTGTGGAAGGAAGTGCGGGGCATATATCTTGATAAGAAGAATTTTTACCTGTGCAGAAACAATTACAGCCATCCATCTTTCATTGTATATGTAGAAACTGTTAATCAGATTTATAATAAATACTTTATTTGTTAGTGGATAATGTAAAACATTTTAATTTATGGCATTGGAATATAATATCCAGTGCCTTTATTGTGTGAAAAACTTCTGCTCATGCATAAAATCTATTGTAATCGAAAAATAAGCCTGTATAATAAGTAAAAATATGATATTTAACGATAAAAAAGGCAGATGCTGCTAACATCCGCCTGCGAAATACAGTGTGCAATCATTCATCCCAACACACGTGATTTCTGTATCATTATAGCGTAAAAAGACAGAAAAACAATAGGTTTACTGCATGATAAGCAGTATTTGAATGATAGAATGATTGCCCCTGAAATTATGACGGGGTATTTTTTATGAGAGAATTAGACTTGAAGAAAAATAATATTTTAAATTTTGAAAAAGTGGAAGAAACAGAAATTTCCAACGGCATGTGGGAACAGGATATCATAAGGAGCTGGAATTTTCTGAAAATGACGCATATACTGGAGGGCAGGGATGTAATACCAGAATTGTATCTGCATCAGGAGCATAATTATGAATTTAAAGGCCATGAATGGGAGCATTATTATGAAATACCTGATAATGAGGCAGTCTGCATCAGGGCGCTTATAGACCACAAGAAGACAAAAAGAAAGGCAGGCAATAAGGAGCATGTCATTAAGTCATTTGATGAAGCTGGATTCTGGCAGTATTACGATTTCATGAAAAAGCGCCTGTTCCACAGGGATGCGGTATATAACTTCTTCTACAACATATATAAGGTTGATTATGTCAAAGGACAGTGTTTCCAGCGGGATACAGGGCATCAGATGATTGGAAGGATTGAAAATGTCACGTCAACAAACCTGCTGGCGGTAGACCTTGATGCATATAATTTTGAGGAATATAAAGAGATCAGGAAACTGTTCCTTGGCAGGGGGATTATACCTGTTGAAGTGTCATCGGGGCATGGCTTTCATATCCTGATTAAAATTGAAACCTGTACAGATAAAGGTCTGCTTGGCAAATGGTTAAAAGTGCTTTCGGATTACAATGTGGATGTGGATCAGCACTGCAAAAATCCAGGCAGGGTGTACAGACTTCCATTTTTCTATAATGTCAAAAGCCCAAAGTATGATACAGTGGTAAAAGCAGAAATCATGGAAGGGGAATATGGCGTGCCGACTTATAAGGTGGAAGATATTTTCCAGAGATTTGGTTATGATTATGCAGAATGGGATGCGTTGTATATAGCCAGAAATAAGAGGATTCCTACACCTGACAATACAAAAGCAACACAACGTTCTCTATCCAATGGTAATAAGAATTGTGCTGATAAAAATCTGGCAGGCCAGAACCAGATACACGGCATTACGGATACAGAACTTGTAGGTCTGTATCCAATGCTTGATGTGGCGGTGCTTCCAGAAGGGATAAAATCAATGCTGAAAGGTTTTGCGGAAGGCTATACCTATTACCAGTTGATGTGCATGGTTCTCTTCTTTAAGAGAAGCAGATACAGTCTAGAACAGATTTTGGAGATTGTAACAGTGACAGAATCCATTAACGGGAATGACTGGAATTCATGGGATGCAGCAGAGGAAGCAGAGTATTTCTATCATCATATTTATGGCATAAGCATGGAAGAGCTTGATAATCTGGAAACAGAGTTTGGAGACATTACATTCCCTGTTTATGATAATGGATTAAAAGTACCGTTAGGAATCATGAAGCCAAATGAATTAAAGCTGTATCTGTATCTCTTATGCCATGGTAAGAGCAGGAAGAAAGATATTACTTCTTCTTTACATATCAGTGCAAATAGATTAGACAGGATTATGGATTCTGCAATGCTGATAAAAAAGGATGGATTGGAATACAGCATCATGGATAAGAAAGTAGCTAATTACATCTATTTATCGGAAGAGGAACTGGACGTCTATCTTCAGTGGAATGAAAATGAGATTGCTGTCTATCTGTATTTAAGATTCAGATGTGGTGATGGTGAAAGCATCCAGACATCGAGGGAAAGTATTGAAAAAGGAACACTTATGACTCATACTGTAGTGACAAGAACTATCCAGCACATGGAAGACAGGAAACTGATAGCCGTTACAAGAAAAGAAAACCAGCATCACCTGATAAAAGAATTAAGGGAAAGCAATACTTATATGCTGTTGGAGCAGCCTTCTTAACGGAGGGCTGTTTTTTCATTCTGTCAGTCTCCTTTATCTGTATCTTATATATAGTTTAATACGTCCACATATGGACATTTTTTGCAAATCATTCATGATAATTAGGATTATCATGCCGTTATTACAGAAATATTATCTTTATAAAATATGTTTTATATCAAGAGTAAAAGCTGAAACAGCCGTTTTAAGACGAACTTTTGAAAGGATAATAAGGAGAGCCTAAAGTGCTAAAACCCCGCCGTATGAGGCTCACAGAAGCCCTCAGAGGCATCCTGACAATGGAAAGCATAGGAGACTGAATAGAGGCCAAGGGAATACTGTAGAGAGATATTTTCAGACGGATGTTAAGTATGTGGGCATAGAGAAGCGGGCTTCCAAACGGGAAGCCCACTCTAACGCGGCGATTAAGCGATTATTTCAATATTGAAGTAATATCCAAGGATTTCCAGAGCCTTCTGGCCACGGTACATTTTCAAAACAACGTCCTCTGGGAAACAGCATCTTTTCTTTACGATTGGTTCAAAATCGCCTGTCAGGAAAATTTCCGTTAAACAGGTATCCTGAAATCCGTCAGGAGGGAAATACAGGGATTCGGCATGGGTCCATAATGTCAGGGATTCTAAAGCATCTGCGCCTGAAAAAGTGCGTTCTTCCAGTTTGTCAAAGTAGCCCGTTATTTCAAGGGATTTGAGGGAATGACAGCCGTTAAAAATGTCGTTTCCCAATTGCCTGATCTGATATCCTAATTCCAGTGTTTCCAGACTGGTGCATCCTGCAAATGCCCTGTCCCTGACATCTTTTAAAATGTGGAAGTGTGCTTCTGTCAGGCTTTCACATCCTTTGAAAGCATCATAAGAGATGATGTTTAAACCAGACTGTGCCCAGACAGATTTCAGGTTTTTACAGTTTAAGAAGGTTTCTTCCTTAATGATGTGCAGGTTTCTTGGAAGCAGTATTTCTTCAAGCTCGCTGCCTGCAAAGCATCTTTTGCCAATCTTAAGACCTCTTGGCAGTTTTACATTCAGAACATGTGCATTTTCCAGAGCACAGTCATCCAGATATTTTACACCTTCCTCTATGCAGAGGAGGTTAATCCTCAGATAATCAAAACAATGGGAAGCGATGCGGTCAATCTGCTTCCCTTTGTATTGGTGCGGGATGATAAGATAATCCAGTCTCTCCCACATCATGCTATGATTACATTTAACTAATGTGTTGGTTGTTTCGTCTATAACGAATCTTTCCATAGAAATTTCCTCCTTTTTGATTTTCTAGTGTTATTGTCTCATATGAAAAAAGGGAAATCCAGAGATAGGAGAATTGGGACGTGCAGATTGGGCACGAAATGGATATTTTGATTAAAGGATAAAAGGAGATGCTAAATTGATGGTGGCTATTGGGAAATAGGTAGGTGGATATAGGGGTAAATGCTTTTTGATTCAGATATGTTTCGGGAAACTTGTTGACTGATATGAACGAAAAATATAAAATAAATATAGAAAAATTTGTCAAAGTAATGGTTGCTTGAAAAAATAAGATTCATATATGGAGTATTATGATAGCGAAGGAAGAATATGAGACATTTTATAGATGAATATAACACGAGAAAACATATATTTATTGGAGATTTTGATTCGTATAATATTATTAAAAATAGTATGTCAGAAACAGAATTGCTTTATATTTTAAAAGCTGCATTATTCTTATATGATGGCGTATTTATCCCTGCTGCATATTTTTGGCAATCTTATCCTATGGCACAGATTATGCCTAAAATTCAAATGTTAATAGAAAATGAAATGGTTTTACCGACTATTAGGAATTATCAAGTAACATCAGATATAAAAGAATATTTTGAAAGAAGAGAAACAGATACACAAAATCTCTTAGGAACGTATAGTGTAAAAAGACCTGAATTAAAAGCCGAAATTGCAACAAAAGAAAATTTAAAAGATGTAATGGTCTTACATAATATAAACAGTTATGTACATTTACAAAATTCATCAATTGGAAATACATTTAGGGAAATGTTAGAAATAGATATTGATAGTTCGGCAGATGTACATAGTATACATACATTACTGACAATGAGTAGTGTTTCGTTGGAAAAAATAGTTGAGATAAAGAGTGTGTTGTTGAAAGAAATATATTTTTCTGGCTTGCAAAGAAGTAACTTGGTGAATATTATTATGTCATTAAAGCTTAGTAGAAAGTTAGAAAATGAATTATGTGATCGAATATCATGGCTATATTTAAGCGCAAGTGCGAAAGCTTCAAATGCTAAACTTTTTTTATCTAAAGGACAATATTGGGGAGTAATAAAAGAGGAGAATTTATTTATGTTTATAAATACATTAATGTGCCTTGGGATAACTAAACAATTTTTAGGGAATTTATCTATAAAAGATGTGTTAATTTTAAAACAGTCTTCTGAGTATCAAAATTTTATAAATAAATATAGAGAGTTGGTATATGATATTGGGCATG
>CAJUKV010000060.1 GCA_910587305.1 uncultured Lachnospiraceae bacterium | reverse complement strand
TCGGAATCTCTACCGTTCTTGGTAGAACCAACACCCTTTTTATGAGCGAAAAATTGAAGGTTCAGCTTTAACATGAATTTACACCTCCTCAAATTTAAGTTTTAAATACTTTTTACCGTACTGTGATACCACCATTTCCAATCCTAAAATCATAGAATCAAGAAGTAATCCGCCTTTTTCACCGGGACTTTCCAAAAGAAGGCAGTCGATAAAGCCTTTTACCTCGTCGCTCTCCAGCTGCAACTTTACGCCCGCTAATTCGTCAAGGGAATTGATTGTGTTGATAACCAGCATGGAAACCGCAGCGCACACAACATCCCTTCCGGCTTTCGCAAAGCCTGTATGGCCTTTGCAGATTATTCTTTTATATTCTCCATTTTTGGATTTTATAATCCGAATGCTCGTCATACTTTAAGCATTGATCTTGTCGATCTTTACCTGAGTGTATGCTTGCCTATGGCCATTTTTCTTATGGTATCCGGTTTTTCTCTTATACTTGTAAACAATTACCTTGGGTAATCTGCCCTGTTCAACTACAGTTGCAGTTACGCTGGCATTTGCTACATCACCGGCAACCTTAAGCCCGTTATCGCTGATAGCGACAACCTGGTCAAATGTCACAGTTGTTCCGGGCTCAGCGTCAAGCTTTTCAACCTTAAGCGTGTCGCCCTCGGAAACCTTATACTGTTTTCCGCCTGTTGCAATGATTGCGTACATATGGCACCTCCTATTACTAATCGTCAAAACGATTTTACTCGCTAACTTCGGCGGCGCGTAGCGCACTTAAGCCTCGTTATGCGGCATACATATGAAATATACCATTCACATGTTCGCTTGTCAAGAATTATTTTCATAGTTGCAATCCAATACATTGTAACTGCAAATGCTAAAATACCCATAAATGCTGTTAACAAAATAGTTTTTTCATAAAAATTCTCACGTCTTTCCATTTTCCATAGATGTAAATTCAAATTAAATATTTATGAAAAGTTCATATTGAAAGCTTTTTTGTACGAATCAACGTCTAAATTGTATACCTGGCAACACGTGTTGTTCAGTCATTGGCAACGCATGTTATCGTTTTGTTTTGTACATCTGCGCAAGACAAAAAGCTTTAATTTTCTATATTTATTTTTTATTATACTATTTTTGAAAGAATTTTAAAACATAAATATCATTATTTTTATGAGTGCATTTGTTATTGTCATAAATTGTCTGAAAATTGATCGGTCCGTGCAAGTTTCAAAAAGAGAAAAGAATCATTTTCTGTCATTTTTTGTCTTTTATAAGGCGGTTTTATCTCCAATAATCCAAATCCGGATACAGTTCTTTCACCTCATCATAGCCATTTTCAATTACATGCTCCCGAACAAGCGATCCCATTTCGTAATAATATAGCAGATCTTTGCCATCGCCGTTTGCATCAATCTGATATTCCAGTTTCTTTGTGAGCTCATATTTCCCGTCCACCACTTCATAAACCAGAACATATTGGTTAAATACGCCGCATTGTCCACAGGAAATCATTTGTCTTTTATGAAATTCCAGATAAACAAGCTGTGGCGGAAAAGAAGGATAATACTCAAACTCTGCGCCATTCCATATAATGCCACGGTAATTTCCCCAGCTTCCGCCACTTCCCCAATTGCTGCCTGCATGAATCAGCAAATCATTTTTCCCGTCAAAATTAATATCCTCTTTTTGGATATGGTAATCTCCAAAGCTGTCAGAAGTCATTTCATACCATGGGATAACCAAATGCTGTAAAGGAACTTCCTTTCCGTCCCAGCTTCCCTCCAAAAGTACATGATACTGTTCCCATTCCTGTTTTTTTATTACAAAAGTACAGCATTTCAAATCCTCAACCTCTTCCAGGCGGATAAAATACAGAAAGCTGTCGGCATCTTCCAGCTCTTTTTGAATGTATCTTCTCATTTCATTACCCGGTAAGGCAATGAAAGGTTCCATTGATTTGGGCTTTACATTATTTCGGGATTCCTCCGGCAGAAATTTTACTTCCAAATGACAGCCATTGCTCTCATTATTGTCCCAGTTCCGCTTTAAAATATAGGCTAATTTTGTCGTGTCCAAATCATAGTCCTGTAAATATATTTTAGGGCGGCATTCGGGAAATTCCACCAAATTATTGATAAGCCTTTCCAATTCAGGGGAATTTTTACATCGGATTTTTACATCGGATAGGATGTTCATATTATTTTGCACCTGTAAATTTTCCACCTTTGCCTGCTCGCCCAATATCATAAAGCTGGCAGGCCCTTTTTCTTTTGAAGCAAATTTCCCCGTAACAGAATGATTATCCCCGTCAAATCTGCCGTTAAAGGCATATTCATTTGTTCCTAATGTAAACCAGTCTGTCAAAATTATATTATTTTGCAGACGGTAGGAGGCTTCCGCCGCCCTCACGCCGGTTTCGATTTCTCCGCCGTGGGCGATTACTCTTGCAAGAACACCCATCTGGTATTCATCTTCAATCAGATATACACCGCCCTTTTTTATAAATCCCAGCCTTGTTTCACGTCCTTTTATATCCTCATATTCCGAAAGTTTTTCCATATGTTTTAGATAACGGTTGATATCCTCCTGATAGGTTTTTGTCAAATTTTCCAAAAGCGAAATTTTTTCCGCCATGGATTCTATTTCTCTCTCGCTTTGATACCAGCCATATAAAAGTCCCGAACCGATAATCGTCAGCATTGCTAAGAGGCTATACCTAAGAAGGCCATACAAAATCTTATTTTTCACGCCGCCCTCCTGTTCCAAAGGCCAAACTTGTGTCTCCTAAAATCCGGAAGCTAATTTCAGGTACGCCCTTGATACTTCCCTTTTCCTTCATCTTTAGTATTGCTTCCTGTCACCTGTTCCAGTTTAGAGGTAAAATATTCATCTAAAAAAGGAAAGGGATTAAACATACCCGAAAGATCCCAGTTTAAGTCAGGCCCAATACTCATGTTCGAATCGTTGACAGTGAAATCTTCAGAGCCGTCATAATGCTCCTCAAAAGAGGCGGTTATATAGCGTACGCAGCCCTGGATATCATAATCCGAAGCAAAGCCCACAAATTCCGCCTGAATATGGTCTGTCAGCTTCATTCCCATACACACTCGAAATGTCAAAGAAGGATAGTCGCTGCTCACATGCCAAAGAAAGGAATAGAGATAAACCTCCCCTGTCCCATCCCCCTGATTTCTCATTTTATAATGTTCAAAGTGTAAGTCGGATACCTGAGCAGCATATTTTTCACCGGCATATTTTTCAATTTTTCCTGCACATTTTTCCCAATCCTGTACGACTTTAGAAGTTTCTTTCTCCCTATCCCGTACCAGACAGGCGACTACGCCGTCTCCCCGTATTACAAAATTAGCCCACGCCTCGCCTGATTCCATATATCCCATCGTCCAGCCATAAGGCATATCCATAGAATATTCCCCCATTCGAATACCGCCATATTTGGCCTCTGTTCTCTCGATATAGCCTGTCCGCGCCGTTTTAAGCGTCATTCCCGGGTAAATAAGGTTTGGGCTTGTTAAAATGTCCTGATTTGCCTTTACAAGATCCACATACAAGCTGCCTTCCCCATACAATTTTCGTGCAATTTCCCAAAGATTGTCGCCCGGAAGAACCATATAATCCTCCGCATCCTCCTCTAATATGATATAGGGTTCCTCAGAGCCGGGATTTTTCTTATATGACACAGGATATTCCCTTTCGTCCGCCCAAACAGCCATTTCAGGCAAAATTGCTGCAGTAAATATCACTACACATAGACAAAGTAATATTTGTTTTAATATTCGTGTTCCCATACGCTTGCATTCTCCCCTAACCATAAATTTTCCTTTTTATCTTCACAGGGCAGGACTTCCCCTGCCGCCTCTGATTTATCATATCTTTTCCAAAAATTGCTTTCCTTCCGGAATGGTTCTATTTCCTCTGCGGTAAGCTCCGCGCAGAAGCTTCTGTTAACAGGTTTATAAGTATAAGCACATTCCAAAATCGGGTCAAGAGAAACTCCGGCCACAAAGTTCCTCTTATCTGTCACATAGAAAAAAGGATGGCAAACATAATTTTCATTTATATCTTCATCCTCCTGCAAGAACCATGATAAAATCAATTCAATCTCATCGTTATCTCCATAATCTTCACCAATCTCATCGCTGTAGGCATGATCCCAAAGCGTAATAAACTCCTTATTGATATTTAAAATATCCCTTAGTTCATAGCTCTCCCCGGTAAGCAAATCTACCGTAAGCGCTCTTTCCGTTCCATTCGTCATCCATAGCGGATGGCCTGCAGAATAGTACTCCTGATAATCCATACTTAAAAGATACTGACTATGATATGTAACATCACAATTTACATCGCTGCAAAAAACAGAAAAATATTCCTTCTGAAAATCTTTTACTTCATCGGATGGTTCAAGATGCCAATAATTCACCCTATCCATGGCCGTATCATACATCAAATTGTTTAAGACCTCCTGTACTGTATCTTTCACCCCTTCCAGTCGGGGATATTCTACCGTAATAACGTCCCAATAATCATATTGTTCGGAATATTCCACAAAATATTGTTCCATTTGCACAGAATAATTATCATAACCCTTTATATAAGAAAGATAAAAAACTGTCGAAAATATTCCCACACAAAAAAGCAGGACAAAAATGGTTGTCAAAAACCAAATTTCTTTTGACCTTCTTTTTGGAATTTCTTTGCCCTCCTGTATTCCCTGACTATCAAGATTTTCCTGGCCGTCAGGGAATGTCGTCTTTATTTCGTTATTGCTTGTCCGTTCTCTTTCGTCCATTGATTCATCCCCTCTCTTTCTTAAAGCTTGTAAACTTTGAGCTTTTCATTATTATACTTTTGGGTTGCATCATAGTTGTATCAAAGTAGCATCATTTTCACATCATTTTACATAAAATCTTCATAAAACACTTATTTTGTAACCGATGTGGTCATACATAAAACGTATATATTTAGTCTGACCGAGTCAGTCATTTGACTGTAAGAACGTTTTTCAAGACAGATCTTTGACCGACTCACTCACGCTTTTTGGTTTCATAAACTATTGGAATTTCATTCATAAGCCATAAATGATAAAATAACATTTGCACACTTATTTTCAGCAAATTAGACGGATTTCTTCAAGCATCAGAAAAATATTCGACATATATTAATTTTGTTTTGAACTTTACAACTTAAGATATTGATATTTTTAACTATTTTATATGACAAATCACCAGAGTTAAATTTAAATTAAACAATTAAACTCATAAAATATTTTTAAAAGATTTACCTAAAATTCACATCCGGCATACTTTGTGTTAAACTTTCCGTTAACAAGGAAACGGCCGGCTTAAGTCTCGCCTTAAATGACTGGAATCAGGAAGAATACGGACTTATCTCGCGGAGCAAAATGCACATTTTTTTGCAAGTCAACTCTCACTTCAATCGAGTAGGAAAGGCTACTTCCCCTGCTCGTCGCGCGATCTGTGCGCCGCCTTGGCGGTATATTTCCTCTACACAGGTCTGCGCATAAAAAAAGTATTGCAAGATTACCTT
Source organism: uncultured Lachnospiraceae bacterium (assembly GCA_910587305.1). Taxonomy (GTDB): domain Bacteria; phylum Bacillota; class Clostridia; order Lachnospirales; family Lachnospiraceae; genus Suilimivivens. The sequence continues at coordinate 10,967 of CAJUKV010000060.1, read as the reverse complement.
GAAATACTTTTTCCAATCCTAAAATTCATATTTATATCAAAATAGTTCCCTTATATTAGAAAAAATCCGCAAGAGGCTTTCGTGTTTTTTTTCGGGTAATTTCCACTATCCCCAAAGCTGTCATATCTACAAGCCTTGTCTTCACCTTATCTTCTCTCAGATATGCATCAAGGGCATGAAGCAGCGTCCGATTATCTTCATCGGAATCCATATTAATGAAATCTACCATAATCATACCTGAATAGTTTCTAATACGAAGTTGTCTGGCAACTTCCTGTGCCGCTTCCAGATTCACTTTCAAATAATAATTGTAACTCCTATTTCCCTTTTTGTTTTCAGAAGCGCCATCTGTCTTACCCTCACTGGCCCTGCCACCGGCTTTACCTTTGGCCTTGCTGCTGGCCTTGCCAGTGTTTACATCAATCACCACCATCGCTTCCGTAGGTTCAATTATTAAATATCCTCCACACCGAAGCCATACTTTCTTTCCAAGAGCTTCCTGCAGGTGGGTTTCAATACTATACAGGTTTGAAAGAGAGAGCATACTATCCTGATAAAGCCTGATCTTTTTATCCTGAATCCCCTTGCATCCATCTGCCAGTAATTTGTATACTTCTGCGCCATCCGTTACAATTTCATCATAAGCGTTCAAGGGGATATTTTTGATCAAATCAAGTATCTCCGCCTCCCGCCGATAAAGGCAGGAATAAACTGTCCGATGCTTATACACAGCTGTAAGATTGTCAAACACGCTGACAAAAGAATTCATTTCATCCAAAAGGGGGGCAAAGGTTTCTAAATTTTCCGTATTCGTACGGATTGTGAAATGATAGCGTCTTCGCCCTTCAATTACTTTCTTTCGATTTAATGCATCACCCGGCGCCATCTGCTCGCCTTCCGGCAATGCGTCATTACGCAAAGAAAGGCTTTGTTTTATTTCCTCAAAAATCTGTCGTTTCTTTTCCTTTTCCAGTTTTTGCGAAAAGGAAATTCCATGACCGAAATATTCGCAAACACAGTACTGCCCTACCAGAGTAAGTCTTTCAGATGCGGCAGGCCGCTTTGTTTTTAAAGCTTCCCCGGCAATTTGAACCACAATTTCATCTCCCTGCCGAAGGAAATCTCCTTTTGATAACTGCCTGTTTGCACACAAAATATCCTTGCATCTTTCAAGAGACAGAAAAGCCATTTTGTCATTTGAAATAGAAAGAAAAGCACTGTTAATGCCCGGGACAACATCCCTTACCTTTGCCAGATAAATATTTCCCAGCATGGATTCCGTTTCAGGTAAGGATGCCATTTCCATAAGATACGGTTTTTTTTCATCAAATAAAGTAAGCAATAGTCTGTTATTTTTTTCGGTTATGATTATTTTTCCCATTGCGGTTTTCTGCTCTCCTGATCTATTAAAAGCTCTATGGTATAAGCGGCGCAAGCCGGCCATCTTCTCCCCTTTTGTATGTCTCCACCCTGTGAACTCTGAAAGGATACTCCGTAAGCTCTGCCCCTGCTTGTCCGAAAAAAGTTTCCATCACAAATTCCGGTTTGATATTGCTGCCGCTTCCTGCGTCAACCAGCATATATACTTTATCCCCACGAACCTCAAGCTGATAAATACCTTCCTTTAAATCTATTTCCTTTTGGCCTTTTTTTGTTTTTTTTACCACAGGAATGTGCTCCTGGCTGTAAAAAGAAATCAGTTTTTTATCCCAATTTTCCGGCAGAAGTAACTTATCGCTAAAAGCCACCAGATAAGCGGCAGCCGCCACACTTGCCATGGCGTTTCCCTCCCCTTTGTCAAGAAAGCGGACCTTAAGAACATCAATTCCCTCCACCATCACCTGATTGAGCTTTTGAAGCATGTCCTCCTCCTTTGTAAAGGAGTTTACCTCCATGTCGAAATATTCTCCTTCGCTGGTATGGCCAACGGATAAAGGCGCGGCAAAGGACATAATCTGGTGAGGGCTAAAGCCCTCCGAATAAGCCACATCAATCCCTGCACGCCTGACAGCCTTCTGAAAATAATGCATTATATCCAAGTGCCCAATGAATTTGACAGGGCCATATTTGGAAAATTTCACTCTCACTTTCATGGCAGTTTTCCTCCCTATGTTATAACAGTTCATCCTTACGGAGCTATTACTTGCAAAGTCCGTCCGGCTCCTTTTGGCGATAGGATTTGCACTCTCAAAACAAGATAATTCCGTTCGCCTCTTGTAAAACCCCACACAGCAAGCTGACGTAGAGCCAAACTTGCTTTTACGATATGGCTTCTCTTCTTTCCACACATACGCCGGTCTTAAATCTGGCCGCCCCGCAGGTATTACACTGCTCTCGGCAGTTAGGGGTAACCGCCTCCTCTTTCGCCCTGTGCCATTCGCGAAGCAGGAATTCTTTTGTCACACCACAGTCCAAAAAATCCCATGGGAAAATCTCGTCCTCCGATCGCTGCCTTGCACTGTAAAACGAAGGGTCCACGCCGCACTGTTCAAAGGCGGAAAGCCACAAATCATTTTTATAATACTCGCTCCACGCATCATACATACAGCCCATTTCATAGGCTTTCAGGATTACCTTGTTTAAACGCCGGTCGCCTCTTGCAAAAACCCCTTCTAGTACGCTGATGTCCGCTTCATGCCAATTATACTTGATGCTCTTTTGGTTTAACTGGCGGCCGATTCCCGCTCTCGTGAAATAAGCCTTGTCCAAAAACTCTTCTTTGGTACACTGGGATGCCCACTGAAAGGGGGTAAAGGGCTTTGGCACAAAAAAGGAGGTGCTTGCCACAATCTGTACCCGTCCCGTCCGTTTTTCTTTTGGGACTGTCTCATAGAATACCGCGGCAATCTTGTTGCACAGATCCCCAATCCCTTCAATATCCTCCTTCGTCTCCATGGGAAGTCCTAACATAAAGTAAAGCTTTACCCTGTTCCACCCTCCCGTAAAGGCCAGGCGAGCGCCATCTAATATGACTTCCTCGGTCAATCCTTTGTTAATCACATTTCGAAGCCGCTGGCTTCCGGCTTCCGGCGCAAAAGTCAGGCTGCTCTTTTTTACATCCTGAACCTTGTTCATCACATCCAGCGAAAAAGCGTCTATTCTTAAAGACGGCAGGGAGATATTCACCTTATCCTTGCCACAGTTTTCTATCAGGAAATCAAGCAGTTCCGGAAGCTGGGAATAATCGCTTGAACTTAAGGAACTTAGGGAAATTTCCTCGTGCCCGGTATTTTTCAATATTTCCATAGCACAGCTTTTCAGCATTTTGGCGTCCCGCTCCCTCACCGGACGATATAGCTGCCCCGCCTGGCAGAAACGACAGCCCCTGATACAGCCCCTTTGAATTTCCAAAACTACCCTGTCCTGCGTAACCTTGATAAAAGGAACCACAGGCTTACGGGGATAACAGGTATCCGTCAAATCCTCCACCAGCTCTTTGACAATAATTTCAGGAATCCCATCTTCCAGAGAAATCCTTTGCTTTATGGTATCATCCGCGTGATAAGTCACATCATACAAAGAGGGGACATACATACCGGGAATCTTTGCCGCCCTTTTTAAAAATTCTTTTCGTCCCAGTCCATCCGCTTTACATTTTTTGTATAAATCAATCAGCTCCCGGTATCTGGTCTCCCCTTCTCCAATATAAAACAGGTCGAAAAAGTCGCAGATTGGCTCCGGATTATAGGTACAGGGGCCTCCGCCAATTACAATAGGGTCATCCTCCCCTCTCTCTTTTGAAAGGAGAGGAATTTTAGAAAGATCCAACACCTGTAAGATGTTGGTGTAGCACATTTCATATTGAATGGTGATTCCCAGAAAATCAAACTCTTTAATCGGATCCTGCGATTCTAAGGCAAACAGCGGAATATTTTCTTTTCTCATCACCGCGTCCAAATCTACCCATGGGGAATAAACCCTTTCGCACCAGACATCCTCAAATTGATTGAACATATCATACAAAATCTGTATTCCCAAATGGGACATTCCAATCTCATACACATCCGGAAAGCACATGGCAAACCGTACCTGTACCTGCTCCTTATCCTTCATCACGGCATTGACCTCGCCGCCAATGTAGCGCGCAGGCTTTTCCACCTTCATCAGTATCTCGTCACTAAGAGCCAGTTTTCTCATGAATCCTCCCTACGGCCGACAATCCAAAAAGGCGCTGAAAATGCCTCTGCCGGCCGGCTAATCTTAAATTTATTTCCGCGAGCAACGAGCCAAGTGACTGCTTAAAGCCAACCGTTGGTTGGCTTAGGCATTTGGCGACTGCCGCGAGGGTCTTTTGCCCCACCCCTTGGGGCGTTTCAAATTTGATGCCCCGCTGCTTGCGGCGGGGTTTTGACTTATTTTATATACACGAACGTCCAAAGGAAGTATATCGGCAAACTGACGGACGCTCGGCGCACAAGTAGGGAGAAAAATCTTCCCTGCTTGATTTTATATAGCTCCGAAACAGCCTCAAATTACGTATCCATCCGTCTAATTGTACGCCGGAACAAAAACAGACTAAAAATACAAATGCCTGTCCCAAAGAAAAATGCAAGTCTCAATTCCCTTTCCGCAAGGAAACCAAAAATTAAATTTGTAATAATTGCTATGCTGTCTGTTATCATTGCATGGATGCTCAGTACCGTAGCCCGGTCATGGCTTTGTACCTGCTGATTTTGTATCTGCATCCGGAGCGGCTGAAACAAAGTGTCCGAAAAGCGAAGCAGTAAAATACTGCCGACGGACAGCAAAGCATAGCTGGTAAATACAAGAACCACACACGATATTGCGGCAAAACCGCTAAAGAGAATGAGAGAATATTTCCTCCCAATTTTCTTTGTCACCCGGACGGAATATCTGCCCGTCATACCAATCAGCGTTGCTATCACGTAAATATAGCCGATTTCAGAACTGTCAAGACCGCATTTTTCATACTGCAATTGATTGAGAAAAACGGTGACGGTCTGATGGGTTTCCGACAAAAAAGCAACTCCAATCAGAAAAAGCAACAGATTCCGATTTCCTAAAGTCTCTTTCAATGAACTTTGAAATCTCTGCAGGCTCACCTTTTCCGGCGACTTATTTTTTACTTCAATAAGCCACAGGGATAAAACCGCGGCAATTCCATAGCTGACCACCGTACAAAACCCTGCAAGCTGATAATTATTCCTGATAAAAACAGAAAATATACAGGATGCAAACAACAATCCCGCCATCTGCAGGCTGGCATAGATACCGAAAACCTTTTGACTGTTTTCCTTGTCGGAGAGATACAATATGCTGGTATCCACCCCTGAAAAGCCTGCAATGACAAAGCTTAACATAACGCGCTCCGCCAAAAACCAAAAAAATCCGTCGGCCTGCCAGAAAACGATTTTGGAAATCAGATAAAGCCAACAGCAAAAAACCAGAGTTTTCTTATAGCCAATCCTGTCCGCCACAATCCCCCAGGGCAGCTCAAGCAAAATGCACAAAAACAATGATATACTTTCAATCATTGTGATTTGAAAAATGGAAACGCCATGAACCTGCCTGTATAATGTGGCCACAGGCCCATAAAAAACCATGCCCTGCAGCAATGCAATGGCATACATCAGATAGATGTTTCTTTTCATAAAAATAGCCCTTTCTAACTTTTACGTACACAAAACTATGCATTGCAGATGCAATGCCTTTTCCCAAAAGATTGCTGTGTGTACTTGTCAGATTGGACTTTTCATAAAAACGTATCCTTTTTTCTTTGATATAAATGGAGTATATCATAAATTTTCCATTTGTTCAAAGAGTTCTTTTAGTTCAAAGCTTCTGGTTATTCTGCCATAAAAGGTATCTGTATTTTCCCCTTCATAGCTTAACTGGTTCACATCACATAAAATAAAGCACAAAAGCAAAATAACCGCTATGGCAAAACGGATTCGAAAGCTCCCAAAGACACTTTCCTTATCTTGTTCGGGAACGGCCATTTTTTCAGGCGTTTCCAGGCCGTACAGCTCCCCGCGCCTTATCTCCGGCTCATCTGAATATAAAAATCCTTCTCTCGAGCGAAATAATTGTCTGTTATACTGATTCTGCATTCGGATTGCTTTTATTAATTCCAGCTTTTTGTTTGCGTTTACTTTACTCATATAATATTTGTCCGAATAATTCTTAATAAAAAGTATGCACCACAAAGCCAAATTATGCGATGCACACTTCCATGATTTATCTTTTATCCAATTCCTCCGTGATTTCTTCCCACGTTACTCCCTTTTCAACCATAAGAACCATCATATGGTACAGAAAATCCGCAATCTCATATTTGATTTCATTGGCGTTAGGATTTTTGGCGGCAATCACGATTTCCGTCGCCTCCTCCCCCAGCTTCTTTAAAATTTTGTCGATGCCTTTATCAAAAAGATAATTTGTATAAGACCCTTCCTTGGGATGTACCTTCCTGTCTTTGATTACGCCCAAAACATCCTCAAACACCATCAGAGGATTAGAGGCATCATATTCCTTTTTCACAATTTCGTTAAAAAAGCAGCTGCGGCTTCCCGTATGGCAGGCCGCACCCACCTGCGAAACCTTTGCCAGAATCGTATCCTTATCGCAGTCCGCCGTCAGTTCCTTCACATACTGAAAATGGCCGCTGGTTTCTCCCTTGATCCATTGCTGCTTACGGCTCCTGCTGTAATAGGTCATGCGGCCGCTTTTTAAGGTATGTAAATAGGCTTCCTCGTTCATGTAAGCCACCATCAATACTTCACGGGTTTTATAATCCTGGACCACCACCGGCACTAACCCATCGGAATTTGTGGTAAGCTCCTTCCACTTAATGGCCGGTTCAAAGGTCTTAACGCCAATCCCATTATCCGCGCACAAATCTTTGATATCATTGATCTGCTTTGCGTTGGCGTTGATGGCAGGCCCTGTCACTCCCAATACATTTGTGCAGGATAAAAGCTCGATAATTTTGTCAAGAGATACTTCCGGCAATGTCACCACAAGGGGAATCTTCGCCACTTCAATAGCCTGCTTAATGGTTTTTTCTTTGATAAGGATAACCTCGCCTACAAACTCGGAAAGAACGCCTTCGCCCGCTTCTATCTCGGAAGCCTCCGCAATGCAGGCCACAATCTTATCCTTGCCAAATTTAAGGGAAACCTCTTTGGTAAGCGCAACGTTATCTTCCCTGGAATAGTTGAGAGCCGCCTTGGCGCATCCGGCATAGAGAAGCTTTTTAACATCCTCCATACGTCTGACATTTCCGGCCCCTGTCACAGGAATCTGGGCCTGACTGCATATACTTTTTATTTTGTCAAGGGCGGCTTCATGGCTTAAGTCGTCCGTGGATAAATCAAAAACAATCAGTTCATCCGCATTATTGTCCCCATAAAATCCGGCAAGCGCCGCGGGATCCTCGCTGATCACAGTATCATCCTGAAAGCCGGCAACCGCCTTTTCATTTAAAAGATAAATACATGGTATAAACTTTTTTAGTCCATTCATGTTAAAACTCATTCCTTCTTCTTATGTTTCGTTTGAAAATGCCCGCTTTGCGCATAAGCAATACAAGAACTATCAAACGCAAATCGGCTCATTGCATTTAGAGAAATCGCCTACGGCGATTCTTTGAGGCGAAACTTAGATTTTCTTAGGCGGCGTCATTTGACGCCTTAGAAAATCTTTTCGCCTTATTCAAATCTTACTTTAATCGAATTTGCATGAGCCGTCAATCCTTCTTTTTCCGCAAATAATGCAATGTCTTTATGCGCTTTATAAAGTGCGTCCCGAGAATAGGAAACGATGCTTGTCTTTTTCAAAAAATCATCCACATTCAGCGGTGAGAAAAATCTTGCGGTACCGTTGGTTGGCAAAATATGATTGGGGCCCGCAAAATAATCGCCCAAAGGCTCCGAGGAATATTCCCCAAGGAAAATCGCCCCTGCATTTTTAATTTTCGTCATGATTTCAAAGGGGTTCTTTGTCAAAATTTCCAAATGTTCAGAGGCAATTTCGTTTGCCGCCTTGATTGCCTCGTCCATATCGGAGGCAACCAAAATATATCCGTACGCTTCTAACGACTTTTCAATGATCTCTTTGCGGGAAAGCTCCGAAACAAATTTGTCCACCTGTTCGGAAACCTGCCCGGCAAGCTCTCTGCTGGTAGTAATCAAAATAGCGCTTGCCATCTCGTCATGCTCCGCCTGAGATAAAAGATCAGCCGCCACATATCTGGGATTGGCCGTCTCGTCCGCCAGCACCAGAATTTCGCTTGGGCCTGCGATGGAGTCAATGCTCACATAGCCAAAGCATGCTTTCTTTGCCAGGGCCACGAAAATGTTGCCGGGGCCGGTGATTTTATCCACCCTTGGAATGCTTTCCGTTCCAAAAGCCATTGCGGCGATTGCCTGTGCGCCCCCCGCCTTATAGATTTCATCTACCCCTGCAATATCCGCCGCAACCAGCGTGCCCGAATTTACTTTTCCCGTGGCATCCGGCGGGGTTGTCATAATGATTCTTGAAACGCCGGCCACCTTAGCGGGCAGCACGTTCATCAAAACGCTGGACGGATAAGCCGCTTTTCCTCCCGGCACGTAAACGCCGGATATTTCAATGGGCGTAATTCTCTGGCCTAAAATAGTCCCGTCGCTTTCCGGCGAAATCCAGCTGTTGTGTAATTGCTTTTGATGAAATTTTCTGATGTTTGCGGCGGATTTTTTCATTACCTCTACCAAGGCAGGATCCGTGCTTTCATAAGCCTGTCTGATTTCGTCCTCCGTAACCCTGATAGTATCAGCCGTAATCTCACAGTGATCAAATTTTAAAGTATAGGCAAAAAGCGCCTCATCCTTTTTCCGGCGAACCTGATCAATGATTTCATTCACTGCCTGTTCATATTGTCCATAGTTGTTTGGGCTCCTTTTAAGAAGATTCTCCAAAAGATTATTTCTTGTTTCGCTGTTTAACTCAACAATACGCATAGCGCCGACTCCTTCCTGATTTCCTGTATCTTCTTTCTCATGCCGCACATATTTTACATTATAAAATATTTTTTCCCCTATATCCTGGCTGTCTATAATATTTGACAACCTGAAAATTTATTTCTATGAAATTTATTTCTATGCTTTATCTACCAGATTTTTCAATCGTGAAATAAGATTTCTGATACGCTCCGTTTCCATCTGCATACTCACCTGATTGACAATCATCCGTGCTGAAAGGGGACAGATTACCTCCAACACCTCGAGCCCGTTTTCTTTCAGGGTGGAGCCTGTTTCCACGATATCCACAATCACATCGGAAAGCCCCACAATAGGCCCAAGCTCCACGGAGCCGTTCAGCTTAATAATATCCACTGTCTGATGCTTCTTATTATAAAAGTAATCCTTCGCAATCACAGGATATTTGCTTGCCACACGGATTCTCTCATGGTGAAGTAAAAGCTCTTTGGCTGAGGCCGGTCCGCATACGCACATACGGCATGCGCCAAATCCCAAATCAAGCACTTCATACGCTCTCCTGTTTTCTTCCAGTATGGTATCCTTGCCGACCACGCCGATATCCGCCGCGCCGTATTCCACATAGGTAGGAACATCCGGCCCTTTTGACAGAAAGAACCGCAGCTTATTTTCTTCGTTTACAAAAATTAATTTTCTTGACTTCTTATCGTGCATTTCCTCGCAGGTGATGCCAATCTGCTCAAAAAGCTCTAACGTTTTATCTGCAAGCCTTCCTTTTCCAAGGGCAAACGTCAAATACCTGTCTTCACTCATTTTCATAACATCACTCCCTTCCCAACCTGCAAATTCGACTAGATTTCCAGAAATAGCTGATCGTTTTTCAAAAATTTTTCTGCCAGTTTCAAATATTTTTCGCAGTCTGCCTGATTTTTTTTCATTCTCTTAACCGTACACTCCCACACAATCAGACACTTAATATCTTTATCCTGTAACTCCATCCTGACAAATAAATCCCTCTTAATATTCGCTTCAAATTTCTTATGCCAGAATTCAACCCTGGATTTTGGCATATAAGCATACCGGCAACCTGAATGCCTGTGCCAGAAACACCCATGAATAAAAATCGCAGTATTATATTTCCGGAGATAAATATCCGGATGTCCGGATATTTTCCCTGAATTAAGGCTGTATCTGTATCCCTGTGCAAACAGCAGTTTTCTGAAATATATTTCAGGCTTAGTATTCTTTGAACGAATCGCCGCCATATTTTTACTTCGTTCTTCCGGGCTTTTTATATCCATCTTATTTGCCCTCAATCGTTTTTACATATTGCACAAACCGGGCTAATGTCCATATCCTGTTCCTCCGATCTTTGGGGTATGTTGCTATATAAGGCTTCGGCACAACCAGTATAACATTTTCCGCCTGCATTTCATCCATCTGCGCCCCTGATATTCCCTGTTGCAGTGTACAGAGGTATTTCGGCTTATCCCTTAGACGGTCTGCTTCATTCAGCACCTGTCTCCATCTGTCTTTACAGGTAGTTTTAGCAGCCAGTGAAACAATGTTATCAACGGGAAATCCATAATCATGGTATGCTTTCTGTGAAGGAAAAAGGAAATCCGGCTTTTTATTTCCTTCTGTAATTGCCTGTGACGAATACTCAATACAATTCCCATCAAATATTGCTGACAAATGATGCTCAAGGCTTTTTCCCGCACGACTTTTTCTGCGGTTTAACACAACATTGGCAACACGGACAAATTCATCTACCGACTGGAATCCCTTTGTAATAATCTCACCATACCTTGCATATTCCAATGCCCGGAAAAGTGTATATTCCATATTCGTCCAACTTATAATTTTCTCATCCGGATTTAAACGGATATACTCTATATGGTCATATGCCCTTTCTTCTATCGCCCTGGCTGCCGCCGACATTACATCTGACGCAGGAAATTCCACATCAAGGTTGTTGATAAATTCCTGTATAGACAGTTTCTCCTGAGTTTCTGCCGATACTCTTTG
>CAJUKV010000059.1 GCA_910587305.1 uncultured Lachnospiraceae bacterium | reverse complement strand
TGGTATAAGTTTACGAAAAGCGGGATTACAAAGGAAAAGGCAATATTAGCAGTATGTGAAGCGTGTCACGGGGACGTATCGGAAATCGTTGCTTTTGGAGATGATTATGCGGATATCGGTATGTTAAAGATATGCGGAGTTGGTGTGGCGATGGGAAATGCGGTGCAGGAGGTCAAAGACATTGCTGATGATATTACACTTTCAAATGAGGAGGATGGCGTGGCCGTTTATTTGGAAAAACGGGTTATTTGAGGCAGGTATGCAGGAGGAAACGAAATGAAAAATCAACAAATTATAGGAGATGGCAAAAGGAGTACTGTTATCACGCTCACAGGTATCATTGTAATGATACTGTTGACGGTAACAAAAGTGACGCCCTCCTCGAATATAGCAGGATATTCCGTGCTTGTTGGGATAGCGTTTTTCTTCATTACGGAAGCTGCCGCCAAAACACAAGATTCCGAATCGGGTTTGCGCTTTCATACTATTGCGGGGGATATCAAAAAGCCGGGTGTGATTCTTTGGGTGTTGCTGCCGAGTGTGAGTGGTATTATAACGCTTATTACAGGAAATCTGATTTTTGGCGGAGATTTTGTTGCCCATGTAATGGGGCGGACGAGCGCTGTCCTGTCTTTTGACAAAACAGTACTGCTGGCAGGTCAGGTTATCATTGCGGCATTTGGCGAAGAAATTGCATATAGAGGCTTTTTCCTTGGGAAAGGTATGAAAATATTTCCATTTTGGCTCTGCGCGTTTGTTTCATCGGCTATTTTTGCGGCAGGACATATTGCCGCCGGAAACGCCGGGCTTGTAGTTTATGATGTTGCCGCGGTATTCATTGATAGTTTGATTTTCTCGTTGATTTATCACAAATCGGGTAATTGTGTTATCAGTACCGTTTCGCACATTCTTGGAAACGCGATATCTCTTGCCGCCGTATTTCTATTCTTTTAAGTCGGATAGTTCATTTAAAATATCGAATATTTTCGCTTGCAGGTTAAAATGTTCGAAATTATTATCTGTTTGTTATCAATTTGATTGAACAAAAGTCAAAAAAGTTCAAATTACATAACATCTTCTTGATGATAAATACCAAAGAATGTGTTATCATAAATTTGTGACATATTTTCATGAAAAATTGTAAAAGTCAGGTTACATTATAGCTTATGGAGCGCTTTGTGTGAGGGAGAGTATACCTATATAGAGAAGAAGTTTTGTTTAATTAGGAACCTGAATTATTAAATTGAGGAAATTAATAAGATGTGGTAAAATTCAATATAAATCACATGAGATAAAAATAGGAAATTATATATGGCTATTGTTTTAGCTGGAAAACAGGATTTAAGATTCAGGAGGAGTCTGGTATGGCCGAAAGTCAGAACATAGAATGGAAAGAATCCTGGCGAGATGAATATTTAAAATGGATCTGTGGTTTTGCCAACGCGCAGGGCGGCAGGATATATATTGGAACAGATGATTATGGAGCAGTAATTGGAGTCAAAGACAGTAAAAAGCTGTTAGAAGATATTCCAAATAAAGTCAGAGATATCCTTGGAATCATTGCAGATGTAAATCTGTTGACACAAGATGGAAAAGATTACATTGAAATATGCGTTAATTCTAGCAGTTATCCGGTGAACTTTAAAGGGGAATACCATTATCGGAGCGGTAGCACAAAGCAACTTCTCAGAGTGCGGCATTGACGGAGTTTCTATTGTCTAAAACCGGATACAAATGGGATGCGGTTCCGGTGGATGGAGTGTCAGTTGATGATTTGGATAAAGAGAGCTTTGATATTTTTCGACGTGAGGCTTTGCGAAGCGGAAGAATGATAGAAGAAGACCTGAATATGGATAATGGACAGCTTCTTGATAGCCTTGGCCTGATTGAAAACGGGAAGTTGAAAAGGGCAGCAATTTTATTGTTTCACCGCAATCCGGAAAAATGGGTAACAGGTGCTTATATTAAAATTGGCTATTTTGGAGAAGGCTCTGACTTACGCTATCAGGATGAGATTCATGGTTCAGTGCCTTATAACCCGAATATAGCAAATGGATTCTTCCGTGCAGGTTATGTTGAGACATGGGGACGTGGAATAGAGAAAATATGTGAGGAATGTAAAAGTTATGGTGTACCGATTCCTGAATATACATTACATTTAGAAGATATTATGGTGAAATTTAAGCCTTTGGAGCAGTCTAAAGTGCAAAATGGCACTTTAAATGACACTTTAAATGGCACTTTAGAAGAAAACATATTATCAGTAATAAAAGAAAATCCCAAAGTGACACAGGCTCAGATTGCTGTAAAAGTGGAATGTTCAGAAAGAACAGTGAAACGGATTATGAAAGAAATGGTTGGAAGAAATATCATTGAACGTGTTGGCGGACGCAAAATGGGAAAATGGGTTAAAAAGTAATGATTAAATGATACTTCAAGGCGTTTATGGTTTAGTTGGATTGTATTGAACGACAGGGCATGAATTAATGTAGCAGAAAATCTTAAAAAAGTATAAAAAAGTTTAGTTTTAGCTTGACACAATCCTGAAGGGAGGTATGTGGGAAAATGAGTTCTTCGAATACAGATTCGGAAAAGCTGAAATTCCCAAATATAAATACTTTGAACTTGTATTTGGAGAACTTAAATTCTATGAGTTCGGATTCGGAGACTCTCTCTGTGGAAAATCCCTATGTTCAGTATATGTACAGTTATCCTCATAAGACCGCTTACCGCCCGCTGAAAGGCATTTCCCTCGGAGAATATGCGCCGCTTCTTAAGGGTTCGGGGCATGGGCTATATCTGCACATTCCTTTTTGTCAGACAAAGTGCGGCTACTGCAATCTTTTTTCGGTTACCGGGCAGGGGCGTGAGTCCGTGGACCGATATTTGGAGGCTGTTAAGCGGCAGTGCGGGCAGTATGAGGAGCTTTTGGCCCCCCATAATACGGAGTTTTCGGCCCTTACGATTGGGGGAGGCACGCCTTTGTATCTTACGGAGGCACAGTTAGAGAGGATGTTCGATCTTTTGGAAACACATTTTCACTTTAGTGGGGAAAGGGAATTTGTGATTGAGACGGCGCCGGCTCAGACCACGGAAGAAAAGCTTGCGCTTTTGAAAAAGGCGGGGGTGACGAGAATCAGTATGGGGATTCAGAGCTTTTCCGACAAGGAGCTTTTGAGCCTCAGAAGGCAGCACGGCGCCCAAAGAGCCCGGGAAGCGTTAAGGCTTTTGAAATCTTTTGATTTTCCCTGTGTGAATTTAGATTTTATTTACGGGATTCCGGGGCAGAGTGGGGAGAGCCTGCTTCAGTCTTTGCAGGAGGCCGTATCCTATGAGCCGGACGAAATCTTTTTATATCCCTTATACATAAAACAAGGCGTGGGACTTAAGCGGGAAGGGATGATTCCTGATTGGAAGGGGGCGTTAAAGCAGTATCAGCTGGCCAGTCATTTTCTGAAAGAGAAAGGCTTCCGCCAGGATTCCATGCGAAGGTTTGTAAGGTCATGTGAGAGGCGGAAATTTTCCGAATGCGGCTTTGGCACATCCCTTGCGTTAGGATGCGGGGGACGAAGTTATTTAGGCAGGCTGCATTTTTGCAGTCCCTACGGGGTAGGACAGAAGGAATGTCTTGCGCGGATAGAGGAGTACGAAAGGTGCGGGGACCATACGGAGATTACCCACGGAATTTTGTTATCTTCGGAGGAAATAAAGCGGCGTTTTGTAATCCGCCATCTGCTGATTCGTCCGGGGCTGCCTTTGGAGGCGTATCGGAGGCGTTTTGGAAGCGATGTCATGGAAGATTTTCCGTTGCTTCAAAGCTGGACGGATGACGGATATGTTAGGAAAAACAGAGCGGAAGCGTATCTTACCCTGACGGAAAAGGGGCTTGCGCTTTCTGACTATTTGGGCCCGCAGCTTATTTCACCGCAGATTCGAAAGGCCATGAAAGAATGGGAGGAAAGTTATGGGCGGACATATGATGCTGTACCGGGGGAGCCTGAAAAGTTGTAATTACCGTTGCTCTTATTGCCCTTTTTCCAAACATCCCATGTCGGAGCGGGAGCTGGAGAGGGATAAAAAGCAGTGGCTTTCTTTTCAGGCTGATTTTGAAAAATGCGCCGCAGCGCTTTCTCTCCGCGCCTTGATGGTGGTTCCCTATGGAGAGGCGCTGATTCATTCATGGTATTTGGAGGGGCTGGCGCATATCAGTTCCCTTTCTGGGATAGACGCCGTGGGGGCCCAGACGAACTTAAGCTTTCACGTTCAGGAATTTCTTACCTGTTTTGGGAAAGCGGGAGGAAGAATAGATAAATTAAGGCTTTGGGCCACCTTTCACCCGGAAATGACTACGGTTTCGGAATTTGCAAAAAAGTGCCGGGAGCTTAAGCAGGCGGGCGTCGTCTTTTGCGCAGGGGCTGTGGGAGCACCCGAAAATGCGTCTCTTTTAAGAGAGCTTAGGGATAAGCTGCCCCGGGAAATTTATCTTTGGGTTAACAAAATGGACGGCCTTAAAAGGCGTTACACTGCGGAGGAAGAAAGGGTTTTCACAGAGATAGACCCTTATTTTTTCAGGGAGCTGATACCGACGCCGGCCGATTTTACAAAATGTGAAGGGCGGCTTTTTGTGGAGGGAAACGGCGCGGTTCACACCTGCAATATCAGCAGGAAAATGGAAATGAGCTGGAAAGAATGGGAAAAAACTTCTTTTCCGGCTCCTTCTTGTGGGAGAAAACAGTGTTCCTGTTTTCTCGCCTATGGCGGGCGGGAGGACTTTATCAATAAAATCTTGTTTGGGGATTATCCTCTGTTTCGGATTCCACGGCATCCCAGGGCGGTCTTTCTGGATATAGAGGGAACATTGTTTCCTGCCAATACGGCTCCGAAGTCTGTTTTGTCTGACGAGAGGGGAGCGCAGGCAGCACAGGCGCAAGTTGCGACAGGCAGGGGGCAAAAGTTTGAAGCTTCCTCTCAAAGGGCCGATTGGTGCGGTACCGCAGACAAAACTTGCGGGATACGGGGACATAATGATGAATGTCCGGCTGATATTGTAGCGGGGTTAGAGGCGCTTTACAGAGAAAAGACCAGGCTTTTTTTCGCCACCACGCTGCCTTATAAAGAAGCCATGAAACGCTGCCGTAAAATCAGGCGTCTGTTTCAGGGAGGAATTTTTGCAGGTGGCGCACATATCGTGTTGGAGGATGTGTCGGAAGAAAACCAGGGAGAACCCTTTGGAGAAAATTCAGGAGAAAATTTTGCGGTAAATTTCACAGAAAGCTCCATAAAAAATTCCACGGAAAACTCCACAGAAAGCTCTACAGGAGAGGGAAAAAAGAGGGAGTCTTTTTCTTTTTTAGACCGGAGATGGCCCGAGTGGTTAGGGCCTTTTAAACAGAAATACTCTTTTCGGATTTTGACCTGCAGGGAGAAAGAGGGTTTGTATAAAATAACGCTTTTTCGCTCCTCTCACAGGCCATGGGAGGAGCGGGAGGCAGGGGAGCTGTTTGCCGCCCTGCCGGAGGAAGGACGGGAAGAAGCCCGGTATTTTATAGAGGGGAATTGTCTGGAAATCGTGTCCGCCAAAGCGGATAAGGCTCAGGGAGTTAAGACTCTGTGTAATTGGATTGGCGTTTCCCCGCGGGATGCTTTTGCGGCAGGGGATTCAAGGGAAGATGAGGAAATGGTTCGCCTTTGCGGACAGGGTGAACTCTGAGGGCTACTGACAAGAATGGGGGATTCATATGACAGCGCACATTTCGGACGACGGACTCGGCAGAGAAGAATCCGTAGCGGAGCATACGGAAAAGACTACTTTTCTATGCGCCCAAAAAGGGGAGAGATGCGGTCTTTCCCAGGTGATGGCATTGTGCGGTCTTTTTCATGATTTGGGTAAAAACAAGCAAAAGTTTCATGATTACCTTCATGAGGACGAGCGCACAAGGCAAAAATTGCGGGGAAGCATCGCCCACGCGTCCACAGGGGCAAAGTATTTTTATGACAGGCATCACAGCGATGAGGGCAACAAAAAGTATATGATTGAGATGATTTCCTATGCAATCGCCGCCCATCATGGTTTATTTGACTGTGTTGATGAAGACCACACCGATATTTTTTCAAAAAAGCTGGATAAGGTGGAGGACTATGACGAGTCGTGCATCAACGCAGGGAAAGATTATCTGAATACATATGAAACGGAGCAGATTCTGGCGAACGCCTGTCAGGAATTTGATATCATTTGGAATAAGATAAAGGTACTTTTTGACAGATTAAAACCTATGGTGGCGTCTAAAAACGGAAAAGATGTACGGGAGGCGTTATCTGACTGCAGGCTTTTTTTGTTTTCCTGTCTGCAGAGGCTGATATTGTCCCTGTTAATTGATTCGGACTGGGAGGCAACTTCGGACTTTATGGACAATGTCGATACGTTGACAAAGCAATCCGAACTTTACCCGCAGGGCGATTTACAGGAGATTTTCCGGCAGGCAAAAGAAAATTTTGACGCATATATGGAAAAAAAGCGGCAATCCGCCAATGTTTCCCAGATGACCGACAAAGAGAAAAAAATATTTTACGCAAGAAATTCTTTGCAGGATATGTGCAGACAGTTTGCAAGGCATCCTGCAGGAATATATTGTCTCCCAATCCCCACCGGAGGGGGAAAAACCCTCAGCGGTCTTGCCTACGCATTGGAATATTGCGGGAAACACAGGGAAGCGGAGCGCATCATTTATGTGTCGCCGTACATTTCGATTACGGAACAAAATGCCCAAGTCTTTCGTCAGGCAATCGGGAATGATGAATGGATTTTAGAACACCACTCATCCGTGGTCAGAAGTGACAAAGAGGAGGACGAGGATTACCGGCATAACAGATTTTCCAAATATGATATTAACTGGGAGGAACCGTTTATCTGTACCACATTCGTACAGTTTATGAACACGCTTTTTTCAGATAAAAGCGAGTCCATACGGCGGATGCACCGGCTTGTCAATGCAGTCGTGATTATCGACGAGGTTCAGTCGATGCCGCTTAAGTGTATTCATACCTTTAACTACATGATTAATTTTTTAAATGCGGTGTGCAATACAAACATTATTTTGTGCACGGCTACCCAGCCGGATTTGGAGGCGGCAAAATGCCCAATCTGTTACAGCGAACCGAAAGATATGATTGAAAATGTTACGGACTGGTTTCATATATTTGATCGGGTGAGCGTGAACGCTCCCGGGAAAAATCAGAAATATACATTTGAGAGCCTTGGAAATGAAATCGCGGAAAAGTCGGCGGAATATCATTCTATTCTTGTGGTTTTGAATACGAAATCGGCTGTGAAAAAATTGTATGACATTTTAAGGGGATTCAATATCAATGCCGAATACCTCACGACAAATCTGTGTGCCGAGCACAGAAGCGATAAGATACATTCCATAAAAGAAATTCTTTCGAAGAAACAGGAAAATATTGTCGTGGTAAGCACTAACCTGATTGAGGCAGGGGTTGATATTTCTTTTGAATGCGTATACCGTTCCATGGCGGGGCTGGACAGTCTGGCGCAGACTGCGGGGAGGTGCAACAGAAACGGTGAAATGGAGCGGGGAAATGTAAATTTGATTATGCTGGAAGGCGAAAACGCCGGCAATATGACTGAGCTAAAGCAAAATGTAAGGATAACGGAAAATATCATTTACCAGTATAAAGAGAGCGGAAATACCGGCAGCCTTTTGGATTCGGAATGGATGGACGCTTATTATCGGGCCGTGTATTTTAGCGCGGCGGACAAAATGAATTTTCCAATAGAAAGAATGGATACCAACATTTTAGAACTTCTCTCGAAAGGCTTTATTCCTGAAAAAAAGAAAAACTATATGAATCAGGCATACAAAACGGCGGGGCAGTTCTACAGAGTCATAGAGGATCATTCCTTTGGCACTATTGTTCCTTATAAGAAAGGGGCGGAACTGATAAACTCTATTCAAAATAGCACAGATATTTCGAGTATAAAATCTTATATTCGACAGGCGCAGCGATACACGGTGAATGTCAGAGAAAGTCAATTAAAGAGATTTGATGGCCTGATAGAGCCGGTCAGCGACAAAATACCGGGTTTATACATGGTGGCCGCGCCGGGAGCCTACCACAACGACTATGGAATTACACCGGAATGGGAAACGCTTATTATTTAACAGGGAAACGGGAAAGGATGTGAAAAGTTTGGACAAGCCTAATGTGATTGAATACAGTGTGTTTGGCAGATATGCGTTATTTACGGACCCGCTGTCTAAGACAGGGGGTGAGAAATGCAGCTATCAGATACCGACCTATCAGGCGCTAAAGGGGATAACGGAATCAATTTACTGGAAACCTACTATAACCTGGATCATTGACGAATGCCGTATCATGAATCTGATTCGGACGGAATCAAAAGGGATAAGACCAATCAAATACAGGGGTGGGAATGATTTATCCTATTATACTTATCTGCGGGATGTGGAATACCGGGTAAAAGCGCATTTCGAATGGAATGAAAACCGGGCTGATTTGGCGCATGACAGAAATGAGAACAAGCACTATGATATTGCCAGAAGAATGGTTGAAAGAGGCGGAAGAAGGGATATTTTCTTAGGCGCAAGGGAATGTCAGGGATATGTGGAGCCCTGTTCTTTAGGCCAAGGCGATGGGGCGTATGACAATATGAATTTATCCTTTGGCATCATGGTGCACGGGATTACTTATCCCGACGAGGCAGTTCGGGAAGAAGAAAAAGGGAAAATGACCGTCCGGCTCTGGAATGCGCAAATGACAGACGGCGTAATCCATTTCCCGCGCCCCGAAGAATGCGAGATCAGGCATATTTTACGGGACGCGCCACAAAAACAATTTGTAGTGGATTTGAATTTTAAAGGCTTAAGGGAATTTGAGGGAGGTGACTTGTTTGGCATGGCTAAAGACATTGGCTGAAACCTATGATGTGTACGCCGGCGAGGCGGGGGTTGACAGGAATGGACAGGCAGTGTTATTGCCGATTTCCCATTCCACATTTAATGCGCAGATTGAAGTGACCATTGACAAAGACGGCAATTTTCTAAATGCTAAAAAGCTGGAAAAGGGCGGTGATGTTGTCACAATTATTCCTGTTACGGAGGACTCGGCGACTAAAACAAGTGGAATCACGCCGCATCCTCTGTGTGATAAACTCTGTTACATAGCGGGGGATTATACAGCATTTACAGAGGATGATAAGGAAAAATATTTCGAGGCTTACATGGAACAGCTAAGGGACTGGGCGGAATCGGAAGATACCCATCCTATGGTGCAGGCCATCTATCGGTATCTGAAAAAGGGATTGCTGATACGGGATCTGGCGGACAGCCAGGTATTGGAATTAAATAGCGACGGCAGGCTTACGGATCAGATAAAAATTCATGGACTGGGCCAGACGGGTGCGAATGTCAGGTTCATTGTTTACGGAGATTTTATGCCCTCCGAGGTGTGGAAAAATCAGGATTTATACCAAAAATTTATTGCCTATTATCAAAAGAAATCGGGAAATAAAAGATTGTGCTATGCATCCGGAAAAATAGAATCCTGTTCCGACAAACATCCTTCCAAGATACGCAACAGTGCGGATAAGGCAAAGCTGATTTCGGGAAACGATGAATCCGGCTTTACTTACAGGGGAAGATTTGTCTCGAAAGAGCAGGCCGTTACGGTGGGATACGATACTTCCCAGAAAGCGCATAACGCTTTGAGATGGCTGATACACAAACAGGGATACACCCGTGACGAATCGGCAATCGTCTGCTGGATGACAAACAGGGATATGCGGATACCCGATATAATGAAGGATTCCATGAATGCATTTAATGATGTGGACGATTTTGATTTTGACGCCATGGATGACCTGAATTCACAGACTGTAAACAAACATGACACAGGCAAAAATATCGCCCGGCAGTTTAACAATGCGGTAAGGGGATATGCCGCGAAAATCAGGGTTGACGATAAGATTGCGATTATCGCGCTGGACGCGGCCACAACAGGACGACTTTCCGTGGTATATTACGATGAAATGGGCGGCAGGCAATATATGGATGCAATATTGAACTGGCAGCAGCATTGTAAATGGCCGCGGATGGTAAGCGTAGGAAAGACAGAAGAAAGTAAAAAGAGGATTACCTGTGAATGCACGCCCTCGCCCAGGGATATGGCGCTTGCAGCATTTGGCATCCAGCGTTCGGAATGGCTGGAAGCGGACAGCAAGCTCCTGCGGGCAACGGTAAAACGCCTGCTTCCCTGCATAACCCAAAAGGAAATCCCGATTCCCTCCGACATCATCAGGGCGGCGGCACAGCGCGCATCCATGCCGCAGACGATGAGCGATTTCGTTTGGTACAATGATGTGCTGTGCGTGGCATGCGCAATGATACGATACAATTATGAGAAGGGAGAGAAAAAAGATATGGACAACTTTTTGCAGGAGAAAGAAAACGACAGAAACGTCCTGTTCGGAAGATTATTAGCGGTATACGATTACATGGAGCAGAGGGCTTTGTTTGAATATGATGAGAATGGAAAAGTGAAAGAGATGCGCGCCACAAACGCAAGGCGCTACTGGAACGCATACAGCAGCCGGCCGGCTAAGACGGCAAAGACAATCAAACAAAATCTCATTGCCTACGAAAAAAAGTTAAAAGATTATGAGCTGGCGAAATTTGAAGAATGGACCCGCGAGATTATGGTGCATCTTTCGGAAAACGGCTTTGACAACAGGGCTCTGTCAGAATTTTACCTGCCGGGATACTATCAACAGATGGAATATATGAAAAATTCATTTCGGAAAAAAGAACAATAAAGGAGAGGAAAACGATGAGTAAATTTACAAACAAGATTGATTTTGAAGTTCTGGTAATGGTAAAAAATGCAAACCCTAACGGAGACCCGCTAAATGGAAACAGACCCCGCGAAACATACGATGGGTTTGGAGAAATATCGGACGTATGCATCAAGCGGAAAATAAGAAACAGATTACAGGATATGGGCGAGAATATTTTCGTTCAGAGCGATGACCGGGCCGTTGATGAATGCAAGAGCCTTTCGGAGCGTGCAAAGAGTAACGCGCTTATGCAAAAAGCTATAAAGGATAAAGATAAAGACGCCTATGCAAAAGCGGCGTGTGAAACATGGATTGACGTCCGCAGCTTTGGACAGGTATTTGCGTTCAAGGATGACAGCGTGTCCGTAGGCGTGAGAGGGCCGGTGTCTGTTCATTCCGCTTTCAGCGTACTGCCGGTAAATATAGACAGTATGCAGATTACCAAAAGCGTCAACAGCGAAACGGCAAAGGACGGAAAGAAATCCTCCGATACAATGGGAATGAAGCATAAAATATTCTCCGCGTTATATGTCATAAAAGGCAGCATAAATCACCAGCTTGCCGAAAAGACAGGATTTGGCGACGAAGATGCGGAAAAGATAAAAGAGGCCCTGCGCACACTGTTTGTAAACGACTCATCTTCCGCAAGACCCGACGGAAGTATGGAAGTGTGCAAAGTGTACTGGTGGAAACATAATTGTCCTATGGGGCAGTACTCCTCCGCAAAGGTTCACAGACTTATCAAGATTGAGGCTAAAGTAGATGATCCGAAAGAGTTTGAGGATTATGATGTAAAAGTTGATTTCCTTCCGGATTTGGAGATGGAAGAGATGGAAGGGATTTAACGATGTATTCGGAAGAAGATTATCTGATGCTTTCCGGCATCCAGCACTTTGCATTTTGCAGAAGGCAGTGGGCCATGATACATATTGAGCAGCAGTGGGACGATAATTACAGAACCACTGCCGGCGAACTGATGCACAAGAAGGCGCACGACGAGGGAGCTTTTGAAAAAAGAGGGAATCTTCTGATTGTCAGAGGACTACGGATATCTTCGCATAAACTCGGACTAAGCGGCCAGTGCGATGTGGTTGAATTCCATCAAAGTGAGGATGGCGTCACGCTGTTTGGGTATGATGGAAAATGGAATCCGGTACCTGTTGAATATAAGCGCGGCTTGCCCAAAGAAAATAATGCGGACGAATTACAGCTTTGCGCCCAGGCACTCTGTCTGGAAGAAATGTTCCGGACAGATATACCGGAGGGATACCTCTATTATGGAGAGAACAGAAGACGCACCCATGTGGAATTTACGGATAAGTTACGGGAAGATGTGGAAAAGATGGCCGAAGAGATGCACAATCTTTTTCGAAAAGGGTACACCCCAAACGTAAAACCTGCGAAACATTGTAATGCCTGTTCCCTGAAAGATTTGTGTGTTCCAAAGCTGCAAAAAACGAAAAAAGTCAGAGAATATATTGAGCAAAGTATCAGGGCAAAGGATTAAAGGCAAAGATTTAAAGGCTAAGAATTAATGGGAACAATGGAAACGAAAGCCGCTTTTGCCAGGAACGAATGTGTCGCAAACTTAATTTGTGTTTTAGTACAGGAGTAACAATGTGCGAAAATTATTGAATACT
The DNA here is from genome assembly GCA_910587305.1 of uncultured Lachnospiraceae bacterium. Taxonomy (GTDB): domain Bacteria; phylum Bacillota; class Clostridia; order Lachnospirales; family Lachnospiraceae; genus Suilimivivens. The sequence continues at coordinate 4,484 of CAJUKV010000059.1, read as the reverse complement.
TTATATGTTATGACAGAGAACTGCTATCTGACTCTTGACGGTGAAAATATTGTAATACAGGATGGCGAAAAAACACTTGGCAGATTCCCGCTTCATACCCTGGAAAACATTATATGTTTCACATACAAAGGGGCAAGTCCGGCGTTGATGGGAGCCTGTGCGGAGCGGAAAATCGGCATGTGTTTCTTTTCTCCCGGAGGCGCATTTCAGGCAAGAGTTGTTGGAAAAGAATATGGCAATGTGCTGCTCAGAAAAGAGCAGTACCGGATATCGGATGACGACGGCAGAAGGATTGCTTATGCCAGGAATATGATTGTTGGAAAAGTCTTTAACGGAAGATGGAGCATAGAGCGCACATTGCGCGACCATGCATACCGCGTGGATGCCAAACGGCTTAAGCAAATATCGGATACTTTATTTGAAATGCTTCCCAGGATTACGGATGCGGCTGAGCTTGACGAACTTAGAGGGATAGAAGGAAAGGCAGCCGAGCAATATTTTTCCGTGCTTGATGAAATGATACTCAATCAGAAAGAAGACTTTCATTTTGCGACAAGAAACCGAAGACCGCCCCTTGACAACATCAATGCAATCCTGTCATTTACCTATACGATTCTTGCCGGCGACTGCGCCAATGCGCTTGCAAGTGTCGGACTTGATCCCTATGTGGGATTTATGCACGGCGACAGACCGGGGAGGACTTCTCTTGCCCTTGATTTAATGGAGGAACTAAGACCGGTTTTGGCGGATCGATTTGTTTTAACATTAATAAATACAAAAGTAATCCGGGGGATTCATTTTGAAAAGCAAAAGGATAATGCGGTGCTCTTAAACAATGACGGCAGAAAAGTATTTTTTAACGCATGGCAGACTCACAAAAAAGAAGTCATAACCCATCCGTATCTGAAAGAAAAAATAGAGTGGGGATTGGTTCCCTATGTACAGGCGCTTTTGCTTGCCCGGACGATTCGGGGAGATATTGACGAGTATCCTCCCTTTTTATGGAAGTAGGTGTTTGCATGTTGGTTTTGATTACATATGATGTTTCTACACAGAGTGCTGCCGGAAAGGGCCGCCTTCGCAAAGTGGCAAAAGAGTGCGTTAATTACGGACAGCGTGTCCAGAACTCCGTTTTTGAGTGTATCTTAGATGCCTCGCAGCTTCTGCTGTTAAAGGACAGCCTTGTATCGCTTATTGATGAGAAAGAAGACAGCCTGCGTTTTTACTATTTGGGAAATAACTATAAGGCGAAAGTGGAACATTTTGGCTGTAAAACTTCTTATGAGGCTGAAGGAATTTTAATGATATGAAGTGGTGCGAACGGTAAGCTGACATGAAATGCCAGGGAGGTTCGCACCTCGGAAATGTTATATATCGTGATTTATTTTGTATGAAATAAAATGGGTAGTATTTATAATTGTAGAAATTGCCCAAATAAAAGTTGATATTTCAAAAGAAATAGGTGATTTTTGCAGTCACTCCCCTTGCGGGAGTGTGGATTGAAATATGCTTTATAAATGCCGCTGCAACATCATCTGACAGTCACTCCCCTTGCGGGAGTGTGGATTGAAATCCCACCTGCGCCGCTGACATAATCACGACTTTTTTGTCACTCCCCTTGCGGGAGTGTGGATTGAAATCCCGTATGAAGTCCGGGCGTTGATAGAGAGGGAGTCACTCCCCTTGCGGGAGTGTGGATTGAAATAGGAATTAAGACGCAGGGAGGATAAAGCGGATGGGGTCACTCCCCTTGCGGGAGTGTGGATTGAAATAATAAGTTTGCCGCAGAAGTAGAAGGAATGTTGCGTCACTCCCCTTGCGGGAGTGTGGATTGAAATATTTGATAAGTCTATCATATACTTACGCAAGTATAGTCACTCCCCTTGCGGGAGTGTGGATTGAAATCCTGCCGTATCAGAAGCCCGTTGAAAGTATGGGGGTCACTCCCCTTGCGGGAGTGTGGATTGAAATACCATAAAAGGCAGATGAAATGTCAGAGCCGGAGTCACTCCCCTTGCGGGAGTGTGGATTGAAATGTGAAGGAAGTCCCGGAAGCCATGCAGGAACTAGGGTCACTCCCCTTGCGGGAGTGTGGATTGAAATTCTGCGAAAAAGAAAAAAGGTGGTGCAGCGTCTGGTCACTCCCCTTGCGGGAGTGTGGATTGAAATTTCCTGTCTTTTCTCCGTATGCTGCTACCCTCTGCGTCACTCCCCTTGCGGGAGTGTGGATTGAAATCGCACACGGTACAGCAATACTATTTCCTGTAGCCGTCACTCCCCTTGCGGGAGTGTGGATTGAAATCCCATACAGGCGTTATGCCCTGCCGCTTCGCCGCGTCACTCCCCTTGCGGGAGTGTGGATTGAAATCATGTGGTTGAAGTTCGTTGCGCTCTGCGGAGTTGTCACTCCCCTTGCGGGAGTGTGGATTGAAATCCCGGATATGACATTGTAAGCATTGAACCTGCCGTCACTCCCCTTGCGGGAGTGTGGATTGAAATAGGGATTGCCCGGCAGCGGAAGCCGCCCTTTCAAGTCACTCCCCTTGCGGGAGTGTGGATTGAAATACCGTAACTTTTGCGTATGCAATGTTATTGTCAAGTCACTCCCCTTGCGGGAGTGTGGATTGAAATCCCGTATGAAGTCCGGGCGTTGATAGAGAGAAAAGGGTCACTCCCCTTGCGGGAGTGTGGATTGAAATTGAATACGAAATAAAGGAATGAAGATTGCCCGGGTCACTCCCCTTGCGGGAGTGTGGATTGAAATATTATTGATGATGAAACGGAAGAAATCATTGACGAGTCACTCCCCTTGCGGGAGTGTGGATTGAAATCGATTCGTAGCCGGAAATCATAACCTTCGCTTTAGTCACTCCCCTTGCGGGAGTGTGGATTGAAATTTACTTATTATGGAGAGGGTCGCGACAATCCGTCTGTCACTCCCCTTGCGGGAGTGTGGATTGAAATTTCAATCGTTAGTCCTTTTTCATTGCAGTATGTAGTCACTCCCCTTGCGGGAGTGTGGATTGAAATCTGATCTAATAATGCAACATAGCCAGATAGATCCGGTCACTCCCCTTGCGGGAGTGTGGATTGAAATTTTTCACGGGGGTTTCTGATTTTGAAAATATTGAGTCACTCCCCTTGCGGGAGTGTGGATTGAAATCGCATATATTTTTTGCCAGAGCTTGACAATTACGTCACTCCCCTTGCGGGAGTGTGGATTGAAATTTTGGTGGAGAGTACCAGCCGGTTATATTGCCCTGTCACTCCCCTTGCGGGAGTGTGGATTGAAATCGGGAACAGTTTAAGTATGCGGTTTGTTGTGATAGTCACTCCCCTTGCGGGAGTGTGGATTGAAATTGTTCGTGGTTATACTCGTTATTTGTGTCATTTGGGTCACTCCCCTTGCGGGAGTGTGGATTGAAATCGTGCCTGTCGCATATGCTTTTTATACACATCTGCTGTCACTCCCCTTGCGGGAGTGTGGATTGAAATTTTGTACTCATTTAATTCTTCCAAGTCCTCTTTAGTCACTCCCCTTGCGGGAGTGTGGATCGAAATTATACAGATTATGAGATTGAATCCATGAGGGATGGTCACTCCCCTTGTGGAAGTGTGAATTGAAATCAGCGGAATACCATGCATTAGTACCATTATTTGCGAATTGACCTTACATAGAATTTAAAAACATATATTTATGAATTTTCTAAAAACTTATACTGTTTATCTGCTTTCCCTTTTTCAGAACTTTTATATCAGCTGAAAGCGAGGCAATAAATATGCATTGTAGGTGGAAGACAAATATTTTATAATTAAATAGAACGTTAAGAAAATTGGGATTTGCAGAGGGGTATAGGTATGAAAGAAGGAATATTTATCAGTAAAGGCATTTTATGGACATTCATCTGGTTTGGATTTATGTCATTATATACTTTACTTAATATTGTGGTATGGAGAAAGCTTGATTTTAGCTATGGAAAGTATTTGAATTTATTCACTATTATTTTTTGTGTGATTGTGTTTCTGCTTTTATTGTCGAAAATAAATAATTTTAAGATTGATATATTAAAAAATATTTCGTTTCAAGGATTATTACTATCGTTAGCTTGCGCCGGGCTATTCTATTTTATCTTGGATAAAGGATTAGATCCCTTATTTGCGAAAATTTTCCCGACAAGTGAAGAAAGTTATCAGCAAACTCTTCAATCCCTAAGCTCAGCGCCCATATTAAGCTTAATTCAGGTTTGTGTCTTAGCGCCAATTATAGAGGAAATTCTAATGAGAGGTTTTCTGCTTGGCGGTTTATTACTAAATTATGGAAAAATAGTAGCCTTATTTATATCTGCCTTTTTCTTTGCATTACTTCATTTTAATATGGTACAAACACTATCTGCTTTTCTTTGCGGTATCATATTAGGCTTGCTTTACCTTTCTTGTGAGTTGTAAGTTATCAATAAAAAAATAACCCTTCCATATGGTTTTAT
>CAJUKV010000058.1 GCA_910587305.1 uncultured Lachnospiraceae bacterium | reverse complement strand
ATCTGACCGGGGAATATAAGAAGATAGAGCCGGATTGCCGGGAGGGAGTGCGGGCATAGTTGGAGTGCATGAAAGAACCCTGTAAGGATTGAAATAATCTGTACGAAAAACAGAACGATTTAAAAGGACAGAAACAGCAGATGGAGAGGACGTCGAAACGATAAGAAATATGTGGTGTGGAGATTACTATGTTCTATATTTTGTGGCAAATGGAAATTGGAAGTGGTAAAATAATATATAGAACATTGCAGATAAAAATTTAGGAGGAGATATGGGAGATACTAAAATAGTTTACGACGAAAAATTTGGGATAGCTACTTTTAAAAAAGAAATTTGTGTAGAATTTGGGGAAAATTTTTGGAATGAGCTTGTTAAAAATATTGAGTTACCAGACATAGATTCCGAGTGCAAGTGCCAATGCCATAATATGTATTTGTTTATGAAACGGTTGGAAGAAATGACAGATGAAGAGACCTTGAAAAAAATATTATGCAAAGTGAGGCATGGATTACATCCATCTCAGTGTGAATGGGCTCATAAAGAATTTATGGAAATAGGTAATTTAGATGATTTTCTAAATAAGCATTTGAATGATGAACTGAATTATTTTATTGAGCTGAACAATGAAAAAAAGGATTTTTATGGACAGGAAATTTCAGATGAAGTACTAGCATTTATCAAAGAAAATCCGAAAATGTTAGCTCCTGTTCGGGAGGAAAACAAACTATACTGTATGGCATTTCCCTGTAACATGAAGGAGTATTTAAATGCCACCAACGAAAAAATGAAACGATATCATGCTTGTCACTGCCCTTTTGCAAAGGAGTCCATCTTATCGGAAAACGTTGTGTCACCTATATTATGTAATTGTAGTTTAGGTCATGTAATGAATTTTGCAGAAGCATTTATGGGAAGAAAACTGAAAGGTAAAGTAGTTCGTTCGGTTTTGAATGGAGATTTGATTTGTGAGTATGAGATTGAAATACCAAATGATATCATGCAAAAATTTGTAACTATAGAGAGGAAAGGCTAAGATGGTCCAAACAATCATTCAAAATTACTACAATTATTATAAAATTTTTGCACAAGCCGATATTATTGATCTTTATGAGGGTTTCTGTTAGCTGGATTATTTCGTGCAAGGGGAAAAGGGAGCGTCCATAGCTTTTCGCGTCCATTTGAATGAAAAAGGCGCCGAAACAGAATTGAGGGCTCTTATTCAAGATATCCGAGGGAGTAAGGTGCCGGAAATATGGCATATAACTCCAGATGCAACGCCGGAGAATGTTATTGAAGTTATGAAGAAAACAGTCCTATCATTTGCCGAAAAATAAGTACAAAGAAAGATTCTAAATTGTGGATAGATGTGGTTAATACGGCATTGCATGGTTGGGATATGATTGACGCAGAACTTTATTTTGTATGGGTAGAAAGCAATAATGTAAATATTTATATGGCTGAAATTAATGGGATTGCCGTCTCAATGTGTGCAACAATGCTAAATAACAATACTGCTTCATTAGAATTTGTATCAAAGCTCAAAGAATAACGAAGAAAAAAAGCGGCAGCATTATTATGTTCTTACGCAATAAATGATTTGTTGAATAATGGCGCTGCAATAGTGACACTTGGTGCCAAAATGGTGCCAAGAAATCATGCAAATAAAAATACGCTACACAAAAACAACGATTTTACGCCGTTTTCCACAATAAAAAGTATAGAAAATACCACAAAAAACACTATTCAAATACCATGAGGGCGGCAGGAATGTTGGTCCCGGTCGCGTGGCTACGATTATTGAGTAAATAGAATTCTGACGAATTCATTAGTAAAAAGCTAGATTTTATGGGGCTTTCCGAGATTTCAAGCCCTTTTTCTTCCCCTTAAATGAGAAATTACATAGGAGTGACCTCATTTTGCCCTTGTTTTATAAACTTTGACCTTATATCTGTGTCGATTTGTTAAGGTATTGATTAGGGAAGTCCGGAAATAAGAAATAGATACTTGCAAACCGCAGATTCTCGTGGTACTATTTATTTGTTGGAATAAAGAGCATTGATGAAGGAAAGGAGTGTTTACCATGCAGAAGAATAAAGCTATCCAAAACAGAATAATGAAACTGATAATCAAAGGTATGTCGCTCCCTATGTCTTACAGATAGCTCTATTACAGGGTAGAAAGTTTTTGATAAGTATTTCAGGGATTTTCTATAACTTTATATTTGTATGGAAAGAGAACTTGTGACACAGCACCTTTGGGGTGCTTTTTTTGCGCCCATTTTTTAAGAAAAGGAAAAGCAATTAATTATGAAAACAGTGAAAGGAATTTATGCAGAAGCAAAAATATTTACAGATGACGCAGAAGATTACGCTCTGGCGCAGGTAAAAATGATATGTGATAACGAAACCGCAGATGGGAGCACAATCTGTATGATGCCTGACATCCATCCCGGAAAGGTTGCGCCCATTGGTCTTTCCATGACGGTCACGGATAAGGTGATCCCACAGCTTTTAGGGGTGGATATTGGTTGCGGCATGACCTGTGTAAAACTAAATAAGAATCATGTGGAGTTCCGGAAATTAGACAGAGTGATCCGGGAAAATGTACCGTCGGGTTTTACAATCCGGAAAGAACCCCATCACATGGCGGAGGAATTTTCCTATGGAGGGCTCCACTGCATCCGCCATATTAACAGGGCAAAGGCAGACAGGAGCCTTGGCACTCTTGGCGGCGGCAATCATTTCATCGAACTGGATCAGGGTGATGATGGCAGTCTGTACCTTGTGGTGCATACGGGAAGCAGGCATTTGGGGGAGGAAGTGGCGGAATATTACACAAGGCTTGCCAATACCTGTCTGAAAGAACGGGGCATAGAAGTGCCTTATTACATGAGTTACCTGGAGGGCGATAATAAAGCCGCTTATTTAGAGGATGTGCAGGTCATTCAGCAGTATGCCGAATGGAACAGGCAGATTATCGTCAGGGAAATCCTTAAGGGGATGAAATGGAAGGCGATGGAGCGGTTTTCGGTGCCGCATAATTATCAGGATGATTCAGGTATCCTCCGTAAGGGCGCTATTTCTGCAGAAAAGGGTAAACCTGTGGTCATTCCGGCCAATATGAGGGACGGAGTTATCTTAGGCATTGGGAAAGGCAATGTGGACTGGAATTATTCTGCGCCACACGGCTCCGGCAGGAAGTTAAAGCGTGAAGATGTAAAGAATCAGTATACCGTATCGGAGTTTAAAAAAGAAATGAAGGGCATCTACAGCAGTTGCGTCGGGGCGGACACTTTGGATGAAGCGCCCTTTGCCTACCGTTCCATAGGGGAAATTGTTGAGCAGATTAGAGACACCGTAGAAGTTAAGGAGATATTGAAGCCTGTCTATAATTTCAAGGCAGGGAGCAGAAAATAGAGAGGGACAGAAATTTATGATAATACAGATCAGTGCGGGACAGGGGCCGTCCGAGTGTCAGTTAGCGGTAGCAAAGCTGTTTGAAGCATTACAGAAAGAATATGGGAATTTGGAAATGATGTCCGCAACCGGCGGTTATGAAAAAGGCTGTTATGATTCCCTCCGTTTCCGGACAGAGCAGGACCTGAGCAGCCTTGAGGGGACAGTGCTGTGGATTTGCAGGAGTCCCTTCCGTCCGAACCATAAAAGGAAAAATTGGTATGTGGATGTGAGCATTATCCCGGAACAGGACGGGATCGCATCAGAGAAAGAATACCGTATCGAAAAGTTTCACTGTGGGGGTAAGGGAGGCCAGAATGTAAATAAAGTGGAAACAGGTGTGCGGATCATCCATATACCCACAGGGCTTGTGTCGCAGTCCACCGAAGAGCGGAGTCAGTTCCGGAATAAGCAGCGTGCCATGGAGAAATTACAGGAGAAGCTTGCAGCTTTACAGAAAAAGCAGGAAGCGGCACAGAGAAGCGCCGCATGGCGGGAACATACCCGTATTGTCAGGGGAAATCCGATCCGGACTTATGAGGGAGAGAGATTTGTCCTGAAAAAACGTCAGGAGTGATACGGCTGATTTAAAACGTATGAGAAACTTCTGCAGCTATATATTATAATCATGATACTATAATGATCCCCGTGTCGGCTCCGGCATGGGGTTTATTACAATAAGCTGGCTTATAGAGAGTGACAGCATTTGGCTTAAGGAGGTTTCGGAGTTGAAAACTGAAAATGAATGCATTAGTAACAAAAGGATTAGTAAGTTGGTGCATACCGCATCCGGAAGGAAGGAGAGAAAATGAACACAGGCGCTATTGACAAGATATACAATTATCTACCGGGAGAGAAGGATTATACAAACATTCCGGAAACGGAACGGGCAAGAAAGACAATAGGTGATGAAAAGAAAATTGTAAAGGATACAATGGTGCAACGTAGTATTTATCAAATATTTTGGTATTTAGAAGTTAGGGAAATTGAAAAAAAGCCTGTTTTTTGTGCAATTTGAATAAAAATCTATAATATATATTTGTTAATTATTTAACGAGCTTTTCCTACAAAACGTTTGTTCAGGATTTTATTAGATAAGATATTAAAGTACAATTATCTTAATAAGAATGAGTTAGGAGATAAAGTATCCACTGAGAATTTGATTCCGGATATAGCAGTAAAATGAAAGCTTTTTTGAGACAGAATTGGAAGAAAGGTATATTGTTAAGACATTGCCATGTAGAGGTTGAGCTTGTGATTGATATTGATTTGGAAAATTTGAATAAAGAGATGGCATGCGAGGTATTTTAAGTTGTTGATAATGAAACAAAGGGCTTAAATGACAGCTGTTTAGAATTATTTAAACTGATTAGCCGTGATACTAGGCTGAAAATGTTTAAATATTTCCGTAACGGTAAGATAGATTGTCTCATGAGACTGTACCGGCCTGAATTCATAGCGGAGCTGGCTAAGCAGAAGAATGATAGACGTAAGCGTATTTAAAATTGCCAGAGTCGGCTGAATACATATTAAAGCAAATATAAGGTAGCCTGAATAAGCGGAATATGGAAAATGTCTACTGGCAGTATACCTAAGATGACATGATTCGTGTATAATAATAAAAAGTATTGGGGTTAGTTAGAGAATAAGGCGATATCATCATAAAGTCCATATTAAGGGTACATGAACTGTTACTATTTGGATATCCGTTATATGAAACAATCCTTGTAAAAATTGATTACGAAAAAAATTTATCTTACAATAAAGTGAAATCTTTGAGGAACGAATAGTAAATATGATATTACTGCAGAAACTCAAAGGAGGGATGTACAAAATGGAAAAGGGAAATATCTTGGTAATCGGAAATGCTGGCGTGGGAAAATCAACCCTGATTAATGCGGTTTTGGGCGAACAGGTTGCACATACAGGTTATGGAAAAAGGGGGAGAACAGTTAAACTGGACATTTATGAAAGCGAAATAATTCCTTTTCGATTAATTGATACAATTGGATTTGAACCAGGATTTTTTCAGAAAAATCGGGCAATTAATGCAGTGAAAGATTGGGGTAAGGATTGTGCCAAAGTTGGGAAAGAAGACACTGACATTAATGTTATTTGGTTTTGTGCAGATGGAACAGCTGGAACATTGTTTTCCGATACAATCCGCAGCCTTTCTCGGGCAACGGCTATGTGGCCCAGTATTCCAATTATTGTGGTCATTACAAAATCTTATTCGGAGCCTGATCGGGAACGAAATATTCAAATGGTAAAAGAGGCATTTGCTGAGCAGAAGAAAAAAAGATTTGAAAAAAATTTAAAAGGAATTATCCCGGTAGTTGCAGAAACATTTACACTGAATGACACAGCGTATGCGCCTCCGACAGGAATTGATAAATTGATTGAACTTACAAACCGCCTGCTTCCGGAGGGAATGAAGGCTGCAAAAAAAGATCTTGCTGCATTTAGATTAAATAGAAAAAGAGTATTTGCTCAGAGTGTTGTGGGGGCGGCGACAGCCGGCGCTGCTGTTGTTGGTGCAGTTCCTTTTACTATTCCGGATGCAGCAATACTTACGCCTTTGGAAACTGCTGAAGTGAAATCGCTGGGGAGTATTTATGAAATAAAGAATTCAAACCAGCTGATTAATTCAATCATCGAAGCAGGTACAGTAGGAACTGCGGCGAAAGGAGCGATTAATCTTATTAAAGCAATTCCGGGGCTCAATATAGCTGCGGCTGTTCTGAATTCAATTATAGCGGCATCTTTTGCCATTGCGATTGGAGAGGGTTCAATTTATATATTTGAACAGGTATATTTGGGAAATAAGGAACCAGGTGATATAGACTGGGTGAAACGGTTTATGGAATCGAAGATTGCCAATGGCTTTGTAGAAAAAGTTAAAGCGGTCATTGAAAAAGTTGGTAATAAAGATGACAAAGAAAGTATTGTACAGGCTGTTTTAGAGATTTTTGCAATGAAAAAAAGTAAATAATTTATTATGAAATTTCCAGGAGCCCGTCTTGAAAATGTTCGTTTAAATAAGCGACGTATAGTATAATGGTTATATCAATATTATTAGGAATGCAGCTGAGGGTAGAAAAAATATTCATGGAGGACAAAGTTATGGATTTAAACAAAGTACAATAGGAGTTGGAAATATTGTCAACAATTTTGAATTTGCCAATACAGGAAATAATAGAAGAAATAAAAAAGAATATGGCCTTATTCATAAGTCAACAGCGGCAGAAATTCACGGGATAAAGGGTTTTTAATATGGGATTATATTATTTTTAATGAAATTACATTTAAGGACATGGATGGAAAGATTGTTTCCTTATATAGAGGATTTAGTGATCAGGACACGGAAAAAATGTGGCAGGAATTGGCCAAAAAGTATGGTGTATAGATGCTATGAGAAAGAAAAAACTGAAAAAAATCCCAATCGACCTGGTATCCTATATCCGGATCGAGACAGAGGCAATTAAAGATTTTAACGACAAACATATGATTTCCAGTTACTGCCTCAGTAAATTGGAAATGGTGAACTGGTATCTGGAATTACTGGAAGTGGGTTCCAGGAAATATATTGTCCCTCAAAGCAAGGAACATTTGGAGATGGTAAGGGATCAGCTTATGGAATGCCATAAACAGATCATGAGCGTAAAAATAAAGAACCCTGCTGGCCGGCCCCTTATGGATATTAGATATCCGAAAGGATATGAAGGGTGAAACATTTTGCTGCACGGAGGAAGTGTGAAGAAGAGATGAAGATTTTCTAAGGCGTCAAAGGACGCCGCCTAAGAAAATCTAAGTCATCTCTCGAAGAATCGCCTTGGGCGATTCTTCTGAAATAATTCATGTATTGTTTGTGCTGCAAGGCGGCATGTCAGGAAGTTTGGAAGTAAACTTTAAAAATACTTATCGGTGGCAGTACCGCAAGCACGGCTTGCGGTATGCGGGGGTATAAATATGGATTGCGTTACCGTAACGACGCAGGGAGAACTGAAAAGGGCTGTTGAAGAAAAAGCAGAAAAGATCATCGTTGGCTTTTGCAGCTAAGGTAGTTGTGACTACAGCGACCACAGAAGTTGTAATTCCCCTTTCAGCCTTGTTACTCCTTTCAGGAGTTGGTATTACGGTCATGAGCATCCTTCATGATGATTATAGCCGTGTAGAAATCAGCCGCGAAAAAATTATCTTTGAGAGGAAGAGAAAAGGAAAAGAATCTTAACTATAATGAGAACTGCCACATATGAAAGCGCTTCCTTGAGGGGGAAGCGTTAATTTATATATTTTGCGAAAAGTGAAAATTCATTTAGAAAGATTGGGAGGAACGGCCAATGGGAAAAACGCAATCCCAGGTTGATGAGGAAAAGTTCAAATTGTTTCGGAGGCATTGCGATAAAGAACCTGTTTGCATTGATGCATGGTGTCCGGGGGCAGATGAAAATGAGGTTCCGGAAGAAGATTTGCTTCCCGGTGAAATCAAGGCGGTCACATTCCGGGTCGGGTGCTATACCGTCCGCAGTGCATTGAGAGTTTACACGATTCAAGATTCAGACTGGTATCTTGCAGAGGTAAGGGAGCCTGCGGATAAGGGAGATGTTGAACTGGTCAGGAAAGATTTCATGTTGGACGAAGGAGATAGAGAGGCCGTTAGGGTAAAGAGTGGTATTTTTGCATCATGGGGAAATCAATATGCTTTTACAGGATATATTCCGCCATGGAGAGATAAACTCCGGATCACACATGAGATCTCTGCCAAACATAATTCCAACCGTGATAAGCAATTTACCTATATCTGCCGTGCTGCTGACCCTGTAAATGGCAAATGGTTTGAATATATAGGAGATATATATGCGATAAAAGAAAGGGAAACTGTTTCGGATGAAAGCGCGTCCCTGCTGATATATTTTGTCTTTACATCAGATTTTTATGGTGTTGACACATGGTACAGATTTGCCCCGGATGGAAGGATATCAACATTTGTTTCCGATTTGATTCATCCGGAGAGGCCATAGAAGAGGCTGTCTGATTTGCTGCAATTTTACATCAATTATGAACGGAGGCATAGATAATGAAATTGAAGAAGTTAATTTACGGAATAAATCCCCCATGTGCGAAATGTCCTTATAAGCTGGGGCTGATAGAAACACCGGTTAATCCCTGCCCGCAATGTAAACTGGACGGTTGCTACACGTCTTATGAATGGTTTCAGAAAACCTTATGGCAGGGGAAAACCTCTAAGGACAGTGGCCCGCAATAAAGACATAGAAAAGGGATGGACTGGTCATTTCCCCGGATTTCCCAAAAGCGCAAACCCGGTTGCGTTCAGAAGCCTATTTGTCTCATAAATAGGCATATTCCGCTGCAGGAAGAACAGAATGCTGGCATCTCTTGCATTGATGAAGGAACTGCAAGGTCAATTGTATGCTGCCAGTTTACATTACGGGAAAAATATTTTTTTATAATGTATTTGGACGCGGCAGGCATAGACTGCTGGCATCATATAAGGAAAATATGTACTTATATATTCTTTTGCAGGATTAGGAAGGCGCTGGGATTAAGCCGCCCGGAATCCGAAAGCAGGGATATAGGAAGTATAAACTGGTTCATACGGCTGCGGCCCGTATATTAAATTTTCACGGTAAAGAAAGATCAAGATGATATTACGGAAAAAATGTAAAGAAAATGAAAAGTATTAAAGAGAGGGATGGTATGGACGGGGAATACAAAAAGGCATTGGAAAGAATCGAGATACTTGAAGAAGAACTTGCCAGAATCAGGCAGGCAATCATAGCATTAGCGGAAGGGCAGCCTGCCGGTGAATATGTGAAGTTTGACACAAGCGCTTTTTCGGAAGAAAACGAAATATGGAGTGAATCATACAGCGCCCTTGCACTTATGATGGACAAGCTGCTTGAGATAAAATATTGTACCTATTATCTGGTCATAGAAGATTTGGAAAAAGAGTGTGGGAAGTGGCGGGAAGAAGCCAGAATGCATACGAGATGGGGTCGGCACAGAGAAAATACACTTTTGATAGAATATCTGCTCGAAGAACTTCAGGATGTATACGAATATGGGATCCAATGGTATAAATGGGAGGCAAAGCGACATCCTGACCTTCGGGATATGGTCGGCCTGCTCCCGGAGAAATGCCCGTGGACATTGGAGGAACTTATGGAAAATGAGGACTATGAGCTGCTGAATAAACTGCCGGAAAGGGAGAAAAGGATGTGAACAGGGAAAGGGAACTTAAGGCATGCCTTGACAGGCTTGAATATTATACATATGAGATCAGTGGATGGAAACGGGCGCTTATGGCAGTGCAGAAGGGGATACCGTTCCGGGAAGCTGTAAAAGAAGAAGTGTTTGTGGAAGAGAAGATGCGGCAAAACCGTGCTTTCCATGCGCTTGCCATTATGATTGAACATCTTTTGCTTTTAAAAATGAAGTATTATACGAATGACAGGAAACATGGCAACTGGGGGGAGGAGGTCAGGACCGGTCGGCTGGAAGCTGCCTATGCCATAGAGTGGAATAAAAAAGAAAGAGATACGGCTTTGACAGAATATCTGTCCGGCGCACTGCAGGATATTTATGAAGCAGGCGTGAAACGGTATCAAAAAGTCTGTGAACGTTATCCGGACCGTGCTGACAGATCACAGGTTATACCGGAGCATTGCCCTTGGAGTTTAGAGGAATTAGTGGATAGTATGGTTGACGAACTGTTGAAGAAATTACCGGATTAAAAAACAGGTAAGTGATTTTAGGAAGGTGAGACAGACGATAACTATCCGGAAATGATGACGGGGAACTGAAAAGGCAGATTTTTGCATATCTTGAAAAGGCAGGGATGGAATATGCCGCTTTTAAGGAAAATGGCGACAGGAGCCATATCTATATTCTGAAAGTAAGGGAAGAGGCTGGCCCCTGCAGCCAACATGCAGATGCCGGGCGGGAGTTTTTTGGCATTGTGGAAGAAGAGAGGAAGGAGGCAATGCTGTACTAGAGCGTGTTTGAAAATTAAAATAATGTTTATTTTCAATCACAAATTATAATGTCTTTTAGAATAATTTATGTTATCATATAGAGGAAAAAATGGTTAAATGAGGAATTCCACAACAGGTTCATTTATAATGATATTGAAAATATGAATTCTCAAGATGATATCACATGGCATCATATTCATAAACTTCAGAACAGGAATTAGCTCATGCTGAAATAAATTTAAAGGAGCATTTTCCGTAAGTTTTAACAGATATTCAATTGAGGTATAGCATAAAGTACATCAAACAATTTCAACAGCGTAAACGCAGGAAAACCTTCGCAGTTATTAATATAAAACAATTTTTGAAACGGAGACTCGACATGAATCTGACAAATTTTTTAAAACAGACAGATACCTTTACGGCCCAATACTCAAAAGAGCAGCTCGCCATTTTTATTCATGATATCGGAAGAACTTTTCCGGAGCACCGCAGGGAAGAGTTCCTGGAAACGTTGAAATCTGTTGGAAATAAAGGGGAAAAGGCATCCAATAAAAAAGAGGCGGAAGATATTGATTTTGATGAGATGTATCGCCGCATCAAAGAGAATTTAAAGACCATTGATTCGCAGGAAGTTTCAATTACCGGAATATTGAACGAAGAGTATGATGACTGGTATAACGACAGTGTCGAGGAATTTTATTATAGAGACGATAGCGGAATTTCAGATATGCTTGATGAGGCTTGCGATTTTGTGCATATCTGTATGGACAGGGAGAAGTATAAGGAAGGCTTTGAAGTTGGAAATCAAATGTTAGCAATGGAAATTCTGTGCGAAAGTGAGTATGGCGGTGAAGAATTTTCACTTGAGGACATGGAGTATCATGAGTTTTTGAATTGTGACATGAAACGTTTTATTCTTGATACGGCATACTGCGCATATCATGCAGCGCCGCCCGCCAAACGCCCGGAGACGTTGTATGGAGTGTTTATAAATTCAAAAAAAGATGAAATCACATTAGAAGCAATTATGCAGCACGGAGATGAGGAATTACCTGCGCTTGAAGATTTTCTCCCGCGTTGGATAACATATCTTGGGGATAAGACAGGGCATGATGCTGACCGTCTTATTTTGGAAGCAGTCAGTCTGCTAAATGATGTTTCCTTGGAGGAACGATATGCGGAAAAATATGCCGCTTTCCATCCGGGATTATATTTGAACCTGTTGGAAAACGGAAAATATGTGACGGCAAGTGATATGGTATCCATAGGAATAAAAGCGATGGAGACTATACCTAAGAAATTTATTATGCGCAGCAAAGCGGCACTGAAAACGGCCGAGTATGTTATTGCGGCGGATGGGAAACAGTCTTTGCTCGAAAAATGCTGTTTCGTCGCTTATGAATCTGATACATCCGCCCTGAATTATCTCCGGGTGCTGTTAAACGGCAGAGAAAACGATAAGAAAAGGGAAGATCTTGGAAAAATTTTAATGAAATTATCCTTAAAGGAAAGTGACGATTCTTTTGCGTATTATGAAAAAAGTTATTCACACTCTGAGAGGGCAGAAAACAGGCCGGACGGAAATATGGTTTTATTGCTCAGATTTTTAGACGGGCAGTTCGCGGATGTATTGGATGAAGGATTGAATAAATCGGGCGCATTAGGCTGGACAGGCACTTTTATGAAACAGGGAATTGCACTGTATCTGTTATATTTGTATGAGGGGCAATGGAGTGGCAAGGGAATCGCCGCTATGGTGGGGATGGCCAAAAGTGCAATGAAATTTTCCCCGGAGGAGTATCGAAAGGGCGTCTGCGGGTTTGAAGATACGGACGAAAGCGATCTATTTTGCCAGGTATTTTTAAAATGGAAGTCTATGGCGCCAATGAAATCTGATATAAGAGATCGTGCATTAAAAAGTATTACAGCGCTGCTTGAAAAACGGACAGCAGGAATTATGGATGCGAACCGCAGAAACTACTACGGAGAATGTGCGGCGTACATCGCTGCTTTGGGCGAGGTGCTGGAATCCACGGGAGAGATGGGAGCGAAACAGAGGCTTATGACATCGTATAAGGATAAGTATCCGCGAAGGAGCACATTCCGTGAAGAAATGAGAAATTATGGCTGGATTGATTTTAAGAGAAAATAGGATAAGGTACTGCAGAGAGCTGATTAACAGAAATAGCGCGGAGGCTCGCAAGCCGGATAATGTAGATTATCTGGAACAAAATATATGACAAAAAACTATTTGTTAACGCAGTACCGTGAGTGGGTTATGATATAAGGGGTAAATATGGCAGCAGTTACGTCCTTAGGATTAGGTAAGACAATGGAAAAAAAGCTTCATTCGGTTGGTATTCATTCCGCCGAAGAATTAACGGAAATCGGAAGTAAAGAAGCGGTTTTTCGGCTTAAAGAGAAGTATCCGGGCACTTGTGTCGTTATTCTCTATCATTTGGAAGCGGCTATTCGTGGAGTGGAAATAAAACAGCTTGAGGATACCTGCAAAGCGGAGTTAAGAGATTATTTTAAGCAGTTATAACGTTACTGACAATAAGCTCCGCTTTTATGCAGGGATATCAGGTAACCGCGTTGGATGCTTCCGAAAAAATATGTAAAGAAGCTGAAAAGTTAATAAAGCGGAAGGTTATCTGCATAAGATTCGAGGAATTGCAGTTTCAGCAGGAGTTTGACGGAATATGGGCATGCGCATCTCTTCCGCATGTTCCGTATGAAGAGATAAGCGGAGTTCTCAAACGGCTCCGGGAGGCCCTGAAAGAGGATGGAATCCTCTATGCATCTTTTAAATACGGGAAAGGTATGAGAATGGATCAGAACAGAATATTTTATGATTACGAGGAAGCTTTGCCGGAAAGCCTTATGGGAAATAATTGCTTTGCGGTGGAGAACATTTTTAGAACAGGGGACGTCCGTAAAGGCAGAGAAAATGAGCAATGGGTAAATGTGCTGGCAAGAAAAAGATCATTTTTTAGAGAAATGGATGTTCGGGTTAATGAAAGTTTTTAAATATTTGTGATTCTCGAAAAAAGAATGCTGCCTGCCTCCCAAGTAAATTCATGTTTAAAACCAAATAAAAAAGACAAGAACCGCAATCCCCCAAAGTGCAGGAGATTGCGGTTTTTTATGCACAGGCCCGGTAACTATTCAGCCAGGTCTGCGCATCAAGCAGGGAGAAAAATCTTCTCTACCCAATTCCGGAAGCCGGACCACGAAGTCGGCGGTATTTAACCTTCCGCTTAGTCGTTGGGAATCAGCAGCACCTGGCCGATATTTAGTATATCGCTGCTTAAACCGTTTAAGGTTTTTATTTTGTTCACTGTTGTGCCAAATCTTTGTGCCAGCTGCCAGAGGGTATCTCCGGAGCGGACGGTATATTCAAAATATGGAGCAGGGGCCGACCCCGTGGAAGGGATTTTGAGTATTTGGCCAATGCTCAAAGCAGAGCTTGAGAGTCCATTTAGATTTTTAATGGCATTTACAGTGGTATGATATCGCTGCGCCAACGCCCAAAGGGTATCTCCGGCGCGGACAACATATTCAAAGTAGGAGCCTCCCGAAGATTCCGTCACAGGAATTTTTAATACCTGCCCAATGCTTAAATTATCACTGGTCAGGCCGTTTAGTTCTTTGATGGCTTCTACGGTGGTATGATATCTCTGTGCCAGCTGCCAAAGACTGTCCCCCGAACGGACGGTATACTCTATCACTCCCGCATCGGAGCCCGGAGGAATTACGGCATCCACTCCCAGATAGGTTTGATACAAAGCCTGCCACGTGAGGGGCCCAACTATGCCGTCGGGTTTCAGGCCCGACGCACTTTGAAAGGCGGCAACCGCCTGCTGTGTCTCAAGCCCGAAGTCTCCGTCTTGGACAGGGGCCGGAATTGTAGCATTAAATTCGGCAGCCACATTCAAAAGGTACTGCAAGGTAATAACATCTTGGCCGGAGGAGCCAAGGCGAAGAACCGAAGAGGGCGGAACAGTTCCGATCCCAAGGGAAGTCCCCTCGCTATTAAGATCGGTAAGCCTGGTTACGGCGGTATATAAGTAGGAAAGCTTATTCCAAGTGGCCTTTCCAACGATGCCGTCAGGGGCCAGACTGAAAATACTCTGGAATTTGGCAACGGCCGCTTTTGTGCTCTCGCCAAAAACGCCTGTTTCATCCGTAATTGCCGGAATTGCGGGATAGTTGCGTCGAATCCTCCCCAAATAAGTTTGAATGGTCTGTACGTCAAGTCCCGTGCTTCCTGTTCTAAGGGCGGTACCGGGATAGGAGGACAGAATGCCGGTAATAATATTTGTTTCGGCAATTTCCACATCCTTTGGGTAATAGGAGCGCAGTATCTGCAGGGGGCTAAGCCCCTGATTTGCCAGTGTAACTGTCCCCCACTGGGATAGCCCTGCACAGGTTGCGGTGGTTCCGTTGCAGAAGGATGTAAAATAAGGTGCGATCTGTCCTTGTCTGCGGACAAACTCATTGAAAATTTCATCCACTATCAGACTGATAGATTCATAAATATTCCGCCCATATATAAAATATTGGTCATAGGCGGTATTGTTTGTTATGTCAAAGCTGTAGCCGCGGCTCCTGTACCATTCGGTATAAACCCGATTGAGTGCAAAAGTGATAATAGCATAAATATTTGCCCTCAGGGACGCCTCCGGCCATGTGGGATAAATTTCGCTGCTGGCAACATTTTTTACATAATTGGGAAAAGACACCTGAACATTGGATGCAGATGCGCCGGGGCTGCCTAGATGTACTGTGATTGGATTTGGGATGACAACCTGACGGAGTACCTGCGGCTCCACATCGGGCGCTTCCTGATTGCGGCTGCCTGACATGGAAACGGCGGGCGCGCCGATTTGAATCTCTATTACGGACGGGGTTCGTTGCATATTCCGCATAGGAATAAATTCAATTGGCTGAATGGCAGTCTCG
Source organism: uncultured Lachnospiraceae bacterium (assembly GCA_910587305.1). GTDB lineage: Bacteria > Bacillota > Clostridia > Lachnospirales > Lachnospiraceae > Suilimivivens. The sequence goes on along the minus strand of CAJUKV010000058.1, from coordinate 1,594 downwards.
CCCTCCAGAATCGGTATGCCGGAAATGTGTACGGAATTAAAACCATCCGCAAATGCAAGCACATTGTAACTGATATAGGGCGTTCCCTTAAAGTCAGGTTTCAGAGACAGGGAACGATCCAGAGTTTCCAGGGCAATCCTCTGAGTTTCCCCGCTTTCATCCGTTGTCAAGTGATAAACACGCTTCTCCTGATCATCCATAATCCAGATTTGCGCCCCGTCAAGAGGAAGCGCCTCGTGAGCGGTCCGCGCCTGTATCATCAAATAACCGATAGCCATAAAAAAATCTCTCCTTCAAGTCCCTATATCATATAAGTATGAAGGATAGGTGATAGTGGTTCCCTTAATATTGTTAAATCGAAAGTAAAGTATGGATATCAGATTGAGGCTGCTTACTATTCACGGTCAGGAATGCGCACAAGCTGCCCGGAAATATTGTTTACTATTTAACTATACAGAATTATGAAAAGGTAGTATGATATGGGTAAGGAAAAAGGAAAGAAAAGTAATGGAGAAGGAAGATTAAAATGACAGCTGAAATAATCATTTCGTCGATAATACTGCTGATTAGCGCAGCACCGCTTGTTATGATAAATTGGGATAAGGGGAAAAGTATTAACGCAGTATCGTAGCAAAGCTTGCAATATATGATAACAGGCTTTGCCGATTGTATACGGAGGTATAACAATGGACTACAGGGAATTGCCGGAAAGATTAGAAAGAAAAGTGATTTATGAAAGCGATTTTGTGTGCTTATATGCCGATAAAGTAAGATTACCGGATGGATGTATTATAGAAAAATATCACCAAATCCATTATCCCCATGAAGCGGTAAGCCTGGTTATCTTTAACGGGAAAGACGAGGTGCTGCTGATTCATTCCAAACGATATACCGTAATGCGCTTGGAATGGGAAATTCCGGCGGGGGTTGTGGAAGACGGGGAATCGAAAGAAGAAGCCGCACGCAGGGAATGCATGGAGGAAACAGGATGCACGGTGAAAGATTTGAAGTTTTTGTGTACGGAGAATCCATCTAATGGGATGTCTGACGGTATATGTCATGTTTTTGCCGCAAGAGTTGATACGGAATCTGTGAACTTTGATGAAAATGAAGTAAAAATGAAAAAATGGGTTTCACGAGAAGATGTCCTTGAGATGTTAAAAAATAATGAAACCAGAGACGGAACCTCTATTTTGGCACTTCTTTATGCCTTTGCATTTTATAAATAACGAACTATCGTAAAAATTATTGAAAAAGTAAGTTACGGTCAGCACGCCCGGCGAGCTGACCGTATGTTAAATGATTCAGGTGTGAGGGGCAATCTTTGCGTAGCAAAACTCGAAATATCGCCACGGCCCAAGGGCCGAAATGCTGCTATGAGCGGCCTTCAGGCCGTGAATAGCAGTAAAAGTAAAAAATATATATTGTAAGAATAAAAAATTATATTGACATAAGGAAATTCATATGTTACCATCATTTAGGTACGAGGAATACCTTGTTTTTTGTATGTGTAACATGCGGTTTATTATTATGTGTCCATAGCTCAGCTGGATAGAGCAACGGCCTTCTAAGCCGTGGGTCGGGGGTTCGAATC
>CAJUKV010000057.1 GCA_910587305.1 uncultured Lachnospiraceae bacterium | reverse complement strand
AGAGCATACGGTTCATACCCGTAGTGTCGAGGGTTCAAATCCCCCTCTCGCTATTAAAGTATCGTGAAAACGCGATACTTTTTTATTTTGATTTCCTCTACACGGGCCTTGTGCAATCGAGCAGGGAAGATTTCCCCTGCTCGCCGCGCGGCCCGTGCGCCGCTTTAGCGGCATACTTCCTCTGCACGGTCCTACGCATATAAACAGGCTGCCTTTTACAGCAGCCCGTTCCAAAACAATACAATTCTTCCTATCCTATTTTGCCAGTTCCACCCGAAGCGTCTTAATCTCAAACGTCCTGAACGGCAGTTTCACTTTCCCGTCTGCGATATCCACTTCTTCCAAAATGTTTTCCAGCATATCGCAAAGATAAGCTTTGCCTATCTTAAAACCAATGCTTATCTCAGCGTCCACCGCCGCCTTTTTCGCCTCGTACAGACGCAAAATCACATCGCCGCTTCCGTCCTCGGCAGGTTTCATGGTATCTAAGATAACGTTCTCGCGATTTATGTTTATTCCGCTAAAGGATTCCACGGCTCCCGCGCTGACCTGGGGCTTCACATTCAGTTCATAGCCCTGACGGACCACATCGCTCTGTGCAAAGCTTCCCTCCCATGCCGTAAAAGCATAGGTAAATGTATGCATTCCGTTGTCCGCACGCATTTCCGGGGTTGACGCTGCCCGAAGCAGGGTCAGTTCCAGCGCATTTCCGTTCATGCTGATGCCATATTTGCAGTCATTCAAAACCGCCGCCCCGTGAGATCCATCGCAAAAAGCGCTGTAACGATGGTTGCACACCTCAAATCTATCCTTGTCGTAGAGTTTGGAACGATGGGCGGGACGCTCCACGTAGCCAAACTGCATCTCGTTGATGGCGTTTTCCGCGTATACGTTTACAGGGAAGGCCGTCTTTAACAGTCTGTGCAGCTCTTTCCAGTCAATCTCCGTCTCGAACACAAGCCGGCTGCTGTCCGCCGCTAAGCGGATATATTGTACAAAGGAGGATTCGCTGATTTTACCGGTTACTTTAAGCACAGCTTCTAAGCCCTCTCCTGCGATTTCCACCTTCGCATCCCGCAGCGCTTCCACTTCCTGATCGATATAGTTGGAGTCAATATCCCACGCGTCGAAAAGACGTGGAACATCTTTATATAAATGAAGGCGGTTTAAAGGTGCGGCCGCGAACTCTCTCCCGGACTCTTTTAGCACGAAGGAAATCACTTCGCCTTTGCCGTTGACTACCGCTTTCACTTTGCTGTTTTGAAGCACAAAATCTGCTCCGTCCATGTTGACGGATACCGCTTTTTGAGCCGCCTTTTCCTTAGAAGCGTCCCCTGACAAAGGAACTACGGAAACGGCGCCGCAGGAAGGAATGCGGACCAGAGCCTTCACCGACCTTTCCGTCTGCTGCAACGGAAGAGCTTCGCCTTCTAGGGTCTGCGCGCCCTCTTTAAAGCTTTCCGGCAGATCCACCAGCACTTCCCTCTCAAAGCTTAGAGAGTTCCATACGGTTACGGCGTTTTCCTTTGTCCTGTCGGTGAGCTTTTCAAAGGCTTTTTCTTTCAGCGCGTCCGCTTTCTCCAAAATCTTCCCCTGAGCCTTTGCCGCTTCCTCATAAACCCGTCCGATACAGGAGCCCGGAAGAATATCATGGAATTGATGCAGCAGCACTTCTTTCCACAGTGCATCCGCCTCGGATAATTCATATTGGAGACCATGGCTCATCGCTAAGCTGCTCCACATTTCAAGCTCTCTCATAGCCAGCTCGCTGCGGCGGTTGTTCTTTTTCACAAGAGCCTGAGAAGTATAGGTGCCTCTGTGTGCGCTGAAATACAGCTCTCCCACATAGGTATTGACAGGGCCGCCCTGTTTTTCCATATCCTCGAAAAATTCCATAGGGCCTGCCATCTTCATTTTTACGCTGCCCTCTAAATCTTCCTGACGTTTTGCATATTCGATGTAATCCCGGGCCGGGCCGCCGCCGCCGTCCCCGTAGCCGTAAGGCATCAGGAAAGCGTCCAAATCCTGCATCTGTGTCCGCTCTTTCCATACGCGGTTTGCCTCCGTAGGGTCGGTGCGGTAAGTATAGCTGGTGGGCAGGAAGGAAACTACCTGCGAGCCGTCCATTCCCTGCCATGTAAAGTAGTGGTACGGGAACTGATCTCCTTCATTGTAGGACCAGAAAATCTTCTGCGTAACCAGATAATCCACTCCGCAGCCCTTTAAAATCTGTGGCAGTGCCGCGGTATAGCCAAAGGTATCCGGCAGCCAGAGCACCCTGCTGTCCACGTCAAATTCTTCTTTGTAGTACCGTTTTCCATGTACCAGCTGGCGAATCAGCGCCTCGCCGCTTGCCATGTTGGTATCCGGCTCCACCCACATAGCGCCGTCCGCAATCCACTGGCCGCCTTTTATGGCCTCCTTGATTCTCTCAAAGAGTTCCGGATAGTATTTTCTGCACATCTCATAGGACGCCGGCTGGCTCTGGATAAATTTATATTCGGGATATTCCTCAATAAGCCGTAGCTGGGCTGCAAAGGTTCTCTCCGTTTTGCGATGGGTTTCCTGCATGGGCCACAGCCACGCAAGATCTAAATGGGCGTTTCCAATTGCATAAAATACGGGCGCCGTGGAACCGTTTTTCGCTTCCATCACAGGGCGCAGCTCCTCGCGGGCTTTCAGGTAGGAAGCGATTCTTCCTTCCTTCGGCTGCTCAAAATCAACCGTCAAAGTAAACTGCTCCAATGCTTTGGCAATCTTAGCTGCGCGCAAGGATTTTTCGTCCAAAGTGCCAAGCAGGCGTCTTAAAGTATCCACATCCATGTACAGCTGGTAAGCCGCTTCGTTCCAAATGCCAAAGGTGGATTTTCCTAAAGTTCTGCGCGCTCCTTCTTTGGCAGGATCCTCATATGCGCCGGGCAGAACCGGCCCCGTAGCGCAGCCTCCTGACGCCGCGTCCGGGAAATAATGCCCCGCATAGGTTTCCATCAAAATCTCAAAACGCTCGCCGCCCTCCGCGCAGGCACTAAGCACGTTATCTTCTATAAAATGGTGGGGTTCAAATACCCAGTCCGCCCGGTAAGTGCCAAAGGATTTTCCGTTGACAAACAGGGTGGATTCTCCGCCGGGCTGCAAGTCCATCACAATGCGCTGCCCCTTTACCCCCTCAGGCAGGCATACGCTGCCCTTAAACCAGCAGTATTCCCAGATGTTTCCCCATGTAAAACCAGGCTTTACCGGTTCAAAAGCTTTGCCCATTGCTTCTTCCGGGGAAAGATGGTCCATGGTTCTAAATGCTTCCCATGAAATTTCCCCTACGGGTTCGTAAAAATCGTCTTTCAGAGTGCGAATCCAATGTTCCAGCCGCCCCTGCCATTCTGAATGCATCAATTTCATTTTTATACCTCCTTGCATACCGCAGGCTTTGCCTGTGGCACAAACAATGTGTGAAGAATGACCGTCAGGGCATTCTTTTGAGTGTGAAGCTTTAGTTGTTCTTAGGCGTCGTTTTCTGACGCCTTAGAACTTCTCTTCACGCTTTATCCTCATTTCCGTGCCGCTTTATTGCGCAAAGTCATATAGGACTTACAGGTTTGCGGCAAGCGGCGCACAGCCACAAAACCTGCGATTGAACATTTTCAATCTGCACTTTTTCACATTTCCCGACATGCTGCTTTGCGGCAAAAACAACACATGAACTATTTTACATTTATTCCCGCGAGCAATGAGCCAAGTGACTGCTTAAAGCCAACCGTTGGTTGGCTTAGGCATTTGGCGACTGCCGCGAGGGTCTTTTGCCCCGCCCCTTGGGGCGTTTCAAATTTGATGCCCCGCTGCTTGCGGCGGGGTTTTTGACTTTTTATGATGCAAAAAAGTCCTCGTCCATCAACCGGTCAAGCAGTTCCGCAAAAAGGGTGTTTGCCCATGCGAACCACGATCTTGTATATTCTTCCGGCTTTGAAGGCTCAAAAGATTCATGCATATAATTGGTCCCCGCGTGCGTTCTTGCAAGCATGGCAAGGCAGGAGAGAATTTCCTCCCGGCTGCCGGAAGTGAGCGCCTGCATCACAATGCCGATATGCCACACATATCCTTCCGGCGTATGGGGGCTTCCCATCCCCTTGGCAAGGCTTCCCTCGTAAAAATAGGGGTTGTCCGAAGATAAAAGGAACCTGCGGGTATTCTGGTAAAGCGCATCTTCCCTGTCGCAGTAGCCCAAATAAGGCATAGCCAGAAGGCTGGGAGAGTTGGCGTCGTCCATCAGCTTATAATTGCCAAAGCCGTCCGTCTCATAGGCATAGATTTTTCCGTATTTGGGATGTTCCACCAGGGCGTATTCCATAATGCCATCCTGTATTTCTTCCATAAGCTCCCCGCACTTTTCCGCAAGAGCTTCATCCTGATAACAGTCAAGACAAATCTCCCGGGCATATTCCATAGCCTTCACCGCCATCATATTGGCCGGAACCAGATAACCGAAGGTACAGCTGTCGTCGGAAGGACGGAATCCCGACCAGGTCATGCCAGTCACATTCACCGGGCGTCCTTTTCCCTTGCAGGGCAGCGTGTCCGTCTTTACGCAGTCGTAACGCCGGAAGCTGTAGTCCGACTTTTTGTGATCCTGCTCCACCGTAAAGGTCTCCACAATCGCCGTCAGCATATCATGGTAGGTTTCCGTAAAAATCCTGTCAATTCCCGTGGTCTTCCAGTAAAGGTATCCCAGATAAATGGGCGCGCACAGAGAGTCCACTTCGTACTTCCGCTCCCACACATGATCGTTTAAAAGAGTCTCATCTTTCGCCCCCGCCCCGTTAGCGCTCTCATTAAAGGCGTTTGCGTAAGGGTCAATGCACACGAGATACGCCTGCTTGGCAATGACGCCCTCCAGGATTTTCTGCAGCTCCGCATCCTCTTTTGCAAACTTCACATAAGGCCGCACCTGAGCCGCGGAATCCCTCAGCCACATGGCCGGGATGTCCCCTGTGATGACAAAATAGGAGCCGTCTTCCAGTTCTTTTACCGTTGTCTCCATGGTGTTCAAAAAACATTGTGAGACAAGCGGCGCAAGCGCAGGATATTTGTCTTTGTAATAATCTTCCAGCGTCTGCGCTCTTTTTACCAGTATTTCAGGTACCTTCATCATTTTACCTCTTTTCTGCGCTGCTCTTTGTTCATAAAGGAATTTACGGATACAGCGCAGACATAAACTCCCATGCCGCCTTGCGGCACAAACACTACATGAATTATTTCAGAAGAATCGCCCAAGGCGGTTCCTCGCGAGATAATCTAGATTTTCTTAGACAACGCTTTTTGACGCCTTGGAAAATCTTCATCTCGTTTCCTTACTTCTGACAATCTCATAGGGAACACAATATTTCTTCGGCACTTCCCTACCCTTCATCCTGTCCCGCAGATATTTAACGGCCATAACGCCAATCAAATATTCTCCCTGCTTCACATGGCTGAACATAGGATTGGGATCATAGTTTTCATCAATGCCGTCAAAAAACACAATCTCTTTTTCCTTCTCAAGCCCCATCCTGCAAAGAATTTTATAAACGGTAATCCCCAACGTTTCATCCAACGTAAAAAACCCGGTGGCCTCAGGATGCGCACGGATGAAGTCTTCAATCCGTTTACCGTCCTCGTCTTCTCCCTCCTCATCCTCGTCAAGCCTTGGCAATGAGGAACCTAAATTTCTCAGCCACATATCCTCGCCCGTTTTAAGGCCATGTTCCAAAAGGCTGTCCAAATAGCCGGAAAAGCGCGCGGACACGGAGGAGGTCTGAATAATCGGATGAGACAGAAAGCAAATATTTTTATGCCCTTTTTCAATCAAAAGGTTTACCAGATCTTTAGCCGCCTGAAAATTGTCGGTGGTCACACAGGGAATCGGCAGTCCTGCCATTTCACGGTCTACCAGTACAATGGGAAAGTTCTCCAAAGACAATTTCAACACATACTCATTATAATGTTCGCCCTGCACGCACATGAGAAGAATCCCCTCCACGCCAAGAGAAATCAGTTCCTCTAAAGCCTTCGTCTCCTCTTCCCTGTTTCCGTAGGTGCATTTTAAAATCATATGGAAATTCTGTTTCCTGCATTCCCGTTCAATGCCGCCCACCATTTCACAGCCAAAGATCGGGCCGAAGCTGTCAAAAACCACCCCTATCAGCCCTTTTCCGCCATTGTCTTTCCGCTCCGGCAAAGGATTTAACTGTTTTTCATTCTCCATTCCGGTTAAATCCAGCACATAAGAACCCTTTCCAGGCTTGCGCGTGATATAGTTCCGGTCGGCCAGCATTTCCAGCGCTTTCTTGCTGGTGATACGGCTCACATTATATTGCTCCGCAAGCTCTTTCTCCGAAGGAAGCCTGCTTCCCTCGGGAAATCGTTTCGTCCGGATGCCTTCCAAAAGATCATTGTAAATTTTCTGATATAAAAGCTCTCTCTCCATCCACCCTTTCCCTTCTAAATGATATATCAATTATATCATTTGTAAAATGATATGTCAATTTATTTCTCAAACATTTTTAACACATATGTAAGAGTTCAGCCATGCCATTCATAAGTCACCAGAATATACATTATGCCTAATCGTATCATAATTGGCTGGTGACTTATTTCATGTCGGGCGTCCGCCCTATAGAAATGATTATACAAATTGTCCTTAGCGAGCAAGCTCCCACGTACAATTTGTATAATCATTTCTGCATGGCTGAACTGTTACACACATATTTAACGCAAAAAGCAGCCGAGGAGCAATGCCCCGTCCGCCGCGTCTTCTCTCCCATATGCAAAGCACAATCTCTCCGGATGCCACTGCACGCCCCGGACAGGGAGGAACCTGTGCCTTAGTCCCTCCACCACTCCGTCTTCGGCGAACTGTACATACTCTATCCCCTTCCCCGGACAGTCAACTCCCTGATGATGGGCGCTGTTTACTTTGAACCGCTCCCCATATAGCTTTTCCAAAAAAGAACCCTTCTTTGCAACGGACATATGCAGCTGATCTTTCCCCACATATGCGTGGTTTTCGCTGGTTTTCAAGTGCTGCACCATATCCCCGCCAAAATAAATATTGATAAGCTGCATTCCCTTGCATATCCCAAGAACCGGCTTACGGCCTAAGACAAACGCCCCCAAAACAGCAAGCTGGAGTCTGTCTAAGGCCGGGTCAAAAAAGTCTGTTCCGTCAGGAAGCTGACCAAAAAGTTTTGGATCGATATCTCCGCCTCCCGGTAATATCAACCCGTCGTAAAATGATATATCAGGTACGTGCAGAGATGTCTCCGTGAGGATTCCCAATTTTGCCATTGCATTTTCATAATTTACCGTTTTATCCGGTTCCCCGGCAATCAACACTTTTTTCAAGTTTTTCCCCATTTCCGCCCGCAAATAACACAATTACTTTAGTATATGTGCCTTTCTTAAAAACTTGAATTTATAACGACAATGTGTCAAAAAAATCCGCTTTTTCCATCTTTCCGGACCTGTAACGCATCAGGTATCCTTTCATTTCCGGGTAATCCTCCCCCATCTGCTGCAAAATATCGTCATAATTTTCTTCCGTAAGGCACCCCGCCCTGGTGAAAGCATCGTAGTAAACCTGTTCGTTACCGTGTTCTCCAAATACGACCTCCCAAGCCGCCTCCGAAGGGCATCCCTTCGTATGTCCGGCAAGATAAGCGGAAAGCTCCCCGGCAAACTCTTCCTTAAGCCCCACGTCATTTATCAGCCTTAAAAAGCAAAGCCTTGCCTTTTCGCGCCTTCTTTCCGCCAGATAATATTCCACATTCGCCACAATATCTTCCTCGCCGCAGTAAACCATTTTGGTAAACCCGTCCTCGTCCGGCAAAGAAAGGAACTCCTTAAGCTTATCGTCAAACCTTATAAGCCACTGCTCCTCTCCCACTTGGGAAGGCGTAAAAAGATAGGCGGCCTCCAATCTGACGGGCACAGCCCCTAAAAGCCTCCCAACCTGTTCCTCCACAGGGCCCCTCTTATCAGGTCGGCAAATACGGCAAAGCCGGCTGCAGTCCTTAAAAATGTCCTTCCCAATCAAAAAATCTTCTCCCGGAAGCCAGAACACACTCTCTAACGCGCTGCAGTAGGCAAAAGCCCAGTCCCCAATCTCCTTAAGCCCTTTAGGGAGCCATACTTCTTTTAAAAATTTGCTGCTTAAAAACGCCTTCTTATGTAGCTTTGTCACAGGCAAATCCTCTATTTCATCCGGCAGCTTTACCTTGCCGCCGTCCGCTCTGCAGGATATCACCGTGACTTCATCTCCGCATATCCGATAGCTTAAACTGCCGCCCTCTATTTTCAGTTCTTTTTCCATAAAATCCCTATTTTCTCCCAAAATATAACTGTTTGGCCAATGCCACTTACAAAGGCGGCCGTTATGCTTTCCGCCCGCACAGGCAACTGCCTTTGTTCATAACTTAAATCCCGCTGCCTTCGCCAAATGTCCGCTTCGCCGTAGCTTGGCTCATTACTCACAAATCAAGCGCCGCAATCTCCTGCTGCAGGCTGTTTTGCCGTTCTGACAGCATCATTTCCTTATTATGCCGCTCGTAAGCCCCGCACCCGAACTGGCTGATAAAACGCGCGCTATCGTTGTTCACCGTAAGCTCTGTCACCAGAATCAGCATCTCATTCCCCTCCGCAAAGGCTTCCTCCACAAAGGCAAACAAGTTTGACAGCCGCTCCCCTGTCCTTTTGGTTCTCTCCTTCAGGGCCAAAGTCTCCCTGTCAAAAGCCGCTTTCAGACAGGCAAATTCTTTATGCCCGTCGGCCGCGCCCTCCAAAAAAAGCTTCTTTTTTTCTTCTTCCAAAAAGCGCAAAATACGCCTGCCCCTGCGTCTTTCCCTATCGGAGAGGCTTCCTGCCATCCTGGCGGATTCCATTTGTTTTTTCCGTCCCTGTATCTGATTTTCCAGCATCTGCGCTACTGTGATTTTACCGTCGCCTGCCCCTGCCACGCCCTTTTCCACAGCCGCTTTCACCGCTTTTAGATTTTTCAAAAGCTCCACCAGATAATCGCTTATCTCCATCACGTCGCGGATTTCACTGATCACCTTATCCGTCAGCATGCCCAAGAGAGAAAGCCGCTCGTCAAAAGCCGCAATCCGGGCGCGCTCCGCGCCCTGGGCCTTTACCGTCCCGTTTAAAATTTCCTCCGTCTGGTACTCCTTCTTATACTTATTGTACAAATCATAATATGCGGTAAATTCTTTCACCACCCGCTCATTGCGGATGTACTGCCCCACAAGGGTTTCATCCACCCTCATGCCTTCTTCCTCGTACAGGCTTATGATTTCCGACAAATCCTCCCAACCTCTGGCCGTCACATAGCTCCTTCCGTTTACCGTCGTTTCAATCTTATAAAAATACTCCTTTTTCAGCTCCAAAAAGCTTACAATCGCCGCATGGAGTCCTTTATACCGGGCGTACTCCCGCCACGCCTTGTAATCGGCCTCCACCTCAAGCACCTTAAGGCGGTCCATGGTAACCACGTCAAATTCCCGCACCGACTTGTTGTATTCCGGCGGATTTCCCGCTGTGACAATCACCCAGCCATCCGGTACCCTGTGGCGGCCAAACACCTTATACTGCAAAAACTGAAGCATGGAGGGAGCCAATGTCTCCGACACGCAGTTGATCTCGTCCAGAAAAAGAATCCCCTCCCTGATGCCGCTCCCTTCCATCACCTCATAGATGGACGCTATAATTTCGCTCATGGTATACTCCGACACATCAATTCCCATGCCCTCGTATTCCCTGTGGGCGATAAAAGGGAGCCCTAAAGCCGACTGTCTGGTGTGATGGGTCATGGAATAAGAAACCAGCGCAATGTTTAACTCCTGTGCAATCTGCTCCATAACGGCGGTCTTTCCAATCCCCGGCGCTCCCAGCAAAAAGACGGGCCTTTGGCGTACCACAGGTATCCTGTACTCCCCAAATTCATCCTTTTTCAGATATAACCGAACCGTATTTTCAATATAATCTTTCGCCTGCTTGATATTCATTCTAATCCCCCATTCTTACCAATGGCCCTCAAATTGGGGCCGGACACAAATTTGTTCCACAGTCTGCAAGCCAAAAGCCGCAGCCTTCGCCCGGCTCATTGCCCGCGAAGCTCAAACCGTGTCAAACTTCGCGCACAAACTTATTTTTAAAACTCATTTATATCTCTTCGTCATCTAAAAGCACTTTCACAGCCCATGGCGGCACCTCGGGCCCCGTATCCCCGTTATCCAAAAAGACAAACATCACGTCATAAGGCGGCATTGCCTTAGGGTATACCCCGTAGCCGTCCGTAAAATACAAAAGCCCTTTTAAATTTTCAAACTCTCCCTTCCGTAAAAGCTCATCCACATACGCAAAGACAGGTCTGAAATCCGTAGAGCCAAATCCGGTAAGCTTCTCGTTAGAAAGAAAATACTCCAAATCATCCCTGCCGGTAATTTTCGTATCCTTTTGCACCTCATGGTCGCATTGGATAATGTGCACGTTCATTTTGCGGAAAAAATTATCCTCTCCGCAAAGCATCCCGTAAGTTTTCCGAAGAAAGGACTGCACCAGCGGCCCCCGGCAGGAGGCGGAAGTATCGATGGCTATGACAAACTCCCTGACCTTTTTGTTATCCTTATACTCCAGCGGCTCCACCAGCGGCATATTCCCATAAGTGGAAAGCCCGTAGGTATAATAAATATAATCAAACTCCTCGTCGTTAAGCCGCATGTCCTCATTCATCACCATAAACTTTTGCAGCAGCTCTTTATAACTGTACCTGTCTTTTACCGCTTCCAAAAGACTCTTTTCCAGGCTCTCGGATTTACTTTTTCTGGCGGAAAAAGATTTCAAATCGGCCCGGACCCTCTCGCTTAATTTCTTCCACTGCTCCTGCGTGATCACAAGTTCTTCCGCTGGCTTCCAGAGTCTGTGGGAGTCCATAAAAAAGAGGCGCGAAAGTTCCCCACGCTCCCTTGCGCCGACCTCAAAATTTTTCAAATATCTGTATACTTTCTCCGCAGTGAGAGCGCCGATATCCTCCCGCATAACCTGCAGCTTTCTTTTGGCCTCCTCATCCTGTGAAAGCGACATACCCGGCATTTCCAGCTCCAAAATAGCCGCCTCCACCGCAATGTCCGCAGACAAGCTCCAAGTCTCCCCGTCCAACTTGTCAAACCGGAAGCTGTGGTAAAAAATCATATGAAACAAAATATGCAAATACATGCGCAATGCAAATGCCGGTTCCTCTTTGTATCTTTTTAAAAGAAAAACCGGATCATAATAAATTTTCGTCCCATTGCAGGCAAAACAGCCGCTTTCGCTTTCCGGCTGCGTCCCAAGGGCCGACAATGCCACGTCCAAAAAACGCATATTCACTAAAATATTATCTCTCGCAAAGCCCATAACCTTAGCGGCAAGAGGCTCCGCCTTTTTATATAAATCATCCATAACTTACAATGAATCCACATCCATAAATACTCTTGAACCGGTTGCGCCTTTTTGCCTTTGATACTTGCCGTTGTAAGGGTTTAAAGCCTTCTCGTCCAGCTGGGCAAACACCAGCTGGCCAACCCGCCGCCCGGCCTTAAGCTCAATGGCATACCGGTTTGCATTATACAGCTCCAAAGTAATCTCCCCCTCAAAACCGGGGTCCACCCAGCCCGCATTTTGAATAAAAAGCCCCAGCCTGCCAAGGGAACTTCTTCCCTCCACGAATGCGGTCATATTGTCGGGAAGCGCAAAGTATTCCATCGTCGTGGCAAGCACAAACTGACCGGGCAGCAGCAAATATTTGTCCGTCTCTATCGTCCTGTAATGAATCTCGTTGTCCAACGATATAATTCCCACCGCCGTATCCTCTATGATACTAAAAGTATTCCCCAGCCTGATATCCACGCTGGCCGACTGAATCTGCCCCTCCTCAACAGGGGCAATCGTAAGACTCCCCTCCTTCAGCATTTTAAAAATAGTTTTATCTGATAAAATCATACCCTTCCTCCCTCCTGTTTCGCAGATAACTGCAAAACCCGATAATCCCCCACCATTTGCCAAGGCGCCTACTGTATTAATAAAAGGTATACCACCGACATAGAAACCACAATCTGTATGATTGCATACCGAAAGACGGTCTGGGTGTTGGACCACCCCAGCGTCTTGCGCACATGGTCGTGGAGGGGCGTCCTTATATTTTTCAATATATGGATGTGAAAGACACGAATCAGCCCCACCTTCAAAAGCCCCAGCCCGCCGTCCAATATGAACACAATTGCCGCCGGAATATAAAGCAGAGGGCTCCCGCTTTTCAGGGCCGCAATACTGATAAAAACTCCCATAGCCCGGCTTCCCGCATCCCCCATCAAAAGCCGGCTGGGCGCAGCATTATACCAAAGATATCCAAGAATGCAGATGATAAACATCAAAATCAAAAAGGTAAATTCGTCATGATTCCCCTTTATATGGTCAATCAGGTAAAAGGTCCCCAGGGTGACAATCGCCAAAGTCCCCGAAAGCCCGTCCACACCGTCAGAACAGTTCGTCACATTGATAGACCCCCATACCAGAATAATTGTCAGAATTCCAAACACCGCTTCCGGAATCACCACACTGATTCCCAGGGTGACAATCTCTATGGTACTTTCATTAAAATTCAAAAAGGTAAAGGTAAGGATGACCGCCACCATTAAATCCAGCAGCCCCTTTTTCATCTCGCCCCATGGATGCTCCGACGCATCATCCATGTACCCGGTGAGCATTTCCACCACCGTCAGAATCAGATAAATAAGAATTTCCAGATTAAGCGGTGCAAACAAAAGCGCCGAGACCACAAAGACTAAGATAAAAATAAGCCCCGCCCCTCTTGGTTTTCCGGCCGAGAGCTTGCCCTCAATTGCAAAATCTCTGCCTCCGTCTCTTGGCAGCAGATTAATGCAATTTGCCATAAAAAAACAGGTTCCCGCAAACGCCAAAAGCAATCCGAAGGACGCTATGGCAGGATAGTTCCCTTTTAATAAGTAGTGAAGCACCTTTCCTTCCTCCTTATATCATTTTCTCAAAGTATTCCCAAAGCCTCTTTCGCCAATTCATCTGCCATGTCATTGTACTCATCGCCCGAATGGCCCGCCACCTTTACAAACCGGATGTCCACTTGCTTACGCGCCATATCGTAAAACTCCCTGTAAGCAATGGTTCCTTCTTTGTTTGCCTTCCACTCTCCTAACGGCCACCTGGCAATCCCTTCGTAATCGTGATAAATGGTAATTGCGGGGATCTTCTGATCCAGGGCATACTGCATAGCCGCCTGGGCGCCTTTGATCTCCCCCGCCACATTTCGCATGGGCGCAAGGGCCTCGTCCCGAAACTTATCGCTATACTTTTCCACTTCCTCCCCCTTAAGCACCACCATCCCATAAGAAAATTCCTTCGTAGCCTTATGATAGCTGCCATCTACATATATTTTGACGCGGGATCTCTCATCCTGATCATCCCCCGGCTTAACACCGACATTTTCCTGCCTGTTTTCCATATAAGCTATGGCTTCTTCTTCGGTTTGAAAGCTTTTATAAACTGCCCCTGAATAGCCGTTTACACTGTTTTTGCATTCTTCCCATGTTCTGAATATTCCTGTTTTGGCTCCTGTCTTAACCGCATAATACTTTCCCGCCATAAAATCCCCCATGTGATGCTCGATATAATTCCTTCTACCGCCTTGCATCTGATCATTTAGCCTGCATGAAACGGTAACTTTAAATCCGAACGAAGAATGTCCGCCTGTAAATCATACCATATCCTACCACTCTTTCCCATAGAATTTTACAAAATATTTTTATCGGTTATTTTCAGCAAAAAATGCATCCTATGCAATATAAAAGGAATTTCCGCGGTAACTGACGCTTTACAGTTATTCATTTTTTCGGTATACTATAAGTGTAAAAGGGGTTTACGGTGGCGGCCATTATGGCTGCTGCCGTTTTCGATTCTTATACATCTTTTCACTAAAATAGCAAAATACGGCCATATCCCTTTTCCATCCTTATACCTGTCAAAAAGCCATTGCAATTCCCCATATACCCGCACTGCCGCCTGACCGAATGTTCGTATGATAAAAGAAGCTGCCGCAAATTGCGGCAGCTTCTTTTATCATACTTTATCCGTTCCATTAAGATTTTAACTGGAAACGACTGGTCTGATCCTGTAAGAGCCGCACTTGCTCAAACAGTTCCGTACTCACCGTTGCCGATTCCTCGCTGCTTGCAGTATTAGTTTCCACAACTGCTGAAATCTGTGCAAGTCCTTCTGTCACCTGCGAAATAGCAATAGCCTCCGCATGCACCGCATCCGTAATCCCACTGATTGACTGGTTAGACTCCTGCACCAGCTGCAAAGTCTTTTGCAGAGATTCGGATACCTTTTCTACGATCTGATTTCCTCTCTCAGCAGCCCGCACAGAATTTCCTATCAACTCTCTGGTTGCCTGCGCCGCTTCATTGGAACGGGCAGCTAAATTACGGACTTCGCTGGAAACCACCGTAAAGCCTCTTCCTGCCTCCCCGGCCCTGGTTGCCTCTACGGCTGCATTTAACGAAAGAATATTTGTCTTAAACGCTATATCTTCAATGGTGGAGATTATTCTTCCAATTTCCTTGGAAGCATCGCTGATATCTGCCATTGCAGTAACAAGCTGTTCCATCTCCTTGCTGCTTAAGCTTACCTGTTCGCTGGTAAGCTGCGCGCTTTCTTTCACATTAGCCGCCGTTTCAATATTCTGCTTTGCACTGTTAGAAAGCTCATCTAAGGTAGCATACAATTCTTCGACAGCCGCCGCCTGGTCAATCGCCCCCTGAGCAAGCAGCTGAGCCCCTCCGGAAAGATGCTCCGCATGACCAAACACACTATCTTCCGCCCGGTTAATGTTGGCAATTGCTTCCGAAAGTGAAAGCGAAAAGCTTTCTATGGATTTCTCAATGGAATAAAAATCTCCAATAAAAGGAATGGAACAAACCACGTCGAAATTGCCTGTTGAGAGCTGATACATCATGCGGTTAATTTCCTCCACGTACCGATGTATCTCCTCCAAAGATTCCTTGAGGGTTCCCGCCAAATCGCCAATCTCATCATTTACATTATAATCCAAATCCAGCTTTAAGTGCCCTTCCTTTAAAGGAAGCGTTTTTTCCGTAATCATAAGGATAGGTTTTACCACCTGCTTTAACACATACAGCACAAGACTCACAAGACAAACAAGCGCCAGTGCAAGACCCACAATTGATGTAGCGTGCATAATCCCAATCGTGACCTTCATGGTTTTCTGGCTTTCCTCCCTAAGCACGCCGCCGCGTTCCACCACTTTGTCCAAAAGCCCTACCAAAACCCCAAGATTCCCCTGAATCGTATCCTGATAATAACTCTTTGCCTCCTCGGCATCTGTCTCCATCAATTCCAGCACATAGATAGCCGATTGATGCAGTTCCTCATGAAGCGGCTTCATTTGAGCGCGTAAGTCTAAAATTTCCTCATCATCGGTTCCTTCCTCGCCATAAATCCATTGGCCAAGCACACAGCCGGTTGGGTCCGTACTGCCGGTAAACTCCGTGCCTGCATACAGTGCGTTGCTCAAATTGGCAGCCCATTTATAATGTGCTACCTCCGCCTTCTGAGCCCGGTCAAGCAATGCGTTCACCTCAGCATTCAGCTTTTCAGAGTGTTCGATACTCAGTATGTTTATTGTCATCACCACGCTAAACAGTAACACAGAGGCAAGCGCCGCCGCTACACGGATCCCAACCATCTTGTTTACACTTTTCCTCATAATCGTTTTCCTTTCTTCTCCGTTTTTATTGCTTCTAAACAGTATCCCGCCCAATTCTTTGATTTGCCATAGCAATTTAACAAATCAGGATGATAAATGCCGTAAACCGGACTTTTCTGCTCCGCTCCGCCCGGAATCTGGTTATGGCTATGTAAGCTTTCGTTCAGACTTTTGGAAGGCTATAACGCTATTTCGGCTTTACTTTTACGGAAAATCACTACCACCATTGTGGTTATCCTGCATAAAAGTAAAGCCGGAATGATTACAAGAGTCTTTTATTTTTCATAAAAAATCGTAGCTGTAATACTGCACTTGTAGGAATTGTAGCATAACCCCAATACCTTTGCAACTATTATTATGAAAGATCCAAAGGTAAGATTTTACACCCGGCAACTCTAATATTATTATGTCATAGTTTATGTTATGGTTTTACCTGAAAATCAACATTTTTAGTATTTTTAACAAAATCCTTGTATTTATTTGAAGCTCTTATATACATATGATATAATTCTTTAAGGAAAGCGTCATATTCAGAGCATAAACAACGGACAAAAAGCTTAATCGGCTGTCCTTATATTAAGCAACAGGCGAAAGGCTTTTCCGACTGTCCTTATATTATGCAGCGGGCGAAAGGCTTTTCCGGCTGTCCCTATATTAGGCAGCGGGCGAAAAGCTTTTCCGGCTATCCTTAATGTGAAGCAAAAAGAACAGGGTACGCAGAAGTAAACCGCTCCGAATATATTACTTTTCACTTATATATTTAATACCATAAAAGGAGAATAACAATATGAAAAAAATATTTGTAACAGCTTTACTGACCGCATCCATGCTCGGCGCTTCTATTACGGCCTCCGCGGCCCCAAAAACTATGTCTGATGGCACTGTGTTTGACGCTGAATACTATGCCGCATCTTACCCTGACGTAGTGCAGGCCCTTGGAACGGATGAAGCAGCCCTTTACCAGCATTATATTTCATTCGGTAAAGCAGAAGGAAGAAAGCCCCACGCCGACAACTATGTGAGTCAGGACACAATAGACGCTGCAAATACCAAGCATAACTATTACCGGAACCTCACCGCTGAACAGGCCGCTGCCGCTGATGCAGTTGCAAAACAAATTGCTGATTCTATTATGGCAAACAAAGCCTACACAACAGATATCCAGCGCATCAACGCTGCTGCCGTAACAGTGGCGGCATATTGCAGTCAGATTCCATACGGCTCTGACGCTGGGAAATGGTACCGCTCTCCTTATGGCGTATTCGTTGGCGGTATATATACCTGCGCCGGCTCTACAAGAGCACTGGGTAGAATACTCGATTATATGGGTTATTCATGGGAACACGTCAATGAAAATAAAAATTCACATCAATGGTGCATTGTTACAATGGATGGTCAAAAAGGATTTGCCGATAGCATGGGCGGCTTTGCCGGATATGGAGATATGGTAAGCGGTATGTCAATTAACGGAATGACAATCTACTTTCCTTCATAATCCATAAAATGTGTCACAGCGCAGCTGACAAAACAGGCTCTACAACAACTTAAATAGCATAAAAAAATGTATACAAATGCGCTCCGTATTGCGCTTCAAAAAACATATAAAAAATAAGCAGGGAGGAATGGAAATGAAAATATGGGCACATAGAGGATGCAGTTATGCATGTCCTGAGAACACGTTACAGGCATTTAAAATGGCCTGCCAATATCCGATTACGGGAATTGAGCTGGACATCCAGTTAACCAAAGATTGTAAAATAGTGGTAATCCATGACGAAACGGTAGACAGAACCACAGATGGAACAGGAGAGGTACGCAGCTTTACCCTGGAAGAATTAAAGAAACTGAAAATAAACGTCCCTACATCCAAACCGGGAGAGCCTGATTACACACAGATTCCTACTATAGAAGAGGTTTTCGAGCTTGTAAAGCCCTACTGCCTTAAAAACGGAACCCTGATCAATATAGAGTTGAAGAATAGCCAGATACGCTATGAAGGCATGGAAGATATGATTCTGGAGACAGTACGCAAGTGGGGGCTGGAGGACTATATCGTGTATTCTTCTTTTAATCCGGAATCCGTGCGTTTATTAAAGGAGAAGAATGCATCTGTCAAAACAGGGATTTTGGCAACACCGGTATCGGAGTGCCTTTCCTTTGCGGAGACTTGCCCGGTAGATGCACTTCACCCCAATATTAAGAAAATTGATGTGGAGAACTTGAGCAGCAAAACCAACCTGCCTGTCAGAGCATGGAATACCAGCAATTTTGAACCCTTTTATCCTGATACAAGAAAAATAGAAATACAGAATCCGGAAGAACTTAAGATGAGCGGCATTACAGACATTTTTACAAATGTTCCGGAAAAGTATTTGTAGGAAAGTAAACAGCGATTTGGCCTTTGGACAAACTGCTGTTGAATCCGGCCTCCTTGCATAATAGATATTCTTACGAATTACGCAGTAAATACAAGGTTCCGAAATAGATTTTTACAAAAAATAGCGAAAAATATAATAAGAAGCAAAAAAAGTATTGACTTATCTCCTTACAGATGATATTATAATTTGCGTGGCGTAAGTCAAGCGGAAGTGTCGGAACTGGCAGACGAGCAAGACTAAGGATTTCGACACTGAATATGCGGAAGTGCTGGAATTGGCAGACAGGCAGCACTAAGGATGCTGTGTGCCACGCACGTGTGGGTTCAAGTCCCATCTTCCGCAGTCAGAAAAAGGAAACCTTGAGATGA
>CAJUKV010000056.1 GCA_910587305.1 uncultured Lachnospiraceae bacterium | reverse complement strand
ACACCTACCGATTTATATGCACAGACATATCAGACCTACCTGCGTAACTGTGCATCTAATCGAAACACAATTACTTTTAAGTACGTCTGTAATACATGTACATATGATTCATTGTAAAATGTAAGTTCTGCATTTCCATGTTCTCCTAGACTTTTTTAATAACCTACCATAATTCTATTTATATGTCAAGAAACTAAACTTGCTTGACAAAAGCAGAAGTATGCGGACTGATTTGTCAGGACATCAATTGTTTTTTGTTCTTGATTATTCAGGATATTCAGGATAGGAAGTGAAAATCAATTGACAAACAGGGTGTGAGGGAATATATATTGGTATGTAAGAATAATTTTCAGGAAGGGGACAGGGAATGGAAAGATTGAGGAGAACGGCGGCGCTTGTCATAGTGCTGGGACTTTTATTGGCAGGGTGCGGCAGCAGTGGGAAAGAGATTGTTTTTAAGGAATTTGTTTCGGATGACGGGACCGTGAGTATTCAGATGGATGAGAGCTGGGCGGTCGAGAAGGTAAACGATGAAAACGGAAGCGAAGGATGGATATCGGCTTTTACGGAGGATGATTCGGAGGGCGTGGTGGTGATGCAGCTGTCAAAAAGCGTTTATGGCGTGGGAACTGACATGGACAAGTGGAAAGAGATAATCGAAAGCACATATCCTATGTCGGAGATGGAGGATATGGAAGAGCCGTCTGTGCCCGGCATGAACGTTGACAGCGCCTATAGCTGTGTTGTGACGGCCGACGGGGTGAAGGGGGCCGGCCGCGTGGTTTATGGGGATACGGATTATGCCTTTTATTGTATTTTGTATGCAGCTCCGAAAATAGACGACAAAAGAGAAGAATATTTTCAGAAGGTGTGCGCAAGCTTTCAGGAAAACGCACCGGAAATAGAAAATGCGTCCGTGGTGGAGACTACGGACACCATTCAGTGGTTCAACAACACCTGCGCAGTGCTGACGGCGGTAAACAGCTGGGATTATACCATGTTTGGCGGCCTTCCGGCAAACGAGGCCAGTAAGCAGATTACGCAGGCTCTTTTGGATAACTGGTGGGGCGTGACGGACCGGGCTTCGGCGGATGAAACCATGGACTGGCTTCTGGCGGAAGGGCACCGTGCCTCCTTTACGGACGATATGGAATATTTAGAACAGGCCGGCGCAGGGGAAGTCCCGGCGGAAGAAAGGGTTGATTTTTTCCTTGAAAACTTTGATATAGATGTGGAAGAGGCGGAGAATTATGCCGTCTGGTACGGCTTCTATGAAACCTATGGCGACAATGCCCTGCTTGGATGGGATTACAGCCGGGCAATGTCGATTTTGGGAAATTATTACCTTTCGGGTTATTACACGGAAGCGGAAGCGCTGGATAAATCCATGGAGGTGGCAAAGATGATTCAGGAGTCCTTCGACTCGTGGGACGACTTCATGGAAAGCTATTTTGTGGGATATGAATATTGGGCGGAGGAAAGCAGCGAGGAAAGACGTGGAATTTATGAAGAGATGAAAGCCCAGGCCGACAGCCCTTATAATGTAGATTGGAATCTGACCTTTGAAAAAACATGGTAGAATATAAAAAGTAATATACAAAATAGGTTGTTTTCCAGCTAGAATTTGCATATGATATAAGTAGAAGTGAGGCGCATAGATACAATTACAAATTTGTGCTTACGCCCTAATTTGCGGGTTGTTGGAAGCATGGAGGATTAAAATGACAATAGATACAAACACAATGATTTCAATTACAGAAGCAAATCAAAATTTTTCAAAAGTAGTCAAAGTAGTTGACGAGCATGGAACGGCGGTTATTCTGAAAAATAATGTACCCAGATATTTGGTCATTGATTTCAGCAAAGCGGAAAAAGAAAAAGTTGCCGACAATGAAGATGTATTTGCAATATCCGAACGGTTAATAAAACAGAATACGGAAGCATATAAGGTTCTTGCAAAATGATTATTTTAAGCAAAGAGCAGGTACTGAAACTTCATGCAAGTTTAATAAAAGCCACCGGAGGATGCGACGGTATTCGTGATGAAGGAATGTTGGATTTGGCGTTAGATAATCCGTTTCAGTCATTTGGCGGAAAAGAGCTTTATCCAAGTATTCAGGCAAAGGCGGCACGGCTTTGTTTTGGATTGGTAAAAAATCATGCAATGCTAGACGGAAACAAAAGACTTGGTACGCATGTAATGTTAGTTTTTCTTGCATTAAACGGATATGAATTGTCTTACAGTCAAAAGGAATTAAGCGATGTAATTCTTGCACTGGCAGCTGGTAATATTTGTGAAAAGGAAATCTTACAATGGATTATTGAACATCAACAATAAGTCGGTAAACACAAATTTTTCAATGATATGTAAAAATGTATGCTGCATTTTGAAATTATCCACTAGGAATACAATTCCGAAAGGGAAAAAATCATTGACATGACAGGTCTAATGCGATAGACTGATTATAAAGTCTAACGTATTAGACCTATGTTGTTTTATATCGTAATGAGATTTTAGAATTATTTGTGCCGCAATGCCACAATACGGCAGTAGGTGGGGTGATGAGTCGATATATTTGAAAGATAATTTGGAAGACAGGTTGAAAAAGGAGTGTGGATGTGAAAATGGAGACGCCTAAAATTTTTGAAAGCGAATATCGTTTTTGTGAAATTCTGTGGGAGAACGAGCCTGTTTCCAGCACCGAGCTGGTAAGGCTTTGCAGTGAAAAGCTGGAATGGAAGAAATCGACCACTTACACGGTGATTAAGCGGCTGGCGCAGCGGGGGGTATTAAAGTCTGAAAATGCGATTGTAACCTCCCTTGTGTCCAAAAAGGACGTGCAGTCCGCGGAGAGCGCCGAAATTGTGGAGAGAAGTTTTTCCGGTTCGCTGCCTGACTTTATTGCGGCCTTCACCAGAAAAAGAGAATTGTCAGGACAGGAAATTGAAGAAATACAAAAAATAATTGATTCTTATAAATGACAGTTCGCGGCTGTTCGGTAAGGTCTGTGCATTTACTGCAAAGAGCATGAAGTCAAAGAACCGCAGCAAGCTGCAGAGCCTTTGACCCTCGCGGCAGTCGCCCAATGCCTAAGCCAACCAACGGTTGGCTTTAAGCAGTCACTTGGCTCGTTGCTCGCGGGAATAAATGCACAGTTTATGTGTGGTTTTAGATAGGAAAAAGTATAAAATTTTACGGTATGGGGGATTTGTGATGGAGAGTGTATTTACAGGGGTTTTGAGTACAAGTATATCGGCCGGCTTTATGGTATTGGCGGTGGCGCTGATACGTTTCCTTTTCCGGGAAATGCCTAAAAGCTTCCGGTGTTTTTTATGGATACTTGTGGGAGTAAGATTGCTGCTTCCTTTTCAGCCGGAGTCGGTTTTTGGCCTGATGCCCAAAGTGGAGATTGGGAGGAATGCCGCTTTAACCGGACAGACCTATCAGGAATCGCTTGTGGGAGATATGCCGTCAGGGGTAACGCCGGAAAATTCAGGTGTATCAGGGGAAAAGGAACAAAAAAGGCCAATCCTTTCAGAGGGAGAAAAAGCAGGTAAGGCAGGGGAGTTTGCGAGTGGGGGCAAAAGGCGACTGCTGATGAAGGCGGGAGCCGTCTGCTGGATTCTTGGGGTATTTTTGTGGCTGGGTTATTTTTGTTTTAGCTGGTACGGGGTTAAGGGGCGGCTGAAAACGGCCATACCGGAGAAAAGTATGGGGGTAAAAATTTATCGGAGCGACCGGATTTTAACGCCTTTTTTATTTGGTATTATTCGGCCCCGGATTTATGTTCCTACAGGGTTGGAGGAAGAATGTCTGCCCTATATCATCAGGCATGAATGCGCCCATAAAGAGAGAAGGGATTATCTGGTAAAGCCCGCCGCTTTTATTCTGCTTGGCATTCACTGGTTTAATCCGTGTATCTGGCTGGCCTATAAGCTGATGTGCAGGGATATGGAGCTGGCCTGTGACGAGCTGGTAATCCGGGAATTTTCAGTGGAGGAAAAAAAGGCGTATGGGGCGGCCCTTCTAAGCTGTTCCGTTTCCCAAAGGAAGATAGCGGCGTGTCAGGCGTTCTTTGGGGAGTCAGGGATAAAGGAAAGGGTGAAGAATGTTTTTGGTTATAAAAAGCCGGCTTTTTGGGCGGTGATTTTCAGTATTTTGGTTTGTGCAGTAGTGTCCCTGTGCTTCATGACAACGAGAAGGGAAGAACAGAAAGGCGGGGCGGAGGTATCCTTGTCTCGGACGGAGATTTCCAAGTCTCAGGCAGAGCTATCCGGTTCCCGGACGGAAGGGGCGCAGGAGGAAACAACGAAAACTGCATCCGGACAAAAAAAGGCGGAAGAAGCGGATTTGGCAGAAGATACAGGGACGAAAGGGCAGGAAAAAGGGGATGATGCGACAGACAATTCCGCTCAAAAGGCCGGGGAGACGGAGGAGACGGTAAAGGAAGACGAGGCTAAGGTCGGCCTTAAGGAGAGCGAAGAATCTGTGAAGGAGTGGATAGAGGCTTTTTGTAATCGGGACGGTAAAAAAATTTTCAATATGTATTCTGAGGAATATAAAAAGAATGCGGGGGAGAATGAGATAATGCCTACCGCGGAAAACGAATATGCGCTGGGCTGGTCAAGCCCCTGGCCCTGGGAAGATTCCGAGGCGCGTATTGCAGAGCTCACGGAAAATCATGCGGAAATTCTGTACTATGCGTGGGTTTCCGATCCCCATGTGACGGTATGGCGGCAAAGCCTTTCTTATCATGTGGAGGATGGTAAGTGGCTGGTAGATCAGGCGGACACGATCATGATGGAACACATATGCGTTTTGGAGGAATTTGAAAAGGCATACCCCGGCGGACAAATCAACGATACTCCCATGGATTATTTAAAAAATGGCGCGGGCGAAGCTTTAAATAATCATGCGCTGCTTAGCAGCACAACGTATTACCTGCCCCTTTTCAAGCCGGATACGGCGGCCGTTTATCTGCTGAATCTTTTGAAAAATGAGGGAAAAGTGGAAGTGACGGCAAAGGCGGATGAAAAGGACGATAAGGCGAAAGTCAGTATAAAGTTTATGGAAGGCGGCGACGAGGTGGAGGTGCTGATGGTGCGGCCTTATGGCAAAGAGGGGATATGGATTCCCCAAAGCCTTGAAAAATAAAGATTTCGGCAGGCCTCGTGACTTATTCTTGCGGGCAATGAGCCAGGCGGACATACTGGCATGTCCATTTGGCGACTGCCGCGAGGGTCTTTTGCCCCGCAGCTTGCTGCGCTGCAAGTTTGATGCCCCGTCAGCTTGCTGCGGGGTCCTTGACTTTCCTCCCGGCGTCCGCAGCCGTTAACTTAATGACATTGATTTTTATCCCCCATACTCTTCAGATTTGTTCAGGAAAACATAAATACCAATCAATACAATAATCGTTATACTCAGTATCATATACATTGTTGATGTGCTTACCCGATTACCTGAAAAATAGAGATTGCAGTCAAGGGAATCCTTTAGTTCTTCAATGATACTTGCCGGAACATTTTGTTTTTGCATTTCCCCAAGAACGCCCTGCATTGCATGATTTCGGATAAGCGCCGTGCCATAAGTGCCCGGCAAAAAGGAAACTATTTTTTGTAATCCTTCGCTAAACGATGAAAGAGGCATATAGGCGCCGCAAATAAAGCCATATCCCGCACTGATGATGGTACTTACCGCTGAAATTTGTCCTTGTGTCGATAAGAAAAAGTGAACGATGGAAGACAGCGCCGTTCCAAACAAAACAAGGAGTAAAATGTCAAGAAACAAAAAGAATATGTCCGCAGGCGACATATACCAGCCGACAACGGCCACATAAACAAGACAGACGCCTGTTGCAGTGAAGCAGATGATAAGCGTTGAGGTCAGGGCCGCTATATAATAACTCACCGAAAGCGCAGCGGATTTTACGGGGGACATTCTTAAATCCCTTATCGTACCGTTTGCCTTATCCTGTACCATTAAAATATTGGAACAAAAAGCAACCGTGACACACGAAACGGCAAGAATAGAGGAGATAAGCTGACCGCCTACCAGCCCTTCCACTATGCTTTCCGAAAGTTTGCATGTGCCCGGTGAATCAGATGTAAAACCCTCACGGTACGCATTTCCCAAAAAGGATACGTAGAGCACAAGCAAAATAACAGGCGTTACTAAAGAAGTAAAGAACATGCCTTTGTCTTTGAAAAACAGTTTCATATTTCTTTTGATTAGTATAAAAGACGCACTCATTTTTCCGAACCTCCTGCCAATGTTTTTCCTGTAACAGCAAGGAAAACATCGTCCATTTTTCCTTTTATGATTTCGTAATCTTGAAACAGGCAAGTATTGTGAAGAATCAAATCGGTAGCCGCCCTTGTATCAGGAACGGAAAGCCGATAACCGTTTTGTATCTGTTCATATTCTACGCCAAGTTTTCTGACAGCGTCTTCACTTACCCCGTAGACTATGATGTAATCCCCGGTATAAATATTTTTTAGTTCAAGGGGAGAGCCTTTGGCGGATATTTTTCCATCGTCAATAATGACAACATAGTCCGCTTCTGCGGCTTCCTCCATATAATGGGTGGTCAGAAATACGGTCATGTTTTCATTTTTGCGGAAACCTGATATGACATTCCAAAGTAATCTGCGGGTTTGCGGGTCAAGCCCTGTGGTGGGCTCGTCAAGAATCAGAATTTTGGGTTTATGAAACAAAGCCCTTGCAATATCGATTCTTCGGCGCTGCCCTCCCGACAATTTACCAACCGTGCGTTTCAATAAATCCTCGAAATCAAGTATTTTCGCAAGTTCGGAAAGCCTTTTCTGAAACGCTGCTCCGGTAATGCCATATAAAGCGGCGCGGCTTTCCAAATTGTTATAAACCGAAAGAGCGGAATCTAAGACGGAAGATTGAAACACCACGCCAAGTTCGCGTTTGACAAAATCCATATCCTCGTCCAAATCGTGTCCGTCAATGAAAATGCGCCCGCTGTCTTTTGACAGTTGTCCGCACATGATATTGATTGTGGTTGATTTCCCCGCTCCATTGACGCCAAGAAAAGCAAAGAGCTCGCCCTCTTTCACGCGGAAACTTAAATCCCGAACGGCTTTTACGCTCCCAAAACTTTTGTTAAGATGATTGATTTGAATTATATCACTCATTTGCTCTCCTCCTGCATGACGGGCTTTTATGCGATTCATGGTTCCGTTTCCCCGAAGGGATTTAGCCCGTTTTTTGAAAAATAGAGTTCCAAAGCCGGCCCCAAATAGTCGTTTATCTTTTTTTGCTTTTCTTCCCAGGCATTTGCAGCGGTGTCAATGTTGCCTATTTCCATCAATTTATGCAATATACCCAAATCGCCGTTCGTAAATTCCATAATCAGGCCCCAATATTTTTCTATAACCTGCTGGCATTTTTGACTTTCCGGGGGGACATTTTCTTTTTGAAGCTGCAGAATCTGGTCGCTCAAAAGGTTAAATCTGTCTATAAAATTCAGGCTGCTTTCTTTATCAAATTGATGATGGATATGGTCGAGCATCTCGTCGTCGAAACGCTTAATGAGACAGTAAGAATTATTTTTCATTTGCAGATTGAAGATAATATCCGCATACTTTTTAAAGTTGACGGTCTGCATCTGTAATACTTCTTCTTTTAACTGCTCTATTGCTGTCAGAGAATCTGTCAGCCGCCCGATTTCCCTGCGTATGTCGTCAGCCTGTTCGGTAAGAGCGTTTGCAACATCAGCCGGCGTTTCCAGAGAAATTAAGCGTTCCTTGATATGATGCAGAGAAAAGCCCAATGACTTCAGGGAGATAATCTGATGAAGCGTAATCAAATCTTTATCCGTATAAAGCCTGCGACCGCCTTCGCTTTCCGACGACGGGGATAACAGGCCCTCTTTATCATAATATTGCAGGGTGCGGACGGTAACTCCTGTTTTCCTTGCAACCTCTCCGACGGTCATGTAACCTTGTGGTATTGCTCTTTGTTTTGCCATAATCGTTTCCCTCTTGTGATGTATTATAAATCATTACGTTACGTCACAAGCAAGACTTTTTTGAAATTTTTTAGAGAGTAATGCACCCGACGACAGCCCTCGTTTTTCTTTCTGTCATGGCAAAAATTTAGAGGAGACGGTGACTCTTATAAGCCACCGCTCCTCTGTTTCAGAGATGTCTGTTCGCTGATAACCCCATTTTAGGTATTTCTAATTTAGTTTCAGGCACACGGGCCGGAACATTCTGAAATAGTGCGTTTACTTCATAATGGGATTTCTATGCGTTCTTCTTTTTCCTGTTACGCTGTGCTATGGAACACTTGAATGCTTTATACATTGCGGGTGACAGTTCAGGAGAATCCTCATCAAATTGAATTTCCCGTTTTGCCGCCGCTCTGACTTCCTCCAATTGTTCCTGTGTAGGCATCTGGCCATCCTTAATTGTAAAAGTTTTGGTCATAATAAAGCCTCCTTTCATTTTCCGTTGCCAATCTTGCAGAGATTAAGCGGATATTTTCCCCACGCTCAGTAAATACAATAAACAGCAGATTGCCAACCATACCGATTGCAACATAACGGTCTTCATTTATACTATGCTCGAAATCATACATCTCTATGTAATACTCATCACGAAAA
This sequence comes from uncultured Lachnospiraceae bacterium, assembly GCA_910587305.1. Taxonomy (GTDB): domain Bacteria; phylum Bacillota; class Clostridia; order Lachnospirales; family Lachnospiraceae; genus Suilimivivens. Next base: position 11,293 of record CAJUKV010000056.1, on the reverse strand, counting down.
ACGTACGAAGCCGTTTCAAAGGATATGCCGTGTTTTTGGCGGTTAATACGGTCTTTTTCCTCGTCCCATTCGAATTTTAATTCCACAAATTTTCCCCTTTTATATTAACAAAACGCAATCTGCAAAAGTAGGTCCTTGGTTTGTAGCGTGATTTTTGACTTCCCGATAAACTGAAAGTTATAGTCCACATCACATTTTATAAATTCCGTTTACGGAATTTCATTGGATATAATATTAGCTATTCCAACAATGCTGTATCAAAAATTGCTCAAATGTCAATTGCGCACCTCGTTCATACTCTCTCCCGCTTTTATCTTTTTCATAAATATTTAAAATTACAGTCCTTTTTTCCTGGTCAGAGGTTAAATCAACTATATAATCTTTAAATGAAATTGTTTCAGATACACCAGTGCCAAAATAGGAAGCCTTGCGATAACCAATTAAACTCAATACCTGTTGCGTTTCAGAAGAAATGATACTCCACGCATTATAGCCCATTTTTATAGGTAAAATATTACCTTTTCCTAATGGATTTCTAACATATCTGTAGGGTGATTGTTCATAACCATATCATCGCCTGCCTTTTTGCATCCATATATCATCGCCTAGATACCATTGCATATTTCTTGTATCGTATTTTGTAAATTCTTTGCATGTAAAAAGTTCTTCGTTCACTCCCAATACAGGAATATGCGCACTACTACTACCCAGATGCGTCCTCCATTTTCCATATGTGCCGGTTTCTATATTGTACCAATCACAGTACCCAGACATATAATCAGCTCTTACGCCTACCCAATCAATATTCCAAACGAATATATTACCATACAGCTGAACAGATTCTGTATCCTCGTATCCCCGATGCATATTTATTGGAGATTCATGCGGAATTCATTTACGTTGAATAAAAAACATATATATCCTCCTTATGAAAGAATCCTGATTTTCCAATAATTATATTATACCTCAATAACTTTCGTTATGGAATGGATTTTGTAAAAAACCTCTCTGTATAATAACATTTACTTCTTTGAATCTGTCATTGTTTTGCCCTTCGTAGTAATAGCTATATTGTACCGGATATTCCCGGTACAGCCGCTTTACCAGATTTTCACGGAAAGAATCTTCTCTAAATATTGTATACAATTCCGCTTATTTTTCTTATAATGGACTTATCTAAAAATATCAGGAGCTTCCTTATGCGATGTGGAGTACAGATGTTTGATCCAGGAAATCTGTGACGGAAAATCCGGAAAAATTTTTAAAGCCCTTCATGACGCGCGTTACCGGCTTATTGAGCCCTGTATCTGGCTGGACGAGGTTTTGCGGGATGCGGAAGCTCTCCCCGTCTGACACGGCTTACCCAGAGTCCGGAAACTGATGGTCAGACTCCCATCCGGCTTCTTCTGCACAACGGTGCGGAAGTGGAAGCTTTTCTGTGGAGAAACAAAGACCGTATTCATTCCCTTCACTATAAGGATTTCACGAAAGATGAAAGCGGAATTTTAAAAGAAACGGCAATCGGAAAAGGGCTTGTCTATATGGAAGCCTGTTTTCAGTTTGCCCGCGCCATGGAAATTCTCCCAGCAACAAGTACGAAACTTTAAACACATTGAGAAAACGTAGATATGGAAGAAAGTGCAAACATGCTAAAAAATGGGGGGAATGACGCATAGCATCATTCCCGCTTAAGGAAATCCCGTACATCAAGCAATGTCTCAAATTCCTGATACAATAATCCCTTTATTTCTTCGTCCGGCTTAATCAAATCAGGCACCATCAGGGGCTTCATTCCCGCGCGGTGGCAGGAGCGGATACCGTTTGGGGAATCCTCCACGGCGTAACACGCAGAGGGCTGTACGCCCAATAATTCACAGGACTTTAGATAAATTTCAGGATGGGGTTTGCTGTGCGAGACCATGTCCCCGCATACGATTACATGGAAATAATCAATCAGGCCAATGCTTTCCATTTCCTTTCGGACAATCTCCTCCCGGGTGGAGGACGCCAGCCCGATTTTGTAATGATTTTCCTTCAAAAAGGCAAACAGCTCATAGACGCCGGTTTTCACAGGCAGGCCGGTGTCGCGAATCTTTTTCTGAAAAATATTGCCCGCCATTTTTTTGTATTTTTCATAAGGGAAATCGTTTCCATAGGTTCTGAAAAATAAGGCTTCCGTCTTCGGCGCGGTAATGCCGATGCATTGCAACAAGGTTTGTTCAATGTCCGCAATTTTTTCCCCGTCGGCAACCTCTTTCCAGGCGTCTAAAATCAAAGCTTCCGAATCAATCAGTACGCCGTCCATGTCAAATACAATGTTTCGTATCATAAAAACCTCCGTGCTGCCAGTAAGCGGCAAATTTTATAAATGGTTAAAATGCAATAAGCTGACCTGCAAGGCAGACAGCGTTTTGTGCTTAAGGTTTATCTTACAGAGTTTGTATTGTTTTGTAAAGTATACAAAACATGATTCAACTGTAAAGGTGGCAAAGAGGGTTAATATTTTTGGCAAGTTGCAACCGGTAGTATTTTTTTGTATACTTTCATTATTGAAAGTCCATACTGCGCTTACAGTCTATTTTGCAGTCTGCGCAGACATATGGATTTGACGGAATAGCCGCATGTGGATTAGGGGGTATAAGTTTGGAAGTAAACTTCCAAACTACTTATTGGTGGCAGTACCGCAAGCACAGCTTGCGGTATGCAGGGGGAATAAAAATGAAATTTTTACATATTGCGGATTTGCATATCGGAAAAATAGTGAACGGCTTTTCCATGGTCGAGGATCAAAGGTTTATCTTAGAACAGTTATTGGGCATGGCAAAGGCAAATCAGGCGGATGCGGTTGTGATTGCAGGAGATATTTATGACCGGGCCATTCCACCCGGGGAAGCGGTGGTTTTATTTGACGGTTTTCTGACGGAATTATCCGGGGCCGGTATTCAGGTAATTATGATTAGCGGAAACCATGACTCACCGGAGCGCATCAGCTTTGGGGAAAGCCTGCTTTGTAAGCAGGGGGTGTATATTGCAGGTACTTTAAAGGAAAAGCCGTCCAGGGTCAGCATAAAGGGAAAAGACTGTGAGACGGAATTTGTTCTTCTTCCTTTTGTAAAGCCTGCCCAGGTGGGAGTAAGGACAAGCCAGGAGGCGGCAGAGCGTTTGCTTGCCCGCTACTGGCAGGAGGAAAATACCGATACGGAGCCGGAAAGCAGACAGAAGAAAAACCGTAACCGTGTCCTTGTCACACATTTTTTTGTGACGGATGCAGGAAGGGAGCCGGAGTTGTCGGATGGCGAGAGCACTATTCATGTGGGAGGACTTGACAATGTGGACGCTTCTGTCTTTCAGGGCTTTGATTATGTGGCCCTTGGGCATATTCATAAGCCGCAGCAGATAGGCGATCATCCGATATGGTATGCAGGTTCGCCGCTCAAGTATTCCTTTGGGGAATGTAATCAGGTGAAATCGGCGCTGCTGGTTACATTGAATGCGCAAGGCCAAAAGGAGGTTAAACAGCTGCCTCTTAGGCCGATACGTGAAATGAGAAAAATTAAGGGAAGCTTAAAAGAACTGCTTGAGGAGGGAGCGTCAAAAGGCGGCAGGCAGCAGGATTATATACAGGCCGTGCTCACAGATAAAGGCGAGCTGATTGACCCAATCGGTACATTGCGCAGCGTGTATCCTAATGTGATGCAGATTGTGAGGGAGGATAGTAATTTATCCGGCAAAGGGGCGCAGGGCTCCGGGCAGAACCGGATGCTTGCAGAGAAAAAGGATGCCTTGGCGCTTTTTGAAGCCTTTTATGAAACAGTGCGGGAGGATACGCTTTCAGAAGACTTAAGGGAAGTGATCGTGGGAGTGATTAAGGAACTGGAAGGATAAGAGGCTTTTAAAAGGACAAGAAGGTCAAGAGCTAAGATGCGGTAATTGGAACAAACTTGACAAAAGTAAGATGATCTAGTATATTCATAATTAGTATTAGGGAGTAGCTTGCGCGGTAAGATAGGAACTGCGTAATGTGTTTCGTCACTACGAGGGGATGACCCTCCGGAGCATATCATAAAAAGCGAGACTTCTACTGTAGTTTATCAGCAGTAGAAGTCTTTTTTATGCAATAAGTCGATTCGCGAAGCGTGTCGGCGTTTGACGCACAGGCCCGTGCAGAGGAAAGTGTGAAGAAGAGATGAAGATTTTCTAAGGCGTCAAAGGACGCCGCCTAAGAAAATCTAAGTCATCTTGAAATAATTCATGTATCGTTTGTGCCGCAAGGCGGCATGTCGGGAAAGTATGCCGCTAAAGCGGCGCACGGGCCGCGCGGCGAGCAGGGAGAAAATCTTCCCTGCTCGATCTCCAAGGCAAGTCAAAACCCTAAAAGCAAGCTGACGGGCGTTAGTCCTGCAGCGCAACCTACAAATGACGGAGGAATCAGCGATGACAATATTCCAAATATTAAATGTAATGGGAGGCCTTTCATTTTTTCTATTTGGTATGCATGTGATGTCGAATGGATTAAAAGAGGCGGCAGGTGGCAGGATGGAAGAAATGCTGCAAAAGATGACGGATCATCCGGCGAAAAGCTTTGTATTTGGCGCATTTATAACGATTGCAATCCAATCCTCATCTGCATTAACGGTGATGCTTGTGGGGCTTGTTAATTCCGGCATTATGAACTTATCCCAGACAGTGGGGATTATCATGGGTTCTAATGTTGGAACGACACTGACGGCCTGGATACTTGGGGCAAATGGAATTGAAACGGATAATCCCTTTTGGACAATGTTAAAACCTGAGTATTTATCACTGTTTGTTGCTTTAGTGGGCGTCATTATGCTGATGGCGTCAAAGGAAAGAAAGAGAAAAAATATAGGCGCAATCCTTATCGGTTTTTCCATCCTGATGCACGGGATGCAGATGATGTCCGATACGTTGAAGCCTCTGGCAGAGATTCCGGGGTTCGCGAAGATATTAACAGCCTTTCAAAATCCACTTTTGGGCGTAATTGTGGGAACAATATTTACCGGAGTCATTCAATCATCTGCAGCTTCTGTGGGCGTACTGCAGGCATTATCGCTTACCGGACAGATTTCTTATGGAATGGCGATTCCAATTATTATGGGACAGAATATAGGAACCTGCGTTACGGCGCTTTTGTCTTCTATTGGCGTCAGCAAAAACGCAAAGAGGGTTTGCGCTATACATATTAGTTTTAATTTTATTGGAACGATTATTGGAATGGCAGTATTTTTCATATGTGATAATATATTGGAACTTGCCGTATTGCACAAATCAATTACACCGTTTGCTATTGCAGGTTTTCATTCGGTCTTTAATATATTAACTACGGTATTTCTTCTGCCATTTTCCAAAAAATTGGTATCATTTGCGGAAAGGGTGGTAAAGGAGGAAGGGCCAGCGGAGGTCTTTCTGGATGAACGTCTCCTATTGTCGCCGGCGCTTGCGGTAGAAGAATGTAGAAAAAAGACGGTTATGATAATGCGTATTTCATTTGAAGGTCTGCGGACCGCACTTGAAATGGCTGATAAAAATAGCGATATTACCGCAATGCAGGAGGAAATTGAACAAAAGGAAGCAGAAGTAGATGAGATGGTAGAAAAATGTAACCAATTTTTGATTCATCTATCATCAAGCAATATTACGAACACATCTGCCGGCTTTGTCGCAGATATGCTGCAGGGATTGGGAGATATGGAAAGGATCAGCGACTATTCGGTTTCTTTGGCGCGTGCTATGAAGAAGATGAAGAAAAATTCTCCCAAACATTATGCCAGGGAATTTAAGGGGTTAAACCAAAATATATCCGAAGTTCTCACAGAATTAGAGATGTGCTATGCCGAGAAGGATTACAAAAAAGCAAAGGCAATACGGAGTAAGGCATATTCCCTGCTGCAGAGGATGAAGGAAATCAGAAAAAGAGATATTAAGGGGTTAAAAAACGGAAAGGGCGATGCGGAATTAAGTGTATATATGACAGAATATTTAACAAGCTGCCGCAGGGTAGTGGAACATGCCATCAATATTGCGGACTGCCTTGTCGTCTGATAAAGCAGCCGGAAGGGTTTCGTATAAGAAGGAAGGATTTATAAGATTGGAGGCGGATGTACATGTGGTTTTTCTTTGCAATACTGTCTGCATTGTTTGCGGCGTTAACTTCTATTTTGGCTAAAATAGGTATCGAGGGCGTAAATTCAAACCTTGCCACAGCAATACGGACAGTGGTAGTAGTTGTCATGTCATGGGGAATGGTGTTTATGACAAATACACAAAGCGGTATAACAGAGATTAGTAAAAAAAGCTGGGTTTTTCTGATTCTTTCCGGACTGGCAACGGGGGCGTCCTGGCTGTGCTATTACCGGGCGCTACAGATTGGGGAAGCCTCTAAGGTGGTGCCGATTGATAAACTGAGCGTTGTGATTACCCTCTTGTTGGCTTTTGTTTTTCTCCATGAACAATTTACGGTTAAGTCGCTGATTGGCTGTGCGCTGATCGGTGCAGGAACATTGTTTATGGTTTTATGATTTGCCGCAAAGAGAGCTTTGCAGGAGACGGATTCCGATACCATGGCAGTGACACACGGACAGCTTGCCCGTATATGGGTTCTGCCCGTGATGTGATATCCGTAATGCTGAAATATTTTGCCGGTGAGGGGGATTGGAGAGGCTTTCAGAGGAGGCATTACAATCCCTGATAAGAAACGCCTCTTAGTCTTTTAACATGGCAAGGATCTCAGCTTTCGGCCTTGCGCCCGTAGACTGTCTTACTACGTTTCCGTTTTTGATTACAACCAGTGTGGGGATGCTTAAAACATGGAATTTCTGTGCCAGCTCCGGTTCTTTGTCTATGTTGATCTTGCCTATCAGGTACTGCGGGTTTTCCTCTGCGATTTCTTCCACGATAGGCGATACCATGCGGCAGGGGCCGCACCAGTCGGCATAGAAATCCAGCAGAACAGGCTTTTGGCTGGTTTTTACGGAATCGAAATTATCTTTGCTCACATGAAGTACGGACATAATTAGTACCTTCCTTTCATTTAATCTGTTATTTGCTGGTAGTGTATCATATTCCGCTTACTGATTCTGTGACAAAGTCACACTGCGGCTGATTCCATGTGAAGCAGGGAAGGAGTGTAGAAACGGATGGAAACAGGAAAGGCAGGGAAGAACAGGAAAGCTAAAGCTACAGAGGGAGAATCGCCGTCAGCCCGAATTCGGCTGACTGATATGCAGATCATGTTGTGTTGGTTTAAATAAATTCAATGGGAATTTCAATCTGCACAATATAATCCTCAATCCGGTCAATAACATTTTCATTAATGCCCATTTCGTAGGAAAATCCATGGAGGTTCAGCTTATGCTTTCTTGCAAAAGCAAAGATTTCCTGATACCGCTTTGGAATGCCGTCCCATTCCCCTTTATGGAAAGCCCGCAGATATTTCCCGCTGGGCATGATATGCAGACCGGCCTGATAGGGAAGGAAAGGGATTTCAATAAAAAGTTTGGAATAATCGTCAAAGCTGCCATTCAGCAGGCTGCTAACGGAGATCATGGAGCCATAAGAGACTTTATGGAGACGCCCAAGCTGATATTTTTCCGTTTCGGCAGTAATCAGTTCAACTTCCTGTTCGAAGGTGGTATTCTGGTCTATATCTACAGTGACCAGACAGTGTGCCTCCTTTTCAACGATGCTGATCTCGGATAAGTCCATGGTAAGCAGAGTGTCCATATTCCGGTGATGTGTACATAAAGTAGTCCGGACTGCCTGCAGGTGGGTGATCTGCATGTCAAGGGCTGTTATCTTTTCTTCCAGAAGATGTTTTAAGTTGTCTGCGGACCGGCTTTTCATGAAATCCTGTATTTCATGAATGGAGACATCCAGCTCCCGCAAAAGCAGGATGGTTTCAAGGATAGGGCTCTGATGGTAAGTGTAACAACGGTACCCGTTTTCGGGGTTGACGTTGGCCGGCTTGAACAGCCCAATCTCATCATACCACATAAGCGTTTTCTTATTGATGCCGTGCATGGCTGCAAATTGGCCGATTGTGAGAAGTTTACCCTTCTTATTCATGGTCACCTCATAAAATTTTCAATATTGTATTGACCGAACGGTTACTGTACGGTTTATAGTATCATACACAGGAAACAAATACAAGTTGAATGGAGGAAAAATTTATGGAAAACCCAAATGTTTATGAAAAGCCTGTAACGCTGAAAAATATCCTGAAATTCGCAATACCGACCATTGCGATGACAGTGTTTATGTCCTTTTACACAATGGTAGACGGCTTGTTTGTGTCGAATCTGATCGGGACAAATGCTCTCTCGGCAATCAATCTGACGGCGCCGATTATTCAGCTCGTGACAGCCATCTCCACTATGCTTGCCACAGGTGGCAGCGCGGTCATCATGAAAAAGATGGGGGAGCAGAAAGCCGAGGAAGCCAAGGAGGACTTTACCTTCCTGATTTTAGTGAATGTCATTGTGGGGATTGCCATGTGTACAGTTGGATATCTGGCAATGGATTATATTTTTGCAGGCATGAACCTTTCCGCAGATGTAGAAAGGTATTGTGTGGAATATTTAAGCCGGTATCTGGTGTTCACGGTGCCGATCCTTCTGATGAATAATTTCACGCTTTATATGATTGCCAGTGAAAAGGCGAACCTTTCTTTGGTCTGCTCCGTAACAGGTGGTGTCCTTAATATGGTGCTTGACTATGTGTTTATTGCCGGATTCGATATGGGGATCAGTGGTGCTGCAATTGCAACGGGGCTTGGCTATTGCGTGACGGCAGTTGTGGGGTTGTTTGTTTTCAGCCGGAAAAAGAGCCTGCTTCATTTCAAAAAGCCTGTAATCCGATTTAAGGTTCTTGCGAATGCGGCTACAAACGGCTGCTCGGAGATGGCGACTGCGCTCGTTACCGGGATCATTACCATGATGTTTAACTGGACGATGCTGCATTATGTGGGCGAGGATGGGGTTGCTGCAGTTACTATTATCATGTATGTACTGATGTTTGCAAGCTCCCTTTATACAGGGTATTCTTATGGCGTGGCTCCGATGCTCAGTTATTATTATGGGGAGAAGAATCAGGAAAAGCTGAAAAAAATGGTGGCAGTCAGCCTGAAAGTAATCGCTGGTATTTCAGTGGTGACAGTTGCAGCGTCTTTTTTGCTGACAAGGCCATTAGTGTCTGTATTTGCCCGTCCGGATAACCCGGTATATGATCTCGCAGTAACCGGAAACAGAATCTGCACCATTGCACTGTTCTTTATTGGTTTTAATATTTTTGCCAGTGGGATGTTTACCGCATTATCCAATGGGATTGTTTCGGCTGTCCTTGCATTTTCCAGATCGTTTGTATTTATGCTGATCACGATGATTGTGCTTCCGCTTATTTTGGGGGTGAATGGAATCTGGCTGGCAACTCCTACAGCGGAATTAATGGCGCTTGCATTGTCCGCGTTTATGTTATTAAAATATAGGAAGAGGTACGGTTACTAAGGAGGATGCGGGTGAACAGGATGTGATGAAAATGCAGCAGAGAAAAGAGTTTGTGCCGGCATTGGCATTGCATACATTCTGGCTAAGCCCGTGCGCCGTATAGCAGGGGAAAGCAGGTGGAAAAGGGCATTTTTTCCATCCTGCTTGCATTTATAAAGAAGCTGAATAATAAAGGAATGATACATTTGCTGCATTAACGATTGTGCAGGCTTAGGGGAGGACGGAATGAACTACACATTTTATGAACTTGCCATGCTCTTTTTTACCTATTCTTTTTTTGCGTGGCTTGCTGAGACGGCAGTTGCAACGGTAAAAGTAAGGAATTTTAGGAACCGTGGCTTTGCATCAGGACCGTTTTGTTTCCTTTATGGGTTTACCGGGGTGATTTTGACCATATTTCTGCAGGAACTAAAGGGCGATGTGCTGTTTCTCTTTCTGGGAAGCATGGCGGTGGCTACTGCCGTGGAGTGGTTTGCAGGGAAAATACTGGAAAGGATGAAGCAGAAAAAGTGGTGGGATTATTCTGATAAAAGATGGAATTTTGACGGATATATCTGCTTACAATATTCTGCGCTTTGGGGGCTGCTTGGATTTTTGGCTGTCCGGTATGGGAACGGGATTATTTTAGGAGTTTACCACAGCCTGCCGGACATTGTGGGAAAGGCAGTGATCTGGGGGCTTACGGCGGTGGGAGTGGCAGATTTTATGGGTTCCCTCCTGTTTATCTGCCATATGGAGGAAAAACTTCCGCGGCTGCTTGGCTGGAACCATAAGCTGCAGAGATGGACATTCCGGTTTGCCACAAAGGTTTCGGGACATATTGAAAAAAGAATAGGCAGGTCATACCCTGCTGTCCTGTGGGAGAAGGAAGAAACGGTAAAGGATCAGGAACGGTGCGGTTTTGCACAGGTGTTCTGGCTGTTCCTGATAGGGGCTCTTGCGGGTGATATTGTGGAGACAATATTCTGCCGGGTTACGTCAGGTATTTGGATGAGCAGGAGCAGCCTCGTATGGGGGCCATTCAGTGTGGTATGGGGGCTTGCGATTGCACTTGTGACGGTGCTGCTTTATAAAGACAGGGATAAACAGGAACACCATATCTTTTGGGTGGGCGCTTTCCTTGGAGGGGCTTATGAATACATCTGCAGCGTTTTTACGGAGATTCTGTTTGGTAAAGTTTTCTGGGACTACAGCGCCATGCCCTTCAACCTTGGCGGAAGGATCAATTTGCTTTACTGCTTTTTCTGGGGGATTGCGGCGGTTGTATGGATCAAGGGGATTTATCCAAAAGCGGAACGGCTGATCGATATCATTTTAAAGAAAACCGGATGGGTATTGACGGGAATACTGTTGGTGTTTATGGCGTTTAATATTTTTGTATCTGTGCTTGCTCTTGTCCGATACGACACGCGGGCAGATGGAAAGGCAGCAGTATACAGATGGGAGCAGGCAATGGATGAACATTTTGATGATGTAAAAATGGAGCGGATCTATCCAAACGCAATACGGCAGTAAATGAGTCCCGGAATTTATCATGGATTTTATTGAGGGGAACGTGCATCTGCCCATTATCCGGAAAATACAAAGCTGATACAAAGCAGAATCCTTTTCCAATCCAATCCCTCCTGACCTGGCGTCGTAGCTTACCTTTGTTTTGGCGGGATAGCAAGCGGAAAAATCAGTTATAAAAAATTCATAAAATGTTTTTTTGAATAAACCGATATAAGATAATAAAATAGAGATACAAAAGTATGAATTATAGCGGAAGAACC
>CAJUKV010000055.1 GCA_910587305.1 uncultured Lachnospiraceae bacterium | reverse complement strand
CGGTTTGTTTATTTAATTTTTTGATGATAGAAGCCATTTTCTCACCTCCTAGTGACAAACACATTATATCATACCGCTATTATAATGTCAATATAATAGTGGTAATTAATTTAAGAAATTCCCACTATTTACTTAAAAATAAAAACACTGTGATTCAACCTTGGAAATCACAGTGCTTAAAGTAATTATTCAATTGGTTTTCCCCACCCCGTGAAAAGTAACTAATGAATTTCAGAAAAGCCCTTTTACCATATCAAAGTGGGTTGTGAACAGATGCAAAAGTGGATATAATAATGGTGTGTTAAAATGACATTTCATGTATTTATTCGAGGAGGTTATGAGATGTTACAGACAATGCAACACTTAATAGAACAGTATGTTGTTGAAATACAAAACATATATGGAGACTATCTCAGACAGGTTATTTTATATGGCTCTTATGCAAGAGGGGATTTTGGATTTGATTCGGATGTGGATATAATGATTTTATTGGACATGACTGATTTGGAATTAAAAAAGTATAGTCAGCAACTGTCTTATATGACATATGATTTCAATTTAGATAATGATATTGATATAAAGCCTATCGTTAAGAGTGAAGAATTTTTCAAAAAATGGGTTGTAAATTATCCGTTTTATGCCAATATTCAGAAGGAGGGAGTGGTATTGTATGGAGCAGCCTAAAAGAGAATCAGGAACAAGGAGAGATCTTGTTGTATATCGACTTGAGACATCAAAAGATACTTTGAAATCGGCCAAAATCCTTTATGAAGCAGGGGAGTATAAAGGGGCTAATAATCGGGCCTATTATGCCATATTCCATGCCATTAATGCAATACATGCCTTAAGTGGAAAAGCATACAAACGGCATAAAGATACAATAGGAAATTTTAACAGAGAGTATGTAAAAACTGAAATATTTTCCAGAGAAATAGGCAGAAAAATTGGCGAGGCAGAAGAAATTCGCCATGCCAGTGATTATGATGATTTTTATATAGCCAGCCGTGAAGAGACAGAACGGCAAATTGATGTGGCAGGCGAATTTATCCTATTGGCTGAAAAGTATTGTATGTCCCAAATGGAACAGGATGTTTTTTTATGATTTAATTTGTAATATTTATAGACAGGGTAGCAAAACAAGTCCTTGACTTATTAATTTTATGACAGAATTGATTTATTTCATATAAAGTTTCTAAAGTATATACCCGTAAAGAACGATATATTTATTGTCAAAAGGGGAGCTATGAAAAGCGCATTTTCAAGGGATTGAAACCTTTGATGGTGCGCTTTTGCCGCATTATGGTAAGGAGGGGAGCAGATGACGGGCAATGAGATTTTTGTAAACAGCATGACCAGGGCATACAGCGGTTTTTTACAAAGCCAGCTTGCAGGTACGCAGACAAAGGGGGTTATGGGCTTTCGGGATATGGTGGAGGCGTTAGAGGAGAGCAAAAGCAAAGGCGCGATTTCCACAGAAGATATGACGTTAGAGGAATATAAGCAGTACATTCACCGGAAAATATCCCAGATTCCAATGCATCCCTCTCAGGCAATGAGCTCCGTTTCCATTCACATCTCGGATAAGGGCTTTGAGGCTATGAAAAAAGATCCTGCCTATGAAAAGTGGGTATTGGATACATTAAAGGCGAACTTTTCCTTTAACGACCCATGGGCGGGCATCTGCGGAGGAAGTTTTAGCGTACATCATTTTGGGGAGACCAAAGAGGAATACCATGGGGAAGGCTGGAATATAGGATTTCAGGGAGGAAAAGGCGGCAGTATTTTTGATGAGGAATCGGAGGACAGCTTTTGGGAGAAGCGTGCGAAAAGGCACAAAAAGTATATAGAGCAGCAAAATGAAGCGGCCCTGAAAGAAAAGATTATGGGGCAGGTATTAAAGGAAGCGGCGGTGCGGCGCGGAGATTATGAAGGGATGTTCGCCGAGCAGAGCATGGCCCAGTACATCAGTTTTGCCAGACTGCTGTTAACCCCGGACGTGGCAGAGAGCTAGAGCATGTTTGAAAATCGTTTTCTGCCAAATGTACGTCACAATTCCGATAAATTTTGGACAGAGCGACTGCAACGGCGGCCATTGATTACAAAAAATAATCTTTTTATTACAAAATAATTTTAGGTTTGCGAAAAGAGACCGATATAAATATATAGACTTACGAGGGGATGAATTTTTTGAATTTTTGCGACGTCCCCGGCTTATTGACAGAAGAAAGGATATGGTTACCAGTATGCTTCGGATTGCAGTTTGCGATGATGAAAAAAGCATGGGAGAATATCTGAAACAATTAATAAAAAGAGGGATTGCGGACAGAAAGGATTGCCGGATAGAGGTGTTTTCCTCCGGGGAGGAATTGCTGGAAAAAGGAAAAGGATTTGATATTTATTTTCTGGATATTGATTTAAAGGGAATGAGTGGAATTGATATGGCAAGGAGCCTGCGGCAGGAGTCCGAGGCGGTAATTGTGTTTGTGACGGCTCTTAAAGAATATGTTTTTGATGCTTTTGATGTGCAGGCGTTCCAGTACCTGCTGAAACCCATAAATGAAGAAAAATTTTTCCGGGTGCTCAGGCAGGCCGTTGCGGAATGTGAGCCGGAGAAAGCTTCGGAACCTCTGGTGATACGGGTAAAAGGTCTGTACCGCAATATACCCAGGGACAGTATTCTGTATGCGGAAAATGAGGGCAGAAAGATTGTGCTGCACTTGAAGGAGGAACAGATTTCTTACTATGCAAAAATGAGCGAACTTGAGGGAATGCTGGGAGACACGTTTTTTAGATGTCACAGGGGATATTTGGTGAATTTAAATGCGGTAAAGGGGTACGATACCGGAAACATACAGATTAAGAACGGAGAAACCATTTTGATGGCAAAGCAGAAGTACAGCGCTTTTGTGGACGCTTATATGGAATTTTTACGAAGGAAACAGCAGTAATATGTACGCCGGACTTAACAGGCCGGGAAGATGAAATGTACAGGGCCTATGCCCGATGATATAATTTATTGATTGTCAGGAGGATAAGGATATGAGCACAAATAAAATTAATCCGCTTATTACACAAAACAGGCTGCTTAGCCAGGCAAGGTCGCGGGCAAGAGCCCAGAGCGCCGCAACAGGTCAAGCACTGCTTGGCGGCTCTAACAACAATAAGGATAGCGTGATCAATTCGATTAACAATAAGGCCGGAAAGCAAAATGCAAATGTAAGCGAGGCTGACCGGAAATCGAAGGAAAATTACACCACCATGAAGGATGCGGCGGAAAATGTGAAAAAGCATGTAAAAAATCTGCTTCTCTGGCCTGAAAAGAAATGGGATGAAATGACGGAGGATGAAATTGCCGAATACAGGGTGGATGCGCGTAAAGAGATTACGGGCCTGATTGATGAATACAATAAAATGATTAAGAGTATGAGCGCGGAAGAGAGCAAGGTCAACGAGATTTACTTAAAGCAGATGAAGGGGTATTTCCAGAATGCCAAAAAGGACTTGGAAAGCCTTGGCATCACGCAGAAAGAGGATGGTACGTTGTCCTTAGACCAGGAGCGCTTAAAGGAGGCCGATGCGGAAACTTTAAAGAAAGTTTTAGGGTCGGAGGGCACTTTTGTGGATGATATTGGAAAACGGGCGGAAAATGTTATTTCCAATGCGGAAACGAACCTGGCGGTAATCAATAAGAGCATCTATGCGGGAAATTATACTTATAATCAATACGGAAGCGATGTTTTTGAGGCACTGCTGGGAGGAAAGTATAATTCCAAAGTTTGACGGCTGTAAATAATATTTATATATATAAGTAGACTCCGGTAGAAATATATCGGTTTTCCGGGGTCCCAATTAAGACGGAAGCAACGGCTGTTTTGGCTGTTGCTTCCGCTTGTATGACCACTAAATTCTGCTCTTTGTCCGTCCGGCAGATGATATATATCATCTATTGTATGATATTCTGACTGTCTTGCAGCATCCATTTTTTACTGCCTCTTTCAACATATATTATAGCCAAAATACAATCCCATGACAACGCTTTTTATTCTTGAGTTTCCGCAGTCTTATCCCCATTGCCCATAATACTTGTGATGAAAGCCAGGGACGGGGAGAAAGGCATATACTTCCATGCAGGAGCGCCGAGCGCCTGTTTGTCCTATTCACTATTTATTGGCGGTAAAATATTTCTTGAATTATTGGCGGTAATATATTATACTAATTGTGTTGGCAAGGAAAGGAGGGAAGCATGCCTGAGAAGCATAGAGGGCGGCCAACAACGGACAATCCTAAGGCCATGCGCGTAGACGTGCGTTTGACAGAAGAAGAACTGAAAATGTTAGACCGATATTGTCAGCGGGCTGGAGTATCACGCCCACAGGGATTGCGTGACGGCATTAAGGCTCTCAATGCAGAGAAATGAAAAGGAAGTGGTGCCGTTGGCAAACATATTTACACCACTTCCCTCATGCCACCCGCAACAATGTGAGCCGCTCAAATATTATAGCACTGTTCGGCTTCGCCTTGCAAGCGGCTTGTGGACGAAAAGAAAGGGAAGGAAAACGTAATGGATAAATTATTGAGGGCGTTTGCAGGCGAACAGCTTCAAGTTATCGAAGTGAATGAAACACAAAGTCCGCAACGTAAAAAGCTGATTGATGAAGGCTATAAGCTCCATAATGAATTAGAGGAAAAACTAAGTAGCAGGGAAAAGGAATTGTTAGAACGTCTGATAGATGTCAATTCGGAAGAAAAAAGCCTTTATGCCGAGGACAAATTTATCAGAGGGTACCGATTGGGCGTTCTGATGACAATGGAGGTATTTGCGGGGCAGGACAAATTCTTTTTCGAGTAAAGGATGGAATGAGTACCTAAAGTACTTTTATAATGGTGACCTCTGCCCTGTTGAGGGAATTAGCCCGCCAGAAATGAAATACCGCCCTGTAGAGCGACCGGGGACAGAATGATTTTCTGATAATTAGAGTACGGAACTGTTTAAAATTATTTTTAAATAGTTCTTGACTACTGCAGACATATTCCGTATAATCTATTTAAAGATTTGTTGAAATAGTTGAGGTGGTATATTGGCGGTAAATGAAATACTTTCAGCGTTAGCAGATGAAAATCGAAGGAAAATTTTGCAGAAATTAAAGGAGGGAAAAATAAGTTCCGGTGATTTGGCAAATGCACTGAGCATGACGCCGCAAGCCCTGTCATATCACTTATCTAAATTAAAAAAAGCAGATTTGATTTATGAAACTAAATATAAGAATTTTATTTATTATGAATTAAATTTATCCGTACTTGATGAAGCTATTATGTGGATTAACGAGTTACGAGGAGGTCAGGTTTGGAAGTAAATTTCCAAACTCTTTATTTCCGCGAGCAACGAGCCAAGCGGACATGCTGGCATGTCCATTTGGCGACTGCCGCGAGGGTTAAATACCACGTCAACTTGCTGCGGGGTCTTTGACTGGAGGCAGTACCGCAGGCACTGCTCGCGGTATGCAGGGGGTATAGAAATGAAAACAAAGAAAACAGTATTCTACATTTTGATGTATCTTCCGTTAGTTGTTACCTTAATCGCATTGCCATATCTTCCCGAAAAAATTCCTGCGCATTATGGATTTGATAATCAAGTTGACCGTTGGGGAAGTAAATATGAGGCTTTGCTATTTCCGATAATCAGTATATTAATGGGATATTATCTGCTTGGAATGGCAAAGCTGGCGGCAAAAAAGGAAGAATATGGGGAAAATAATAAAAATGTTATAATGATTGTGGGTATTTTACTGCTGATATTGTTTAATGCTTTAAATATCCATTCCCTTTACACAAGCCTTAACAAAGTCGAAAATTTATCATATGTTTCATTGGACATTGGTCAGCTTGCTTTTGGCATCATTGGTATGTTAATGATTGTTACGGGAAATATTATGCCTAAGTTACGAATGAACTCCATGATAGGATTGAGGACACATTGGAGCATGAAAAATGAAGTGACATGGAAGAAAAGCCAACATATAGGAGGAATTTCCTTTATCATTGGGGGAATTATTATAATAGGCATTTGTATCGCTATGAAAGGCACTCCCTGCTTGCTGTCTGTTTTAGGGGTATGGGTAATTCTGATAGTCGTTGATGTTTCCTTAACATACAGAGTTGCTAAAATGAACTGATGAAATTTTTGATTTTGACTTTTCAGTATTATCGGTAAAAGGATAATGTAGAAACTTAGTATTGTTTGCTTATAGTGGCAGTAATCCTAATGGGAGACTTGCCACTATTTTTATACACAGATCCGTGCAGAGGAAGTATGCCGCTAAAGTGGCGCACAGGCCGCGCGGCGAGCAGGGAGAAAATCTTCCGTGCTCGATTACACACGGGCGTCCAAAGGAAATATATCAGCAAGCTGACGGACGCCTGGCGCGCGAGTAGGGAGAAAACCTTCCCTACTTGATTGCACAGGCCCGCATAAGGAAATTGATTGTGTATTTTAAAGGGCAAAAAGTGCATCTTGACCGTTCGGATATTGTACGGAGAAGAAAATCTGCTACAATACGGATGAAAGAGCAATCCGGGATTAAAGGGCAATCCGGGATGAAAGAAGCATTTGGGAACGAAGAACTATCCGGAAATAAAGACGGATTTTAAAAGGAGCAGGCAAATGAAACTTACGATGGAGAGGATTACCGGAGGAGAAGAGGAGGTTATTATCAGGTACCGTGAGATGAACGAGCGGCTGGAAACCATAGCGGGAATTGTCAGGGGCGGCGGGCAGAAAATTTGCGCCGTCTCGGAGGGCCGGACGTTCCTGCTGTCTCCCGAAAGTATATTATATCTGGAAAGCGTGGACGGAGTAACCTATGCCTATTTGGAAGATCAGGTCTGCAGGGTGCAGGCGAGCCTTTTGGAGCTGGCTATGGTTTACGAAAGCAGAGGGTTTTTGCGCTGCTCTAAGTCCATGGTGCTCAACATTTATAAGATTCGCTTTTTGAAAAGCGAAGCGGGCAACCGCATACGCGCCACAATGGAAAACGAGGAACAGGTGATGATTTCCAGAAAATATGCAAAGGATTTGCGGCAAAGGTTGAAAGGAGGCGTTAAGGGAGATGAAGAATAGAAAAAAAACAAAATCCGGCGGAAAATTTATGGAGCGGTTCAAGAACTATCTGAACCTTGAGATTGTGATTGATTATAAAACCTGCACTTATTTTTTCTGTATCTGGTTTTTCTATTGCGTATATCTGCTTTGCCGGGGCATTCGCCGCGCGGATATCTTTTACATGTTTGAGATGATGGCCGCGGCCTATCTTATCAGCTATGTGCAGGTTTATGCATTTCACAATTTTGATGAAGTAGACCGGCTGGGGAAAAAGGATGTGCCGGGGATTATTTTCTGCACAGGTCTTTACGCCGCTGTTTCTTATGCCCTTTCATGGTTTGACAGGAATTTTTATGCCACATTATTTTTCGTGGGGTATGTGCTTTCTATGTATTATATCGTGTATCTGGCGAACAAAATAAAGCGTGCAATCGACACGGAAAATTTGAACAAAATGCTGGCGGAATTTAAGAAGGGGGAAAGCCATGATGGGGAAAAGTGAAAATATCATCGAAATAAAGAATCTTACGAAATCCTATGGAAAAAAGCGAGGCGTAAAGGCAATTTCCCTTTCCGTGGAGCAGGGAGATATTTACGGTTTCCTGGGGCCGAACGGCGCGGGAAAATCCACCACAATACGAAGTATTCTTGGGCTGCTCCGCTATCAGGAAGGGGAAATAAAAGTTCTTCAGATGGATGCGCCAAGGGAGCAAAAAGAAATTTTAAGGCAGGTGGGGTATATGCCTTCGGAGGCCATGTTTTATCCTTCCATGAAGGTGAAGGAAGTTATTTCGTTTGCGGCCAAAGTAAGAAAAACGGACTGTTCTAAGGAGGCTCAGAGACTTTGTGAGATACTTAAGGTAGATGGAGATAAAAAGATAGAGGAACTGTCCCTGGGAAACCGAAAGAAGGTCAGCATAGTCTGCGCCATGCAGCACAGGCCGAAACTTCTTATTTTGGACGAACCCACATCCGGTCTTGACCCGCTGATGCAGGAAGCATTTTTTGAATTGCTGCTGGAGTACAACCGACAGGGCACCACCTGCTTTTTATCCTCCCATGTGCTTTCGGAGGTAAAAAGCTATTGCCGCCATGCGGCCATGATAAAGGACGGGGTAATTATCCGGACCGATACGGTGGAAAACCTGTTAAAGTCTGACGTGCGCCGCGTCAGGGTTGTTGCCGGGGGACAGAAAAAGGAGTTTGTCTACACAGGGGAAATGAAAGACCTGATTGCCAAACTGGCGGACATGCAGGTGGAGGACGTGCTGATTGAAGAGCCGTCTCTGGACGAAATTTTCAGACATTATTATGAAAAATAAATTTCAAATTTGCGGGCGTCTAGCAAGAATGGGGGATTAGTATGACACTTTTTTTACAGGAATTAAAGATGAATAGAAAACAGTTTTTGGCCTGGACCATATGTATTGGCATTTGCTGTTTCGGATGTATTTTACTGTTTGGAGGGGTAAAGGAAACCATGGAGGAAATGGGGGAGGTGTACGCGCAGATGGGAGCTTTTGCAACCGCGCTCAGCCTTGACAGAATGAATTCCGGCACAATGGAAGGGTTCTATGCCACGGAGGTTTCCCTGATTTTTGCGGTAGGCGGAGCAATGTTTGCCGCCATGCTGGGCATATGTATGCTGGCGAAAGAGGAGGAAGGCCATACGGCCGAATTTTTATACACTCTTCCTCTGGGCAGAACTGATATTGTGGCGTGGAAATATGCGGCAATGACAGCGCTTATTTTACTGTTTAACGGCGTTTGCATCTGCTGGGAGCTTCTGGGTTTTGCCTGTGTGGGAGAAAGGGCGCCTTTAAAAGAGTTTTGGCTTTTTCATGGGGCGCAGCTTCTGATGCAGCTGGAGATTGGGAGCCTTAGCTTTCTGGCCTCCGCTTTTTGCAGAAAAAAGCAGGTGGGAGCGGCGCTTGGGTTTGTCATACTTTTATACGGCATGGATTTGATGTGCAGAATTGTGCCGGATATTGAAAATTTAAAATACGTGACGCCTTATTACTTTTCCAACGCGGCGGATATTTTTATCAATGGAAATTTGGATGGAAAAATGGTGGGAATAAGCGTGGCGGTGACGGTACTTTGCGGCGGCGGGGCGGCAATATTTTATAATGGAAAAGATTTTTAACAGGTTTTGGATTTGTGTGGTATAATGAATAAGTCTGCCCCAAAACGTTTGGGCGGCGAATGTACAAAACCACGAAAGGAATGATAAAAATTATGAAAAGAAAAATAATCTGTCTTTTCACCACAGCCTTGCTCATCGCCATGGCGGCAGGCTGCGGTTCCGGCAAAAATGCTGCAAAGGAAGAACAGGAAATTCAGGAGGAAAACAGCGGGGCCGGGGAGGATGCCAGACAGGAAAGCCAGGAGGAAACCGATACGCCCCCCGAGGATGCGGAGAAAGAAAGTGAAGGGGAGTCCGATGGCGGTAAGACAGAAGCTCCGGAAGATGTAGCTCTTTTATCCGGCAAGCATTATGTGAACATCAACATTAAGGACAAAGGCACGATCAAAGTAGAGCTTGACGCAGATGCCGCGCCGATTACCGTAACCAATTTTGTAAACTTGGTAAAGGAGGGCTTCTATGACGGGTTAACCTTCCACCGTATCATAAAGGATTTTATGATGCAGGGCGGAGACCCCACGGGAACAGGAATGGGGAGCTCGGATAAAACTATTGTGGGAGAATTTGCAAGCAACGGTGTGGAAAATCCCATTTCCCACACAAGGGGAACGATTTCTATGGCGCGTTCAAATATGCCGGACAGCGCAAGCTGCCAGTTCTTTATCATGCATCAGGACGGCACGTATCTTGACGGCGATTATGCCGCTTTCGGGCATGTTACGGAGGGGATGGAGATAGTGGATGACATTTGTGAGAATACCTCCGGACAGGACAGGAACGGCGTAGTCCCGGAGGAAAACAGGCCGGTTATTGAAAGCATTGAATATATGGAGTAGGTAAATTCCGAGGAGCTTAACGGTTTGTGGAATGAAAAAAGACCTGAAAGACGAAAAGTGATGTCTTTCAGGTCTTTTTTTGCGCGGGCCCGTGCCGGGCAGCAGGCCGACTTAAAGCCCTCTCTCCATTTCCTCAAGAATATGAATCAAATCTCTGATGGGTTTCCCCTGATTCAGCATATTTTTCAGGTGGTCGGTAAGGCGGAGATAACTGATTTTTTCGGGCACCAGACCATCGGCAATCCCCGGATAATGTTCCTTTAAGCTGTCAACCATGATTTTGACGATCTGTTTGTTGAGAATCCGGCTATAGTTTTTCCGGCATTCTTCCGCCGCAGAGTCAATGATTTCATGGAACGGGGCCGCGGTATCGGATTCGCTTTCGCAAAGCTTTGAGCAGGCCTCATACAGAACGTGATCGTAAGAAAGGATTCGGTATGCGTTCTTTCCTAAATCAAGATTATCGCGAAACCTTATAACAGGCAGCAGTACGCCGTATTTTTGGGCAAGCTGATTTCTCTTGCGGTTGAGATAATCTGTTTTCATTCCTTCCAACACGCAGGGAATGAGAGCTTCTCCAAATTCAACGACGACAGGTTCGGCAAAAAGATTGTACCGGATTTCACGTTCCATTTGGACATTGTTATTTTCCGTGACGGAATTGTCTCTGATTCCCAGCAGCGTGTCGGCGCTGACATGCAGGATGTTGCAGATTCCTTTTAAGAGGGAAAGGTCCGGCAGGCCGTTTCCACGCTCCCACCTGCTCACTGCCTGAGGCGTGACGCCCAGACGGTAGGCAAAGTCCTCCTGGGTCATTTTCAGGTTCTGACGATACTGACAAATAGTTTCTCCAAAGTTTTCTCTCATATTTTCCCCATTTCTGCGCTGCTTTTTGTGCATATCAAGTTTGTGGATGCAGCGCAGACACAAACTTGTGAGTGAAAGATTGAAAGTCTTTCACTTTTTCCTCCATTTCGAAGCGTTTTACGCTGATGTATATTTTTATTATATCCATGAAAAATGAGGGTGTAAAACAATGTATTGTTGGGATGCGGCTCAAGGCGGTGGGCCGCGTTTATCTGTATATTTTTAGATGGAAAGGGATAGAAGGAATGAATAATTTTTCCATATAAAACCATACTGTTTGTAATGAGAGAAGGCAGGCATTTTATCCGAAGTTGTGTTTGCCCCAAGCGGCGGCACAGGGTAGTCTGTAAGCTATAAAATTTTGTGAAGGCTGTAAAAAACGGCAGTACGGAGGTCATATGGGAAAAATCAACTTACCTGTAACAGGCAGCGGTTATTATGAAATCCGCCTGGAAAGCATAGGTGGACTGGGGGCCAATCTGTGTGGAAAAATGTTAGGGGAACTGGGCGTAAAATATCTGGATTTTAACAGCGCCAGTTTTTCCAGTTATGGTTCGGAAAAGACAGGCACGCCGGTAAAAGGGTTCATCAGATACTGCGATAAGGAAAAGGAAATCCGGGTTCATTCGCCGGTGATAACGCCCAATCTGCTGGCGGTATTTCATCAGGCCCTTTTAAGGGAAGGCAGCGTATGGGAAGGCTGTAATGAAGATACGAAAGTCATCATCGCCATAGAGGAAGGGCAGAAAACCGGCGGGATAGAGGTTCCGGATAACCTGAACGCCTGTTACGTGATTAAAGCCCAGAGGATTGCCATGGAAACCCACGCGCGCATTAATGTGGTGATGCTGGGAGCCATGGCGCGGGTAATGGGATTTGTAGATTTGGAAGACGTCAATCAAATCTGTGCGGACACCCTTGGGAAAAAATATCCGGACGCTCTTAAGGGAAACCTGGAAGGGATCAAAAGAGGGTATGAAGAAGTGAGAAAGGCCGTGGGAAAAGGACAGGAAGCAGACTTAAGCCGGCAGGAGATGGAGGCGGGAAATTCAGGAAAAACAGATACGGCCGAAAAGAAAGAAGGAGTAGGAGGAAATAAGGAAAAGAAAGTGCCGACAAAGGAAAAGCCGGCCGTTAAGTGGGGCTATGATACGGCGCCAATAGGCGGAATCAATCCGGAGTTTGGCAACACGGTGGCAACGGACCTGTCTCCTTCCAGGCAGGGCTATATTCCGCTTTTTATCAAGGAAAGGTGTATCAACTGCGGGAGGTGCGATTCCACCTGCCCGGATATGGTGTTTCAGTTTGCGCCGGGGGAATATAGAGGGCAAAAGATGATGGTCAACCAGGGGCTGGATTATTACCACTGCAAAGGGTGTCTTCGCTGTGTGGACGTATGTCCTGTAAACGCCTTGGTAAGAGGCGTGGAAGCGGAGCATCCCGATAAGGAATATTTTTTGCCCAATAAGGATTTGCAGCGGATGCCTGACTACTATACAAAATCGGGTCCGGACGGATATGTAACTTCGGAGTCTTATTTGACGGAAAAAAGAATGGAAGGTGGGGAAGTGTAAATGGAAAAACAGATAACGGAATATGCAAGCGGAAACGAGATGGCGGCAATCGCTATCCGGCAAATCGGTTATGATCTGATGGGCTATTATCCCATTACGCCATCCACCCAGATTGCGGAAAATCTGGACATTATGCGGGCAAACGGCGAGAGCGACTTGATTATGATTGCGGCTGAGGGGGAGCATAGTGCGGCGGGCATCTGCTACGGAGCGGCGGTGGGAGGCGGCAGAGTGATAAACGCCACCAGCGCCAACGGGCTTTTGTATGCCATCGAACAGTTCCCGGTACAGTCGGGTACACGGTATCCTATGGTCATGAATGTGGTGTGCAGAACCGTATCGGGTCCGCTTTCCATCAAAGGGGACCACAGCGATATTATGTTTATGTTAAATGCAGGCTGGCCCATCCTCTTTGCCCACTCGGTTCAGGAGGTATATGATTTTAATATCATTGCCTTAAAGCTGGCGGAAAAAGTGCGGCTGCCCGTAGTGGTGGCTTATGACGGCTTTTTTACCAGCCATCAGAAAAGGCGGTGCGCGCGTTTTGATAAGGATGAGACGGTACGGAATTTTATCGGGCCAAAGGAGGAAGAATATCCCTTTTTGGATTTAGAGCATCCCATTACGGTGGGCTCTTACATGAATGAGCCGGATTTGATTAATAACAGGTATCAGCTTCACCTTGCCATGAAAAAGGCTGACACTCTATTGCCGGAGCTTTTTAAAGAGTATGGGGAACTGTCCGGGCGCTTTTATCAGAAGGTAGAGGGATACCAATGGCAGGATGCAGAGACTTTGCTGCTGCTTTTGGGATCTTCCTATGATACCGCTTTGGAGGCGGTGGATGAGCTGCGGGGGAAAGGGAAAAAGGCAGGGGTGCTGACCCTCCATACACTGCGGCCTTTTCCCGATAAAGAGATTGCTTCCTTTTGCAAAAATGCCGAAACCCTGCTGGTGGCGGACCGGCAGGACAGCTATGGCGCCAAGGGAGGGAACCTTTCCCTTGAAGTGCGGGCGGCAGTGCAGAGAGCCGGCGGCAATACAAACAGCAATACGAATGCCGAAACAAATGGCAATGTGGGAAACAAGATAAACCCGGGCGTCGGCAGTAGCTTACAATGTGCCTGCGCAAATGGCAGCAGCCGGAGCGATAGCGCCGGAGGAAACCATAATATACGCATAAAGAGTCTGGTTTATGGGTTGGGAGGAAAAGACTTTTTTGTGGAGGACGCAAAAAAAATGTTTGCCTGGGCGGAGGATGCTGACTCTCCGGATTTTGCCTACTACGGCGTAACCAAAGAGGGGACGGAAAAGGAAAACGCAGCCCAAAACCATAACTTTTTTGCCCCCCTAAGTCCGCAAAAAACTCAGGTGGGCGCTACAAAGGTGGAGGAAGAAGACGGGACAGTAAAGGTAAGCGGCGGCAGCCTAAACGCCACCGCGGCGGTGCCCAAACGCCTTGCGCCGGGGCATGGGGCCTGTCCGGGATGCGGGATACCGGTAAACGTAAACCTGCTTCTTCGGGCAATAGAAAATCCGGTGGTTCTTTTGTTTCAGACTGGCTGTGGGATGATTGTGACGACAGCTTACCCGCGCACCAGCTTCAAGGTACCTTTTGTGCACAACCTGTTTCAAAACGGAGCGGCCACTTTAAGCGGAATTGCGGAAATCTGCTATCGAAAACAGAAAAAAGGGGAGATCCCGCCGGGAGATATCGTCTTTATTATGGTAAGCGGAGACGGCGGCATGGATATCGGTATGGGCTCCGCCCTTGGAACGGCCCTCAGGGGACACAGGCTGATAATATTTGAGTATGACAATGGAGGTTATATGAATACAGGGTATCAGCTCTCCTATTCCACGCCAAAAGGGGCAAGAAGCGCCACCTCCCATGTGGGCAAAGCACAGTATGGAAAGACCTTTTTCCACAAGGACATGCCCCGGATAATGGCGGCTACAGGTATCCCTTACGTGGCGACCGTGGCGGAATCCAATCCCGGGGATTTTATCAAAAAGGCGGCAAAGGCGGCCTACTACGCAAACAATGAGGGCACGGCTTACGTAAAAGCGCTGTCGGCCTGCCCACTAAACTGGAATGATAAACCGGCCACGGAACGGAGAGTAATCGAGAAAGCGGTAGACTGCTGCTATTTCCCTCTATATGAGGTGGAAAAAGGGAAAACCACCTTGAATTATGATCCTGAAAAGGCAGGGAAAAAAGTGCCTGTCCTTGACTGGCTTTCCATGATGGGAAGAACGAAGCATTTACAGAAAGAAATCTATGGGGACATTGTAAAAGATTTGCAGGAGGAAGTGGACAGGCGTTTTGCCCGGCTTAAGGCTATGGCGGAAAATCCTATATTATAAGGAAGGCTAAACGTAGTATTTTGCCGTTGATTAGATTGTTGCTGAATCCGGCCTCTTAAAGTTCGCCGCGCGCGATGGGCCGGATTCAGTAACTATGAACGCCATCTAAAAACTTTTAAAGCTTCACACTCAGAAGAATGCCCTGGGAAACAGGCATTCTTCATCAGCATTTGTGATTCCGCGAAGCGGAATCATGGGGGTTAGAGTGAAACTGTTATTAGGCACACACCTAATAGCTACAAATCAGTGCAAAAAAATGAAAAAAACACTTGCATGATACACAAACATCATGTATACTATCTAGTGCTGTGGCATGATAGCGATGAAGCGCGAGGTTGCTGCATTGCCGAGAGACATTGCAGGTTTTCCGTGGAGCGAATGTCAAGAGGCCGGTGGAGAAAACACCGGACCTAAGAACCTGACGGCAAGTCACTGTACAAACATATTGTCTGCCTGAGAGGGCGGAAACACGGGCGTTAAGCAGGCCGGAATAGAAATGGTGCGGGAAATCCGCACGGAATTTTCGAGAAGGCATGACACGCACGGAGGAGTGTACAGTCACCGCTTGTCGTACTTAAATCTGATAAAGTGCGAAAAGGAGGCGGCTTTTTTTATGGCAAGTCAAGTAATGAGAATCACACTCAAGGCTTATGATCATCAGTTGGTTGATGCATCTGCCAAAAAAATCATCGAAACAGTTAAGAAGAACGGATCACAGGTAAGCGGACCGGTACCCCTTCCCACCAAGAAGGAAGTAGTTACCATTTTAAGGGCGGTTCACAAATACAAAGATTCCAGAGAGCAGTTCGAACAAAGAACCCACAAGAGACTGATCGATATCATCACACCTACACCTAAGACGGTGGACGCGTTGCAGAGACTGGAAATGCCTGCAGGTGTGTACATTGATATTAAGATGAAGAACAAATAAGCCATAAGGCGTTCTCATCTGAAACCCCTTACACTAGTATGGCCCAAACGAGGCCCGCTGTAGAAACAAATGGAGGTAAAGAAATGAAAAAAGGTATTTTAGCTACAAAAGTCGGAATGACTCAAATCTTCGGCGAGGACGGGACTTTGATTCCCGTAACCGTGCTTAGCGCAGGCCCCTGCGTGGTAACCCAGGTTAAGACAGTGGAAAACGACGGTTACAGCGCAGTGCAGGTAGGTTTTGGTGACAAGAAGGAAAGAATCGTCAACAAGGACAAGAGCGGCAGAAAAGAAGTTATCCACAGACATGGCGTCGGCAAGGCTATGAAAGGACATTTTGACAAGGCGGGCGTGCCCTGCAAGAGATATGTCAGAGAGTTCAAGTTTGATAATGCCGAGGAATATACCCTTGGAAGCGAAATCAAGGCCGATGTGTTCGCAGCCGGCGATATGGTTGACGCATCCGCTATTTCCAAAGGAAAAGGTTTCCAGGGTGCAATCAAGAGACATGGACAGCACAGAGGTCCCATGACCCATGGTTCCAAATTCCATCGTCATCAGGGCTCAAACGGCGCTTGTTCTTCACCCAGCCGTGTGTTTAAGGGCAAAAAGATGCCCGGCCATATGGGCTGCGTAAAGGTTACCGTACAGAATCTGGAAGTAGTCAGAGTGGATGCTGAGAAGAATCTTCTTTTGATTAAGGGTTCCGTGCCCGGACCAAAGAAAGCCCTGGTAACAATCAAAGAAGCCGTAAAGATGGCTTAAGCCGGTAGATGAAAGGAGGACCATTCAAATGGCAAACGTAGCTGTTTATAATATGGAAGGCAAGGAAGTTGGCACACTCGAATTAAACGATGCCGTATTTGGCGTTCGGGTGAATGAACATCTGGTACACATGTCGGTGGTGCAGTATCTTGCCAATAAGCGTCAGGGAACACAGAAAGCAAAAACACGCTCCGAGGTTTCCGGAGGCGGCAGAAAGCCCTGGCGGCAGAAAGGAACCGGCCATGCAAGGCAGGGTTCAACCAGATCACCTCAGTGGAAGGGCGGCGGCGTTGTGTTTGCACCCGTTCCGAGAGATTATTCCTTTAAGTTAAACAAGAAGGAAAAGAGAGCGGCGCTCAAATCCGCGCTTACAAGCAGGGTACAGGGCGGCAAGCTGATCGTATTGGACGAACTGAAACTTGACGAGATTAAGACAAAGAAGTTTAAGGCGGTTATGGATAACCTGAAAATAGCTAAAGCGCTGGTTGTATTATCCGAAAACGACGAAAAGGTTATTTTATCCGCAAGGAATATTCCTGCTGTTAAGACGACACAGGTAAATGCAATCAATGTTTACGATATCCTGAAAGGCGACACTCTGGTTCTGACTAAGGATGCGGTAGCCAAAATCGAGGAGGTGTATGCATAATGGCAGCGATTCAATATTATGACGTAATCTTAAAGCCGGTTATCACCGAAAAAAGTATGGCTGGCATGAGTGAAAAGAAATATACTTTTTTTGTTCATCCCGAGGCAAACAAGAGCATGATCAAGGAAGCTGTTGAAAAAATGTTCGAGGGAACAAAGGTTGCTAAGGTAAATACCATCAATATGGATGGAAAGGTGAAAAGACGCGGCATGACATACGGAAGGACCGCAAAGACCAAAAAGGCAATCGTTTGGCTGACAGAAGACAGCAAAGAAATCGAAATCTTCACCGGCCTATAATACGACCAAGAGATGTTCTAAACTGCCAAAGAACGGCAGTTAAGAACAACTAAGGCTTGGTCGAAAGAAAATACTTCGTATTTTCCAATATCAAAACCTATGCACAAGAAAAGTGCGATATGAAATGAGAGTTGAAAGGAGAAAGAGTCATGGGAATTAAGACATATAACCCATATACACCTTCCAGAAGAAATATGACCGGCTCCGATTTCGCTGAAATCACCAAGACAACGCCTGAGAAATCACTTGTTGTTTCTTTAAAGAAGAATTCCGGTCGTAACAATCAGGGTAAAATCACGGTAAGGCATCGCGGAGGCGGCGCAAAGAGAAAATATAGAATTATAGATTTCAAACGAAACAAAGACGGTGTTCCCGCAACGGTAGTCGGAATCGAATACGATCCTAACAGGTCCGCAAATATTGCATTGATTTCCTATGTCGACGGAGAAAAGAGCTACATCCTTGCACCCGAAGGATTAAAAGACGGCATGAAGGTCATGAACGGACCGGAAGCGGAAGTAAGGATTGGAAACTGCCTTCCCTTAGCGGCTATCCCGGTTGGTACACAGGTACACAACGTTGAATTATATCCCGGAAAGGGCGGCCAGCTGGTGCGTTCCGCAGGAAACAGCGCGCAGCTTATGGCGAAAGAAGGAAAATATGCGACCCTTCGTCTTCCCTCAGGCGAGATGAGAATGGTTCCCATTATCTGCCGTGCAACGGTTGGCGTTGTTGGCAATGGCGACCACAGCCTGATTAAGGTTGGCAAGGCAGGACGTAAACGCCACATGGGCATTCGTCCTACGGTACGCGGTTCCGTTATGAATCCTAACGATCATCCTCATGGTGGTGGTGAAGGTAAGACTGGTATCGGACGTCCGGGTCCCAGCACACCTTGGGGCAAGCCTGCTCTTGGTCTTAAGACACGTAGAAAGAAAAAAGCTTCTAACAAGTTAATCGTAAGAAGAAGAGACGGCAGGGCCATCAAATAATGAAGGAGGAGAGAAGAAATGGCTAGATCACTGAAAAAAGGACCTTTTGCAGATGCAAGTCTGCTGAAAAAAGTAGATGCAATGAATGCAGCAGGACAAAAGCAGGTTATTAAGACCTGGTCCCGTCGTTCTACAATCTTCCCCTCTTTTGTGGGACACACATTTGCAGTACACGACGGAAGAAAGCATGTGCCTGTATATGTAACGGAGGATATGGTTGGACATAAGCTTGGCGAGTTTGTTGCAACCAGAACCTACAGAGGACACGGCAAAGACGAGAAGAAGTCCAAAGTAAGATAAGATAGGAGGTTTTATCATGGCAAAAGGACATAGATCCCAAATTAAAAGAGAAAGAAATGCGCAGAAAGACACAAGACCTTCGGCTAAGTTATCTTACGCGAGAGTGTCTGTCCAGAAAGCTTGTTTCGTTTTAGACGCCATCAGAGGCAAAGATGTGGAAACTGCCTTGGGAATTTTAACCTACAATCCCAGGTATGCTTCCGGCATTATCAAAAAATTATTAGAGTCAGCTCGTGCAAATGCAGAGTATTTGTACAGCCAGGATCCTACGAAGTATCCGAATCCGGAGCACCTTTATATAGCGGAATGTTATGCGAATAAGGGACCTACGATGAAGAGAGTGAAACCGCGTGCACAGGGCAGGGCTTACAGAATCGAAAAGAGAATGAGCCATATTACGGTTGTCTTGGATGCAAGATAACACAGGTGTAAGAAAGGAGTAAACTAATTTTATGGGACAGAAAGTTAATCCTCACGGCCTCAGAGTCGGCATTATTAAGGATTGGGATTCTAAGTGGTATGCAGAAGCGGATTTTTCTGATTTCCTGGTAGAAGATTATGAGATCAGAAAATTCCTTAAAAAGAAATTATACAGCGCCGGAGTTTCCAGAATTGAAATCGAGAGAGCTTCCGACAGAGTGAAGGTAGTTATTTATACGGCAAAGCCCGGCGTGGTAATCGGCAAGGGCGGAGCTGAAATTGAAGTAACCAAAAAAGAACTTTGCAAGATGACCGGAAAAAGGGTATTGGTAGATATCAAGGAAATCAAAAGACCGGATAAGGACGCCCAGCTCGTTGCGGAAAACATTGCCCAGCAGTTGGAGAACCGTATTTCCTTCAGACGCGCTATGAAGTCCTGCATGGGCAGAACCATGAAGGCAGGAGCGCAGGGTATTAAGACTTCCGTGTCCGGACGACTTGGCGGTGCGGATATGGCCCGTACGGAGTTCTACAGCGAAGGCACGATCCCTCTTCAGACATTGCGTGCCGATATTGATTATGGTTTTGCAGAAGCTGATACCACCTACGGCAAGGTAGGGGTTAAGGTATGGATTTACAAGGGTGAGGTACTTCCTACCAAGAAGAATGAAGAAAAGCAGGAAGGGAGCGATAAATAATGTTAATGCCAAAAAGAGTAAAACGTCGTAAACA
>CAJUKV010000054.1 GCA_910587305.1 uncultured Lachnospiraceae bacterium | reverse complement strand
AGAAATTTATTAACCAGGTAGTCTGTCTTATTGACTACACCATTATTATACTAGGTGGTGAACATATGACTGAAGCTGAAATGTTAAAATTTTCAGTTGAAGAATTTGTACAACTACAAGACTATATGCTATTGGTCGAAAAAGATTCTAAAGCGTATGGGTCATGAAAGTAAGGTATAATGCTAAAAGTTATTCTTACGGCATCCAGCGTTAATCTAACAGAAATTGACAGGATAAAAGGATAACAGTTAAATAATAGTATGTTATATTAGAATTGAAGGATGTAAATCCTGTAGTGATATTCAGCGAGAAAAAGGCTCATATTCAGTTGGTAGTGTAAAATAGTTTGTGTCTTTGGAAAAAAACCTCTTTTTTGGTAAGAATTAAGATATGACAGTTCTTATCGAAAAGGAGGACTTTTATGCCAGCAACAAAACAGCAGATACGACAGATTATTGCAGATAACAACTTAAACAGCGTAGCCGACGTTTACAGCCTGCTAAGGGACAGTTTCAAAGATATTCTGCAGGAGTTAATGGAAGCCGAACTGGATGCTTCCCTCGGTTATCAAAAGAACCGGAAAGGCGATTCCCCCACATCTAATAAGCGTAACGGGCATTCCCCAAAACACTCAAGAGCCAGTATGGTGAATTCCAAATTGATGTCCCAAGGGATCGTGACGGTGAATTCGAGCCGAAGCTCATCTCCAAATACCAGAGGGACGTATCCGGCATTGAGGAAAAAGTAATCTCCCTTTATGCAAGGGGCATGAACACAAGGGACATCCATGACCAGCTCCAGGAACTTTACGGGATGGAGCTGTCCGCTGAAATGGTCAGTAAGATCACGGACAGTGGTGTTAGAGAAAATTTTTCGTCCCCATGTGTGGGCCAGCTTTGGAACCGGCGATTTGGAGACGGCGGACAGGGAAGCGTGCAGAGCATTTGGGCCGTTGTATAGATAATAAGGCAGGACATAAATTTGGTAGAGACCTAAAAATCAGCAGAATAATCAGCAAATGATAAAGTACCACCTCATTACTTGTCAAAGTTCTGGGGTGGTCTTTGTATTTTAAGCACTATTTTCAATCTTTTTTCCATCGATTTAATTTGAGATAAAATTCAAAAAATAAATTGATATGTTGTAAACGATTAACATGCAAGTTTATAATAGTGTCTGCATTTAGTTGTTGCAATTTTGCCAATTGTGCGCCATAATAAAAGCGTACATTATTTATTTCTTGTATGTGGAAAGTTGGTGCCTGTTTGAATAAAAAAGAAATTATACAAAAGGTAATTGAAAATAATGGTGGTATTGCAAAAACTTCAGACTTTGCCGATGAGGGGATAAATAAATATGAGGTAGCAGCTTTTTGTAAACAAGGGCTTATCGAAAGGATTCGCAGAGGATTTTATCAGCTTCCGCTGAGCAATGACACGACGGAGGAACAGTTAATACATGAGCTTCTTCCACAGGGGATTATTTGTATGGAATCCGCTTTGTTCCATTACGGATACAGCGATTTTTCTCCCCGCGAATGGTCGATTGCCGTACCGCGAACAGCGTCCCGTGTCGTAAAGAATATTGAAGAATTTCCAATGAAGGCTTACTATATTCAAAAAAATCTTCTGATAATCGGAAAATCTACAGATATTTTCAACGGCGTAACATTGCCCGTGTATGATCGGGAGAGGACAATATGCGACTGCTTTAAGTACCGCACCAGACTTGATAATGAAATTTTCAATAAGGCGGTTAATGCTTATGCTGCCGATGAAAAAAAGAACCTTGCAAACCTGTCTAAATACGCAAAAGAAATGAAACTGTATACAAAAGTTATGAATGTAATGGAGGTACTGCTAAATGGCTGATATCACTGCGTCCGTACTTGCAAGATTAAAAAACAAATCAAAAGAAAGCGGAAGAAGCTATCAGCTTTGCCTGCAGCTTTTTTGTCAGGAGGAATTCCTGCGCCGTTTGGAAAAATCACAATATGCGGAAAATCTTGTGCTGAAAGGCGGACTGTTCATTTATTCCATCACCAATTTTGATAGTCGTGTGACGGTAGATGTTGACTTTCTTCTTCGGAAAGTTCCTAACACCCCTGAACAGCTACAGACTGTAGTAAAGACAATCATTTCCACGCCTACAGGCAATGATTTTGTGAACTTTGAGCTTAAAGATATTGCACCTATCGCCGTTGCAAAGAAATACGCCGGTGTCGGAGTTTCCCTTGTGGCTCGAATCAAAAATACGAGAACGCCATTCAGTATTGATTTTGGCGTGGGTGATGTTATCGTACCGAAACAGGAAAAGCGAAAAATCCCTACTCAGCTTGATGATTTTACCGCACCGACAATAAATACCTATTCTCTTGAAACAACGATAGCCGAAAAGATTGACGCTATCCTAAGCCTTATGGAATTTTCCAGTCGAATGAAAGACTATTACGATATTTATTATCTTGCAAACAAGTTTGACTTTGATGGAGCAACGCTGACAGAAGCATTGCGAAAAACATTTGAAAACCGCGGGCACACCTTTACGGCGGAACAGTTTGAGCAGGTCATAGCTTTTGACAGTGATGAAACAATGCGGAAAAAATGGAAAGCCTTTGCTCGTAAGATAGACACTAAAACCGATGATTATGGCATTGTGTTAAGAATGATAAAAGAGTTTTTGACTGAACCGTTTACAGCGGCAATTCTGAACGACAAATTCACAAAATCTTGGTCTGCTAATGATAATAACTGGACACATGGAGGAAATAACAATGGCTAAAATTCAATCTGTTGAACCCAATATTGCCGACCTTGCAAATGGTTGGCTGAAATCATATAAGCTTGATTATAAGCTGGAACAGGAATCTCTCAACACTGAGATTGACTAGGCATTAAATGACTATTATTCTAAAAATGGCGGTGTTGGTGGAAACCGTCCCGATGCGAAACTACTTTTGCAGGATAAGAATTTAGTCAATTATCTGATTTTGATTGAATATAAGGGTTATAAAGACAAACTTGTTATGCTTGATGCTGACGGCAAAGTTGCAAATAAAACAGCTAAGAATCAGCCTGATTTCAAGAATATCAATTCCTTTGCAGTAAACGGTGCTGTTCATTATGCAAATGCACTTCTGCATTATACAAGCTATACTGATATAATCGCCGTAGGTATGACCGGCTACAAAAACGATGTTGGAAAATTGAAATATGAAATTGGTGTATACTATGTTTCCAAAAGCAATTTTGGTATTGGGCAGAAGGTTGATGATTACATAGATTTTTCTTTCCTGAAAAAAAGTAATTTTGACGGCTTTATTGAAAAAGTAAAGCGTCTTCAGCTCTCGCAGGAAGAAATTGAAAAATTAAAAGAACATCGTGAGCAGGAAATTAATGCCAGTCTTGTAAAACTGAATAACAATATTTACCAGAGCGAAAATGGTCTGAGTGAGCGTGACCGTGTTTATCTTGTGGCGGCATCTATTATTGCAACGCTTGGTGTACCGGGAAAGGTTGCCGCACTTGAAAAATCTGAACTGAAATCTTCAACCGAAGACGGAAACCGTGACGGCGATATCATTCTCCGTAAAATAAAGGCATTTTTGAATGAGAAGGATTTGCCGCAGGAAAAGCGAGATTTAATCGCTCGCACCTTACAGAACACGTTGACAACTGATAATATAAACAAAGTTGAAAACGGAGAAAGCCAGCTCAAACGGGTATTTACAAAAATCATTGACGATCTCGGGATTTATTATAAAATCGGTCTGAGTACTGATTTTACCGGAAAACTGTTCAATGAGATGTACAGTTGGCTCGGTTTCTCGCAAGATAAGCTGAATGATGTTGTTCTGACACCTTCCTATGTTGCTACCCTTTTAGCACGGCTCGCAAGAGTAAACAAGGACTCCTATGTGTGGGACTTTGCGACTGGCTCAGCAGGACTTCTTGTTGCATCCATGAATGAAATGTTGATAGATGCAAAAGAGAAGATTAAATCCCCCGATGCATTTGCATTGAAATCTGTTGAAAGCAAGGCGAATCAGCTTCTCGGTCTTGAAATCCTTTCGGAAGTTTATATGCTTGCTATCCTTAATATGATTTTAATGGGTGATGGTAGCTCCAATATTCTGAACAAAGACTCACTGAAGGAATTTAACGGTAACTATGGATTTGGCAAGAATGACGAAAAATTCCCCGCTGACGCTTTTGTTCTGAATCCGCCGTATTCTGCGCCCGGAAACGGCATGGTATTCGTTGAAAAGGCTCTGTCGATGATGAGCAAGGGCTATGCTGCTATCATTATTCAAAGCTCCGCAGGCAGTGGTAAAGCAACAGAGTATAACAAAAAGATTTTGAAACATAGTACGCTGCTTGCCAGCATCAAAATGCCGATAGACCTGTTTATTGGTAAGTCAAATGTGCAATCAAATATATATGTTTTCCGTGTGGGAGAGGCGCATCAGAAAGACGATGTGGTCAAATTTATTGATTTTTCTGTGGACGGCTATGCAAGATCGAATCGTAAGAAAGCAAAATGCAATCTGAAAGATGCTGACCACGCAAAAGAACGATACTCCGAACTTGTTGATTTAGTTCGTTTTGGTAAATCAAAACTGAATATCTTTACTGAAAAAGAATACTACGAGGGCAAAATCAATCCTGATAATGGTGCAGACTGGAATCAAACAGCGCCGATTGACTCCAAACCGACGCTTGACGATTTCAAAAAAACAGTTGTAGATTATCTTGCGTGGGAAGTATCAAACCTTGTGAAAAATCAAAGTGTGGAGGATGACCGTCTGGGAAAATAAATGCCTCACTTAACGAAAAGCTGAGAAATGTTAGGTGGGGCGAATATAAGCTCGGCAAGCTCTTTGATATTGAAAACACCCTAAGCTTTAATGCGGATAAGCTTGTAGCCGGAACAGAATATGACTATGTTACAAGGACATCAATAAATCAAGGGATTTTACAAACAACTGGATTTGTTAATGAGGAGAATATTAATGAATCAGGCACGTGGAGCCTTGGTTTATTATCAATGGACTTTTTCTATCGACGTAATCGGTGGTATGCAGGTCAATTTGTTAGAAAAATAAAGCCAAAGATTTTAATTCCGGAAAAGGCTGTCCCATTTTTCACGACTGTTCTAAACAAACAGAAACCGATACTCTTATCAGTTCTTGTACGTAGCGTTGATGAAACATTCAAGAAAATTACTGTGAAACTACCCGTAACAAATGATGGCAAAATCGACTTTCGTTTTATGGAATCGTTTATAGCGGAATTGGAAGCTGAACGAGTGTCAGAATTGTCTTCGTACTTAACTGTAAATGGTCTTAACAACTGTGAATTAACTGCTGATGAAATAGCGTCTATTAATAAACTTCCGTTTGTTCAGTGGAAAGAGTATAGAATGGGCGATTTGTTTGATAAGATTAAAACACAGAAGCTTCCATATCAAGCCAAAGAATTACCGGATACTCCAACGGAGCAATATGTTTTACCGTGTCTGACTTCGAGTTTCCAAAATCAAGGTTTGAACTACTATGCGCCTGAAGAAGGAGCAACTATCCTGAAGAATGTTATTTCTATTCCTTCAAACAGTGATGTTTATAGAGCATATTTCCAGTCAAGAGTTTTTACTGTGCTTTCCGACGCATACGCAATTCGTTGGAAGTACAACGATAAGGCTCTTTCCCCAAAGCATTATCTATTTATGGTTATGTGTATCAACAAAGTAACCGATAGACCGATTTATTCTCACAAGAATAAACTTGGAGGATGGAATGTTGTTAGAAACAAGTTTATACAGCTTCCACAGATTGATGGAGAGATTGATCTTGCATATATGGAGCTCCTGATTTCTGCAATTCAGAAACTTGCTATCAAAGATGTTGTCCTTTATACGGATAGAAAAATTGAGAAAATGAAAGAGGTTACGAAAAGAGAGGTATAATATGTATTCACTTTTTTTAACAGAAAAGGACAACCATTGTCTATAGATAAAATCAAGTCTTATCTTTCTCAAGACTTGTACAAAGCAACCAAATAGAATTAGAACAGTTATGCTGTAAATTATGGTGCATTTCTGTATCAGGCTGGTTCGTGGGATTTTCCATGGCGTGTGGTTTTCAAAATTGAGAAACCATACGGTCAGCTGACGCACATGATAATTGGTATTATAAAAGTGAAAAATATATTGGTGGTTACGTAGACGGTATTATAGATAGAAAGGATGGCTATATGCATAAAGATATATATACGCCAAGACAAATTCAAATGCTTTTACAACCTGTATTTGCAGATTATAAAGTAAAAAAAGCAATCCTTTTTGGCTCTTACGCAAAGGGAAAGGTAAAGGAGCAAAGCGATATTGACATTCTTGTTGACAGCGGTCTTAAGGGGCTTTCCTTTTTTGGATTGCTGGAGGATGTGGTTACGACACTTGGAAAAAAGGTTGATTTGCTTGATGTATCTCAGATTGCTCAGGATTCGCAAATCAGTGAAGAGATTAAAAAAAGCGGGGGAGTGATTTATAATAATAAGGATAAACAATTCAAAACGACTCTTACCAGCGAATTCACAAAAAATAAAGCAGGTCTGTTTTTATCATATTTTCTTATCTTATTCTTTTAAACTTATTCCATGCACAATAAAGTCTACAAATATATGCTTTTTCGGCCAAAAGAAAATATGCCGGAAAGGCATATATTTTTATTGCGGTTTCCCCGGAACACAGATATAATGACTTTAAATGTTTTGGGAATAAACGCGCTTCAAAGGAGAAGTTGGTAATGGAAGAAAAGAAGTTGATAGAATTTCGTAATATTGTAAAAAGCTTTGACGGGCAGATTGTGCTAAAAGGGGTAAACCTGGACATTTACGAGAATGAATTTGTGACGCTCTTAGGCCCCAGCGGCTGCGGAAAAACAACGCTGCTTCGGATTTTGGGCGGATTTATCGATGCGGACGAAGGCAAGATTATCTTTAAGGGGGAGGAAATCAACCATAAGCCGCCTTACAAAAGAGAGCTGAATACGGTGTTTCAAAAATATGCGTTATTCCCTCATTTGAATGTATATGAGAACATTGCTTTTGGCCTTAAAATCAACAAGATCAGCAAGGATGTAATTGACCAGAAGGTCATGAAGATGCTCAAGCTGATTGGTCTGGAAGGCTTTGAGGGGAAGAATATCACTTTATTATCCGGGGGACAGCAGCAGAGGGTTGCAATTGCAAGAGCTCTTGTAAACGAGCCCAAGGTTTTGCTGTTGGACGAACCCCTTGCCGCCCTTGACCTTAAGCTGCGCAAGGAGATGCAGTATGAGCTTAAGCGGATTCAGCAGGAGGTGGGAATCACCTTTATTTTTGTAACCCATGATCAGGAAGAAGCGCTGACCATGTCGGATAAGATTGTGGTCATGAAAAACGGGGAAATTCAGCAGGTGGGCACGCCTCAGGAGATTTATAATGAGCCGGCCAACCGTTATGTGGCGAATTTTATCGGCGAGAGCAATATTATCCCGGGCGTGATGCCGGAGGATTATAAGGTTTGGTTTGACGATCTTGCCTTTGAATGCGTGGACTTTGGCTTTAAGGAAAATGAACAGGTGGATGTGGTCATTCGCCCGGAAGATATAGACATTGTGAGCAAAGAAAAGGGGAAGATGACAGGGGAGGTGCTGAGTGTCCTTTTTAAAGGAGTGCATTATGAGGTTATGGTAGAGACCATACCAGGCACTCAGGCAGCCGTAAATATGCAGGTGGTTCACAGTCATGATGTGATAAGTGCAGATGGAAAGGAAAAGATCAGCGCGACAAACTTTTATGTGGATTTGGAGGATGTAAAAAAGCTGGATGACAAAGAGGTGGTGGCCCGTTCTAACGCACAGGCCTGGAATCCTGAGACAGACGATTACATTTCCATTTCTAAGATAGAATTTGATGTGAAAGAGGAAGAAGGGCAGTACCCGGTTGTGTTTTCCACTTCCGGCGGAACCAGTATAGAGAGGACGATTTTTGTAGTCAATCAGCCTTTTGTAAGCAACGAAAAAGCAAACGAGGCGGTTATGGCATTTAATTTTCAGACCACCGTGGAGGAAATTAAGGAGTCTCAGGCATTAGATACGGATATCAAAACATGGGCGAACGCTCAGGCGTGGAAGCTGAGCGATGAAAGCCAAAGCGTGGACATCAGCGTATACTATGATTTTGAACCTCAGAGTGTAACGGAAGGTACTTACCGGATTACCTTTTCCACAACGGGACGGGTATTTAAAATTCATACCACGGATTATATTAAGGAAGGGCAGGAGGTCGGCCTTACATTCTTCCCGGAAGATATTCACGTAATGTCCAGGATGGTGTTTTGAGTGTGAAAACGAGATAAAGATTTTCTAAGGCGTCAAAAAATGCCGCTAAAGAAAATCTGAATCATCTCGCGAAGAATCGCTTTGGGCGATTCTCCTAAACGGTTCATGTATTGTCTATGTCGCAGAGCGGCATGTCGGGAAGTTTGGAAAAGACGAAAAGATTTTTAAGGCGATTCTTATGAAAGGATTCATATATTATGAAAAAGTTTTCACAAATGGCGGTTCCCTATATTGTATGGGCTGTTCTGATGCTGGTGCTTCCCATGGCGCTGATTGCGTTTTATTCCATTACACAGCCGGGGAACAGTATTATTTCCTTTTCCATTACGTTGGAGCATTACATAAAATTTTTTACCGATGCGGATTTTTTAATTATTCTCTGGCGTTCCCTTTGGATTGCGTTTAAAACCACAATTATCTGTCTGATGATAGGATACCCTGTGGCGTATTATATTTCCCATTGTGACGAGAGGGTGCAGAATATTCTGGTGTTTTGCATCACCATGCCCATGTGGATTAACATGCTGGTGAGGACCTATGCGTGGATTGGGCTTTTGAGCGAGGATGGTCTTATGCAGAAGCTTCTTAGTCTTTTCGGAATGGGAAATGCCGGGCTTTTGTACACGGAAGGGGCTGTGCTTCTTGGAATGGTGTATAATTTCCTTCCGTTTATGATTTTGCAGATAAATACGACTCTTTGCAAGATGGATGATTCCCTTTTAGAGGCGGCCGCCGATTTGGGGGCGGATTCGGTGCAGGCCTTTTACCGGGTTACCTTGCCCCTTTCCATTCCGGGCGTTATCAACGGTATCACCTTGGTTTTTCTGCCTGCGGTCAGCTCCTTTTTCATCCCGAAACTTTTAGGGGGAGGAAAATATTTCCTGATTGGTAATGTGATTGAAAATCAGTTTATCACCGTAGGGGAGTGGAACTTTGGCAGCGCAATATCCATGATCATAGCGGTCATTATGATGCTTCTTATGATGTGTGTGCATAAGGTGGAGACGCGCAATAACGGCGGAAAGGGGGAGAGATAACTGTCATGAAAAAAAAGAAACGTCCGGTTTTAAAGGCTTTGATGGTTTTAATGATAGTCTTTTTCTATCTTCCGATTCTATATATGATCGTATTTTCCTTTAATGACGGAAAATCTCTGACGAATTTTACAGGTTTTTCCCTTCGCTGGTATCAGCATATGCTGGAAACGGGCGGCATGTTAGAGGCGTTATATACTACCTTCAGCATTGCGGTTATCGCTTCTTTTGTGTCTACTGCCGTCGGAACATTTACGGCCATAGGGCTTAGCAAGTCCAAAAAGATTATACGGGATTTGATGGAACAGGTGGACAATCTGCCTATGATGAACCCGGAAATTGTGACGGCAATAGGGCTTATGCTGCTTTTTATTACCTTTCGGGTGGAAAAAGGGTATATGACCATGCTGCTTTCCCACATTGCGTTTTGTATTCCCTATGTGATTCTTTCCGTTATGCCGAAGATGCGTTCCCTGGATCCGGATCTTGCGGACGCCGCCATGGATTTGGGGGCCACGCCCTGGCAGGCCCTTATAAAGGTCATTATTCCCCAGATTATGCCGGGAATTATATCGGGCGGGCTGATTGCCTTTACCATGTCGGTGGATGATTTTATCATTTCCTATTTCGTCACAGGAGGAGGCGTGAAAAATTTAAGCATCATGGTTTATACCATGAGCAGGCGGATAAACCCCAGCATCAATGCGGCTTCAACCCTGATGATTGGCATTATTACCATCGTGCTTGTGACAATTAATCTTGTTCCCCTTCTTGCAGCCAAAAAGCAAAAGAGGGTGAAAGCAGGAAAAAAGATTCTGATTCCCGCCGCCGCAGCCTGCGCTTTAGCGGCAGGATGCATTCTGCTGTTCAGATTTGGCGACATGCAGGGAAAAAGACCCTTTGAAGGGCAAACCCTGCATATCTATAACTGGGGCGAATATACCGGCGAAAATATCATCGGAGACTTTGAGGAATATACCGGTGCGAAAGTAATTATGGAAAATTATGATTCCAATGAACAGATGTATATTAAGGTGGCAAACGAAGAACCCTACGATATTCTTGTGCCGAGCGATTATATGATTCAGCGGCTGATTTCAGAGGGGTATTTGCAAAAGCTGGATCATTCGAAGCTTGACTGTATGGATAAACTGACGGGCGCGGTGAAGGGACTTCCTTACGATCCGGAGAACGCGTATTCCATTCCTTACTTTTGGGGAACGGTAGGGATTGTGTATGATAAAAATAAGGTGGATCCGGAAAGCCTTGAGCAGGAAGGATATAATATCTTTTTAAATGAAAAGTACCGGGGGGATATTTACCTGTATGATTCTGAGCGCGACAGCTTTATGATGGCGCTCAAAGCTCTGGGATATTCTATGAATACGGAAAACCAAGAGGAGCTTGCCAGCGCGTATGAGTGGCTGACAAAGTGCGTAAAAACTATGAAACCGGAAATTGTCACAGATGAAATCATCGACAATATGGCCCAGGGCAGAAGGGCGTTAGGGCTAATGTATTCCGGCGATGCGGCTTACGTGGTGAGTGAAAATGAAAATATGGGATTCTATCTTCCGAAATCAGGAACCAATATATGGTCCGACGCCATGGTGATTCCAAAGAACGCCAAAAACCCCGAACTGGCCCATGCTTTTATTAATTTTGCCTGCGATTATGAGGGGGCCTATGATAATTCCAGCTACGTGGGGTATACTTCGGCAAATCAGGAGGTTATGGATGTGCTGTCCGGCCCGGGAGGTGATTTTGAAGGAATAAACGCTTATATTCCCAGAACCGGATACGAATTTGACGAAGTTTTTGTTTATAATGAGAAAACCAGAAAAGAGATCAGTAATATGTGGAGCCGCGTAAAGATCGTGGCGAGCAATGCCAATTAAAGGGCAAAATGATGTTGTCAACCAAAGGAGAAGCATGTATAATTGAAAAAGCAGGAAAACAAAGACTCTTTTTGAGAGAAGTGAGCGGTTTTGGATAACACGAAGACACGAATTATTATGGCAGCGATGAAAGCCGTGCGGCAGTACGGCTTAGAAGGTGTGCGTATTCAGAACATCAGTGAGTTCGCGGAAATTTCTCCCGGAGCAATCTACCGATACTTTGAAAGCAAAGACCAGCTGATGGTAGAATGTTTTACTTATGTGGACAAACAGGCGGCAGCGATTTTTGAACATTTGAAGTTCAACCCGCTGACTATGATCACCGATCCTATGGGTGCGGTGAAATATCTGTGGCAGCCATATTTTCGTTTTTGGGTGACCCACCCGGATGAAACCGTATTTTACCATCGGTTTCGCGACAGCGCCTTTTTCCCGGCATATGATAAAAACAGGGATGTGTCTTATTTTGAGGCTTTTGTAAATATGGTTCGTGCTTTCAGAGAAGTATTTCCCAGCCTGAAACGGATCAATCAGGATTTGCTGTGGCTCCACGTGCTAACGAGCACTGTACTGTACGCAAAATATGTGGTGGAGGGAGTGCTTCCGGATAATCAGGAGACGGAGGATACGGTAT
Organism: uncultured Lachnospiraceae bacterium; assembly: GCA_910587305.1. Taxonomy (GTDB): domain Bacteria; phylum Bacillota; class Clostridia; order Lachnospirales; family Lachnospiraceae; genus Suilimivivens. The sequence continues at coordinate 9,685 of CAJUKV010000054.1, read as the reverse complement.
TTCAGCTGTTGACTACCGGACTGAGCGGTTATTTAAAGAGAGAGAAATCCAGGAGAGGAGGGAAGAAATAGATCATTCCTGCTAAAAATTTTTATCATAAGAAAATGAACGTTTATTTACTTGAATTTTGCGGCCGCTAGAAGACAGGCGTTTTTATTTTTTTATGAAAAAGTAAATGAATATTTACTCACTATAATGCAAGTGCAAAAATGATTTATCAAAAGGAGAAAAGAGTGAAAGATTTTCAATCTTTCACTCACAAGTTTGTGTCTGCGCTGCATCCACAAACTTGAGATACGCAAAAAGCAGCGCAGAAATGAGGAAAATTATGAAAAAATGGAAAGTTGTGTTGGTGACAGGCATTTTGCTTCTTTTTTGCGCAGGATGCGGGGCACAGGATAATGAAAATACGGTGATAATATCCAATGATTCCGATAAAAGCGTTGAAAGCAATGATGTGGAAGACGATGCTATCGGTAATGAGGCGGCAAAGGAAACAGAGGAAGCGAAAAACGATGCTGCCGCGGAACCGGAAGCGAAAACGGATTCAGGACAGAACGCCACTTTTGCAGAGCAGATTAAGACGGCAATGGCTGATAAGGATATGGCCGCCCTTGCCGGGCTTTGCAGCTACCCTCTATCGGTGGACGGAGAAGTGATTGAGAGCAAAGATTCCTTTATGGAGCTGGACGAGGCCGTCATTTTTACGGATGAAAGATGCGCCGCAATAGAGGCGGTTGACACTTCTTCTCTGGAAGAAACTGCGGCAGGCGTCATCATGGGAGAAAGTACGCCCAATATCATTTTTCAGTCTGTTGACGGAACTCTGGGAATTACGGGGATCAACTGATAAGCGGAAGGAATAAAAGAAGCAGGACAAAGCGTTTTAGAGCATACCCTGTTACTATTTGCACAATGCATACAAAGACTTAAAAGAGTAATACGACGGAAAATCAGAGTAAAATCATTGAAAAAGCGGCCGGACAGACAGGGAAAGGATAGGGAATGAAAAAGGCACGGTGCCTTGGGGAGTATGATTATTGGTGAAGATAGACAGCCTTTTTCACTTCTTTTCCCTGCTTTGCCGCGCAAATCGAAGAAAAAATTTACGGATGAAAGGAAGTCGGTCTACATTTATGAAAGGATGTAGTGTATAATATAATTTAAGGTTATTCAGATGCAGGTTTAAGCAAAAATGTGCAAAATGAAATAGAGGTGATAGGCAATGAGGCGTGGAGATTATATTTCCGATGAAGCAGTAGTAAAACGGGCGAATGAAGCAGTAAGGATTGAATTGGAGAAAAAGAGAGCATTAGATATACCTGTAGTTGTGTATGACAGTGAAACGCAAACCATATATCATGAGAATACCGATGGTTCAAGAGTTGAGATAGGCAAAAGAATGTGGAAGGAGCGTTACAGTGAGCGCATTGCAAAAAAAGCCTGAAGTTGTTGTATTTGCAGGTCCTAATGGTTCGGGAAAGAGTACATTTACGGAATTATTAAAGCCTCCAATGGATTATATTAATGCTGACGAAATAAAGAAAAATTTGCAATGCTCTGATTTGGAAGCGGCACAATTCGCTGAAAAACAAAGGGAAAAACATGTTGAACAAATGAAAGAGTTTTGTTTTGAAACAGTAATGTCCACGGAGCGAAATTTACGATTGCTTGAGAAGGCAAAAGAAAAGGAATATTTTGTACGCTGTTACTATATTCTGACGGCTGATCCTGTAATTAATATCTGGCGGGTGAAATCAAGGGTGGCATCAGGGGGACATGATGTCCCGGAAGAGAAGATTATTACAAGATACGATAGAGCGTTGGAGTTGGTAAAAGAGTTGGTCAAAGTATGCGATGTGTGCCATATATTTGATAATTCAAGAAGTAAACCATTCCGGATATTTAAAAAGCGAAAAGAGGAAAGCTTTTATGATGAGTGTGAGGACTGGCTTTTTGAAGATATTCAGGCATTGACAAGTATGAAGGATATGGACAGAAAGAATTTGAATTAAAGAGAGGAAAGGAAAACAGAATTATGAAGATTGCAGTTACCTATGAAAATGGAAACGTATTTCCTCATTTTGGACATACGCAGCAGTTTAAGGTTTATGAGATTGAAAATGAAAAAATCTGCGGTATGCAGATTGTAGATACGGAAGGGAACGGCCATGGCGCCTTAGCGGGAATGCTTTCCGATTTAAAAGTGGATACCGTGATTTGCGGCGGGATTGGAGCAGGCGCGCAGGCTGCGTTGGCGCAGGCGGGAATCCGCCTTTACGGAGGAGTGGCCGGCAGCGCGGATGAAGCGGTGGGCGCATTGCTTGCAGGAAATCTTGCATTTGATCCGGATGTCCACTGCAATCACCATGGTCATCATGAGGAAGGCGATCACCATGAAAAGGACCATCACTGCAATGAGGAAAAGCACGGCTGCGGCGGTCATAGCTGTAATGGATAGCAGCCCGGACGATATAGCCTGCGCTGTCAGTTCAAAGGTGAATGCGTCAGCGCAGCAGATTTTCATATTCCCGCAGAGACGAAATGGCCTGGGGAGCTAAAGGAATCAGGGCAATCATGTTAAAGACGGTCATCAGCCCAACGCCGATATCCCCCAGATCCCAGACAAATGTGTAAGCGGCCAGTCCGCCGACAAAGAGCATAACGAGAGCTAAAATTTTATAAAGGGTCTGGGAAAGCCAGTTATCCCCGAACAGATAAGCAACGTTGGAACGGGCGTAAAACAGGATGCCGATAAAGGTTGAAAAGCTGAACAGCCACAGGATGGCGGCAATAAAGATTACGCCGAACCCGCCCATGTGATGTTCCATGGCCGTCTGCAAAAGATCCATGCCCTCCAGGCCGCTTGTAAGGTTATCAGGGGCAAGAAGCATGATCATGGCGGAACAGCTGCAGATGACAATGGTGTCAATAAATACACCCAGGGCCTGCAGAAGCCCTTCCTTGGCAGGATGGCTGATATCGGCGGCAGCGGCGGCGCAGGGAGCGGAGCCGGAGCCCGCCTCATTGGAAAACAGCCCTCTTTTTGCACCGTTCATAATAACCGCGCCAAATCCTCCGGCCACGGCCTGACGCAGTCCGAAAGCTTCGGAAAAAATCCGCCGAAACACCGATGGCAGCAGTCCGATATTTTTACAAATGATAAATAAGGTAATCACAAAGTAACACACGGCCATAACAGGCACCAGAATGTCGAGCACCTTTACGGTTGCATTTTTGCGCAGCACAATCACAGCGGAGATAATCACGAGAATGACGGTGGTATACAGCGGCGGGATATGGAATGCATTCTCAAAAGCGGAGGAAACGGAATTGCCGATAACCTGACTGATGCCGCACCAGCAAATCAGGCCGGAAACTGCAAACAGTATAGCTATGAGAGAACGCTTACGGGCACTGCCTTTTTTGATAAAAAGGCGGTGGATATAATAAGCGGGACCGCCTCTGTACCCACCATAGAGTGGGTCTTTTTCTTTATAAAGCTGCGCTAAAGTTCCCTCAATAAAAGCGGTGGAGGAACCTAACAGGGCAATAATCCACATCCAGAATACGGCGCCTGCGCCGCCTGCGGAAATAGCGGCCACCACGCCTACCAGATTGCCCATACCGACCCGGGTGGCGGTGGATACAATCAGCGCCTGCAGGCCGGAAATGGCGTCGTTTTGGCTGACCTTACGCTTTTCCACCGTGATTTTTATCATTTCAGGAAACAATCTGAAAGGAAGAAAACGGGTGCGCAGGGTAAAATAAACTCCGGACGGAATCAAAATCAGAACAAGCAAAGACAGACCAAGAGAACTTCCGCCGGGAAGCGGAATCGTAATAAGGTCGCCCCACAGGATGTGGTATACGGCATAAAAAATCGTTACAAAAAAGTCGGCTGCGTTCGTTAAAAAGTTCATGTAGAGCTCCCTGTTTTTCTGTGTGGTAAACCCTTCTATGGACAGCGCGATGCGGCGCGCGGCAGTTTGAACAAAGCATAAATTGTTACTGCAGCATAGGCTTGACAGAAAGTATTTTCCGACATGCTTTCGTACATGGATAGGGTCTGTGAATAGGTTCAGATTCAGTATATCGTGTAAAGGGGAATATGTAAACACATATAAGAATACTATGAAAGAACTTCTGGAAGTGGTGTTAGAAGCATGCTACAATGATGATATCAGAAAACGGGCCGTAACTGTTCAGTCAGGCCTGTGCGCTCTCAAGCGCAGAGTGTGAGAACACGACACGGGATAGGTTTAAGCCAGGAAAGGAGGCTCTTACATGGCATTTAGAGTGGGAGTTGGAGAATCTGATTTTGCCGAGTTGCGTAAATCAGATAAATATTATGTTGATAAAACGGATATCATGTATGAGCTTGTAGAGGAGACCGAAAATAAAGTCACGTTGTTTACCAGACCACGCAGATTTGGAAAAACATTGATGATGAATATGATGATGAATTTTTTTGATATTCAAAAAGACAGCAGAGACATCTTTGAAGGGCTGGGGATTACGAAGCATAAGGAGTTCTGTAAAAAATGGATGAACCAATATCCGGTACTTTTTATTTCTTTTAAGGATGTTGAAGCGGAAAGCTTTGAAGGCGCATACAAAATGCTGAAAACGAGATTGGCGGATGTGTGTAAAGAATTGGATTCTATATTGGAAGAAGACGCAGTGAATGCCGCTGACTATGATATTTTTAAGAAGCTTATGTTTAAGACAGCAGAGGAAGATGATGTGAAAAGCTCGCTCAAAACTCTTATGCGAATGCTTCATGCCGTTTATGGTAAGAAGGTGATTCTTCTAATTGACGAATACGATGTGCCGCTTGCGAAAATCAACGAAAAGAACCCGCCGGAGAATAAATTTTATTCCGCTATGCTTGAGGTAATCAGAGGAATTATGGGAACGGCCCTGAAAGACAACGAGTTTCTCGCGTTTGCGGTGATTACCGGATGCCTTCGCATTGCGAAGGAGAGTATTTTTACCGGTACCAATAATTTTGCTTCTTATTCCGTATTGGATGCGGACTTTTCCGAATATTTCGGTTTTTCAGAGAAGGAAGTGGAGCAAATCCTATTGGAAGCTGACAGGAAAGACAAGGCGGAAGTGATAAAAGAATGGTATGACGGCTATGTATTTGGCGACAGCTTTGTATATTGTCCGTGGGATGTGATGAATTACATGTCGGCTTTGAAAAAGAGAAAAGATGCGCGCCCCAGGAACTACTGGAAAAATACGAGCCACAATGGAATCCTTCTTTCTTTTGTGAAAAGAACTGACTTTAAAGTCAGGGGGAAGTTTGAAATTCTTCTGAACGGAGGTACGATTGTACAGACGATTTCAGATGAACTCACCTATGATACCCTGTATTCCTCAGAAGACAACCTTTGGAGTGTAATTTTAATGACAGGTTATCTCACAAAAGCAGATGCCCGGGAGGAAGGAGAAACGGTAAGCCTCAAAATTCCCAACAGAGAGATAGCTTCCATTTTTGAGGATACGGTGGTGAAATTATTTAAAGATACGATAGATAGCAGCGGACAGAAAGCTTTGATGGCAGCGCTTTGGATGCGTGACGAGCAGGAAGCGGAAAAAGCGATTTCCGATCTTTTATGGAAAACGATAAGTTATCATGATTATCATGAGGATTATTACCATGCTTTTCTTACAGGAGCCTTTGTAGGAATGGGCTACGAGGTAGAATCTAATAAAGAGAAAGGTCTCGGGAGACCGGATATATTCTTAAAGGATGATGATAACCGCCGTGTCATTATTATTGAGGCCAAGAAGTCAAAAAAAGAAGCTGATATGGATAAAGATTGCGACGAGGCAATCAGGCAGATTATCGCAGGAAAATATGGGGAGGGACTTTATGGCTATACACAGATTCTATGTTATGGGATTTCCTTCTTTCAGAAACAGGCGAAGGTAAAGGTTTGGAAGCCGGAAGGGTAAAATGAGCAATTCCCGTTAGATGTCGTGTACTTTTTCCGCCGAAAAGGGTATCCTGAAAGTAATTAGGGGGTGTAAGTTTGGAAGTAAACTTCCAAACTACTTATTGGTGGCAGTACCGCAAGCACAGCTTGCGGTATACGGGGGTATAAAAATGAACCAACAGAAAACAGGACGCTTTATAAAGGAACTTCGAGGCGAAAGGAAACTGACCCAGGAACAGCTTGCTGAGATTTTTGGCGTGTCAAATCGCAGCGTTTCCAGGTGGGAAAATGGAATCAATATGCCTGACCTTGACTTGCTGATTCAGCTTGCAAAGTATTTTGACGTGGGAATCGAAGAACTTTTAGACGGGGAAAGGAGAAAGAAGGATATGGATAAGAAATCGGAAGAGACTTTGCTTAAGGTGGCGGATTACAGTAATGTGGAAAAGGAATTTTTTTCAAAGAGGATACGGTATGTATTTATAGCGGAACTGATTGGCATGGCGATATATATGGCAATTGACCTTTTGGGACTTATGGATGTGCAGCCTTATGCGGCGATAGTGGACTTTGCGCTTGGCGTGATTCTCGGCGCTTCGGTTGTGGGCCTTTTATATTCCAGCCGGTATATCACCAAAATAAAGGCGGCAAAAATACGTTTATTAAAAAGGTTGAATAATTTCCATATTTAATGGCAAATTTTTGAATAAAATGTTATCATATAACTATTGAAACAATAAATTTATGCCTACCCATGAGACATTATGTATATGTTTATCGGCTGCCCGGCATCAGATTTTGTGCCAATAGCGAAATTCACGCCATGATTTATCCGGGCCGGATATGCATGTATATGATTCATTTCATTTGCGGGTATTGGCAGGAATGGAGGGTTAGCTATCATGAACAAAATCAGAATTGAGGCGTCGGAAGTCCAGGCCTTTGAAAAGGAGCACATTGCGGCGGCGCGTGAGCTTGCGCCGGAGTGTATGGTGCTCCTTGAAAATGACGGAACGCTTCCTTTAAAGGGAGCGGGAAAGCTTGCATTATACGGAAGCGGCGCAAGGAATACCATCAAAGGCGGCACAGGCTCAGGGGATGTGAACGTGCGCCATTTCGTGACGGTGGAGGAAGGCCTTAAAAACGCCGGTTTTGAAATTACCACAAATGCCTGGCTGGATGCTTATGATCAGGTGAGGGAAGATGCAAAGAAGGCATTTTTTGGCGGAATCAGGAAAGAAGCGGAGGCAGCGGGCGTAACAGGTGAGAAGATGATGTTTTACGCCATGGGAAAATCATGCCCTGAACCTGAGTACGAGATTGCGCTTGAAGGGGAAGGCGATATGGCCGTTTATGTGCTGGCGCGTAATTCGGGAGAAGGCGCAGACCGCACGCCTACGGCAGGAGACATTAACCTGACGCAGACAGAGATACGGGACATTCTGGCGTTAAATGAAAAGTATGATAAATTTGCGCTTGTTTTGAATGTAGGCGGCATGATTGACTTAAAGCCTGTGGAAGCGGTAAAGACAGTGCTGATTTTAGGACAGCTTGGCTCCGCTACGGGCGATGCTTTAGCGGATGTACTTCTTGGCAAAGCTTATCCGTCAGGAAAGCTTACCATGACATGGGCTCCCATCAAGGACTATGCGTCCACAGAAGGATTTGGAGATCCCAACGATACATATTATAAGGAAGGAATCTATGTAGGATACCGCTATTTTGACACAATCGGTTATGTACCGACCTATCCTTTTGGCTATGGCATTGGCTACACCACATTTACCGTAGCGCCGAAGGAAATGTCGGCGGACGCTTCTAAGGTATCGGTTACGGCAACGGTTACAAACACGGGCTCCGCAGCAGGAAAGGAAGTTGTTCAGGTTTATTATTCCGCTCCCGTAGGGAAACTGGACAAACCTTATCAGGAATTGGCCGGCTTCGCCAAGACAGGGGAGCTTGCGCCGGGAGAAAGCCAGGATGTGACGGTAACCTTTGATACGGAGTCGATGGCACCCTATTGTACCAAGTGCGCGTCCTATGTGATGGAAGCGGGTACATATTATGTTCGTGTAGGAAACAGTTCAAGGAATACCCACATTGCAGGGGCTGTCGAGCTGGATGAGTCAAAGGCAATTGAAAAAGTGAAAAATATCTGCGGAGAGAGCGGATTTGAAGACTTAAAGCCGCAAGGGACTCCGATTACCTATGAAGGAGAGGCAGAGGAAAAGGCAAACGCAAAGGTGTTCGCGATTAAGGCGGCGGATCTTACCGTAAAGGAAGTGAGCTATCAGGAAGTGCCGGCGGAAATTCCGGCAGGGCCTTCCGTAAAATGGGAGGAAGTGATAAGCGACGCTAAGTCGCTGGATGAATTTGTGGCAGGTCTATCGGATGAGCAGCTTGCTTATCTGTGCATCGGCGCATACAAAGAATCGGACGACTTTATGGAAGTAATCGGAAACGCTTCAAAGGGCGTGGCAGGCGCGGCAGGCGAGACCACCCGCAAGTTAGAAGACCTTGGAACGCCGACGCTGGTTATGGCGGACGGACCGGCAGGACTTCGTCTGGCACAGTCTTATAAAATGGTGGACGGAGCGGCCAAAGCGCTTTCATCAAGCCTTGCCGGCGATTTTATGGCAATGCTGACGCCGGAAGAAATTCAGGCTATGGCGGCGAAAGCGCCAAAGCCCAGTGAGGAAGAGAAAGCTGCGCCGGTTTATTATCAGTACTGCGTGGCAATTCCCATCGGCACGGGCATTGCCCAGTCATGGAACGATGAGCTGGCTAAGAAATGCGGCGATCTGGTAGGCGAAGAAATGGAAATGTTCGGAACCCATCTGTGGCTTGCTCCGGCTATGAACATTTACCGTTCTCCGCTGTGTGGACGTAACTTTGAATATTATTCCGAGGATCCGCACCTTTCGGGTTGTATCGCGGCGGATATCACGGACGGCGTGCAGGTGCACGAAGGCTGCGCAACCACCATCAAGCATTACGCCTGCAACAACCAGGAAACCAACCGTTATTTCTCCAACAGCAATGTAGGAGAAAGAGCATTGCGTGAGATTTACCTGAAAGGTTTTGAGATTTGCATTAAAAAATCTCAGCCACATTTTCTCATGACTTCTTATAACCTGATTAACGGCGAGCACGCGTGCAGCACAAAGGATATTCAGACCTTTACCCTGCGCGACGAGTGGGGCTTTAAGGGAGTCGTTATGACAGACTGGCTGGTGACAGGCGGCATGGGGCCGAAAGGCGACAAATGGCCATGCGCATCCTGTGCGGGAAATGTAAAAGCCGGCAACGACATCACAATGCCGGGTATCCCCTCCGACAAGGCGGATATTATGAAGGCTCTTACGGATGCTTCCCATCCCTATGCGCTTAGCAGAGCGGAATTACAGCTGGCGGCAAAACGAGTGCTTGGCATGATACAAAAACTGGCTTAAATCATCTATAATGAACGCCGCAATCCCTTTTGGCGAGGGGTTGCGGTTTTCATTTCCTTAATATTATTGTTCATATATAAAAGTTGTGATATAGTTGGTTTGTATCATACGATGCTCGAAAGTGTGAAGAGAAGTTCTAAGGCGTCAGAAAACGCCGCCTAAGAACAACTAAAGCTTGCAAAGCAAGCTATCTTCACACTCAGAAGAATGCCCTGACGGTCATTCTTCACACATTGTTTGTGCCGCAAGGCGGCATGTCGGGAAGTGTGAAGAAGAGATGAAGAT
>CAJUKV010000053.1 GCA_910587305.1 uncultured Lachnospiraceae bacterium | reverse complement strand
TAATAAAATATAACAGCTAATGTTTCCCTTAAAAATCATCAAATCACAATCGAGATTGATGCGGCATACGAAGGCCGCAGCTGTCTTGCATTATTTGAGGCGAAACGCGATATATCAAATGATTTTTTGGTGCGGCAGCTTTACTATCCTTACCGGGCATGGTGCGACCGTGTCACAAAGAAAATCAAACCAATATTTCTTGTTTTTTCAAACGGTGTATTCTATTTGTATCAATATGAATTCACCGATCCGCAAAATTATAATTCTTTGTCGCTTGTAAAACAAAAGAATTATATTCTTTCCCCGGAAATTACGCTTGCCGACATACAAGCTATTGTTGAGAACACGCCAATCTGTTCGGAGGCGGAAGTAGCTTTCCCTCAAGCCGACAGCATGAAAAGAATTGTCAACCTGATGGAAATGTTGTCAGAAAGAGATATGACAAAACAGGATATCACAAACAGGTACATTTTCAGAGAGAGGCAGACAAACTATTATACTACTGCCGGTCATTACCTCGGCTTTATAGAGAAAGGCGAAAGGCGTTCAGACGGTTTTGTCTATTTTTCTCTGTCCGGTGCGGGTCACCGTGTAATGAAAATGCCTTACCGGGAACGGCAAATTGCAATCGCTACAGCCATTCTTCGCCATAGAGCATTTAATGAAACACTGAAAATTCATCTTCGGTGCGGTGAAATGCCAAGCAGAAATATGATCGTACAAATTATGCAAAATTGTGGCGTTTACAATGTTGGATCTCCCGAAACTTTCAAACGCCGAGCCTCAACAATTAGAGGTTGGGTTGAGTGGATTCTGGGACTAATTGAAGGCGAATAAGCCGTCGCAAAGATACTTTTCAATTTTTTGAGGACAGGCGACTTTTCTGACTTTTTACATATGATAACATATCAATGCTGTCACGCTTCGCGAGTCAGCTTATTGACTGTCAAATGCTGCCGGGATTCGCAAGTCAGTTTATTGACTGCCAAAATCACCGCGCTTCGCGGGCCAGCTTGTCAACTGTCAAATGCTGCCGCATCACGCAGGCCAGCTTATTAACTGCCGTGTCAAAAAGACCGGTCTGTCAGGTTTTCAATGAAGAAATGGAGGTTATTATGAAAGAAAAGCCAATGAAAACTGTCCGCCTGTTCAAAAAATCAGCGGGGCTCATCCTTGCCCTGCTTCTGCTCATCGGGTCCTTAGCCGGATGTGGAAGTAAGGGTGATAATCCCTCTAAAGACGGTGCGTCTTCCAAAGAAGTTACCTTAAATGAAGTTGCTCATTCCATCTTTTATGCGCCCATGTATGTCGCTATTGAGGAAGGCTACTTTGAAGAAGAGGGGATTGACCTTACCCTTGTAACAGGCTTTGGCGCAGACAAAACTATGACTGCCGTGCTTACAAATGAAGCGGATATCGGTTTTATGGGAAGCGAATCTACCATTTATACTTATGCCGGGGATACACAGGATTATGTGGTCAACTTTGCACAGCTTACACAGCGTGCCGGGAACTTCCTTGTCTCGCGCCAGCCTATAGAAAATTTCAGCTGGGATATGATAATCGGCTCCAATGTGCTTGGCGGTCGGGCAGGTGGCCGCTGCCAAACAATGTAATAAATTCCTTCAACGCGCCCTCTTGAATCCTTTTGCCGGATATGCTATATTAAAAACAGGGAAAGCCATAGAAGCGGCTACCCTCAACAGCAAAAACCTAATTTACATCAGGCCGTCACTAGTGCGAATAGTGGCGGCTATTTTCCTTTTCCCTTAAAAACTGTGTAACACAAGAGAATAAATATTTCTCCATGATTTTTTCAGAAATGGATGAGGAACAAAATTCGACTTGCAGAAATGAGGAAAGCCATGAGTAAAATTGTTTTCTTTTGTATCCCTGCCCAGGGGCATACCAATCCCACTTTAGGGGTCGTCCGTGAATTGATTTCAATGGGGCATCAGGTATGGTATTACTCCTATGACCTTTTAAAGGAAAAAATTGAATCTGCCGGAGCAACCTTTGTTTCCTGCGACGCTTATGATACCCAGCAAAAGCTTTCCCCGAAAGATGCAACAAAGATTGGCAAAAATATGGCTTTTTCCATTAAGATTCTGGTGGAAACCACGCTCGCGCTGGGCGACGTGGTATGCGGGCATATGGAACAGCTAAAGCCCGACTGTATCGTAGCGGATTCCATGGCTGTCTGGGGAAAAGCAATTGCCGTAAAGCTTGGCATCCCTTTTGTCTGCTCCACCACCACCTTTGCTTTCAACAAATATTCGGCCCGGATTATGAAGCAGAGCCTGAAAGATATGCTTTCCATGGTTCTTGCCATGCCCAAAGTAAACCGGCAGATCAGGCGTCTGCAGGAAAATGGATATCCATTTAAAAATGTGCTGGATATCATGCAAAGTGACGAGAACACCCATACCATTGTCTACACCTCCCCGGAGTTTCAGCCCTGCGCCGACACTTTTTCCGAAAAGTACGCTTTTGTGGGGCCTTCCATCCGCCCTTCAAATTCGCATGTGGAAAAAAAGAAAGAAATCCTTGTCTATATGTCCATGGGAACCGTCAACAATGATATGCTGCCTCTTTATAATAAATGTATTTCCGCTTTTAAAGCAACGGATTATCAGCTTATTTTGTCCGTAGGGAGTCTGGTTGACATAAAGCGGCTGGGAACGCTGCCGGAGAATATTTCCGTGTATTCTCAGGTTGACCAAATCGCCGTTTTAAAAAAGGCGGATGTATTCATTTCCCACTGTGGGATGAACAGCGTCAGCGAAAGCCTGTATTTTGGCGTTCCTCTGATTATGTTGCCCCAGACCTCGGAACAGGGCGGCGTGGCCCGGCGCGTGGCTCAGCTTAGCGCCGGTATCGTGGTCAAAAAGCGCCCCTCCGCCCATGCGCTCCTTCATTCCGTCCGCGAACTTGCCGGCAATCCTGCTTACAAAAATCATGCCAAAGCCCTTTCCGCCGGATTTCAAAAATGTGCGGGGGCAAAAGGGGCCGCGGGAAAAATTTTGCAGGTATGCCAAAGCCGCAATCCTTAATTTTATCTGTTTCTTTCGTATTCCTCCCTGCTTTTTCCCACCAGAAAATAAAAGTCCATCCACGACTCGCCCTCCACGCACAGCCATGAACCGTATGCGGGAAGATTGCAGAAGATCACAGGCTCCTTTGTCGCAACCAAAATTCCATAGCCTCTGTCGGAAAGCAAAAACGGCATTTTGTCCTTTTCTTTTCCCGGAGAAACTTTCCCCTGGGAAATGTATCTGGCAGTCCCGTCTAACGCCAAACCGCCCCGCCCGTCCATTCCCGGCGCATAGAAATGTTCTTTTTTTATGTCCAGGAAAAGCCAGCTTCGCTCGCTCCCATCCTTTCCGGTATCCACCTGTCTGCTGCCGCTTTTTTCTGACAATAGCGGCTTTTTTTCCCGGCTTTTATATTTGACGGCTCCGGTTATTTTGTCAACCTGCAGGCAGAGCGCGTCCGTTAAAAGTTCCACATAGGCCCCGGATTCCTTATACATCCAAAAACTCTCCCCTTTTCCTAAAATGGGATTTTCCGCCGCAAGTCGTTCTTCCGTCAGATTATCCCCCGCTCCCTGCCGCCAAAAGGTCACCCGGACAATTTCCTCTCCGACGGGACAAATGCGCAGAACCCCATATCTGCTCTGCAAATACAAACCGTTCTTTTCCCTTTTTACCCATTTGACGGAGAGGTCGATTTTAGCGTGCCCCATGGGCCTTAATTTCTCCGTGGAGGGCATATCTCCAAAAATAGGCCCCATCTGCGGCTTTCGTTTTATTGGAGCTGTATCTGTCAGGCCGCTCTGATAAAATTTTTCCCGCCAATCCTCCCTGACAATGGTCGGCACGCCAACCCTGGCCGCCCTCTCAGGAGATTTCGCAGGTTCCGGACGGGCCGTGGGTTTTGAAGATGCAGAAGGCTTTAAAGAAGCGGAGGGCTTCGAAGTAACAGAGGGCTTTGAAATATCCGCGTTCCTCAAAGCAGCGTCAGGTTTTAAGGCATCAGCGGCTCCTGAAGTAGCGGAAAGCCTTGGAGCGGCAGTTGGCTTTGAAGGAGTGGATGGCTTCGAAACAGCATAAGGCTTTGAAGCATCAGCGGCTCCCAAAGCGGCAGTTGGCTTTGAAGCGGCGGAAGATTTCTCTGAAAAAGGCCTCCCTGTAGCTGCCTTTCCTGTAGCAGGCTTCCTATCCGCTCCCGGTATTGCCCTTTCCGGCCGCTTTTCAATCACGGAAATCCTTTTCCTCACATTTTCCTTATTCTTCTCCGGCACCGGGTCTGCAATCAAACCTGTCAGATTCCCATTATAAAGCACGCACAGCTCATGAAGTGCTCTTGTTGCCGCCACATACAAAAGCCTTGCGTGCCCGTCGTCCGCGGGGTAGTCCTCCCTGTCCGGATCCAAAATAAGCACCGCATCAAATTCAAGTCCCTTTGTATAGGCAACGGGAAGCACCATAATCCCTTCCGAAAATACGGCTTTTTCCTGACTGCCGTCAGATACCGGAAGTATTTTTGAAAGCTGCTTTGCCCTCTCCTTTGCCTGCCTTATACTCCGGCAGATTACCGCGATAGTCCCATATCCCTTTTCCTGCCAGCTTTTGCACAAGGCCGCCGCCTCCCTTATGAGCGCTTCTTTCGCCACTTCTTTTACCTGCACCGGATCTCCATGGCGGATGATGGGCTCCGCCGGGTAGGAGGTGAAGCTCCCGTGCCCCAGGATTTTCATGGCAAATTCCGAAATTTCCACCGTATTCCGGTAGCTCTTTTTTAACACCTCAAACCCACTGCCGCCCTCTAACAAAAGCTCCTTTAGCTCCTCCCAGTCGTTTAGCCCATAGCCAAAATGAATGTTCTGGGAAACGTCCCCCATGATAGTGTAGGTGCAGTCCTTGATACAAAAATTCAGTGCCTCATAAGCCATCATACCGAAGTCCTGGGCTTCATCAATTACCACGTGGTGGGCCTCACTGATTACCTCCGTCTCCTTCACCCTCTTATAAAGGTAAGCAAGGGCCGCCAGGTCATACACATCAAATTCTAAAGCCGGAAGTTCCACATCATATCCTTTTTTCTGCTGCTGCGTTAAAAAGTCCCGGTACAAATCATAAATAGAACGCTTCCAAACCCTTTTTCCGAAACGCCCGCGGTAAGCCTTTAAAATCGCCTTTTGCTCCTTTTCCGTATAGCGGATACCGCTTTTTAAAAATTCATCCTTTATTTTAATAAGAAGTCTTTCATTCAAAAGATTGATTTTCGTCTGTATGGACAGGGCGGAATTTTGACGCAGGAAACTTGTGATGGATTCGCCGGAAAGGATTTCAACCATTGGGTTGTGAACGCGCCCCTTTGTATTTCCCGGCGCGAAATCCTTGATTGTGTCGTCAAACACACCTGCAACGCCGTCTCTTATGCCTTCCACAAACTGTCTTGGATTTAAAAAAATACTTTTCTCGCAAATATACTCTTTTTCCAGCGCCGCGCAGAATGTTTCCAGTTCCCGAAACCAAAACCCGGTTCCACGTATACCGCCCCGGGTATTTACCCCTTTGCTATCCTGCACATTTTCCTGAATCTGATACCTTTTCTCATCCCAATCCTCATACAAAAGCCGCACGAAAAGCTGCTCCATGGTCATCTGCCTGATGCCATACACATCCAAATCCGGCAAAACCCCCGTAATATATTCCAGAAGGATACGGTTGCTCCCCACAATATAAAAATCATCGGGTCGAAAACGCTGGGCATAATTGTAAAGAATATATGAAATTCTGTGCATGGCAACCGTAGTTTTTCCGGAACCGGCCACCCCCTGCACAATGATGTTATGAAAAGGCGATTTTCGGATAACCTCATTTTGTTCCTTTTGAATCGTTGCAATAATTTCTCCAAGCACCGCCTGCTTGTTTTTGGCCAGATATTTTGTCAAAAGCTCGTCATTTGCAATCACTTCCGTGTCAAAATAGTCTAAAAGCTTATCGCCCTCAATTTCGTAGGTTCTTTTCAGCTTCAAATCAATGGGCAGCTCCTTGCCGTCCGGCGCACGGTAGCTGCACTTTCCAAGCCCGTTTTCGTAATAGGCTGTTGCCACCGGCGCACGCCAGTCCACCACCATCTGATGAGTGGTATCTAATGCAATGCCGCCCCGTCCGATATAGAGAGATTCTTCCTTTCGAAAACTCTCGTCATAAAATACGATTCTGCCAAAGTAAGGCTTCTTAAGAGCTTTCAGGTTCCGGCGCAGAGCATGCGCCATGTTGTCCCGCATGGTAATCGTATTGCTCAAAAGGGTGTAGACTTCCGTGTCATTGTCATGATAATGATCCAGCATCTCGTCAATTTCTTCCTGCATCTTCGCCACATCATCCTCATAATTTTTCACATTGGCCTTTACCACCTCAAGCGTCCTCTTTAAGTAAGCTTCTTCCTCACTGTGGCTTGTTCCCTTAATTGTCACATCTTTTTGCGCGCCCATGCCCTCTCCTTTCCACTTTCCCGCGTCTAGCTGCTACAGAGCAAAACTGCAAAATCATATTCCCACAAAATACGAATCGCGCTCGCATTCCTGAGCCATGAAAAGTTACAAACTGTTACTTTATTCGCTGTTATTTCATTCTATCTGAAAATGAAAAAATTACTAGACTTTAATTTTAAAATGTGGTAAAGTAGATACTGTAGTAGTTCCAAAAAATATATTTCAAAAACAATACTTTTATATACGAAATAACGTACGTTATATGCTCATTTATGAACGTGGACAACAAATAACAATTTATCATATAAAAATATAGAAAACTGTCATGTGAAAGAGAGTTGATTTTCATCATCGTCTCTTTTTTATTTTCCCTCCGGCTCCGGTCAAAAATCCCACAAAAGCTGACAGGACATCAGATTTGCAGCATATTGCCCGCGTGAATAAACCGAAACCTCCATTTACCATTTTGTGTAAAACCTGCAATAAAATCATCCGTCCGTCATAAAATAGCAATAAGGCTGTCAGGATTGTAAGAGACCTTGCGCAAACCCACCTATTATCTCTGGAAAAACGATTTTACCTCACAAGAAGAATTTGAGGCCGCCAAAGAAAAATATAAAAAGCTGGGCTTTCGGGTTGTCGCCTGCATAGACGGCCAGCCCGGCCAAAATATCCATGAGGGCTTAAAGGCGATTATTAAAAATCATTATCATAACACCTGTTCTTAACAAATTTTCCTGTCTGAAAGGCACTTTTTTATGAATGTTGGATATGTACGCCTGTCAAGGGATGACGACAGGCGCAATTATGTCTCCATTGAAAACCAAAAATTAATCATCACCCAATATGCGTCGGAAAACCATCTTGTGATAGACCGCTGGTACGAGGACGACGGCGTCTCCGGATATAAATTCGACCGCCCCGGCTTCAACCAATTAATGGCCGATTTGGACAAGGACATCGACCTGGTATTGGTGAAAGATTTTTCCCGCCTCGGCCGCCACAACGCTAAGGTTCTCCTTTTGCTGGATGAATTTCAGGAGCGGGGCAAACACCTGATTGCAATAGACGACCGCTATGACTCCATGCAGACAAACGACGACACCATCGGCATCAAAACATGGTACAACGAAAAATACATCAAGGACACCAGCCAAAAAATCAAACGCGCCCTTAACGCCCGTCAAAAGGAGGGAACTCTGATGACACAGCCGCCTTTTGGATATAGAAGGAATCCAAAAGATAAGTCCGTCATTGAAATCGCGCCAAAAGAAGCCGCCCATATCAAGCGCATCTACGACCTTTATCTGCAGGGCTTTGGCTACCGCATGATTGCAAATCAACTGACGGAAAACCAAATCCCAACCCCGTCCCAAATTCACCATGAACAGGAACTGCAAGAAGGCAAAATAACGGGCCGACGGATATCGGACAGGTGGTCTGACGCAATGGTAAGGGACATCCTCGGAAACGATTTCTATATCGGCACACTGCGTTTGCGAAAACGTGCCCGTTCCACTGTCCACGGAAAAGATAAACGCGTTCCCAAAAACGAGCAGTACGTTTTTGAAAACCATCATCCCGCCATCATTGAAAAAGACGCCTTTGATTTGGTTCAGGATATTAAAAAGAAACGTGTCAAAAACAATTACCGCGGTTCCCGCAAACAGGGAGACTTAACAAAAGCTCCCTCCCCCTTTGGCGGCTGTCTGTTCTGTAAAGATTGTAAAAGCCGCTTAACGCCCATCAGGCGAATCTCCAACGGCGCGGAGCGCAAATATTATATCTGCACCACCTACAATACAAAAGGCAGGCGCTTTTGTCCCAAAGCGCATCTCATTGAAGAAAAGAGTTTGATAGAGAATTTAACGGCTTACATTACGCTCTGCCGCAATTCTTTTTCCGAAGCCATCGCCGCCTATCCTGTGGAAAATTTGGAAGATTTTAACCGTGAAAAAAAGACAGCTTCCGAGGAATATACGGAAATCCAAAATCACATCAATGAACTCAAAGGGCAGCTGAAAGTTCTATTTGCCCAAAAAATAAAGGACTTGTCAAATGCCCATGGAAACGAAGACATTATCCATGAAAGCTACAATGCCTTACAGCAGGATATTCTTTCACAGACTGCCCGTTTGAAAGAACAATTGGAAAACCGAAACCCTTCCCTTATAAACAACGATGATAAAAAGGAAAAGTTTCAAAACCCCCTGCAAATCATCGACCTGGTAATTGAAAAAGGAGCCCTTGACCGCAGGGATATTGAAATTTTGGTTGAAAGAATAGAAGTGGATAAAGACGGTTCCCCGGAAATTAAATGGAAATATCAATTATATAATCTCATACCATACGGCCCTGCCATTGAGATGAACCGCCATGAAAATGAAATTCTCTACCGAATTATGAATCTTATCCTCAATAGTAACAGGGATTACATTTCCGCCAGATACTTATCAAAAGCGTTGACAGAGCTTCATTTCCCCGTATCTGAAAAAAACGTGCTGCCTTACATAGGGCTCTTGATAGATATGGGTATCATAGCTCCGAGCAACAGCCCTCAAAAACCTATAGCGATATGTAAAACCAATTCCGAAATACTGGAAATTATGAAAAACTTCCGTCAAAACCTGCTGCCTGGCAGATAAAATAACATATATATTTTCTCTTTTTCAAACCGCCGACCGCAAAATTCCTTTTCAATAACAAATGTCACATATATGACTGCCAGGTATCGTCAAAATTTACATCCATATGGGGCGGTCAGGTGGTATGCCTGAGATGGTATTTGAGTTTATTTTGAAAAAAAATGGCATTGACCCTAAAAGCGACCTTACCATAGACCAGAGCATAGACTTCGGCTCCACTGCCGCGGCTTTTTCCGGTGGGCAGGGTGATTTTACGGTAGTATAATCTTTTTACTGCTCCAATAAAGCAGGCCATTCCGGCCGCAAGCAATTTTGAAAGCTTGAAAATCTCCCATGGGAAATTTACCAACTTAATCTGTGCTGATATCAAAGACAGCCGCGCAGTCAAGCGGACTGTCAGTATACCAAAATGGATGGATGATAAGGTTATCGAATCCGGCTTAAGCCTGTCCCGTGTATTACAGGATGCATTAAAGGAAAGATTACATGTCGGATAACTAACTGCCCCGGTTCATAGAAGAAACGGGGCAGTTCTATTTACTTTTTTCTGTCCGTATTCGGTTTTCACTTCGATGCATCTATAAAAACACCTGATATTTTCTCCTGCCCATATCTCATACGACAAATTATAACTATAGTTTTTTTATCCTAAAGGCGTTTCTTCAGCCTTCTCTCCATGAATATTATAACCACAATACTTGCAATAATCCTCTCCGTGAATGTGCTCAATTGCATCATTAAAATCTAAAATATAACACTTTGTACACATACGGACAAGCCCTGTATAACAATTACCAAGATTGTCGATATGTGTTAATGGACTGTCATCCGGATATATACAGTCCACAAATGTATGTCCGCTGATTGCACAGTCCTGGAGATAATCCTCATCCTCTGTCCCGGTTGCCTCTTCCTTCTCCCGCCTTGCGGCAGCCTCTATCGCACGCTCAATCCGGGCAGCTTCTTCCTGTGCACGAATACTTTCCTCCATCGCTTCCGAAAATTCCTTGTAGACCACATCCGGTGTCTTTATCCGCACCTCCGACAGCACGCTGACAGAAGCCGCACTGCCGTCAGAAGCCAGCAGCCCGCCTTTCGCGTCTATGGCAAATGCCCTGGCTCCCTGCATTCCTTCTCCGCCTTCAATTGCCAGCGCGCTTGCAACAGGCGCATCCGCCGCCATGCCCGCAGCCACCATATTCTTAAGCTTATCTGCCTGCTCATCCGTAATTCCATTTACAATAAACGAACCCTCTTCCAACACAATGTTTGTCCCATTTCGGGCAGGAATTACAACCGTGCCCATACCTTTGGTCACATTGCCGTCAATCATTACGTCAATCTTTCCCGAAGGATTATTTGCAATAATATCTGTCCTTCCGTCAGGATATACGATTGCAACCGCCTTTCCGTAAGCAACGACCGTGTGCCTTTTTTCACCTCCGGAAACTTCGATTGTTTCCTGGGATAATTCAGCCGCATAAACGGCAGCCGAAGGCATTATCATTGAAACCGCCATAACAGCCGCAGCCGCCAATACTTTCCATTTCCTTAACATAAACATACTCTCATCTCTCCTTTTTTCATCATATTATGGACATCATATATTTATAGAAGCTTCCCTTGTAAATTCATTTACCTTTCCATGACTTCTACAAACCGACAACTCTATTTTATCATTTCCATTCCTGATTTCTATCATTTGGCATAATTAGCTTAAAAACAGACATAATTAACCTATTTATCCCTGACCCTGCCCTGAAAACAGCTCATAAACCCTTCCCTAGCCTCCTTATATCTTGCCCGGCTGACCGGTATTTCCACTTCTCCCGGCAACTCTATTTTATGTCCTCGCAGTGCCGTGGCATAATTCATATTAACTACGAAACTCTGGTGAACACGCACAAAATGCGGCGGCAGTTTCTCCATTAATTCCGAAAATTTCATTTTCACTGTCCATTTTTTGTTTTGCCCGTAAATCTCCAATATTCGAAGATTGCTTTCTATGTACAGGATATCTTTGGGAATCAAAATGATTCCCTCTCTCTCTGAAATTACAAGCGTCGCTCCCCTGCGCTTCCTAATGCGCTCCATTGCTTTGTCTACCGCCGTACATAACCTCTCTTTTGTCAAAGGCTTAATCAGAAAGTAAACCGGATTCGTACAAAACGCCCTCTCCGCATATCCCGCAAAACCTGTCATAAAAATCACACAAATCCGTCCGAAAAGCTTTTGCAGTTCCTCAACAACGAAGATTCCGTCTTCATATTTAAAATGAATATCCATAAGCAAAATATCCTGCAATGGTTTCCCTGCGCTTCTCCAATCATTAAGAAGGTCGCGTGCTTCCTCATAGGCGTCAATTACAAGCACATTTCCATAGCGTTCCTCAAGAAGCTTTTTTACAAACCATGTGTTGTCCGAATCATTTTCACATACTGCTATCCTGTACATATTTTTCTCCCGAAGGCGACGTTCTTCTTCCGTGTAGCAAAAACTCCTGAATCATGTTCTTATAGAATGCACATTCCCGAGCCACGAATGGTAACACAAAACTATAAATCTATGGTGCCTTGACCTGATACCAGGTCCACGCAATCATCAATGGCGTCACAAATACAACCGGAAGCTCATATCTAAGACCATTACATAAGGGCGATGCCAGACAAACCAATATGGTCATAATCTCCGGCACCAGCAGACCGATTGCCTCTTTCCGTTCATACTTTATCAATAACGCAACGGAAACAATAACAATCCATGTATAAAGCCCCGGCATTGTCATATATCGTAAAAAAGGAAATGCTACATTGATAAAAACAATCTTTGAAAAGATTTGTACGGGCGTATCTTTCTGCATACGCCTAAGTCCCATATCTACCAGCTGCTGGTCGTATGACACAGACAAATCCGGCTCAACATTCTGTTCATTCGGAGCCAAATAACCATAATTCATATTCATAAAAGCATCAAAATACGTCTCCGGATGTTTCAATCCCATTTTTAGCCAGGCTTTGAAATAGCCGACGGGGTTTCGTATCTCGACATTCACGATATCCTTTACCGGGTCGGCGCAGGTTGGGTCATAAATTTCCGGCATCTTTTCATATTCATGGCAAAAACCCTCCAATGCATTTCTCTCATCCTCCGTTACCTCGCTGCCATGGTCTCTTAAATAACGCGCTGTCTGCTGCATTGGTATGCTCAAAGCTTCTCTTACGCTTCCGTTTTTGATCCCTAAAATCGGATAAAGGCCAATTGTAATACATAAATAAAGAATGACGGTAGCTATTGCCAAAAATATCATCCTGATATGCCGCTTTCTTTTCAAGTCAAAAACCCTACACCAAACTATAGAGTTTTTGGCCCTCTCGACAACCGTCAAATGGACATGTTGGCATGTCCGCCCGGCCTGTTGCCCGCGGAAATAAATCGCAAGAAAAATATAAGTGGGAACAATAACATAAATTCCATTATTTCTAAGCAGACATACCAACATTCCAACCGTGAAAAGAAGAATTGTTTTTTTCCCGTCAATTTTATTTTCCCGGAGTATATCGACCATGAGCAATACATACATCAGGACAAACTCACTATAAAGCATGTCCTTTTGCAGCCATTGGGAATACAGCCCAAAAAGAGGCGTAAATACAAAAAATATCATCGCTGCCACACAGTACATTTTAGAGATTCCAAGCTCATACATTTTATAGACACTATATGTAAATAATACGCTTCCCAAAACAGCCTGTAATAGAAGATACAGAAATACTCCAAAATTTCTGTCAATCAATATTTCCCCCAATTTCACACAGCCTCCTATCAAAAAGGTAGAAAGCGGCGGATGATGCGCATTAACCTCCCCGCTAAAAAATTGCCCCAGCTGTCCGATTGTGTCTCCTGCAACAGAACCGGGATAATTCATGATAAGCCATGGAAGCCAGCCAAGCATTATCATACATACCCCTATGAAAAAATGCTTTTTGCCAAATTCTTCTTTTTTTCCGTTACACGTGCCCTGCTTTTCCAACAGGACGCAAAAAAATTCAAAGATTATGTAAAAGAGCCCGAAAAGCCCGATAAACATCATAACGGTAAGAAAAATCTGAAAGGAATTGCCAAATAATATGGATGTGTCATTTGCCGTTTTATAGCTGAAACTCCAAATATATAAAAATGAAAATATGGCGGATACAATAGCTCCACTCAGGTTAAATTTTCTGGGCTCTTTATAAATGTACATTAATAAGAAAAACGTCCCTGCAAAAGATAATAGGTCTACAAAATTGTATGTGGAAAAAGCCAGGGAGAATTTGCTTACAAATTTCAGTATCGTATCATCTGATTCAACGCCGCTAATAAGCGTTTCATTTGCATTGACCGCCATGATTGCCAAAACAGACCATAATACCATAATCTCTTTTCTTAATGATGATTTCATTTGTTCCTTCCTTAACAGCTATCCTTCGTTGAAAATTATTTATAAGCGTCACGGTTCATTTTTATAATATTTTAACTATATAGGCATATAATAGCCTATATAGTTTATAGGATTATAGCATGATAGTCCATATAATTCAAGTAACATTAAATTAATGAGGCAATTACGAAAAGGCGGCTGTTTATATGGATTACTATGAAATCGGGCAAAAAATACGGAAAATCAGAAAAGCAAGAGGATTATCACAGGAAAAGCTGGCGGAAAAAGTAGGTATATCCGTTACCCATATGAGCCATATTGAAACGGCAAACACGAAAATGAGTTTGTCCACTTTTGCAAAACTGGCCTCCGCACTGGAAGTAAGGACCGATGAACTACTTTATGACGACAGACCTGAAGACCGCCAAACTTCTATAACCTATATAACGGAACTGTTAGATAATTGTTCAACCCAGCAAGTGCGGATTATTGAAGACGTAGTGAAAGCAGTAAAAGAATCTTTAAACAAAAATATATAATTTTTTTACATGCCTGTCCTTTCCCACCGGCTTACGCCGGTTCTTTTTCAGTATCTTTCTTTACCGGCGTAACTTTAATGCTTTTGACATCCATCCCTATCTGGTCAGCATACAGCGTAACCAACAGATTTTTCATGTAATGTAAACGTTCCTCTGTCACTTCCATATCAAATTCCTGCATCAAGTCACCACCTTTCAATCAATTTTATGCTTTACCGCTTGTACCTGTTTACTGCTTTTAAAACATTTAATTCAAAGATTTGCTCAAAAAGGAAAATAATATTATATGCCACGAAAGAAAATCGGTGAATTTTCAGCTAAAATAATAAATATCCTGAAATTAGATATTCCAGTTGGAACGCCTATCTATATAGCTGATTCCAATATAGCTCATATGGCTGCTTCGCATCCGGATGATTTCAAGAAGTATGGTAATGAAATAGAATCAATTATAGCCAATCCGGATTATGTGGGGAAAAATGAAAAAGATAATTCTATTGAATTTACAAAAGAATATATTTTATATGGGGACTTCGTAAAAGTAGCTGTCCGGGTTAGTTTACAAAATATTTATTATGCCCGTTCTTTATATATTTTAAATCCAAAACGAGTAAAGAACTTCATATCCAAAGGTACGTTGAAAAAACTTGACAAATAAACAATATCTTTTGTATAATGAGGCCATAAAACATAGACTATACTGAATGAAAGCAGAGGACGGAACGGGCAGCCGTCACCCTAGTTGGAGATGTGGGAAATGTCACCCCACCTATTTCATTCATAATCTAAGACCTCGTAGCGATGCGGGGTCTTTTATCATTCATGGAAGGAGATGCAGCTATGGACAGAATGCCAAGATGTGCCATCTATATCCGTGTATCCACCGAAGAACAGCACCTAAGCGGCCTGTCCCTCCCGGCACAGAAAAAAGCTCTGACTGAGTACGCTGAAAAGAACAACTACGGCATAGCCGGTTACTATGCGGATGAAGGCATTTCAGCGCGCAAGCCCATGAAGCACCGCCCCGGCCTTTTACGGCTCCTTGACGATGTAAAACGCGACAAAATAGACATGATCCTTGTAACCAAGCTGGATCGCTGGTTCCGAAATATCAAAGATTACAATATTACCGAGGAAATTTTGCAGGCCCACAACTGCCACTGGAAGACCATTTATGAAAATTATGATTCTTCCACGGCCAACGGACAGATGGTCATCAATATTATGCTTTCCGTCAATCAGGCCGAATGCGACCGCACTTCCGAACGTATCAAAGCGGTGCTTAACTATAAGCGCTCTATCGGAGAGGTGACAAGCGGCATGTGCGCCTGTTACGGTTATAAGGTTGTAAATAACCGCCTTGTAAAGGACGAATCCGTCTCGCACATTGTCGAGGATGCTTACAAATATTATTTTACCTGTTATTCCATCCGCTCTACGCTGCGCTATCTCAAAGCAACATACGGGGACAAAGCCCCAGGCAATAGTCAGGCAGAGCATTTTTTCAAAAACGAAACTTATGCCGGGAAGGATAAAGACAATCTTAACTATTGCGAGCCTTACATCACCCTGGAGCAATTTCAAAAGATCCGTCAAGTTGCAGTCCGCAAAACATATACTGCCGGAAATTATGAGCCATACTTATTTAGCTCTCTGATTAAATGCCCCTGGTGCGGCAATAATTATACCGGCTACAGAAAAAAACATAAGCTGAAAAGCGGCGGAGAAAGCATCTATATTAAATATCGCTGCGGCAATAAGTTTAACCGTCACAGCTGCGCCCATCTTACGGAACATAAAATCGAAGAATATATGCTTACCCACGTTTCCTTTCGTCTGGATGAGGAGCTGACGCAAATAGAATTTAACCGGCAGCAAAGAACGCATCATACGGAAAAAAGGGAGAACCCCAAAATACTCCGTGATGAAATAGATCGTCTTAATATTCTGTTTCAAAAAGGACGTATCACGGAGCGTTATTATGAGGAACAGTACGAATTGCTTGACAAGAAATTGTCAGAAATAAACAAAGCTTCAAAATACATATCCCTGGAAAGCTACAAGGATCTCATACGGGCTTTCGGCGGCAATTGGCAGGATTTATACCTGCAGCTTGATAAATCTCATAAACAGGTCTTCTGGAAAAGCACAATTAAAGATATACAAATAGACAAAGAAACCCATCAGATATGCGGTTTTAATTTTTTTGCTAATTTGGAGTAGTAAAAAATATATACGGTAGAATTTGAACCCCACGCCACCTCCTTAGAATCCAAAGGGGACGGATATGTAGTGGCCTCCCTTGGCGAGGACTCCGGTTATGTACCTTACACCGCTTTCAGCGCAAAGAAAAGTTATATAGACGAAAACCCTGACACCATCCAGTCCTTTACCAACGCCCTGCAAAAAGGCATGGACTATGTGGCCTCCCACTCGCCGGAAGAAATTGCCAAGGTCATAAAACCCCAGTTTGAGGAGACAGACCTTGACACCCTGACCACCATCGTCACCCGCTACTACGAACAGGATACCTGGAAAAGCAATCTGATTTTTGAGGAAGATGCCTTTACTCTTCTGCAAAATATTCTGGAAGAAGCAGGAGAATTGCCGGAAAGAGTTCCATACGCCGATTTGGTGACCACTCAATTTGCGTCAAAAGCAGCCGAGGGAAATTCAAAATAACGTATACACACCGCGCGGCCCGTATGCTTCCTTGGCAGCAAATTTCCTAATGCGAGCCTGTATGGAAAAGACCCGGAGACGGCAGTTTAACCGCCGCGCTCCGGGTCATCTGATTGATTGTTTCCTGTGAAAACGCCGTTATCCCTCGATGGCAATATATTTCTTTTCTTCAACCACAGGCTTTTTCTCTTCCGGTTTGGGAATGTTCAGTTTCAATACCCCGTTTTCATACTTTGCATGGATATCTTCCTCTTTTACGGCATCTCCTACATAGAAAGATCTGCTCATGCCGCCTGCGTAACGTTCCCGCCGGACAAACTTTCCTGTTTCTTCTTTTTCATCCTTGTCAAACCCCTTTGCCGCACTGATCACCAGATATCCGTCCTTAAGCTCTAAAGAAAGCTCCTCTTTCTTAAAGCCGGGTAAATCAATGTCTACCTCGTAATGGTCACTGTGTTCCTGAACGTCTGTCTTCATCATGTTTGCCGCATGGTGCCCATACAATTTTCTCTGCGCTTTCTGCATTGCTTTATCATCAAATGCAGGGAAATCAAAAAAATTATCAAAGAAATCGTCAAATAAGTTTTCTCCAAAAATACTAGGTAACATCATATATCATCTCTCCTTTTCCTATTAAAATAATTTTTTGTCCGAAACTAAGGATATCCCAAAATAGCCTTGGCTATTAATTTGTTTGCTGTTATCCTTGTTCTATTTATGTTATAACATAAAAATTAGCACTCGTCAACTACGAGTGCTAATAAATGTTGTGAATTTTCTGTGAACTCTCAGTCAATAAAAGAAATCAGGGGAATGCATCCATGCCCAGTCTATCATTCCCATAAACATGGAAAATGCTGTAAGTACGATTGTGAGCAGTATTGCCGGCACATCATATATCACCTTACTCTGCTCCACAATCCGTCCCTGTTCTCCCCACACCTCATAGGATTTCTTTCTATTACTAAGGAGTACCTCGACCCCCAGAAAAATCAAAATCAACGGCCAAAACTGATAAATCATTCTATAGTCCAGCCTGGGCAGGAACAGATGGAAAAGGAACAGTACACCCGTCACAATCAGCACCAGGCCAAAGGTAATGGAACCTACTCTGTGTATTCTAATCGTCTCTCTTTCCATCACATAACCTCCTGATTTTCTTTTCGGCTCTCCCCACTGCCCGGCATTTCATCCCGCGCATTCATTTCTTTTACCTCCTCTGACTTGCTAAAATTGTCAGAATAAACAAATTTTTCCGCATAAGCGTTTTCTTCTGCCGCCGCATTTTCTCTCACGGTTTCCTTCTCATTTTCCTGTACGTTTGGAACAACCTCTATTTTCTTTCCTTCCAGCATCTTAAATCCCAGAAAAATAATACCGAAGCCAATGGCAATGCTTGGAAGATAATCCCCTAACACCCTCATAGTGCGGGAAATGAAATTGAGCTGTTCCGGCAGTATCCAGGATAAAATCCTGGCAAAGGTATTCCACAAAAAGCAGCAGCCCAAGAAAATCAAGACGCATGCAATCGCCTTATTATACTTATATACAAAATCCTGGGTTTCCGGTAAATGGAGCCCCGCCGTGCCAAAAATACTTTTATCTTCCACCATGGCAAATTCTTCATCATTCAAACTGGCAAGGTGGTTTACATAAAAGAAGCTGAAAAACCACTCCACCACACATATCGCTAAAATTGCCGCCTGTTCTATCCATACGCTGACAACAATCGTCAGAATAAAAAGCAGCATCATGCTCACGCCTCTGTTCATAAATCCCATATACATCTCCCCCGCTCCGGGCATACAGGAAAATATAAATGTAAAAAACCTGTTTTTCTTCTTTGTTTTCATATAATTCCTCCATTCTTTCACACATGTAATTTTCATCAACCCGCCGGCCCTGGAAATACGGCGGCCTTTGATAAGCGCTTCCTTTATTTTAAAAATTATTTAAAAAAATTTATTTGGCCTATAAAAGAATTCATTCTTTCACTTGTTTTTCTCATATGCTCGTTGAGGATATAATTCAGATTTGTACTTGCATCCGCATTCTCCTCATCTTCCATTTTGTCCTGCCAATCAGCCATATCCTGCGCTATTTCCATTTCCTGTTCGCTCCGGCCTTCCCACTCTGCGCCTGCTTCATATCCGTTCTCTCTTCCGAAAGAAGGAAGCACTGCCAGCATGAAAACAGCCGCTGCCATTCCTGCTATAATTTTAAGACGATACGTAAAAAGCCTAACCCTTCGCTCTCCACCCCCGGGCCTTGGCTGTGCCTGCACGGTTTGTTCAGGAAACGCCCGTTTTAAAATTTCTTCTTTTAAATATCTTGGAGCGTATAGCTCCTGCTGCTCCAGACTATTGATAAAAAGCGCCAATTCCTCGTCCGTAGGATATTCCTTCATGCCGGCTCCCCCTTTCCATATGCCTTTTTCAGCATTTGTTTTGCCCGATAAATCTGGGTTTGAATTGTCTTTATGCTTTTGCCCTGTTTCGCCGCAATCTCTCTGGCGCTGAGCTCCTTAAGATAATACTCCTTGGCCACCTGGTTATAAGGCGGTTTCAATTCATCGCAGCTTTTCGCCAGTTCCTTCTTTATCTCCTCTTCCATACAGATTTCCTCGGGAGATCCTCTCCCCTCCACGGTCAGTTCAAAAAAGGCGTCCTCCGTCGGAACGCTCCGGCGGCTTGCACTGCGCAGATAGTCAATGCTCTTGTTGGATGCAATCCTGCATATCCAGGCCTTCTCATTATCCCCATCAAAAGTGCCATACCTTTGAAACGCCGACAAAAAAGTTTCCTGAGTCAGGTCTTCTGCCGTAAAGTAATCACCCGTTAGTTTATAGCAGATGGAGAAAACAAGCTTGTCATATGCGTCAATCAACTCTGCCAGCCTGCTCTCCGTACAGACGTCCTCTTTCACCACAGTACTTATTCTCTCCACCCCGCTTTCTGTTCCTCTTAGTAAAATACATTAAAAATATGGTATGCCGTTTACTGTATTTTCACTTACTATAACGAATCTGTCTGTCCGTTGTCTTCAAATTTTAAAAAATTTTTTTAAAAAACATTTCATCAACTGAAACTTGTCATGTGGTTTTAAATACTATATAATAGATACCATAGCTCATTTATTTTTGATTGTTTATCATACCAGGCGGCAGTTTTCACGCGATAACCGCCGCAAAAAACTCAGGCCGTATGAAAAAGCGAGGCGGAACATATGACAATAGACAGAGAAGATCTATTAAACAGTATTTTAGACAGCCTAAACCGAATACATCACATTGAATTAGAAGACATTCCCAACATTGACCTATACATGGATCAGGTAACCACCTTTATGGAAAGCAAGCTGCGCAGCACCACCAGGAATCCGGATGAGGACAAAATATTGACCAAAACCATGATCAATAATTATGCAAAAAACGACCTTCTTCCCCCTCCTGTCAGGAAAAAGTACAGCAAAGAGCATATTTTGCTTCTTATATTTATTTATTACTACAAGGGAATCTTATCCATAGGAGATATCCAAAGCCTTCTAAAGCCACTCACAGAGCGTTATTTCCATGCGGATGACGGAGCGCCGGATTTAGGTTATATTTATGAGGAAGTTTTCAGCTTAGAGGAAGATGAGGTGGCAGACCTAAAGGAAAACATCATTAAAAAGTTTTCCACCTCTCAGAAAACATTTCAGAATGCCCCTGAGGATGACCGGGAAATTCTTCAACTCTTTTCCTTTATCTCCATCCTCAGCTATGACGTCTATGTAAAAAGACTCTTAATAGAAAAAATGATTGACAGTTTTAAGGATGCAACTGCCAAAAACAAATGAGCAAACGTTGTTGCGCTTTGCGTTCCGGCCTATCGAGTAGGGAACGATTTTCCCTACTCGCCCTGTGGCCCTATGCTTAGATCCTGTTATTTGCGGAATGGCATACCGGAAATGTTCTGGGTAAACCTGCATCTTGGAAACCCTTCACAACCATAGAAATAGCCGTATTTCCCCTTTCTCTTTATTAGGATTCCCCCGCAGACGGGACAGGTAAGCTCTCCTTCTCCCGTATTCTTTTCTTCCTTTTCCTTTTGCTCTAAGATTTTTCCCATCTCCTCATAGCA
The DNA here is from genome assembly GCA_910587305.1 of uncultured Lachnospiraceae bacterium. Lineage (GTDB taxonomy): Bacteria > Bacillota > Clostridia > Lachnospirales > Lachnospiraceae > Suilimivivens. The sequence goes on along the minus strand of CAJUKV010000053.1, from coordinate 785 downwards.
TTTCTGGTTCATAATACAATCGTTCAGCGCCCGGTGGGCCCCTTTTGTCTCTATATGAAAATGCTCCGCCAAATCCGTCAGTTTATGATGGGAAAGCTCCGGAAGACACCTTCTCGCCATAAAAAGCGTATCCACATAATCATTTTGAAACTCCCTGCCAAGCGCCTCCCACACCGCATCATACACAAAATTGGTATCAAAGGTATGTATGTTATGCCCTACCAGCACGCCATCTTCAATAAATTCCAGAAAACCGGCAATAGCCGTCCTGATATCAGGCGCTTCCACCACCATATCGTCCGTAATTCCATTGACTGCCGTGGCCCCTGCAGGTATATGCCTTCCCGGGTTCACCAAAGTGGAATATTCCCCTGCTATCTCATGTTCGCGGATCTTTAAGGCGGATATCTCAATGATATCATCCTGTTCCGGATTAATTCCTGTAGTTTCAAGGTCAAAAACCACGTAATTGTTTAAATAACTGCCAAGTCTTTTTCCTTTGTTCCGTATTTTCATCTGACCGCTCCTCCACCTTCTCTTTCCTCATTTGCTCTTCATGTGACTATTCCCAAGCAGAGTGTACATTGCGTAACTATTTGTTGTTATAATAAAATCGTAACTATTCAGCCTACGGCTTCATAGTTACTGAATACGGCCATTAAAAGTTCGCCTACGGCGAAGGGCCGTATTCACTCTCGGCGAAATATATGCGTTCTCACGGACTTTGCAACAAATGCAAAGTCCTGGGCTGAATAGATAATATGTAGTGACCTCACATTGCACTA
>CAJUKV010000052.1 GCA_910587305.1 uncultured Lachnospiraceae bacterium | reverse complement strand
CGAGGCAGACTCAAAATCTGTTGTGGGCAACCACGTGTGGGTTCAAGTCCCACCGCCGGCAGTACTAAAAGGTTTGAAAATCCAGTAAGAGTGGGCGTTTCAGACCTTTTTTGTATTTTAAATTTTATTTTTATGAGCAGATTGGGTGAGGCGCTTGCGTTTGATGTTTACTTTGGCTTAGTTTTAGTGTATATTTATTAGGGTGGGCAGGAAAAAGCATTACAGTGAGGAACTGTTATGGTATGTAAAGAAATAGAGAGTATGATTCCCGCTTTTCTTGCAGATGATTTGGACACGGATGATTTGCGGGAATTTATGGAGCATGTGGATAATTGTGAAGAATGTATGGAGGAACTTTCGATCCAGTTCCTTGTACTGGAGGGGTTGGCGAGACTGGAAGCAGGCAATGTATTTGATCTCCAAAACGAATTAAAATTAAGGATTGAGGAATCGGCGCATAACTTAAAGCGACGGGAAGGTATGCAGGGGCTCTTATATGTACTGGAAAGTCTGGTGGTTATAGCTGCGATTACACTGGTTGCGCTTTTTCTTGTTCTATAGCGCAGGAACAAAAGTGAGATATATGACAATGCCGGATTTAAGCCGCGGCAAATCCGTGGCGTGGAGGTTAGCATGGAAAAACTTGTTTTGATAGACGGACACAGTATACTAAACAGAGCATTTTATGGGGTGCCGGATCTTACCAACAGTGCAGGGCTTCACACCAATGCCATATTTGGTTTTTTAAATATTTTATTTAAGATTCTGGAGGAAGAAAAGCCGGATTATCTTACGGTTGCTTTTGATGTAAAAGCGCCTACATTCCGGCATGAAATTTATAAAGAATATAAGGGAACCAGAAAACCCATGCCGGAGGAGTTAAGGGAGCAGGTGCCGGTTCTTAAGGAAGTCCTTGCCGCTATGGGCATTAAAATGATGGAAAAGGCAGGGTTAGAGGCGGATGACATTCTTGGCACACTGGCCAAAAGGGCGGAAAAAACAGGGATGGAGGTTTCGCTGGTGTCCGGCGACCGGGATTTACTACAGGTTGCCACCGATGTGATTAAAATCAGAATACCAAAGACAAAGGGCGGCAGAACGGAAATTGAGGACTATTATGCATCGGATGTGGAAGAAAAATACCGAGTGAGCCCTACCGCATTTATCGAGTTAAAAGCATTGATGGGAGATACGGCCGACAATATTCCCGGCGTTCCCAAGGTTGGGGAGAAGACGGCAACGGAACTGATGGTTCAATTTGGCTCATTGGACAATCTCTACGCCCATGTGGATCAGGTAGGGAAAAAATCTATCCGGGAATCTCTTACAGGCAATAAGGAATTGGCGTATTTAAGTAAAACTTTGGCTACAATCAATGTGGACAGTCCCCTTGATTTTTCCTTTGAGGAGGCGAAAGTACACGATTTTTATACACAGGAAGCCTATATGGTTTTTAAAAAGCTGGAATTTAAGAATTTATTATCCCGCTTTGAAAAAGGTGTTTCGAATGAATCTATTACGGCAGGTTTCCAATTGGTTGACGAGCTTACGAAAACGGAAGAAATATTTAAAAGAGCCTGTGAGAAGGAGACGGAAGTCGGATTTGCCATATTAAAAGATACGATACTCAAAAATAACACGGCAACAATAAAGGAGAAAAATAGTGGTTTTGTGGGAGTTGCTCTGGCATTTGCGGATGGCGGCACTTTTTTCGTGCAATGCGGCGGACTGATAACGGAAGAATATCTGAGAGGGAAAATGTCAGAGATGGCTATGCATACCGGACTGAGCTGCGGAGATATTAAGAGCGCATATGCATATCTTATGTGCGATGACACGCAGCGTTTTTTTGATGTCATTCTGGCCGCCTATCTTCTTAATCCTTTGAAAAATGATTATACGATTGCAGATGTAGCCAATGAGTATTTGGGCCTTATGATACCGGAACAGAATCAGCGTTTTGGAAAAGCGTCCCTATCGGAGGCTCTTTCAGGGAATCCTGAGGAGTTTACCCAGTATGCCTGTTTCCTGGCTTATGTGGCGCTTAAGGCGGCGCCGGTGCTTCGGGGGAAATTAGAGGAAACGGGAATGCTTTCTTTAATGAATGAGATAGAGATGCCTCTTACGTATGTTCTTTACGACATGGAAAAAGAAGGTATTTTGGTTAAGCCGGAGGAGCTGAAAGCCTATGGGGAAGCTTTGGTTGGGCGTATCAGTGAGCTTGAGCACAGGATTTATGAGGAGGCAGGAACGGAATTTAATATCAATTCTCCTAAGCAGCTTGGAGAAATTTTGTTTGACAGGCTAAAGCTTCCCGGAGGGAAAAAAACCAAAACGGGGTATTCCACTGCTGCGGATGTGCTGGATAAGCTTGCGCCTGATCATTTGATTGTGGCGGATGTGCTGGAATACAGGGGACTGGCAAAACTGAAATCCACTTACGCGGAAGGTCTTTATGCTTATATTGGAGAGGATAACCGGATTCATTCTACCTTTAATCAGACGATCACGGCTACGGGCCGCATCAGCTCTACGGATCCTAATCTGCAAAATATTCCCATGCGGATGGAGTTAGGCAGACAGATTCGGAAAGTGTTTGTACCAAAGGAGGGCTATCTTTTTACGGATGCGGATTATTCACAGATTGAGCTTAGGATATTGGCTCATATGTCAGGGGACGGGCAGCTGATTGACGCATACAGGATGCATGCGGATATTCATAGAATTACGGCGTCCCAGGTATTCCATATTCCCTTTGACGAGGTAACGGATTTACAGCGCCGTAATGCAAAGGCGGTTAATTTCGGTATTGTGTATGGGATCAGTTCTTTTGGGCTGAGCCAGGGCTTAAGCATTACAAAGAAGGAAGCGGCGGAATATATAGAGAAATATTTTGCCACTTATCCCGGCGTAAAGAATTTTCTGGATAAGTCGGTAAAAGACGCCAAAGAAAAGGGGTATGTCACGACCCTGTTCGGCAGGAGAAGACCGGTGCCGGAGCTTGGCTCAAGCAATTTTATGCAGCGGTCTTTTGGGGAGAGGGTCGCTATGAATTCTCCTATACAGGGAACGGCGGCGGATATCATTAAAATTGCCATGATTAAAGTCCACCGGAGGCTTAAGGAAGAAAATCTTGCATCAAAGTTGATTTTGCAGGTTCACGACGAACTTTTGATTGAGACGAAAAAAGAAGAGTCGGATAAGGTACGGCAGATATTGGAGGAGGAAATGAGCCGTGCGGCGGAGCTCTCGGTGCGGCTGGAAATTGACCTGCACGAAGGAAACGACTGGTACGAGGCCAAATAAAAAACGTAAAGAGAACTTCTAAAGTTTTACGTAAAGAGAATTTCCAGGTTCGTAAATAACACGAACCAAGAAATTCTAAAACTTTACGTAACAAATTTGTGCTTACGCCCAAATTTGCGGTGTGTGGGAAGCGTGGAGGGACCGGGCGAGTGAAAGTGATTGGAATTACAGGCGGGGTGGGCTCCGGGAAGTCGGCTTTGCTTGCTTATATAGCCGGGAAATATAATTGTAAGGTGATTTTGGCGGACAAAGCGGCGCATATGGTAAAAGAGCCGGGGCAGCCATGTTATCAAAAACTGGTAGCGCTTTTATCAGAGGATATCTTAGATGAGGATGGCTTCATCAACAGAGAAAAGATGGCGGCGCGTATTTTCGGCTCGGACGAGCTGCTTAAGGAAGTAAACAAAATTATCCATCCGGCTGTTGAACAGTTTATTTTAGAGGAAATAGAAAGAGAGAAAAAAGAAGGGACGATAGACTTTCTTTTTATTGAAGCCGCTCTCCTGATTGAAAACGGATATTTGGACATTGTAGATGAAATGTGGTATATTTATGCATTAGAGAATGTCAGGCGCAGCCGTCTTAAAGCGGCAAGAAATTACGCTGATGAAAAGATAAGTTCTATTATGAAATGCCAGCTTTCAGAGGAAGAATTTAGGAAACACTGCGGCGTTGTGATTGATAACAGCGGGGATTTGGAGGCTGCTTGTAAGCAGATAGATAAGAAATTGGGGGAATATCTGTATGGATAGTAAAAGGTACACGGGACAACTGGTATTTGGGCTGGATATTGGAACCAGGAGCGTTGTGGGAACCGTCGGCTACAAAAGCGGAAACCAGTTTGTGGTGATCGCCCATCGGGTGAAAGAGCATGAAACCCGATCCATGTTGGATGGACAGATTCACGATATTCATAAGGTAGGGGGTACGATTGCAGATGTAAAAGCGCAGCTGGAGGAAGTAGTTGGGCGTCCCTTATCGGAAGTATGTATTGCGGCCGCAGGCCGTGTCCTTCGAACAGTGACCACTCATGTGGAGTACCCTTTTACAGCAGATCAGGAGGTTCGCCAGGAGGATATTTACGGACTGATCTCCGCAGGGATTGAACAGGCATATCAGGAATTCATTGAAAAAAATGAGGAAGACGATTTTAAGTTTTACTGTGTGGGCTATTCGGTGGTGAGATATTATTTGAACGGCTACCTTATGGGCAATTTGGAGGGCCACAAGGCAAGAACCATTGGCCTTGACCTGATTGCAACCTTTTTGCCGGATGATGTTGTGGACGGGCTTTACAAGGCGGTGGAGATTGCCGGGCTTTCTGTCAACAGCCTTACCCTGGAGCCTATTGCGGCCATTCAACTTGCAATACCGGAGAGGTTTCGGATGCTGAACATTGCCCTTTTGGACGTCGGGGCCGGAACTTCCGATATTTCCATCACAAATGACGGATGCATTTTAGCTTACGGCATGATTCCCATAGCAGGGGATGTGCTCACGGAATCCATTGCCAGACATTGCCTTGTGGATTTTGCGACTGCGGAGCAGATTAAGAGGGACGCCGGGGAGATGGAAATGATTTCATATACGGATGTCATGCTTTTGCCCCAGACGGTCAGCAGCAAGGAGATCAAGGAGGTGACCGCCCCTTTAATAGACGATATGGCCACACAGGCAGCGGAAAAAATAAGGGAACTAAACGGAGATAAGGCGGTCAGCGCCGTGTTTGTGGTAGGCGGCGGCGGAAAGATGCCGGGCTATACGGAAGCAGTTGCCGAGAAGCTTGGGATTGCGAAAGAGCGCGTGGCGCTTCGGGGAGAAGAGGTTATGCAGCAGATTGTTTTTGAGGAGGATGTAAAAAAGGACAGCGTTTTGGTGACGCCTATTGGAATTTGCCTTAATTTTTATGAACAGAGCAATAATTTTATTTTTGTAAGCTTTAATGGCAGCAGAATTAAAATATATGACAATAACCGGCTCAGCGTGGGAGACGCGGCCCTGCAGGTGCAGTTCCCCAACGACGGTTTGTTCCCTAAGAGGGGAAAAGCGCTTAATTTTACGGTAAATGGAAGACACCGTATGGCGAGAGGGCAGCTTGGAGAAGCGGCGGTTATTACGGTAAATGGTGAGGCGGCGGATATTCACACGCCAATCCATGCAAATGATGTAATCAAAGTAGTGGAATCCACGGCCGGGGAGGAAGGGCATCTTATGCTTGGCGCATTGCCGGAAACCTCCGAAAGCCTTAGCATATATGTGAATGAAAAAAGGGTTATTGTTCCCAGATTTGCCAGCGTAAACGGCAGTCTCCAATCCAATTATTATGAGATTCGGGAGGGGGACGAAATTACCATTCTGAATTATTACACGGTGGGGCAGATTATCGAGTTTATGGATGTGGTGCTCGACCCCCATATGAATCTGTATGTGAACAACAGGCTTGCGGACAGGGATACGCCTGTTTATGAAAATTTCTCCGTGCTTTGGACGTTAGAGACGCTGCCTGCGGCCATAGATTTGTGGCAGGATGGAAAAACAGAGGATACGGATTTCTGGTCTGAGGACGACGGATACGAAGAAAACATAGAAACCGGCGGGGCACAGGGAAGTATGGAGCCGCGCGAGGGCGTGACGAGCGGAAATTCAACAGGCGAGAGCGCGGCAAAAGGGCTGCTGCCTGAGAAAAAGGAGACTGTCTTTGAACTGATGGTAAATGGAAAGCCCATTGCCCTTAGCGGTAAAGAGGAATATATTTATGTGGACGTGTTTGAGGCAATTGATTTTGACCTGACAAGGCCCAGAGGGAAAAGTATTGTCACCACCTTAAACGGCCGTCCCGCCCAGTATATGGAGCCGCTTCACGCAGGGGATGTGCTGGAGGTATACTGGAAATCTTAGAGAGTGTTTGTCATGGATATTGCAGAATAATGCAGGTGTTGATTTTAGCGGTTTCTAAATAGGATAGAAAGGAAGATTAAAAGCACGGAATGAGGATTTGTAGTATTGCCAGCGGCAGCAGTGGAAATTGTATTTATGTAGGATCAGACGCCACTCACCTGCTGGTAGATGTGGGAATCAGCGGAAAGAGAACGGAGGCGGGCCTTAAGGAGCTTGGCCTTACCATGAAAGATATTGACGGGATACTCATTACCCATGAGCATGCGGATCACATAGCCGGTCTGGGAGTTCTTGGAAGGAAGTATGAAATACCGGTATATGCGACAAGAGGGACAATTGAGGCTATCAAAAGAAACTCTTCGGTGGGAAAGATACCGGACGATGTGTTCTGTCCGATTCAGGCGGATGAAAAAATTATGATTAAGGATCTATCCTGTAATCCCATGAGGATTTCCCATGACGCGGCGGAGCCGGTGGCTTACCGGATTTCCTATGGACGGAAAAAGGTTGGAATTGTCACGGACCTTGGCAATTATAATGATTATACGGTGGAATCTTTAAAGGGGATGGATGCCCTGCTTTTGGAAGCGAACCATGATGTGAATATGCTGCAGGTAGGTCCTTATCCCTATTATTTAAAGCAGCGTATTTTGGGAGACAGGGGCCATCTGTCAAATGAAAGAGCCGGACAGCTTTTATGTGATCTTTTGCATGAGAATCTTCAGGCGGTTATATTAGGACATTTGAGCAAGGAAAATAATTTGCCGGAGTTGGCTTATGAGGCCGTGCGGGTGGAAGTGACCATGGCGCGTATGAGTGAAAAGGAGGACAGGCAGGCGGTAGAGATGAAACTGTCGGATTTTCCCTTGTATGTGGCGGCAAGAAGCGAACCCTCCCGGGTAATACATATCGCATAGAAACAAAAAACAGGTTGGTGCGAAAACACAACAAATTTGTGCCCCGGCCCCAATTTGAGGGCTATCGGCAAGAATGGGGGATTAAGATGAACAGGACGATTATCACGGTGGTAGGCAAAGATACGGTAGGCATTATTGCAAGGGTCTGCACATATCTTGCCGAAAACAAAATCAATATTCTGGATATTTCACAGACCATCGTTCAGGAATATTTTAATATGATGATGATTGTGGACACGAACCGTATGGAGAAGCATTTCGGGGAAATGGCGGACGAGCTTCATAGACTTGGAGAAGAAATAGGCGTGGATATCAAGTGTCAGAGGGAAGAAATATTTGATAAAATGCATCGAATATAACTTTATATGGCTTCACACTCGGAAGAATGCCTTGGAAAACAGGCATTCTTCGTCAGGATTTGTGATTCCGCAGAGCGGAATCATGTTGGTTAGTGTGAAAAATACTTCTAAGGCAGCATAGGGGATTAATATGATTAATTTATTTGAAGTGGTTGAAACCAACGAAATGATTACCAAGGAAAATCTGGATGTCCGTACCATTACCCTTGGAATCAATCTGCTGGACTGTATAGATGCGGATTTAAAGAAATTAAATGAAAAGATATATCATAAAATATATGAGGCGGCAAAGGATTTGGTGAAAACAGGGGAAGATATTGCAAGGGAATTCGGGATTCCCATTGTGAATAAAAGAATCTCCGTAACGCCTATTGCCCTGGTTGGAGGGGCCGCCTGTAAAACGGTGGAGGACTTTGTCTCTATTGCCAAAACCTTAGACAAAGTGGCCCATCAGGTAGGCGTTAATTTTATCGGTGGCTATTCCGCCCTGGTCTCTAAGGGAATGACGGGAGCGGATGAACTTTTGATTCGCTCAATTCCGCAGGCCCTGTCCTGTACGGAACGGGTGTGCAGCTCCGTCAATCTTGGTTCCACTAAAACGGGAATCAATATGGACGGCGTGAGGCTGATGGGAAAGATTATCAGGGAGACCGCGGAATATACGAAAGAACAGGATTCCCTTGGCTGCGCCAAATTGGTGGTATTTTGCAATGCGCCGGACGACAATCCCTTCATGGCAGGGGCCTTTCATGGGGTGACGGAGGCCGATAAGATTATCAACGTGGGCGTCAGCGGGCCTGGGGTTGTGAAAAACGCAGTCAGTAAAGTGCGTGGAGAGAACTTTGAGGTACTTTGCGAGACCATAAAGAAAACAGCCTTTAAGGTAACCAGGGTTGGCCAGTTGGTGGCGCAGGAGGCATCCGAGAGACTTGGGGTACCTTTCGGGATTGTGGATTTATCTCTCGCGCCCACCCCGGCAATTGGGGACAGCGTGGCGGATATCCTGTGCGAGATGGGTCTGGAATATGCGGGTGCGCCGGGAACAACGGCGGCCCTTGCCCTTTTAAACGATCAGGTAAAAAAAGGCGGTGTTATGGCTTCTTCCTATGTGGGGGGCCTTAGCGGAGCGTTTATCCCGGTCAGCGAGGATCAGGGGATGATTGACGCGGTTGTGGCCGGCGCTCTTACTTTGGAAAAATTAGAGGCAATGACCTGCGTGTGCTCCGTGGGGCTCGATATGATTGCAATTCCGGGGGACACCAGGGAAAGTACGATTTCCGGCATCATAGCGGACGAGATGGCAATTGGAATGGTGAACCAGAAAACCACGGCGGTGCGGGTAATACCTGTTATCGGCAAGGGCGTGGGAGAGACGGTGGAATTTGGAGGGCTTTTGGGACATGCCCCGATCATGCCTGTAAATTCCTTCTCCTGCGAGGGGTTTGTGAACCGGGAGGGAAGGATTCCGGCGCCTGTTCACAGTTTTAAAAACTGATTAAAAACCTGTAGAATTGACAGCGTTGAAAAATATTCACAAAAACTTTATGAGAAACATGGTAGTCAAAAGTTATTTTGTAATATATAATAATTCGGATTGGGATGTGAATAGCCCATTTTTGCCGAAAGAAGATTCGTATATGTATGCGGAAGATGGAGAGTTTGAAGAAGAACAACACATATAAGGTAACGCTTGTTTTAAACGGAGTAAAGCAAGACGAGTATAGTATTGTTATAAGTTTATCGGGGTTCTTTGAGATTGAGGCGCAAGAATTGGATGACAAAGTGGTTCAAAATTTAATAAATAAAAATGCTGTGGCAATTTTGATGCCTTATCTCAGAAGTGAACTCACTTTATTAACGGCACAACCGGATACGGATAGTGTGGTGTTACCGCCATTTAATATTAATAAGATGTTTGGAAATTAGAAAGAGTATTAAAAAATGACACATGAAATGGCAATTGTAAATCATGTGTCATTTGGGTTTAAAGGTGAAAAATATCAAGATGAAAATTTTCAGGCATAAACAGGCCGGAGCATCTTTTAGCACTCTTTAAGCAGGGAAAAGATGTGATGATAAATATTTGTATTGTGGATTTGTGTTGCGGCACAGCGGCAAAATGGTTGTTCACGAGAAGGTTCTTAAAAGACCGGAATATCGGCTTTTAAGAACTTTTTGCTCTAAAAAAGAAATCATAAATCTTTACGGTTAGGAAAAAATTAAGATTATCTTCGTTGTCTCAGAGAGGATAGTGTGTTATATTTGTGTGGTAGTGTAAAAAGCCAGGCAGTTTACGGATGGAAGATAATTTAAGGTTGATACAATGAAAGTTTTGGGATCCACGTATTAGCGCGGCATCCCGGATACAGTTTGAAATATAGCAGGAGGTATCAAAATGAAAAAAATTTATTTGGCAGCCGGAAAGACGGACATCTTCAGGGCTATCATAACGGCTGCGGTTACGGTTTGCCTTATGGCGGCGCTTTTTGGCTGTGGAAAAGGCGGGACGGAGCAGGCGGAGGTAAAAGACGGATATGTGTATGTTCCGGAATATAAGGAATTTGCCGTAAAAGCGAGATATATAAATGAGATGATAGCGGCAGGCGACGAAGCCTATGTGGTTGCGATGGTGCAGGATGGTGAAGGGGAAGATGAGCAGTATAAAACCGCGCTTTATCAGTATGACCTGCTAGAAAATACGGCCAGGGAGCTGCCCGGTGTTGATTTAAATGACAATATGAATGTCAACAGCCTTTTGATGAGCGGGGATGGAAATCTTGTAATGGTGGTAAACCAGTATGATTTTGAAGAAGATGAAAACGGGGAAGTGGTTGACAGCAGTATGACCATGGAGATAAAAAGAATTTCTCCAAAGGATGGATCCGTTATTAATTCTCAGGATATGGTGAATGTGATTGAAAATGCGGAGAACTCCTATGTCCGTAATATGTGCGAGGACGGACAGGGAAACATCTATTTGTCTGATGGGGAGAAGGGAATCTATGTTGTGGACAAAGATTTCAAAAAGCTGTGCGAGATAAGCGTCGACGGATGGATTAACAGTATGGCCGCATCTAAGGAAGGGGACGTGTATGTTACCTCCTATGGCGAAACGGGCGTGGAGTTAAAAAAGGTGGATTTGGCGGCTAAAAAGCTGGGAGAGCCTATAGAGGGTATAGAAAGCGGCCAGGGAAATGTGGGATATTATGCAAGCATAAGCAAAAGTCTGATGCAGAGCAGCTCAAATAAGCTCATGCTGGTTGATTTGGAGACGAATACGGGCGAGGAACTTTTCGACTGGCTGGATGTGGATATAGATGGAAATAACGTAGACATTGTGGGAGAGCTTTCCGACGGGCGCATCTGGACAGTTTCCAGAGAGTATTCCGAAACGGGCGATAAATACGAGCTGGTTTTTATATCCCGCAAAAAAGCGTCCGAAGTGCCACAGAAGGAAGAAATTACTTATGGCGCATTGTGGGTGGATTCCCTTACGCGCAGAGCCATCATAAACTTTAATAAAGCAAATGAAAAGTACCATATTAGTGTAAAGGAGTATGGCAACGACTATGATGGAAGCGAGAGGGCCCAGTTTAATGCAGATTTGACTACGCAGAACTGTCCTGACTTGATTGGCCTTTCAGGGCTTGATTTTGCACAGTACGCAAGTATGGGCGTGCTTGAGGATATGTATCCGTATATGGAAAAGAGCGGAATGCATAAGGAAGATTACCTGGAAAATGTGTTAAGGGCATATGAGCAGGACGGTAAATTGTGTGGGATTGCATCCCAATTTTATGTTACCTCCACTTTTGCCAAAACCGCTCTCGTAGGGGAGCAAAATGGCTGGACGCTTTCGGAAATGCTTGATTTTGTGGAAAAAAACAATCCGGAAAACGTATTTATGTACGGAAGCAGGGACAGCATATTCCGCTATTGTATTTATAATAATATTGATGAATTTATTGATTGGGAAACCGGGAAATGCTCCTTTGACAGCGAGGAATTTATAAGAACCCTTGAGTTTGCCGCAAAATATCCGGAAGAGGCTGATTACAACAGGGAAGATGAGGGAATAGCTTCCAAATTGCGCTCTGATAAAGTGCTTCTTTTGGAAAGTACCGTAAGTTCCGTGCAGGAGTTTCAGATGATGAACGGACTGATAGGAGAGAAGGCTACTTATGTGGGCTATCCCAACAGTGAAAGAAAAGGGAATCTGATACAGCCCAGCGGAGGAAGCGTAGGAATATCCGCTAATTCAAAGCATAAAGAGGGAGCCTGGGAATTTGTGCGGTCTGTGATCTCTGAGGAATATCAGGATAATCTGGTGGAGGATAATTATGGCTGGGGATTCCCCATAAGAAAGGAATCTCTTGAAAAACAGTTTGAAAAAGATATGACGCCGGAGTATTATGAGGATGAGGAAGGCAATCAGGTGGAAATGTCCAAAACAACATGGGGCTATGACGACTTTGAAATGGAAATCATGGCGGCGACTCAGGAGGAAATTGACGCGGTGAGAGCGCTTCTTACATCCGCCGAGAGACTTAACGGTAATGTGGATGCGCAGCTGTCCAACATTATAACGGAAGAAGCGGAGCCATTTTTTAAGGGACAAAAATCTGCGAAAGATGCGGCGGGAGTTATCCAAAACCGGATTCAGATTTACGTAAATGAAAATAGATAGTTGAAAGTATCGGATTGCTGGCAACAAATTTGTGCTTAGCGCCCAAATTGTGGGTTGTTGGAAGCATGGAGGAATTAAGATGCATTTTCCCAAAAGCAGGAAGAAAGAAGGCGTCCTGCATGGAATGGAAAAAAAGAGAAAAGCAGCCGCCCTTTCAGAAGGAAAGGGCAGGAAAATAAACGGTAACCCCAAAAAGCGCAGGGGACGGCTGATATCTACAGGGTATCTGCTTCCCAGCGCTATTGGTGTACTGTTGTTTTTTGTGCTGCCTTTTTTGATTGTAGTTTATTATTCCGTTATAGACAATCCTATCAGCAATCAGTTTGTATTCTTTGATAATTTTGTAATGGTTTTTAAAAATGCGGCTTTTATCCAGGCGGCCAAAAATACTTTTACATTTTCCATATCAGCGGTTCCGCTGGCAGTGGTTTTATCTCTGTTTTTGGCGATGATGCTGGAAAGTAAGATTCCTTACAAAAGCCAGTTCAGGACCTTTTTTTTGAGCCCAATGATGGTTCCGATTGCGTCCGTAGTGTTAATTTGGCAGGTTTTATTCCATTTTAACGGTATGCTGAATGAGGTAAGGAGCATTTTTGATTTGGAAAAAATCGACTGGCTCAATTCCTCTTATGCCCAGGTGGTTATTATCATTCTGTTTTTGTGGAAAAATCTGGGCTATAATATGATTTTGTTTATGGCGGCCCTTAGCAGTATCCCGAAGGATATTCTTGAAGTTGCAGTGCTTGAAAGCGCAACACCCTTTCAGATTTTCATTCATATTAAACTGCGGTATATCTCATCTACCATCCTTTTTGTGACAATTATGTCGTTGATCAATTCATTTAAGGTTTTTCGGGAAATCTATCTCTTAAAGGGGGATTACCCTTATGATACAATGTATATGCTGCAGCATTTTATGAATAATACTTTCAGCAGGCTGGATTATCAGAAGATGTCGGCTGCGGCAATTATGATGGCAATTGTAATGGTGATTATTATAGGAATTTTATTCCTGACCGAGAATTATTTCGGAAAGGATGTGGAGGGATGAAGCTGATAGCCGGTAAAAGAAAAAAGATAGATGAAATTTCCTTAGAGCGCTGGGATGCGGTGATCAAAAAGAAAAAAAGATGGCGGCTTCGGAAAAAGGCTGTGGGAATTGCTATAAAGACCACGATAGCCGCCTGTTTTGCGGTTCTTTTTTTGATGCCGATTCTTTTAACTATCACAAACTCCTTTATGTCGGCTTCCGAAATATCATCAAACTATGGACAAGTGTTTGCCACCAATGATTCCGGCGGGAAGGTATATATTTCGGAGACAGTGAACCTTAAGTTTATTCCGGATATGGTTTCTTTTAGTCAGTATATAACGGTTTTGCTAAAAAGCCCCGAATATCTTTTCAAATTTTGGAATTCGGTGATACTGGTGGCGCCTATTGTGGTTTTTCAGCTTCTTGTGGCGGCTGGCGCTGCCTACGGCTTTACCAGATACAGAGGAAGAGTGAAGGAAATTATATTTTTTGTTTATATCATTTTAATGTTGATGCCTTATCAGGTTACGCTGGTGCCAAACTACCTTGTGTCGAGCTGGCTTCACATATTGGACACCAACTGGGCTATCTGGCTGCCGGGCATTTTTTCTCCCTTTGCAGTGTATCTTCTCACCAAGTATATGAGAAGGATTCCGGTCTCCGTTATGGAAGCGGCTCAGATTGACGGAGCGGGAGAGTGGCAGATTTTCAGGCATATTTGTATGCCCCTGTGTAAAGGGGCTATGTGTTCCATTGCCATATTAATCTTTATAGATTACTGGAATATGGTGGAGCAGCCGCTGATCTTACTGTCAGATGAGCAAAAGCATCCGCTTTCCGTTTTTTTATCTAAGATTAATGCAGGAGAAATCGGACTGGCGTTTGCAGTGGCGACAATTTATATGGTGCCTCCCATATTGGTATTTTTGTACGGCGAGGACTATTTGGTGGAGGGTATCACTTATCAGGGCGGTATCAAAGGTTAGTGCGCGAAGGGCTTTTAGCCGTTCGTGAACACCTCCTAAGAGCAGCTAAAATTTCACACTTGGAAGATGCCTATAAAAACAGGCATTCTTTGTCCGGATTATAGGATTAGCGGAAAGGAAAGGATAAGAGGATGAATCAGGAGGAAGGAAGGAAAAGAAAAGATTGGGTAAAAAATGCGGCGATTGTCTTTTTGACAATTATGCTGGCGCTTACTTTTTTTTCAAATACAATCATGAATTATTCCCTGCCGGAGGTGGCTACCCAGTATGTGGAAAGCGGTACGATTACGGCTAAAGTGCGCGGAACGGGAAATGTGGAAGCGGCGGATCCTTATAATGTCGTGGCCAAAGAGTCGAGAGTGATTTCCAGTGTTGCGGTAAAACAGGGCGACGAGGTCGAGAAGGATCAGGTAATTTATTATCTGGAAGATGCGGAGAGTGAGGAACTGACCAATGCCCAGAAGGAATTGGAGGAGCTTAAGCTGACCTATATGAAGGGGCTTTTTGGGAACAATGTGTCTTCCGACATTATCAGTAAGGTGGCAAGCGGCCGCACGGACGGGTTTTCCGCACTGCAGACAAAAGTGGCGGATATGCAAAACCGTCTGGACGCCGCACAGGCCAGAGTGAAGGAATGCCAGGATACGCTTGAGAGAATTACGCTGCAAAGTACCATTAATTCCAATGACGCCACCGTAAATACCATTCCGGAAGAAAATGAAAAGGCGCAGGCGACTACCGATCTTACTAATGCACAGACAGCTGAAGCAAATGCGGAGGCGGAATTTAACAGGGAAAAGGCGGAAAGAATAGCCGAGTTAAACAGCCGGATTGAGGAAAAACAAAAACAGATAGCAGATTTAAAAACCCTGATATCCGGTGCGGAGGCAATTGCAAATGAAAATAGTGCAAATCTTGCTCCTTCGCCAAGTCCGTCCATCGCGCCTTCCGGCGGCATCCAGGCGATGAGAGAGAGGGAAATCGTAGCAAGAGAGAAGCTGGAGGAAGAACTGAAGGATCTGAATACGGCTATTGGCGCTGATTTTACAATTGATGAGGCATATAGCTGGAGTAATTCGGCCGACTGGGGTAGTCTGGAGGCATCGGCGCAGATTGCCCTGCAAGATTTCAAAATTGCATATGCGGATCATAAAATTGCAAGCGACCTTTTAAACGACGCGGTAGGCACTTTGACAGGATACAGCAGCAACCAGGAGCAGTTAAATAATTTAAACTATGAGCTGCAGGAATTGCAGGCCAGATTAAACAGGGTGAATGCGGCTTCCTATTCTCCAGGCGACAGTGTTAAGGACGCCCAGGCAAAATTAAATCAGGCTGACAAAAATCTTTCGGATAAAACAAACGCCAATAAGCAGGCTTCGGCGGCTTATCAAAACCAGATTGCAAACGCAGAGGCGGCTCTTAAGAACGCCCAGGCAGTCTATGACCTTCTAAAAGAAGAACGGGACGAAATGAATGCGGATATCAACGCAGAACTGGATTTAACCAAGGTCAGCAATGATATTGAACAAAAGGAAGCCGAGATTGCGAAGCTGACGGAAAAGTCCATGGGAGCCGCCATTACGGCGCCTGTGGCGGGAACGGTTACTTCTCTTGCCTATGTGGCGGGGGAAACCACCAAGCCGGAGGAGCCGGCTGCCGTTTTGCAGGCAGAAGGCAAAGGGTATACCTTAAAGATTTCAGTAACCAATGAACAGGCAAGGAAAGTCCAGGTTGGGGATACGGCGGAGCTGCAAAATGCATGGTATTATGATGATGTGCAGGTGATTTTGGCAGGAATTAAGCCGGATCCGGAGAATCCGGGACAGAAAAAAATTCTGGAATTTGATGTGACAGGCTCCAGCATACAGTCAGGGCAGTCTTTGAGTATCTCCGTGGGACAGCGAAGCTCCGAGTATGAATTTGTAGTGCCAAACAGCGCGGTGAGGGAGGATAATAACGGAAAGTTTATTTTAATTGTGGAGTCAAAAAGCGGCCCTTTAAGCAATCGGTATATTGCCACAAGGGTGGACGTGGAGGTAATTGCTTCGGACGATAATTATACGGCTATTTCAGCGGGACTTTATGGATATGAGTATGTGATTACCACATCCACCAAGCCGGTAGAGGCAGGCAAGCAGGTGAGGCTGAATGAATCATAATAAAATTGCGGTATGCGGGAGGTATGGCTATGGCTTTAGGGATAAAGGAATGGCTGCGCGGCCTGTCATTTAAGGAAATTATCTGTTCCCTGACAGTGTTTTTATCCTTAGCGCTGTTTTTGGCCCTGACGCTTTGGTCCAATCATAAGGTAAACGGGTTGATTGACCAGCAGGCGGCCGCCCGTTGGGATGAGGATGGCGGCAGCGCGCAGGTAAGCTGTTTTTTTGCGGAGCATACGGAAGTAGATGAATATACGATTTTAAGTTATGAAAAAACGCTGGAACAGAGTCTTAAAGAGGTTTTGCCCGCAGATGAAGTGGGCGAAGAAGGCGGTAAGCGGCTCTTTATAGACGCCTATAGCTCCCTTGGAAGCATTACGGTGGTCAGTGAAAAGGGAAAGCTTGAGGCGGACGCGGTGGGAATTGGAGGAGATTTTTTTCTGTTTCATCCCTTGCGGTTGGTATCCGGAAGATATTTTTCGGGCAGCGACCTGATGCAGGATTTTATTATTTTGGATGAGGACGCCGCATGGCAGTTGTTTGGATCGAATGATATTGCCGGAAAAAGTGTGATGATTGGAAACATCCCCCACTATGTGGCGGGAGTGGTGAAAAAGCAGGAAGGAAAATTTGCGGAAAATGCAGGGCTTAAAAAGACGGTTGTGTATGTTTCTAACGAGTCGCTTTCCGCTTATGGAGAGAGCGATGGGATTAGCGTTTATGAGGTAGTTGCACCTAACCCGGTAAAGAGCTTTTTGTATAACAACGTAAAAGAAAAACTTGGAATAGACGAAAAAGATATGGTGATGGTTGAAAATTCTTCCCGCTATTCGGTGGAGGCCCTTGTTTCGGTACTCCTTGATTTTGGAACACGGTCTATGCAAAACAGCGCTGTAAAGTTCCCCTATTGGGAAAATATTGGAAGGGGATGGGAGGATATAAAAGCAATTGTTTTACTGTTCCGGATCCTTTTTTTGCTGATTCCCGGCGGAATAATTACGGTTTTCCTTATCATAAGATGGAGAAACAGAACCTGGACTTTCAGGGATGTTGCAAGCCTTATTGTGCGTACAAAGGATAAGATGGTTCAAAGGATAAAGGGAGAAAAGAGTAAATGGAAGCATTTTTAGGAGTATGCCCGCTCTTAAATTAGTGCTTGCGCCCATATTTGAGGGTGTCGGCAAGAAAAGGGGGATTGGTATGAAAAAGAGAGTTTTTCTTTTGGCGTTGGTTTTCCTTATGGCGGCTGGTCTTTGGGGCTGTGGAAGGAAAAAAGAAGACGGCGCTACGGCAAAAACAGTCTCAAAAGACTATGTATACCGTATGGAAGATCTGGAGATTGTGGCGGCAAGACAGATAACCCGCGTTGGGGAAGATATTTATGCCTATGGCACTGACTGGCAGGATGAGGGAGATTCTATTCTATATTTTTATAAGCTAAACAATGATGGAACTATTGCGGAGACATTTTCTTTTCCACAGAAAGAGAATGTCAATCTAAGAAACATCAATTTGGATGATGAGGGAAACATTTACTGTATTGAAAATGTTTTTTACATGGTTGGAGGAGAATCTTCTTCGGAAGGCGGCGACGCGCCGGCATTGGAAGAGGAAGCAATTGAACCTGGAGAGGCACAGGAGGAAGAAGGGCAGGATGAACAGACCTCTGAAAATGAACCGGCCTCAAATGAGAACCCACAGGAAGATACCCAGGGGGAAGCAGATGCGCAGGCAGAGTCGGAGGAAGATGAGGCCACAGAGGATACCCAGGACGCGGACGAAGCCGTACAGGATATGGCGGTGGATGCGGTAGACGACGTTCCTACGGGGGATGAAGAGTATGTGGATGATTACTATCTGACCAAAATGACGCTTACAGGAGAAAAAATTTTTTCCGTAAAGTTAAACGACCTTCCCGCGCTATCGAAGCTTTGGGAAGAAAACGGTTATTTTTATATCAGCGATATGATTTTTAAAAAGGGAAATGGAATCTATCTCAATTCCTATGGCATTTTTTTAAAATTTGATCTTGAAGGAAACTACGTAGGAGCTTCCGCTAAAAATGAGAATCAGGAACTGCTGGATCGTTCTTCTTTTATTTCTCTTGGGGACGGAAGAACTGTAGCGATTTTCAATGATGAAGAAAACGGAATCACCATAGGGGTGGTAGACCTGGACACCGGGACTTTCGGTGAAAAATATCAGGTTCCGGGCCTGTCTTATGAGTTTTCTTTTTATGCCGGGACAGGATATGATTTGTACATGACGGACAACTACGGGGTGTATGGCTATAACCTGGGAGATGCGGATAAAACCTGTCTGATGAATTATATCGATTCGGATTTGGATTTTTACAATCTTTACCAGGTGATGGGAATTAATGAAACAGAGTTTTATGCTATGCACGACGATTCGGAAACAGGCGACAGTGTGCTGGCAAAGTTTACCAAGGTGCCGCCGGAGGAAGTAAAGGAAAAGCAGGTAATTAATCTGGCCATGGGCTTTACCAACTGGAACATAAGGCGGAGTGTGATTCAATTTAACAAAGAAAGCGAAGATTATCGGATTTCCATTTCCGATTATAATTCCATGTACGGCTCAGATGATTACATGGAGGGAGTTAACAGACTGAATACGGATATTGCCACAGGGAAGGTACCGGATATTATTGTGCTGGAGGATGTAATGCCTGTGGACAGTTATATTAGTAAAGGCCTTTTGGAGGATATAAAGCCCTACATTGAAAGGGACGCCGAACTGGATATCAACAATTTTATGCCTAATGTAGTGGAGGCTTTTTCCGTAAATGGTAAACTATATACCGTTGTGCCATCTTATTCCATACAGACAGTGCTTGCCAAAACATCGGAGGTTGGAGAGGAAAGAGGCTGGACGGTACAGGAAGCTCTTGAGCTGCTGGCATCAAAGCCGGCGAACACCATGCTTTTTGAAATGAATACAAGAGATACGATATTGCGCTACTGCCTTACCATGTCAGGGGATCAGTTTATTGACTGGGAAAGCGGCGCCTGCAATTTTGATTCCGACAGCTTTATCCAGACGCTGGAGTTAATCAGCCTTTTCCCGGAAGAAGTGGACGATACCTTTTACGAAGATGAGTATTGGAATAAGTGGGAATCCATGTGGCGGGAGGGAAAGGTTATTGCCTCCGTAAATGGGTTTGGTGATTTCAGATCTTATATCAGGGAGGAAAAGGGAAGATTTGGGGAAAAGGTTACCATGATTGGTTTTCCCTGTGCCAATGAGGATGGCAGCGTAATCTGGCCTGATTTGCAGCTTGCCATGTCTGCAAAGTCCAAGAACAAAGAAGGAGCCTGGGCTTTTCTGCGTACCTTCCTTACGGATGAATATCAGGAGGAAAATATAAATTATGGATTTCCGATCAGCATCAAGAGACTGGATGAACTTGGAGAGGAAGCCACGCAGAAACCTTACTATATGGAAGACGGTAAAAAAGTGGAATATGACGATACTTATTATATAGACGGTCAGGAAGTGATTATTCCGCCCATGACGCCCCAGGAGGTGGAGGATTTTAAGGAGCAGCTTTACAGTCTCACTCAGGTTTATAAGCTGGATGAGAATCTGCTTAAGATAATAGAGGAGGAGGCGGCTCCCTATTTTGCCGGTCAAAAGAAGGCGCAGGATGTGGCGGCCATCATCCAGAGCAGGGCGCAGCTTTATGTGAATGAGACGCGCTGATGCAGAGGCAGTCAAGGGGCTTGTTATCAATTTTGGCTCCGGTTTATCCGGGTTAGGAGATTACAATGGGAGAGCGTTTCATTTCGTTTATCGGGGGCCTTTTTTGGTACGCCGCCGCAATGGATTCATAAACGGAAGAACAGAAAAAATCCTGCTGCAGCAGAGAATATGCCTTTTTGTCTAAAAGGTAACGGGCGTCGGCAGGTTTGGAAAGCAGCGGAATAGCGCTGCTTTTCTTTATGGCATGAAGAAGCGGGGCGGCGCTTTTGCGAAAACCCAAAAGCCGCGCATAGGGGACAAAAAACCTTCTTTGCCCTAAGGATTCCCTGAAAAAATCGGGTGTTTCCATATTCAGCAGAATATGCGTTAACACCCGGCTTATACGAGAGTAGGTGATATCTTTTGATTTTAACAGACCACAGAAATCGGTAAAATTTTTGAAATTTGGAATGTTTTTGCAAATTTTATCCGACAGGCTTTTATCGCAGTCCAAATAATCGGCAAATCCCCGTTCCTGTTCTGACAAAAGCTTATAGTGCAGAAGATGAGAAAAATGGTCTTCCGTGATGGGAGATGCAAGAAGGTTATGCTTAAGGAGTAAATTATATGCCTTATCAGGGATATATCCCTTCACAGAATGCCGAGAGGATGATGCCAAAATGTTTCTTATGGCGGAAGCAGAAATAAAGGATGCATTATTCCCATAAGAGAGGTCATGATAGCCCCCGCCCTGACGTTTTAATGTGAAAGGATAGATGGTATTTCCCCTGTTTTGCCTGTCCTTTTCCGGGTTCTGTTTTTGCGAATTTTTTGGGGGAAAATTACAGTCAGAATATAGCGCCTTGCAGTATTCCAGAGCCAGAATATTGTTTGGGGAGGAAAACAGCTCATGGATTTTTGCAGAACTTAAGGAGAAGGCAGGTTCCCCCGGGGGATTTTCCAAACCAAAGGGGGAGGAGCTGCTTCTTGAAATAATTTCGGAAATTGCATATTCCATGGCAGCCGGATATGAATAGCCGGATTTTAAGCGTGCTTTTAACAGAGAATGGATGCGGGAGGAATTTTGAAGCAATAAACGGGCGCAGCCGGTGAAAGCGGAAAGATCCCCTGATTCGCTGCCGAAAGATAAGGTATGAACCACCTGAAGCTGCTTTAATAAAGCGACTGCGCCCCCTGCAAAAAATTCCGCGCTGGAAAGCGAATATAAAGCAGGCAGCTCAATCACGATGTCAGCACCGCAACTAAGAGCCATCCGGGCGCGGAGATATTTGTCACAAAAGGCCGGAGCGCCCCGCTGGACAAAGTCGCCGCTCATGACGATAACAATAAAATCAGCGCCGGCTTGACGGCGGGTTTCCTCAATTTGGTATGAATGACCATTGTGGAAGGGATTGTATTCGGCAATGATTGCTGCCACTTTCATGCTTGCTCCCATAGTTGTACTCCCTCATATCCAGATCATAGACTATTGTGATATATCGCAAGTATTGTTTGCGGTAAGGACAATAGTAAAGATGGTTTTTTATGATATTTTTAAACATATCATATTTTTCCTCAGATTACCATAAACAAAATCATTTATAGTCCTAAGCTTGTAACTATTCAGCCCAGGACTTTGCATTTGCTGCAAAGTCCGTGAGAACGCATA
>CAJUKV010000051.1 GCA_910587305.1 uncultured Lachnospiraceae bacterium | reverse complement strand
TGATACTTCTATCGGAGAGTTTGATGTCAGTGATGAGGATTACCTGTTTATGAAAAAGTTTGTCGAGGGTGCGGTATATGATGATTATGACCGTTTAGTGCAGCTATGTGACGCACTGGCTCTGCCTGCGGGGTTCTGTCTTTTGGAAAAGAGATTTGTAGACGTGACAATACGTTACGGCGTCCACCCGGCGACAATAGACAGGTGGAAAAAGATTTTAGAGATAAAAGAACTGTTTGAGGAACAGATTGGCTGTTCTATTTATGCTTTGCTTCCGGGCGTTGTGGAAAACAGTTTTCGTTAAGGGAGGGATCATATGTATTACGAAGCAAGTGATTTTTTGGAAACCGCGGACATGATACTACCGGAAGTCAAACGGTCATCGCAATTCCCAGCACTGGTTTTTTGGGGATTAGAAATAACCTCCCTATCAACGCTATTCTTCTGCCTTTTTCAGTCTGTATATGCCCTTTCTCTGTTTTTCCAAAATCTCCCGCTCGGTCAGGGATTTTAAGATTCTCTGTAACTGCCGCCTGCTGCAGTGCAGGTGGATAGCCGTGGTTTCCACCCCCTGGAGCTGCTGGTTCGGACAATCATATCTTAAATAGTGAAGGAGTCGTTCCTCAAAATTTGTAAAGGATACCTCCGTTCCGGAAACAAGAGCCATTTTGCGGGAGAGGGATTGCAGAAGGAACCGCAGAAAGGTATTATCGTTTAAGAGCGCGCTGCGGCATGTATACAGGGGCAGCTCGACGCAGAGGATTTTACTGCGGGCTTCTACCAGAAAGGGTAAGGATATTTCTCCACTGAATTCCATATCGCCCAGCAGCGTAAACTGGTCTGTCAGGCAGACCGGAGAACGGCTGCCGTCGTCCCTTATAAAATAAATGTAGACAGTTCCCTCCACCACAAAGTGGAGATAGTGGGCAGGGTCATGAATGTTGTTTAAAATTTCTCCCCGCTCATACTGACACAACCGGAAAGGAAGCCCTTTTGTGTCAAACAAAGATTCTATTTTGTGCTGTTTCAGACAGCGTTCCAGAAGCCTGTCATTATGGATTTGTTTCATGGGTACACCTCCGTACACTACCGGCACAGCTTGCGATAAGGAACAAGTTAAAAACCCCGCAGCAAGCTGACAGGGCATCAAACATGCGATGCACTTAAGCTGCGGAGCAAAAGAACCTCGCGGTATTCGTCAAGATGGATACGGGCTCTTAAGCCCGGACGCATCCGCCCTACTCATTGCTCGCAGAAATAAAGAGTATCACTAAGGCGCCGCAGGGGCCGCGTGGCAGGCAGGGAGAAAAATCTACCTTGCCTGATGAATAAATTTTGTTGTTTTATTGTGACATATGGCACAATAAAATACAAGACTATTTGTTAAAATGAAAAAGATGAATTTGGAATTTTATACAAAGAATCTTAAATCTGTTTTGACAGGAATGGAGGATGAAAATGCAGAACGAATTATTTGAAAAAGCGCCGGTCCACAAAGCTTATTTTAAGTTTGCCCTTCCGGTGGTGCTTAGTATGGTAATCTCACTGGTATATAATATGGTGGATACATATTTTATAGCCCAGACCGGAAACACCAATCTGGTGGCCGGGGTTTCCATTGGCGCGCCGGTTTTTACCCTGATGATAGCCCTGGGCGATATTTTTGGGTTGGGCGGAAGCTCCGTTATCTCCCGTCTGTTTGGGCAAAAGCTGGACGACGACGGCAAGCGTCTTAGCGTGTTTTGTTTTTACGGGGCAATACTGTGCGGAATTGTTGTGGCGGCGGTGATGATGCTGTTTAGAGGCCCAATCCTGCACTTGTTAGGCGCAAATGAGGAGACAATGGTTTACGCTTCGGAGTATTATACATATATTGTGCTGGGCGCGCCCTTTATCATTGTGGCCCTGACGCCCTCCAATCTGTTAAGGACGGAAGGATTTGCCACGGCCTCCATGACGGGAACCGTGCTGGGGTCGGTGGTGAATATCATACTCGACCCGATTTTCATTTCCGTTTTGGGATTGGGCGCGGCAGGGGCGGCCATTGCAACGGTGATAGGGAATGTCTGTGCGGATATCTTTTTCGTATGGTTTTTGCTGAAAAAGAGTCAGCGGCTATCTGTCAATCCTGTCGGATTCCATATAACCGGCGGGGAAATCGGACAGATTTTTGCAATAGGGATTCCGGCCTGCATTACGAACCTGATGCAGAGCATCGGTATGGCTCTGACAAACCGGTATCTGCTCCCTTATGGAAATGACAAGGTGGCGTCCATGGGAATTGTGATGAAGATTAATTTAATTGCGGTTCTGATTTTGGTAGGGTTTGCTTTTGGAGCCCAGCCGCTGATTGGCTATAATTACGGAGCGAAAAACAAAGCAAGGTTAAAAGAAATTCTGCGCTTTTGCTATGGCTTTGAATGCGGCATGGCGGCGGTGATTGCGGTAATTCTTTCTCTGGCGGCTCCGGCTATGATAGGAATCTTTATGCCGGATGCTTCCATTATCGCAACCGGAGTCCCCATGCTTCGCATGCAGCAAATCGGAATGGTGTTTGTAGCGGTGGTTCTGGTAACTACCTGTACCTTTCAGTCGGCAGGAAAAGCGGTGGGAGCGTTTCTTTTGTCGGTCAGCAGACAGGGCGTGATTTTTGCGGCCGTCATTGTTCTGGCGTCACAGATAACAGGCTATTACGGCGTACTGATGGCGCAGGCAGTTTCGGATATACTTACCGCGGTGCTGGCCGTCTGGTTGTATGGGAGAGGAATCCATAAGGAAATTCGGACTGCATTGTAGTTCTAACATTATTCACCGTCCTTTTCAGCATTTTAGCGCGGCTGCTTCATTTCAAAGGGCAGGTTGCCTTCCATAAAAAACTACTATGGTTGTCAGGCGCGGACATTGACGTATATCCTGATATTGTGCTATTTTATATCATATAAAAAGCAAACGCCGGTAAGGCGGCATGGCGGAACAGATCATTTCTTAAACGTGTTTTAAGAAAAACGGCTGGCGCCCCGGAAGGAAAACGGAAGGATAAGGATTGTGTAGATGACCAAAGAAAAATTAGCTCTTGAAATCATAGAAAGACTAAAGAAAGAATATCCGGACGCGGGATGCACTCTTGACTACAATCAGGCGTGGAAACTGCTGGTGAGCGTGCGTCTGGCGGCTCAGTGTACGGACGCCAGGGTAAACGTGGTGGTGCAGGATTTATACGCACGGTTTCCGGATGTGAATGCCCTTGCCAAGGCTCCGGTGGAGGAAATTGAAAAAATCGTAAAGCCCTGCGGGTTAGGCGCAAGCAAGGCCAGGGACATCAGCGCCTGCATGAAAATTTTAAGGGACGAATATGATGGGAAAGTTCCGGACGATTTTGACGCGCTGCTTAAGCTCCCCGGCGTGGGACGAAAGAGCGCCAACCTGATTATGGGGGATGTGTTCGGAAAGCCCGCAATCGTAACGGATACCCATTGCATCCGTCTGGTAAACAGGATGGGCCTGGTGGATGGAATCAAGGAGCCCAAAAAGGTGGAAATGGCTTTATGGAAGCTGATTCCGCCCGAAGAAGGCAGCGATTTTTGCCACCGGCTGGTATACCATGGGAGAGAAGTGTGCACGGCAAGGACAAAGCCTTATTGCGATAAATGCTGTTTAAAAGATATCTGCGGTAAATGCGGCGTAGAGCAAGGGGCGTAACTGCCTGGCCGAAAAACGAAATTTTATGAAGAGTCCGGTAGCTGACGGGATACCTGATAATTTCAAATATGGAGGACGGATGAATGGAAAAACTTCTTTACGGAGCGGCCTATTATGATGAGTATATGCCCTGCGAGCGGCTTAAAAAAGATGTGGCTATGATGAAAAAGGCGGGAATCAATGTGGTAAGGATTGCGGAGTCCACATGGAGCACCTGCGAGCCTCAGGAAGGCGTTTTTGACTTTTCCCATGTGGAGCGGGTAATGGACGCCATGGAGGAAGCGGATATTTCCGTGATAATCGGCACACCCACTTACGCGATTCCCACATGGATGGTGAAGTCCTACCCGGATGTGCTGGCCACAACGGTGAACGGACGTGGAATCTACGGGGCCCGTCAGATCATGGATATATCCCATCCGGCGTACCGCTTTTACTGTGAGAGAGTGATTCGAAAGCTCATGGAGCATACTGCCCACAGGAAATGTGTCATCGGCTTTCAACTGGATAATGAAACAAAGTATTATGGCACGGCAGGGAGAAATGTTCAGGAAAAATTCGTGAAATATCTTCGTGAAAAATTTGATAATGATTTGGACGCCCTGAACGCTGCCTTTGGCCTGGACTATTGGAGCAACAGAATCAACGCATGGGAGGATTTCCCGGACGTGCGGGGCACCATCAACGGAAGCCTTGGAGCGGAGTTTGAGAAATTCCAGCGCTCGCTGGTGAACGAGTTTTTGCAATGGCAGTCGGATATTGTAAAGGAATACGCAAGAAAAGACCAGTTTATCACACATAATTTCGATTTTGAATGGCGGGGATATTCTTTTGGAGTGCAGCCGGATGTAAACCACTATCAGGCGGCAAAGGCCCTGAGCATTGCGGGGGTGGATATCTACCATCCTTCCCAGGACGATTTGACCGGGGCGGAGATTGCCTTTGGCGGAGACATGACCCGCTCTTTAAAGCAGGACAATTATCTTGTTATTGAGACCGAGGCCCAGGGGTTCCCGGAGTGGACGCCCTACAAAGGGCAGCTGCGCCTGCAGGCTTACAGCCATATCGCCTCGGGCGCAAACAGCGTTATGTACTGGCACTGGCATTCTCTCCACAATGCCATAGAAACCTATTGGAAAGGGCTGCTCAGCCATGATTTTGAGGAAAACGAAACCTACCTGGAAGCCTGTACCATAGGACAGGAATTTCAAAAGACAGGCAGCCATCTGGTGAACCTGAAAAAGAAAAATGAAGTGGCGATTCTGGTGAGCAACGAGGCCCTGACAGCCTTAAAGTGGTTTAAAATCGGCGCACAGACGGGAGAGAGCATTGGTTATAATGACGTCGTGCGCTGGCTATACGATACCCTTTACAAGATGAATATAGAGTGCGACTTTTTGTGGCCGGAGTCGGAAAATTTTGGGCAGTATAAAATGATAGTGGTTCCCGCCCTTTACGCCGCACAGGAGGGCCTGCTTAAGAGGCTGCGCAAGTACGTAGAGGAGGGCGGCAATCTGGTTGCCACCTTTAAGAGCGGGTTTACGGATGAAAATGTAAAAGTCAGCCATGAAGTACAGCCCCATATTCTGAGGGAATGCCTCGGGGTGAAATATCATCAGTTTACGGCGCCTAAAAACGTAGCGCTGCGGGGAGAGGCGGCAGAGGGAGCCGCGGATAAAGAGGCAAAGATCTTTATGGAGATGCTGATACCGGAAGGGGCGCAGGTTCTTGCCTCTTATGACCATTATAACTGGGGAAAATATGCCGCTGCCACGAAAAACAGATTTGGCAAAGGCTGCGCTTATTATTTGGGCTGTATGACGGGGAGAGAGATTTTGGAAAAGGTTTTGCAGGACGCCCTGCAGGAAGCAAAGGTGGAAATACCCGGCGAACGGTTCCCGTTAATCGTCAGAAACGGGAAAAATGATTTGGGAAAGAACGTAAGATTTTATTTGAACTATTCCGCAAAGGAACAGACAGCTTTATGCAACATTCCGTCAGGGCGTGACCTGATAGAAGGTACGGAGGTGAAAGAGGGGGATATGCTCACCATCGGGCCCTGGGGCGTGAGGATTGTTGAAAGCATATAGATTTCGTGAAATATTTGAAACGGATTTATTTAAAGTATAGGCGGAGGGTATATGAATGAGTAATGAAACAATATTCCGGCTTGCAAAGCCGAAAAAGAAAGGTTTGCTGCCGATTGTGTTCAGCCGTTTTCTGGTGATAGCCCTGCTGCTTGTGGCCCAGGTGGCCCTTCTGGTCGGTATTTATGGATGGCTGTATGAATATATATCTTTTTTCTCCGTCATTATGGCGGTATTTACGCTGTTGATGATTATTTATCTGTTTAACTGTGAGATGGATGCGACGGCTAAACTGACATGGATGTTTATGATAGCCCTGTTTCCTCTGCCGGCGGCCTGCTTTTTGTCTTTTACGCAGACCAACGCGGGACACACAAAAACAAAAGAGCGGGTTGAACAACTGATTGACAGCACCAGAGGGGCTATCGCCCAATCCGAGGAAGTGATTCGTCAGGTAAAAGAGGATGGCTCCGGCGTCGCCGCGCTGGCGAAATATCTGGGACGGGGCGGTTGTTTTCCGCTTTTTCAGCATACGCAGGTAACTTACTTTCCGATCGGGGAAGAAAAATTTGCGGCAATGCTCGGGGAGCTCCAAAAAGCGGAAAAATATATCTTTATGGAGTATTTTATTATAGAGGAAGGCTATATGTGGGGCAGGATTCTGGAACTGCTGATAGAAAAGGCAAAAGCCGGGGTGGACGTGCGCGTCATGTACGACGGGATGTGCGAGGTGGCGCTTTTACCCGCCGATTATCCAAAGCTTCTTTCGAAGCATGGGATAAAGGCAAAGGCGTTTTCTCCGATTATGCCTGTGGTATCGTCCCATTACAATTACCGCGACCACCGCAAGATATTGGTGATAGACGGGAAGGTGGCCTTTAACGGAGGCGTTAATCTGGCGGACGAATACATTAACCGGATAGAAAGGTTCGGGCATTGGAAGGATACGGCGCTGATGATAAAAGGAGAGGCGGCGAAAAGTTTTGCGCTGATGTTTTTGCAGATGTGGAATCTGGATGAGAAGTCGCCGGAATTTCTTCCCTATCTGGAAGACGGCGGATATCGCCCGGAACATGCAAGCGGCTATGTAATGCCTTTCGGCGACTGTCCGCTTGATGAGGACAAGGCGGGAGAAGCCGTGTATATGGATATCTTAAACCGCGCCAACGATTATGTACATATTATGACGCCTTACCTGATCCTGGACGGCGAGCTGAATGCGGCGCTGAAATATGCTGCACAGCGGGGCGTGGACGTAAAGCTGATTCTGCCGGGAATACCGGATAAAAAAGCGGCGTATGCTCTTGCCAAATCACATTATCAGCCGCTCGTAAATGCAGGCGTAAAGATTTATGAATATACGCCGGGATTTGTCCACGCAAAGGTTTTTGTGAGCGACGATATAAAAGCGGTTGTGGGAACCATCAATTTGGATTACCGGAGCCTTTACCATCATTTTGAGTGCGGCACATTCCTTTACCGGACGGAATGTATTGCAGAGATTGAAAAGGATTTTCAGGATACCCTTGCAAAGTGCCGCAGAGTTACTAAGGAGAGCATAAAGAATGAAAAGTTCGGTTATAAGCTGATGGGCGGGTTTATGAAAATTATTGCGCCCTTGATGTGAGGAAGAGATAAGCTAAAGAGAAGTTTTAAGGCGTCAGAAAATTTAAGGCGTCAGAAAACGCCGCCTGAGAACAACTAAGGTTTGCAGGCAAACGGCCTTCACACATTGTTTGTGCCGCAAAGTTTAATACATAAATATAATTTAGACGAAAAAAGGGTTGACAAGCATCAGCCCTTCCTTTAATATAAACGTATGAACAATTGCTCAAATGATGAATACTATAAAGGTGGGTGATGAATTGGCAATTAACGATGTAGAATGCTGCGATACATTTCAGACACATGAGGAACTTCTTAAGATTGTCCATGCGAAGATGCCGGAGGAAGATAAGCTTTATGACATGGCGGAGCTTTTTAAGGTATTCGGCGATTCCACAAGAATCAGAATCCTTTACGTACTTTTTGAAGCCGAGGTATGCGTGTGCGATTTGGCCCAGGCCCTTCATATGACCCAGTCCGCCATATCCCACCAGCTTAAGATTTTAAAGCAGGCAAGGCTGGTAAAGAGCAGGCGGGAAGGAAAGTCGGTTTTTTATTCTCTCTCGGACTCTCATGTAAGGACGATCATAGCCCAGGGACTGGAACACATCGAGGAGTAGGGAACAAAACCAGGAATTTGTGCCGAAGCGTCACAAATTCCAATATGGCAGAGCGAAATCTGATATTTCGCTCGCCTTCTTCAGCGTAAAACGCTTCGGAATGGAGGAAAAAATGAAAAAGAAATTTAAACTGGAAGATTTGGACTGTGCAAACTGCGCCGCAAAAATGGAGGAAGCGATTAAAAAAATTGACGGGGTAAACGACGCCAGCGTAAGCTTTCTGACGCAGAAGATGACCATCGACGCCAAGGACGATGAGTTTGACGGAATAATGAAAGAAGTGGTAAAGGTTTGCGCGAAGGTGGAACCGGACTGTAAAATTCTTATATAGTATGGATTGAAAAAGCATAGACTTTCAATCAACAAATTTGTGCCTGACGTCCCAATTTGCAGGCCGTAAGCTGCGTGAAGAATGTGCGTTGCCGTGCTGCCTTAACCTGCGGGCTAATGAAGGCACAAATTTGCAGGTTGTTGGAGGCATGGGAGATAATTATGAATAAAAAGCAGAAAAAAATGCTCCTCCGCATTATCATAGCTTTTGTGCTTTTTGCGGGGTTGTTTGTCTGCGAGCACACGGGGCTTTTGGAGGGCATAGAGGATACATGGATTTTATTTGTGGTTTACCTGATTCCCTATCTGGTGATCGGGTATGACATTATTTTTAAGGCGGCAAGAAATATCAGCCACGGACAGGTATTTGACGAAAACTTCCTGATGATGATAGCGACCTTTGGGGCCTTTGGCGTGAGAGAGTACTCGGAGGCGGTTGCGGTTATGCTTTTTTATCAGGTGGGAGAACTGTTTCAAAGTTATGCGGTGGGAAAATCACGGCAGTCCATCTCCGATATGATGGATATTTGCCCGGAGTACGCCAACATTGAGGCGGACGGGGAACTGATTCAGGTAGATCCTGATGATGTAGAGATTGGCAGCATTATTGTGATTAAGCCCGGCGAGAGAATCCCCCTTGACGGCGTGGTGGTGGAAGGAGAGTCGCTGATTGACACCGCGGCTTTAACCGGAGAGTCGGTTCCGCGCAGAGCTTCCCGGGGAGATGAAGTTATCAGCGGCTGCGTAAACGGAAGCGGGACTTTAAAAGTCCGGGTATCCAAGGAATTTGAGGATTCCACCGTGGCGAAAATTTTAGAGCTGGTGGAAAATGCCAGCAGCAAAAAGGCCAAGGTAGAAAATTTTATTACCAAATTTGCAAAATATTATACCCCGATAGTGACCGTAGGCGCGGTAATCCTTGCTCTGCTTCCTCCGCTTATTTTAGGGGGCGGATGGGGCGAATGGATACAAAGAGCCTGCATATTTCTGGTAATTTCCTGTCCCTGCGCCCTTGTTATCTCGGTTCCCCTCGGCTTCTTTGGCGGGATTGGCGCATCCTCTAAGCTGGGAATTTTGGTAAAGGGAAGCAATTATCTGGAAGCGGTTGCGGAAATGACCACAATTGTTTTTGATAAGACAGGAACTCTCACCAAAGGAGAATTTAAGGTACAGGAAATTCGTCCGGCAGGCTGCGGCAGGGAAGAACTTCTGGAAATGGCAGCTTTGGGGGAGGGGTATTCCAACCATCCCATAGCGGGCTCTATCAGAGAGGCTTATGGAAAAACCTTAGATATGAACCGGGTAGGTAAGGCGGAGGAAATTGCCGGAGAAGGAATCAGGGTTTTGGTGGACGGCAGGGAAGTGCTGCTGGGAAATGAAAAGCTGATGGCAAATAATGACGTTGCCTGCATCCCCCTTGAAAGCATGGGAACGATTGTCCATGGGGCCTGCGAAGGCAAATATATGGGAGCGATTGTCATTTCGGACACCATAAAAGAGGGAGCCGTAGAGGCTATCCAAAGCATGAAGCAGGTGGGCGTTAAAAAGTGCGTTATGCTGACCGGAGACAGGCAGCAGGCGGCCCGGGCGGTGGCCGGGGAAATTGGAATCGACGAGGTGCACGCCGAGCTTCTTCCGGGAGATAAGGTGGCGAAAGTGGAGGAGCTTTTAAAAGCTCAGGAGGGAAAAGAAAAGCTGGCCTTTGTGGGAGACGGAATCAACGACGCGCCGGTGCTCACCAGAGCGGATATAGGCATTGCCATGGGCAGCATGGGGTCAGATGCGGCAATTGAAGCCGCGGACGTGGTTTTGATGGACGACGATGTGGGAAAAATCGCGTCGGTAGTCAAAATCGCGAGAAAAACCTTGCGGATTGTAAAGCAGAATATCATCTTTGCCCTGGCGGTAAAAGCGCTGGTACTGCTCCTCGGAGCCTTTGGCCTTGCCAATATGTGGGAGGCAGTATTTGCAGACGTGGGGGTTTCCGTAATCGCGATTTTAAACGCTATGCGGGCGCTGAAAATTAAGTAGCAGATAAATAAATTTGCAGAAGACGTATAACAAATACATGTAGCAATAGGCAGGAAATCATGATACAATAAAGGCATAACGAATAACTTTTTTAGTCAGGTTTTAGGAGGTGAAACGGTATGCCAACTCATGAAAAAGAAATCAATTGTAATCTTTTTGATCAGCTTTCTATCCTGGAGCGGATTGAAGCCGTTACACAAGACGAAGCGGCGTTAAAACAGATTGAAATTGAGAGGCGGCAAATTAACCGAAAACTTTACCAGCAACCGCCGATTAGGAATGAATAAAATAATAGTTCTTCTTTATTAAAGAGTGCCAGGTAATATTGACACTCTTTTTTATTGTACGGTAAATCAGCTTGTGATAAAATAATGCAAAACACATTACCCAACGAAAATGAAATCAGCCAAAGAAAAGCCGGTGACAATTTTGAAAAACGCATTGTTAAAAAAGGGAATCGCAAAAGAAACTGTATCCATCCTGCTTAGAGGAGTCTGCGCCTGTATGCTGCTTTTGTCATCCCCATTATCCATGGAGGCAAAAGGCGCGGATGGGGATAAAACGCTTTTGGATGAATATCAAAGCTACCGGAAACGTTTTTCGGAAATTACCAGACAGCCGGAAATTGAGCAGGCGGGATTTGGCGTTATCGAGGATCAGATTTTTTCCATAGAAACCGAAGGCTTCGGACAGGTTTACCTGATACCGGCCCTTGATAAAGCATATAACAGGCTGGCGCTTTTTTTTGCGGACGAGGACGGCAATGTGGTGTACAAGACAGATCAGCTTGAAGCCAACGGCAGGAACACGGGACAGATGAAGCAGCCCATAAGGGAGCTTAAGGCAATTTCCTTTCAGGAATTAAATGGGGACGATCTGATGGACATTGTTCTGATCACCACCTGCGTTAACGACAGGGGATCCTATGCAGGCAAGCCTTATAAGGTAGGGGACGTGCTGTTTCAGGATGAGCAAAGTTTTTATAGGGACTACAGAATTTCGGATAAAATCAACCGGTTTGGCATGAATAAAAGTGTGGAAAGCATCGTGGCCTTCGTGAGGGACGGGGATTCTGCGGAATTTCTTTACACGGCGGCTACGAAAAAAGAGCTTTTGGATAACGGTTTTGAGATTGCAAAGGAACAGTGCCATTACAGACAGTTTGAGAAGTTCGGAAGGCTTGAGGTGGTGCCGGGAACTTATACCATGGCGAATTTTGCAACCTTTATGATATATCTGGTGAACGAACAGGGATATATTGTGTGGAGTTTTCAGCCCATGGGCGATTTCGATAATCTTTATGCCTTAAAGGGAATTGCCTGTAGGGATATCGACGGGGATGGGATGAAAGACATTGTAGTGTTTGCCCGTTACAGCTATGAGGGGAATGGGAACGAAATGCTGACGGAAAGCGATTATTCCATTTATTATCAACGGACGGGCAGTTTTTATGAGGATACACAGATAAAGAAGCAATACCCCTGCGGGGAGGATGATACCATGTCGGGGATTGTGGAAAAGGCAAGATCCTATTGGGGGTGGAATACGGAAGAATGATAAAGATTTTAATAGTGGACGATGAAAAACCAATTTGCGATTTGATAGACTTAAATTTATCGGCGTCCGGTTACCGCTGCACATCCGTGCAAAACGGTTTAGACGCCATTGATTTGATAGAAAAAGAAAATTATGACCTGATTTTATTAGATATCATGCTGCCCGGGGCGGACGGATATGATGTGATGGAATATGTGCGCCCCTTAAAAATTCCGGTGATTTTCATTACGGCGAAGCATGAAGTGAAGGACAGAGTGAAGGGGCTTAAGTTAGGAGCCGACGATTATCTGGTAAAGCCCTTTGACGTGGTGGAGCTGGTGGCAAGAGTGGAGGCCGTGCTGCGCCGTTACAATAAGACGGATAAAATGCTGACCGTAGGAAATATTGTGGTGGATGTGGAGGCCCGCAGGGTTTTAAAGAACGGAAAGGAAGTCGTTTTGACCAACAAGGAGTTTGGCCTTTTGGTACTGTTTATGCAAAATAAAAACGTGGCGCTTTTTCGGGAAGCTTTGTATGAAAAAGTCTGGGGGGACGAGTATTTTGGGGACAGCCGTACCTTAGATTTGCATGTGCAGCGTCTTCGGAAGAAGCTGGGATGGGAACAGAATCTGGTGGCGGTATATAAGGTCGGCTATCGTCTTGAAGTAGCCGATTGAGCTTTCCACAGGCAATAAGCCGGGTGGACATGTTGGCATGTCCATTTGGCGACTGCCGTGGGGTTTGACCCGTATGGAGAAATGAAATGAAGTTTTCTTTAAAACTGCTTTTATGGACGATTATTGTCATGGCAATTGCCTTAGGCTTTAGCGGATTTTACTTTGTAAATTATGTGTTTGAAACCTCTCTGGCAAGGGAGGCGAAGCAGGCGCTTGATGAAAACAGCATTCTGTGCTTTGCTTTTGAGACGGCAGCATTAAATGTGCCCGCCAAGTACGATGTGCTGCAGGATAATACGGTGGGGCAGATTGCGGCCAATTTGGAAAGAAGCGGGCAAAATACCAGCCGTATGCTGCGCCTTTCGGATGAAGAAAAAAAAGCTCTCTATGCCAGCGACGGGTTTGAGCCGGATGAGGAACTGCTGGGGCAGATAGACGAGGTTACCAAGGCTTACCGGACCATCTGCTTAAACGGAGCTTATTATATTCAGACCGGCAGCGCGGTGAATGCCCTTGACAGGGTGCTTTATTTAGAAACCCTAAGGGATGTCTCGGAGGTGTTTAACGAGAGGGCGCTGGGGTTTCGTGTGTACAGGCGTGTGACGGTGGTGATGCTTATTTTGGGAATCGTCATCATGCATCTGATTGCCTCCTGGCTTACCAAGCCTATCCGCCTGCTTACCAGGGCGACCAAACGCATGGCGGAAGGAGATTACGATTACAGGGCAAGACAGGTGAGCAACGACGAATTGGGGCAGCTCACCTTAGACTTTAACCAGATGGCGGAGGCTTTGGAGGAAAACATTAATAAGCTGGAAGATGAGATACAGGCGAAGGAAGATTTTGTGGGCGCTTTTGCCCATGAGCTGAAAACGCCGCTGACTGCCATTATCGGATATGCGGATATGTTAAGATCCAGAAAGCTGGATGAGGAGAAAAGTTTTTTATCCGCCAATTATATCTATACGGAAGGAAAACGTCTGGAAGCCATGTCCATAAGGCTTTTGGATATCATGGTCACCAGACATGGACAGGCTCAGTTCCAGGAGGTTACGGCGGAAAGCCTATTTCTGTATTTAAAAGATATGTTTAAGACCAACGAGGATATGGAGTTTTCCTATTCTTATGACAAGGCTATGGTGTGGGCGGAGAGCAATATGATTATCACAGTGCTCATCAACCTCCTTGACAATGCCTGTAAGGCTTCGGAGCCGGGGGCTGTGATAGAAGTGTCCGGAAAGAAAGAGGAAGGGGGCTACCGGTTTAGCGTAAAGGATCATGGTATTGGAATGCCCCAGCCGGAGATACAAAAAATCACAAAGGCCTTTTATATGATTGACAAATCAAGATCCAGAAGCCGGAACGGGGCAGGACTTGGACTTTCCCTTTGCACGGAAATTTTGTCTTTACATAACAGCGCTCTTGAGGTAGAAAGCGTTCTGGGGGAAGGGACAAAGGTGAGCTTTCTTCTCCCAAGCAGAAAGGAGGCCGGGGATGAAGAAATCGACCATTAATTTTGCACTGGTTTTCTTTGCGGTTACCGTTATGGCGGCGTCCATCTGGGGCCCTGAAATGCTTACCGGGTACAGGGACCGGACGGTACTTGACAGGATTAGCACTCAAACCTCCGAGGGAGAGGGGCAGGGATATCGGTACAGGCTCGAGGGGAGCGAGAAGCTTTTTATTTTATCACAGTGTTTAAACAGCCAAAGCCTTCCCCAAAGCGAACAAAGCGCCCTTACCAGATTAGAGAGGGAAGAAACGGATTACCAGGAGTTAGAAGGCACTTACGCTTTTGTGGTGAACCACAGAGGCCCTACCGGAAGGGAAATAACCAGAGGAGAAATTTTCTCCACCTGCAATGAAATGCTTGCCTCCTTAAAGGAACTTGGTATTTTACCGGAAACGGTGAGAGAGGTAAACAGTAACGATTATGACGCGGTGTTATATTCCGCTATCGATGTGTTAGAGCCAAGAAATAATGTGGCGGTATGGAAGGTGAGCCTTTCCAACAGCAAAAAAAACGCGGATAAAGGAAACCGGCTTTTGGACGCCTATGTGGATGCGGACGACGGGAAGATCTACGAGTGGTATGTAAGGACAGAATATACCTGGGAGGATATCGATACGGACGCGGTTATTGAGAAGTGGAGCGAATATATGGGGCTTGACAGCCCCGAGCCTTACGAGACGGATAACCCGCTGCTTGAGTCGGCTACCTATTACAGGAAATATGCGTTTTCAGGGACGGGAGAGGAAAAATGCATTGTGACGATAGGATTTTATGAGGGAATAAACGAATTTTTCCTGAAAATATCAAAGTAAGCTGCAGATACGAGGGAGGTTTTTTCAATGGTAAAAGGAAAGCGAAAGATGATGCAGATTTGATGCAAAAATGATGGAACTATGATGCGAGAATGATGATAAAATGATGCACCGGACGTGTAAACTGCTATAGTAGCAGTGCCAGTATAGCAAAGCAGCACCAGTATGACAGATAACAGCGCTGAAATAGCAGCGTTGCATAGCAGTGATGGTATAGCGGCGCTTGCTGGTATGGCAATGCTGACATGGCAGCGCTGACAGAGCAGTCATGCGGCGGGGCGGTATGACGGGAAAGTTACCGGCTAATACCAGCCTTATCTGACAGAGCACGAAAGGGGCGTCATTTTTATGTACACAGGAGAAAAGGCAGGGCGGAAAAAAAGAAGACGACGGACGACTGCAAGGATAAAAAGTACAGGATGGGGAAAAGAAAAGAAATGGAAAGCGGGAATATGTGCCGCAGCGCTTCTTCTGGTGATAACAGGCCTCTATGCATTTAAGGAGATGGTGGTGTTCGCTTCGCCGGAGAACCCGGAAGTAGAGGCGGCGGCTAATGCCCAAAAAGAAGCGGAGAAGAAAGACGTATCCGGAAATGAGCTGCTGCCTGAGCCGGAAGCATCCCCGAAAGAGAGTAAGTCAATCGTTCCTTTGGTGGTAGTGGATGCAGGGCATGGAGGGTTAGACGTGGGCTGCATGGAAAAGGAAGTTGCGGAGAAAGATATCAACCTGGAGATTGGACGGCGGGTGAAAAAACGGCTGGAGGATATGGGCTTTCAGGTGCTGCTGGTGCGGGATCAGGATGAATATTTGGCCAAGGAAGAACGAGTGGAAATAGCGAATAATCTTATGGCGGACGCTTATGTGAGCATCCACCAGAATACATATGAGGGGAGTGATAAAAGTGTGGGGGGAATTGAAACATGGTATGACGGCTCAGACGCCACAAGGGACAGCAAAAGGCTGGCAAGGCTGGTACACCAGGAAACCATAAAAAGCACCGGCGCAGCAGAGAGGGAGCTGTGGGATATAGCGGATTTTTGCGTCACGAACCAAACCGGAATGCCGGCCTGTCTGATAGAAACAGGATTTTTATCTAATCCCACGGAACGCGAGCTTCTAGCGTCGCCGGAGTATCAGGAAAAGGTGGCGGAGGGGATTGCGGAAGGGATCCGTTTGTTTTTCCGACCGAAAACCATGTACCTGACTTTTGACGACGGTCCTTCGGAGCGGTGTACGGATATGGTTCTGGATGTATTAAAGGCCAATGACGTGAAGGCAACTTTTTTCCTGGTTGGAGAATATGTGGAGAAGTACCCGGAGGTTGCAAGGCGGATTGCAAGGGAGGGACATACTATTGGAATCCACTGTTACCGCCATGATTATGGAGAGCTGTACGAAAGTGCGGAGAGTTATCTTGCGGATTTTCAGAAAGCGTATGATGTGATTTTGGAAACAACCGGTGTGGAAGCAAAGCTTTTCCGTTTTCCGGGAGGGAGCGTTAACTCTTATAATAAGGAAGTGTGCGGCGATATTGTCCATGAGATGACCAAGAAGGGCTTCATTTATTTTGACTGGAATGCAAGTCTTGACGACGTGGTGGGAGATTATGAGCCGGAGCAGCTTATTTCAAATGCGCGCGCGACAACCCTTGACAGAAAAAAGGTGGTTATGTTAGCGCATGACAGGGTTTTAAACACTGCGCTTTGTTTGGATGAGCTGCTTTTGCAGTTTCCCGAGTACAGGATAAAGCCCCTAAATGTGCATGTCAAACCGGTTCAATTTACGCTGCCCGATGAAAAGTAAAGCACAGCGCATAAAACTTTTCCTTTTATCCATAATATGGATATACCTTTCTTTTGGATATATCTGTGTTATGGATATTTTCTATATGAGGGTAAAAAAATTTGGCGCCTGATTTTATGTACCGGAAAATGACAGTGGTATCGAGAGTCAGGGAGAAGGAAAAAGGAGAGCTTATTTATGGCAGTGGATTTTAAAAACAGCGAAACAAAAGAAAATCTGATGCGGGCCTTTGCAGGGGAAAGCCAGGCCAGGAACCGTTATAATTTTGCCGCTTCCAAAGCAAAGGGGCAGCACATGCATGTGATAGAGGAAGTATTCAACTACACGGCGGGGCAGGAGAGAGAACATGCGGAGATCTTTTACAAATATTTAAAAGAACTGTCGGGAGAGACCATTCATGTGGACGGTGGATACCCGGTGGATATTTCGGAGGATATCGCTAAGCTGCTTCGCATGGCACAGCACAATGAGTACGAGGAACACGATTCGGTCTATAAAGCTTTTGGAGAGAAGGCAAGGGAGGAAGGCTTTGAGCAGATTGCAAATACATTTTTCAAAATTGCCGAGATAGAAAAAGTTCACGGAGACCGTTTCGGAAAATTTGCGGAGCTTTTGGAAACGGATAAATTGTATAAGGCGGACGCGAAGACAAGCTGGATTTGCTTAAATTGCGGCTATATTTTTGAGGGGGAGGAAGTTCCGGCAAAATGTCCCGTATGCTCTCATGACCAGGGATATTTTATTCGTCTTGAACAGTCCCCTTACGAAAATTAGCGTCTGTTTGAAGTGATTTTTCACATGTCGGCTAACCGCCCGTTTCCATAAATTTAAAATTTCCTTTTCGTGGTAGTTTATCATTACAATTGACTTTTGGCTCGGTAGGAGAATATAATGATAATAGTTCGAATAAACGATGTAATGGTAAATCACGTAAGGATTGGCATATATGGGAAAAGGTAGGAAGAAAAATAATAGATGGCCGCTCATACTGTTTTTGTGGGTAGTCTTTATATCTCTGGTGGCCGGCGTGGCATATCTTTCCTTTCAAAATGGCGAAGACGCCAAGCTGATAGGAGAACAGCTTGTCAATAAACTAACGGAAACCAGCTATTTACAGAAAGGGGATACGGAAGAAGAAATGCTGACGCTGACATTTTTCGTCAGGCAGTTTGGGCGCTTTTTTGCCTTTCTTTTGATTGGTATCGTAGGTACGCTTACGATTCATGTTTCCTTTTCAAAATGCAACTGGCTTTTCAAAACGATCATTGCTTTGGGAATCATTACGGCAATTGCTTATCTGACAGAAAAATTAAAGGTGTATATCCCCAGCAGACATTACAGCTATGAAGAAATGATGATTAGCATAGCGGCGGCAACTTTGGGGTTTTGCCTTGTGTCGGTGCTGACTTTAGCTGTCAGGGCAGTGAAAGGCTTCTTTCATCTGCTGACAGCAAGTCATGCATCATAGTCCGGAGCACTTTAAAAATGCTCCGAATATTTTTCTTCACAATATTTACAGCGGTAGATCTCCTTTTCTTCATCCGCCAGCACGAAAATATGGGGAAGCCCCTGTTCAATGGAAGTGATGCATCTGGGATTTTTGCAGCGGATGACGTTTTTGATCTCCTTAGGAAGCATTAGTTCCTTTTTTGATACAATTTCTCCATCCTTTACGATATTGACGGTTATATTGTGGTCAATAAAGGCA
Source organism: uncultured Lachnospiraceae bacterium (assembly GCA_910587305.1). Lineage (GTDB taxonomy): Bacteria > Bacillota > Clostridia > Lachnospirales > Lachnospiraceae > Suilimivivens. The sequence continues at coordinate 3,302 of CAJUKV010000051.1, read as the reverse complement.
AGGACATCCAGATTCAGCATATCAATATCGCACTCTACTTTTACGATATCCTTTTTCCCCATTTTGTTGCTTCTGGCATTTTTAATGAGGGCAACGGGACAATCCAGCTTGTCCAGCTGCAAATGATAATAAATGGACAGACTCTTTCCGGCTTTGATGTGGTCCAGAACAAGTCCTTCCTCGATTTTTCCAACATTGAGCATATTTTTCCTCCTGACATCCATGCTGTCTCTTACGGCAGCCTGGCTATTTTTATGCACAGGCCCGCATACGGAAATTTGCTGCCAGGGCAGCATGCGGACCGCGCGGCGAGTAGGGAGAAGGTTCTTCCCTACCGGATTGACCTGAAAAGTTATTTGGTTTATATTTTGCGGTAATACAAATTTAATTTACGTGAATATTTAAAAGTGTTAAAATAAGGGCCATTCTTACATAGACGCCGTACTGCACCTGTTTAAAATAAGCGGCCCTGGGATCCTCGTCCACTTCCACGGATATTTCATTGACTCTGGGAAGGGGGTGGAGCACCAGCATATCAGACTTTGCCAATCTCATTTTTGCTTTATCGAGAATATAAAAATCCTTTAATCTGACGTAATCTTCTTCGTTAAAGAAACGCTCCTTTTGAACCCTGGTCATATATAAAAGGTCAAGCTTTGGCATAATGTCCTCTAAACGTATAACCTCCTCATAGGGGATGTCCTTTTCCTTCAGCATATCGGTAACATAATCAGGAACCATCAGTTCCCGGGGAGAGATAAAGATAAATTTAATGCCGTCATAACGAACCAGGGCATTGATCAGGGAATGAACGGTACGCCCAAATTTCAAATCTCCACACAAACCGATGGTAAAATGTCCCAGCCGTCCTTTCAGAGAACGGATTGTCAATAAATCCGTGAGGGTCTGGGTAGGGTGTTGATGGCCGCCGTCACCGGCATTGATAACGGGAATGGAAGATCTGCCTGCAGCGACCATAGGCGCGCCCTCTTTCGGATGCCGCATGGCGCAGATATCAGCAAAGCAGGAAATTACACGGATGGTATCAGATACGCTTTCTCCCTTTGCCGCCGATGAAGAGCTGGCTTCGGAAAAGCCAATCACGCTTCCCCCTAAGTTTAACATGGCAGCTTCAAAGCTGAGCCTTGTCCGTGTACTGGGCTCATAAAAGCAGGTGGCGAGCTTTTTTCCGTCGCAGGCATGGGCATATTTATCCATGTTCGCCTCAATATCATTTGCCAGGTCAAAAAGCCGGTGTAGCTCCTCCACCGTAAAATCCAGAGGATTTAATAAGTGTCTCATGATTTAAAATCAGGCTCCTTTCTTTTTTTGACTATATTTCGTCTGTCTTTTGAGAGGGGCCGTGCATAAAAAATCGAAGAGGAAAGGCTCTTCGATTTTTATGTGCAGGCCCGTAAAATGTGATGGCCTTTGGTTTAAGTATTAACTTTGAAATGATAATAATTCTTCTACAGGTTTTCTTCTGGGGGCAGCGGGCGCCTCGTCGGGATATCCAACGGGGATAAGAGCCACCACATCCCTTTCTTCGGGAACATTTAATAAAGAAGCAGCTTTTGCTTCGTCAAAGATTCCCATGATTACGCTGCCAAGTCCTTTCTCCCATGCGGCAAGGCAAAAGGTTTGTGATGCAACCCCTGCGTCAAACATCTGCCAGGAACCGCCTCGTTTGGTGGAATAGGATCCATCCCGCTCAAAACCGCTTCTTCCTTTGATATAAGTAACGGCAATGAGCAGGGGAGCCTGGGCGATAATCTCCCCATTTTTGGGATATGCCAAAGTACATTCAGCGGCAACCTTGTCTTTTAACTCCCCCTCTACTGCAATATAGCGGGTGATCTGCGTATGCTTCCAGCTGGGAGCATAGGATGCAGTTTCAATAATTTCAGAAAGCAATGCGTGGTCTACAGGCTCAGCCTTAAACTTACGGATACTTCTGCGTTCTTTGATACAGTCTTTTGCGGTCATAAGCACACTCCTATTTGATTTTGGCCAGGCAACGGCCGCCTATAGTGCGGTGCCCGGCACAATAAGCCCCTATACGAAACAAGTGGGCGCGTGTTATTTGGCTTCTTGTTTTATCATAGCATATTGGAGGATGGCTTTCAATGAATTAGAGAACTTAATTAGGTAAATTTTATAACTAAAGCTAAATTATGCCAAAATTTTCTTTAAGATTTGCAATGGAAGTATGAATTTAGTATACTACTAAGGAAGAAAGCGTTATTTATCCAAAGCGCTTTTGAAAAGTGTTTTTACCGATTATAGTCACTGGTGGTTAAGAGTGAAAGGTTTTCAACCTATCACTCACAAGTTTGGGTCTGCGCTGCATCCACAAACTTGATATGCGCAAATAAAGCAAAGGTAAACTTCGTTTACCTTGCGGAAATGAGGAGAAATATGGCGGAATACACAGAGAGAAAAAGATGGTTATTTTTAGGGCTTCCCTTTACTTTTACAAAATATATTATTAAGGATGATATGCTTACCATAGACAGCGGCCTTTTTAAAAAGGTGGAAAACGACTGTTATATGTATAAGGTACAGGATGTGGAGCTGGTTACTTCCCTTGCGGAGCGTCTTGTGGGGATTGGGACAGTGATTTGCTATACCGGCGATACAACCCATCCCAAATTAATTTTATCGCACATCAAACATGCGAAGGAGATCAAAAATTTTATTCTCGAAGCATCGGAGCAGGCCAGAATGAGGCGCCGCACATTAAACACCTTAAATATTAATGCCGATTTGGACGATATGGAGGACGCGGAATAAACGGTTTATGTTTTATCGGATAAAATTTTTTCAAATAAAAGCCCGGTCAGGAACCAGCAGGGAAAATAATCCAGCCTTACAACCTTGCGGATATGCCAGCGGGAGCGCTCATAGTTCCATGGACAGAGTTTGTGGGCGCTTAAAATGCTTCCGGACAGGTATTCTCCGGTAAAAATGCACAGGGCATAGATGCTGCCTCTGACAAAAGAAGGCAGACGCTTAAGGATTTTAAACAGGGGTTCAAGCAAACACAGACTGCCGTAGATGGGAAACATCCAAAGGGAAGTCTGCCCAAACAGCCGCATATCTCTCCTTTGCAGAGAATTAAGGGCGGTAAAAATGATTTCAAGGCACCAGCCAAGAAGACCGCATTTCAAAAATTTATTTAAAATAGTTTTCATCATAGTATCAGTATGGGGTAAAAAGGAAAATTTATGCATGGGTTAGTGTGAAAAATGCCTTGGAAAACAGGCATTCTTCATTGAGATTTGTGTTGCCGCAGAGCGGCA
>CAJUKV010000050.1 GCA_910587305.1 uncultured Lachnospiraceae bacterium | reverse complement strand
CAATTTAAGCCGCAAAGAGAAAATAATTGATTTTTCCGTTCAAATCCTTTCAAAATACCACCCCAATTCCAAAAAAAATCCCTAAAACTCACGCAATACCAGTTCCGTAATTCCCTGATTTTCTCCCATTGTGATCCTCTTTACTTTAGGCTCCCTCCCATAGCTGAATTCATCCCAGATACCATCCCGGATTCTTGTGCCACCATGATAGCCATGTATGATGCGGATTCTGTACGTTCCTGTTCCTGCATTATTTAGATGTTTCTTTATCTCCCTGATTGCTGTTTCTACATCTTTCCCATGAACATCAATTTCGATAATACCTGCCACTGAATCTACTCCGTTTCTTAAGACTGCGGAATTTTACATGGTCAACAAATTTTTTTAACCATACATTCCATTAAGTCCGCTGCTTTATTTACCTGTGATTTTAATTCCATTTTATCATCTTCCCTATATATATGGGAATTACTATTTTTCACTATCTGATTTACATTCACACCGATTTTATTTATCTCATTCCGCAACCGCATCACTTCCAGTTCCAGCTCTTTGCTCTTTGGATTCTCCGACTGGTTTAAGAGCAGGTAACGGATATATTCCGATTCATTCATATTTTCAGCTTTGGAACGTTCCGTCAGGATTCTTGCGGTCTCTTCGGTCAGCTTAAAGTTCTTCCGGAGCGTGTTTTCGCCTTTTGGTCTTGCCATATGCCTCTCCTTCCTTTTTGTGGAGAGGGCGTTCTATGGAACGCCGCAAGATACGCATTTCGTGGGCACGAAATGCTATATCTTGTCGGGGAGTACCCCGAATCCCCTTAAATCCTTCATATTTCTTATTTTGATATCAATTCCTTCGCCGGGATTGCAAAAATTCTACACCGGATATCAGATTTTGCCTGTCGATTGCATTTTCCTCTTTTTCAGATTTCAAATTCCTTTTCCAGATAGCAGTCTTTTTTTGCCCTTTTTCAAGGATATCAAAAATCCCTTCCAGATAGCATTTTTTCACCATTTGAAATCAAATTCCCTGCTGCGATAGCATTTCTCCATGCTTCCAGATACTTTTCGCCTCTTGGATTGTATTGGGGAGTGCGTGCGGCGTCAAGCATTTTAGTCCTAGCCGAAAATGCTTGACACCGCCCACCCTCCCCAATGGTTTACAGCCAAGCGGAAAGTATCCGGGGGTATCGGCAGCAGCCGCTCTTCCCACTTCTATCAGCGGGTTTTCCCATAGTATTCCATTGTCCTGTCTGCCACCATCGTAACCTTCTTTTCTTCTTTATTCAGAAGATAGCAGAACTTCTCCTTCTCCGGTGCTGACAGAAAATCCGGCGCCTTTATATCCAAACTACTTTCCCTTTCTCCCTGCAAAATATCTGAAAGGCAATACCTGTCTACCGCTTCAAGAAAATAAGATATTTTTATCGCCATTCCTGCCAGTTGGGGCTTGTCTGCTTCCGAGGCTTTCTCATAAGCATCCCGCGCCGCTTTTGCCATATTTTTTAAAATGCTCCGTATGCAGGGAACCGGTTTACGGTTTACAAGGATATCCAGCATTTTATCCCATCCTGTCTTTATGTATATGGGAAGGTTCTTATCCAGTGAATTTACATCCCCCACAAAATCCATCTCCCCTCCTCTTACCGGAACATAGTAGGGGATACTAAACGCCCTTGCCTTTTTGGCTGCCTCTGCCGGTATCCGCCTGTAGCCCCCGTTGTCGTTCAACTGCCGGATGGCAGCCAGCTTTTCCTTATCCGAAAGCTCCGTGCAGTAATTCTGTTTTGTCAATGCCTGCAAAAGCGCCCTCTCTTCCCACTCCGTCTTAAACTGATCCAAAGTCTTTTCCTCCAGATTCCGTTCCCGCCCTGCTGCCGCTTCCCTTGCCACTGCTGACAGGGAGCGCTCATTTTCTGCTTCATAGGTAATGGCGCTTATCTCCCCGCTGCCGGAAAGCATATCACGCCGCATCTGCATCAGCCCGTCGGCAAGGCAGCCATAACTGATAAGGGCAACCTTCTCCCCGAAAGGTCCTCTGATATACTGGTCGGTGGAAAGGCGGCACTTTTTCATCCTGCCTCCCCTGTAGCGGATGGTAAGGGATTTCCCCCTGATCTGCCGCTTTGTAACCACCTTGGAAAGCCTGCGGTTATCCGGTACGGAAATGTCGGCTTTCCCGGTTTTGTCTTTTATGTGTATGGCAAAGGTTGTTCCTGCCGGCGAGAAATAGCAGAAAGACTTTGCGATAAGGTTCTCCAAGCTCTCTTTCAGATAAATCTCCCGTTCTTTCAGGCAGAAATTCCTGTCCTGACCGGAATGGACTATGTAACGCCCTTCCTTCTGTAACATATCAAAATCTATGGGCGGCTTTCCGTCTGCCCCAATCACCAAATGCAGGAATTGTTTTATATCAACGTCCTTGATCTGGTATTCTTCCAATACTGCCTCCTTGCATAATAATATTATTTTCCAAAAGAAAACAGGATGCGTAAAGCACCCTGTCAGATTCCCATGAGACCATCCATAAAGCTGAGGGCGGTCTCATTCAGTTCTTCGGTTTTTGGCTGTACACCTCCCTGCTGTTGCTGTGCCGGTACTGGTGGCTGTGCGTTCATTACTGCCGGATAAGAGTATGGATAGGGAAATGGATAGGATATCTGTAGCATTTCCTTTTGGGATTTATCCATCTTCCTGTCAATGATCTCTTCTATCCTTTCCAACAATTCCTCATTCCGCATGGGCATATTCGCTGCTTAACGTGATTACCGGAGCCTTCCCGTTTCTTCCACTTGCGAGTACCTTCTCAATTTGCCCTGCAAATCGAGAAGTATCAAACAGCCTCGCATCGGCTCTGCTATTTTCAATACCACTCATGTTTCTCACCTCTGTCTAATTCCGCAATCTGCCCCATTTCTTCCTCGGTCAGTTCAAAACCGAAAACATCCAGGTTTTCTCTGATATGGTCGGGATTGCCGGAACCGGGAATAACAACAATGCCCCTTTGCAGATTCCAGCGGAGGATCACCTGCGCCGGTGTAACATTATGCACCTTTGCAATCGCGGCGATCACTTCATCCCCGAACAGTTCTGCGGTATGTCCCCTGCCGCCAAATGGAAACCAGCCTTCCACGACAATCCCCAAATCCTGAATATAGTGGACCACTTCTTGTTCCTGATAGTAGGGATGAATTTCATTCTGGACAACTGCAGGCGTAATCGTGACCTGCGGGAGAAATTCTTCCAGTTCCTCAACATACCAGTTTGATAACCCGATAGAACGAATCTTCCCATCACGGACTGCCTGCTCCAATGCTTTATAGGCTTCCACGTCTCCCGTTCCCGGATGGTGCAGCAGCATTAAATCAATATACTCTATATCCAATATTTCAAGCGCCTTATCAATAGCCGCCTCCGCATCGGAAAACTGATTCGGATAGAGCTTTGTGGCTACAAAGATTTCTTCCCGTGGCACATTGCTGTTCCTTACCGCCTCACCCACACTTTTTTCTGTCCCATAGAAAGAAGCCGTATCAATCAGCCTCCCTCCATTCTCAAACAAAGCTGTCACAGAAGCCACACACTCGTCATGGGATAACGCATAAGTGCCAAGCCCGGTAATGGGCATATCGTATCCGCTGTTTAAGCGGACATTCCCGTTTTCCAAATCAAACGCAGCAATATTTTCTGTCTCAGGCTTATTTTCAGATTCTTTTTCTTCCACAATCTCTGTTTCCGTGATTTGCTCGCCGTCCTGCGTCTGCGGCTCCACGGAAGTTTCCGGCTGCCTATCGTTCCCCTGTGCGCTGCCGCAGGCAATCAGGCCTGGCACAACTGTCAACGCCGCCAACAACAAAGGTACTTTTATAATCATTCTCATAATCACTCCTTATCATTCATTTCTTTTCTCATTGTTCCGTAAGGTTCTGCGCCCATGTATATTTCCGATAATACCAAAACACTACCGGCACTTTGATACATTCATCAAGGCAGAGGATAAAATATACTGCCAGGACTGGCAGATGAAAATAAAACGCTGACAGAGAAGCCATCGGGATCACAATCAGCCAAAGCACGATTCCGTCACAGATACAGCCAAATTTTGATTTGCCGCCTGCACAGAATATCCCGCCAATCACCATATTATTGACCGAACCGGCAATCGCATAATAACTGGAAATCAGCAGCATCCCGGAAAGATAGGTTGTAGCTGTTCCCGTCAGGTGTGAAAAATGCAGAATCAGAGGACGTATCACCAAAATAAGCAGGCAGGTAATCATTCCAATCATTCCGGCCAGTATGGTAGAATGTTTCGCATATTTTTTTGCCAGTTCAATCTGGTTTTTGCCCAGCTCATTTCCAACCAGGATCGCTCCTGCCGTTCCCACGCCTTTCGATACACAGCCTAAGATATTTTTCACAATATTCGCGAGGGAATTTGCTGCCACCGCGTCATTTCCAAGATGCCCGATAATGACAGAAAATATGGTCACGCCGCCTCCCCAGAAAAAGTAGTTTCCCACCACAGGCAGCGTATAACGGTTGAAATCCTGCCTGTTCTTCTGATCCACCGATACAATATAAGAGATCCGTATCTGAATGCTTCCGGCTTTCCCAGCCTCTATCAGCGTCCATACAAACTGAACCGCCGTTGCCAGAACCGTTGCCAGCGCTGCTCCCCGTATCCCCATAGCCGGAAATCCTGTCAGGCCAAAGATAAACACCGTATTAAAACACAGATTCAATATCATGGACGACGAACCAATCACCGTACTTTTCGCCGTTTTTCCACTGTTTTTCATGATGCAGAGATACATCTGCGACAAACCGGACGGTACATAAGAGATTCCGGCAATCCGAAGATACTCAGCCCCACGGCTTATCAGTGCCGTTTCATTTGTCAATAAGGACATGCTGCGCTCCGGAAAAAATAAGGTACATACCAGAAAAACAACGGTTACAGCCATCATGTAACGTATGGCAAGGGCAAGTATCTGTTCAACCGTATCACGTTCACCCTTGCCCCAATACTGCGCCGCCAGCATGGTCGTACCCTGTACCAGAACCGTCACGCAAAGGTTGAATACAAAAGTCACCTGTCCTGCCAGCGACACCGCCGATAATGCTTCCTGCTCCAGAAATCCCAGCATTACGGCATCAGAAGCGCTTACTAACGCGGTCATTAAATTTTGGAACGCAATCGGCAGCACCATTGCAAACAGAGTACGGTTAAACTGCCTTTTCTCACCGGATAATTTCAACTCAGCACTCATTCGCAAATGGCCTCACGTCCTTCACAGCATCCTCCGCCCGGATACGCTGGTCTCCATGATCAATATCAATCAGAACATACCTGTCGTTCCCCATACCCAGCTCCTTCATATAGGTAAGCTGCCGCAGACCATGACGGGTTTCCATCCGCTCCATAAATTCCTCATTGCTGATGTCCCACATATCCTCAGAACCGGGAGTGGTGTGGATCATTGCCTTACCAATCCGCCCGTCCGCGCAGCCGATCCCTATATTTTTATTAGAACCTCCGAAACCGCCCTTTGTATGGCCTTTGAAATGGGTCAGTGCCAACATGGAATCATAGGTAAGCAGATTCTTTCCCATGGACATTTCAGAGAACCATCTTCCGCCTTTTACCGGGAGCATGGCTGTCCCCTCCGCGTCCATAATATCCACCGGACAGAACGTCCAGCCGTTCACCCGCAGGGTTTCCCTGTGAAGTTCCATAGTATAACGGTCGCCTTCATAGTAAGTATTTGTTTCAATGATTGCCGCCTCCGGCAGTTCTTCCCGAATGAGACGCTCCACCCAATCTCTCGGTATGATATTGGGGCCATTCTTCTCACCGGTATGAAGCTTTATCCCAACCTTACCGATAAGGCTTCCGCTTACTCTCCGATATATTTTCCGCAGCCCTTCCGCCGACAAGTCGCGGGTAAAATAAACAATAGATTCATTCCCACTACGCTTTTCATAAGGAATGTACTGGCGGCCATCCGTACTCATTATATTTTTCTTATCCATAATGCCTTCTCCGTAATTATTTTTTATTTGCTTAATCCAATCTGTTTCAACCACTCTGAAAGTCTCTCTTTCGCTTCGGAACCACCGTCCTCATAGATATTGATGCCATAGAGGACTTCCGAATTCTTGCACATCGCCCTGATGTCTGCTAAAGTATGCCCAAGCCCGCCTCCACCGTTGGTGCAGAACAGAGCAATCCTCTTGCCGGACATATCATTGTCTGCCAGAAAGGAAGCCACAGGCGGCGCCACCGTATTGAACCAGTTCGGCGTTCCCAATAAAATCGTATCATAGGAAGCCGGATCAGAAGCCAGTTTGGCTGGCATTTCTGCCAAAGGCGGACGATACCCGTCTCTGGTTTCCTTGCGGCCCTGACGCTCGGTGGTGTCATAATCTTCTGAATAGGGAGCGGCAGGTTTAATCTCAAATAAAGTCCCGCCAATCAGCTCCTGAAGCTGTTTTGCAATCCCTTTTGTATGCCCTGTATAAGAGAAATAAGCAATCAATGTATTCATAAAAAAACCTCCTTTTTGTTTTTAACGATATGATTTATCAAATATACCTGCACAATCTGCGTCCGGGATTCCCATCACCCGCGCCATCTTGACAAACTGCTCATCGCAGGCGTGTCTTTCAATGAAAAACTCCGCAAACGCCTTTGAAATCATAATAAGGCCAGCGCCGTGGGGTAGATTGTGATGGTAGGCGCTCATGGCGTGTTCCATTGAGGGCTGGGCGGTGGTATTGGTAAGCTGCATGGCAATACCGGCGATTGTGCTGCCATAGGCCACCTGCTCACGGGCTTCCAGATCATTCCCATCCTTTACCGCACGGGGCAGATACTTTGCAATGCTTTCAATCGCAGAGAGCGCAATTTCTGTGCTTATTGTAATTCGACAACCTTCAAATAGCAAATATCAATACTGTATAACATGAAATAGATTTATTGCATTTCACAAAACGATATGATATGATAAAAAGCAACACGGAACCAGGGAGGACAATCTATTGGAAATTCAGGTATTAAGAAATTTTCTTGCAGTCGCAAGGGAGGGAAATATCACAAACGCTGCAAACCACATCCATATCGCACAGCCGAGCCTGTCACGACAGATTAAAAATTTGGAGGATGAGCTTGGTCAGAAGCTTTTTATACGCGGAAGTCACAGCGTTTCTCTCACACCGGAAGGCATGATCCTCCGAAAGCGTGCGGAAGATGTGATTGCCTTAGTTGATAAAATCGAAGATGAATTTGACGCAATGGGCGATTCTGTCAGTGGCGATATTTATATTGGTGGAGGTGAAACCTGCATTTTTCGTTATATAGTGGATATATTAAAAAACCTGCAAAAGAAATATCCAAATATCCACTATCATCTTTTTAGTGGAAATGCAGAGGAAGTTACGGAACGCCTTGACAAAGGACTACTTGATTTCGGGCTTTTAATGCAGCCTGCAGACCTGACTAAATATAACTGTATCAATCTGCCGGAGAAGGATACATGGGGAGTGGTAATGCGAAAAGACAGTGCTCTTGCCAGGAAAGACTCCGTTAAATGCGAAGACCTTTTAGGACTTCCGCTTATTTGTTCCAGACAATCTCTGCAAAAAATAGAAGGAAATACTTTTATTGACTGGTTTGAGGGAAAGCTGGAGCAAATGAATATCATTGCTACTTTCAGCCTTTCTTATAATGCTGTACTTATGGTTCAACAGGGAATGGGATATATGCTAACGGTTGACAGGCTTGCCAATACCATCATAAATCCCGACATTTGCTTTCGCCCGATTTCTCCCATTTTAGAAGCAGGTCTGGCTATTGTTTGGAAAAAATATCAGGTATTTTCTGCCCCCGCCGGAAAATTGTTAGAAGAATTTCAAAATTCTTTGTAATAATATTTAACAAGTTTTTTCAAAAAGCCTTGTCTTTCCACCGAAAATGTGTAAGCTGTCACTCACAGAAATAAAACATATCTTTGAGGAGGACGTGACCATGCTGCAAATATCTGAAATCGTAAAGAAAACCGAGGAAATGTTCGACCTGTTCAACGAGCATTTCTATGACGACGAATTAACCCGCCCGGCCATCACCGTATCCCCGGACGGCGGGCGCGGCGCATACGGCTTGGAAGGTCACTTTGCAGATCTCAGGATCAGCGTCATTATCAGAATCTTCCACTGCTTCCTTTTCCCAGAGCGCATAAGCTGTCATATCCTTAACCGCTTTCATCTCACTGCCGGGGATTCCAAGGAGGATTCCGCCATCTTTTTCCGTATACCAGCCAAGGAAAACAGTTGACAATGCGGCGGGGCATAATAGATTATAGGTAATGAAAAGCTTCAGTGCTTTTGCGGCGACAGAGAGGAGCTACCCGTCCCGGCTTTGCGGGCAATACAAATACAAAGGTCGTCTCTGCCTATGGAGTATCATAGGCCTGCTCCCAGAATTGCAATTCAAAAAAAGAAATTTAATGCCTGTGCCTAACCACTCAGGCAATTTCTTTAAGCCTCTAATCGATTTCCTTTGCGAAGAATGCAATGCCAGCTTTGCTTGCTGTCAACCTTACACCAAACACCGCTTCCGCTAAAAAACGGAGGCGGCGCTTTTCTTACGCTTCCTCCGTTGCGCGGGCTTTTTGAAGGTCTTCCGTAGTGTTCTCTATGATATGCCGTTTTGGGGAAAGTTGAAAATTGGGTGAAAAATTAGCGGAAGAGATTGACAAATGGCTTGTCTTGATTCATAATTAATATTATATATAATATTAATTATATATAGTTCAAATTATAAATGGAGGTAAGAATATGCCTGCAATCGCAAAAGTCACAAAAGAAATGATTATAGAAGCCGCTTTTGAAGTTGCAAAAGAAATGGGGGCAGAAAATATAACCGCCCGGACAGTTTCGCAAAAACTCGGCTGTTCAACGCAGCCCGTTTTATATCATTTTAAAACGATTGAAGATGTCCGAATTGCAGCGCATAAGAAAGCAAGTGAATTTCATATTGACTATGTAACAAATTTAAGCGGCAAATACGAACGCCCTATGTTGGAAGTGGGTATGAGATATATTCAATTTGCCGTAGAAGAAAAAAATCTTTTTCGCTTTTTGTATCATTCAAACTATTACACGGGCGTTTCCCTTTCTGATTGGCTTACAGGGAAAATTTTTGATTCTTTATTTCCTATTCTAAGGAGACAAGCAAGGGTAGACGAGCAGCAGGCATATAGCATATTTTCTCAAATTGTTTTAGTAACACATGGAATAGCCAGTCTGCTTGCCAACAATGCAATGGTTTATGACGAAACATATTGTATAAACACATTGTCTAATGCTTATTTTGGGATTATGTATCTGATAAAAGAAAGAGGCTCATTATGAAAAAACAACTCAAATATTTTTCAGTAAGGAAGCAAGAAATAAGTTTGGAAGTAAACTTCCAAACTCTTTATCGGTGGCAGTACCGCAAGCACAGCTTGCGGTATGCGGGGTATAAAAATGAGCAAAAATGAAAATTGGATATTGTGTCCTGTATGTGGAAATAAAACAAGATTACAGGTACAGGCAGATACAGGGTTGAAAAATTTTCCGCTTTACTGTCCGAAGTGCAGACAGGAAAGCTTGATTGATGCAAAGGGCTTACAGGTAACAGTGATCAAAAGGTTTGAAGCAAAAATGCAGAGTTGATTAACGAAGTGATAAATCAAGTTTTATAGAAATAATGGAGGAAATAGAAAGTGGTTTTGATGATTGATACAACAACAAATCATATTGGACAAGTAATTTCAGGGGAATTGCTTCGCAGAGGTAAAAACGTGGCCGGGTTTGAGTTGATCGACACCACCGGGATGCACATTTCCCACTGCGTTGGATGTAATTACTGCTGGCTGAAAACGCCGGGAGTTTGTGCCATTCAGGACGATTACGAACCGATTTTGAGAAAGATAAACAAAGCTGACCAGGTTTGGCTGATTTCAGATACCCGCTTTGGGTTTGTCTCCTGGCAAACCAAAAACATTGTGGACAGAATTCTGCCCCTGGCCACCATGTATCTGAAGTTCAAGGACGGGCAGATGCGTCACGTCATGCGCTATAACCACCAGCCCGATTTTGGGATCATCTATACCGGAGACGGCGATCAGGCTTACCTGGAGCGGTGGTGTCAGCGTACGGCGCTGAATTTCGAGAGGCGTTCTCTAGGTGTCTTTTCTGAAAGCAGGGGAAAGGAGGCGGTCTCATGCATGTTGTAATTATCAACGGAAGTCCACGGGTGCAGAAATACAGCAACACGGATAAGATCATTACCGCCTTTGCAAAAGGGCTATCAGAAAAAGGGAATACCTTTGAAACATATGCAATTTCCAATCGAAAAACATGGGACATCATTCGTGACGCTTATATCAAAAATGATGAGATTCTCATTGCGCTGCCATTATACATAGAGTGTGTGCCCGGGCTTTTACTGGAATTTTTGGAAACCCTCCCCGAAAAGGATGCGCGTACAAGGCTCTCTTTCCTTTTGCAGAGTGGTTTTGCGGAGGGGTGCCAGCTTCGCTGCGGCGAGGCGTTCCTGGCAAAATTGCCGGAATATCTGGGCGTTCGCTATGGCGGTTGCCTGGTGAAGGGAGATAATTTCGCAATCCGATTTTTGGATGAAGAAAAACAGGTCCAAATTACGAAACCGTACCAGGCTATGGGCAGACTGTTTGCGGAGGGAGACGGCTTTCTCCGTGAGGAGGCGAAAAAATTTACCGGCCCGGAATATTTTTCGCTCCCTATGCGCTTAATAATTGGATTAATGCACAAAACCCTTGCGAAAAAGATGCTTCAGAAGGTGGCGGCATCGTTGGGGTGCAGAGCGCCGCTTGATAAAAAAGTATGGGAGACAAATTCCAGTTACACAGAATGAAAAACCACCAGTTTGATGTGTAGTAAAAAAGGAGCATATATGAATGACAGACCCGTTTTAGATAGGAATTTAGACAGCAAGACATTTCGTGATTACTATTATTTGAAAGAGGAATTAGTAAATTTTTGCAGAGAAAACGGTATTCCTGTTTCAGGCGGAAAAATAGAAATAGCAGACAGGATTGCATACTTTCTTGAGACGGGAAAAATATTGCCTGTTTCATCGGAAAGAAAAAAAGGAACGGCAATATCTGTCCTTAGCGAAGATGCAAAAATTGAAGCAAACTTTGTTTGTTCAGAAAAGCATAGAATATTTTTTAGAGAACATATTGGAAATAGTTTTTCATTCAATGTAGCTTTTCAAAAATGGTTAAAAAATAACACAGGCAAAACTTATAAAGAAGCAATTGCCGCTTATTACCAAATTCTTGAGGATAAGAAAAAGGGAAAAACAAAAATTGATAAGCAGTTCGAGTACAATACTTATATTCGAGATTTTTTTGCAGACAATAAAGGAAAATCTTTGGAGGAAGCAATTAAGTGCTGGAAATACAAAAAGCAACTACAAGGGCATAATCGCTATGAAAGAACAGACCTCGTAGCAATAGAATGATAACAGTTGTCTAAAGAGCCAGACGCACAGACGCAGAGCCGATAACACGCAGATCAAAAATGCGGTTATCGGCTTTTCTCTTTGAAAAGACACGGCAACCGTTAAGGAGGTTACGCCGTGTCTTTCTATATTGTCCGCTCCCCTGACCTGTCAAAAAAGCCCTCCCCCTCTAAAGGGTAACCCTGGCCGTAACTGCGAAAATTGTAATATTCAGTCGCCCCGGCACGTTCGTATAGCCTTGCGCTATGCGGGCGTTTTTTATCCCGGCGCTTCCGGTCACCGTGTCCAGAGGTAGGGCAAGGTTGAAAGCTCCATTTCCCGACAGGAAAGGAGCTATCATGGAAAACCGTATCGACGCTATCTACGCGAGACACCTCCCGATTTTAGTCTGCGCTGCTTATTTGATTATATACGCCGCAACAATCTCACCAATATATGCCGTGTGTGCATCCCTGTTAGCCATGGGGTATGTTCCGTCAACGTCCTGTGGATACATCTTTTCCCTTATATCATCCGGGATGCTTTCGAGCTCCTGTCTCTGGGAATATAATACCCTGCATTCAAGCGTCAGGGGATACTCCCTGATTCCCGGCACGCTTATTTTCTCCGGCTTCTCCAGCGTCAGGTGCGCTTCCACTTCTTTATCAATATCCCTCCCTGACTGCATACCGCATACTTTCGCTATGGATGGAACAGGCTGCTCTAATGGAACACTGATTGTAAATTCTTTTGTTGCGTCAAGTTGTGCCTTGGTATAGCGGTGTTCCCGCACATATACCGTAAATGCAGGCTTCCCCCATACCGTTCCTAATGCGCCCCACCCTATCACCATGCTGTTAAATTTGGTGTTTTGGGTGTTGAGCAGGACCCCCTTCGGCAGTGCTTCCGTAATCATTTGTGCATACTCCGTAACGTTAATTCTTTCCTTCATGCTGTCTCCTTCCATTTATTTGTGCTGACACTGTTTCTTTTTAGATACTATTTAAAACTCCCGCAGTATCAGTTCTCTAATCCCCTGATTATCCCCCGTGGTAATTCTTTTTACTTTCGGTTCCCTGCCGTAGCTGAATTCATCCCGGATTTCCATTTCAAATGTCCGATATAACCACGCTCTATTGTCAACCAGCATATGTAAAATCCTTACAATTATTACCAAATTGTACTGTATTGACTGCCGCAGTAGGATTTTTTACTTCCAAATATGAAAAATCTCAAAATCTGTTTCACTATTGTTATATCTGACTTTTTCATTTATTCAAAACCATCTTTTATCATTAGCATCCTGTTTTATTAATATCTCCTCTTTGCACATACCATTTCTACTATTTTGATCCTGCTTATCAATCGTTGTCATCCCTTTTTTCTTATCGGCAAAAATCTGATGGTATGCAGCAATCGAATCTTTATACAATTTATTTTTTGGCTAAAAAATCTATATTGTATCTTGTTCCATGTGAGAATAAAATACCATCCGTCAATTCAATGCGAAGAATACAAGTATTTTTATCATCAAAATTATTGTGTCCATTGTCAATCCACTCCTTAAAAGCCTCTCTTAGTTTCTTGGCAATTTTTCTATTTTTGTCCGCACAGAACCAACCTAAATTTACTCCCTTTCCATGTGCCGTAAACCAACCGCCGCTGATCGCCACATATGGACTTTTTTCTATTTGTTTCATTTTATTGGAAAGTGCATACGTAATCACATAGAATGAACTGTCCTCATAAAATCCATTCACATTACGGACATATGGCATTCCGTCTTGTACCGTTGCCAGAGCAATTATATTGTCCTTGTTAAATCGCTCGTTCAGTATTTTCTCAGTTTCCAAAGTTAGTTTTTCCATCCTAATCCTCCATTCTTGCCAGCAGCCCGCAAATTTGGACCGGGGTACAAATTTGTTGTGGGAAAATTTATTTTTCGTACTATCTCTGTTTAATAAATACTAATTTCATCAATAAGCAATTTAAAAATGACAAGAAACATTTCTGTTTCACCAAAAAATTTTTGTTTTAGCAAAGGATATTTGTTTATCATTTCATCCCTAATCATAATGGAATTTTCAACTTCTGCTTTTCCATTAACTCTTATCCATTTACGTGTGTTCACATTATAGCTTGCCATTTCAACCTGGGGATTTGCGATTAAATCAGAATAAACATTTTTCCGCTTATCCGTGGCAAAGTATAATGCCTTTTTATTTGAATAAATTATACCAAAAGGTCTTAACTTGGGCTTGTTATGAAAGGATGTTGCCAAAAAGAAATATCCGCACTCGCGTATAAACTTATAGCAATTATCAGTAGATACATCCATACTGTTTTCTTCATTTCCTTGAATATCTTCCTTTAACAGAAAATCAGTACTGCATTCAAATAATTTGCTTAACTTAATAAGTTTGTCCGTTTCAGGAAAACTAATATCAGTTTCCCATCTAGATATAGACTGACGGGACACATTCAGTATTTCAGACAATTTTTCCTGTGTAATACCTTTTTTCTCACGCAGCAACGCTAATTTTTCACCTGTTGTCATTTTCTCTCCTATTATATCTTTTTATTAACAATATGTATAGCAAGTTGGAATTGCGGAATGTAAACTTTTGAGTGCTTTTTAATAAACTTATCAAACTATCCCAATGTGGCTATTTTACCGCAACAGCACATGCATTTCCACTAGATTTTGCTCCATCTCCCTTTGTCTTATTCTTTGGAGTCATCATCTGCCTTGCCCGGTCCCTTTGCTCGGCGCTGACTCTGTCCCCGGCTTTCGGTAGCTTCGCCGCCCCGCTCTCGCTCCGTAAAATGCGACGTCCCGGAGCGTGTTTCAGTGAGAATTTTTCTTTTGTTTTTATCAAGGAGGGTGTTATTTATGAGAAGTAATCACTCAGAAAGAGAGTACGAAGAAATAAGATTAAAGCAAACAATATCTTTAGCCAAAGAGCAATTAAAATCTTGTTATGTTGGACAAGAGTTTCCGTTGTACAATGAGATTTTAAATTTTAGTGCAAAATTCATTGGGCAAAGTCCACAGATAAAAAGTTTTAATTGGAAAGGGGATATCCCGGAAGTGTTTATTGCGGATAATTCCAAGGTTCTCGTCGATAAGATTGTTAAGTCTGTACCAGAATGCTCCATAGACTTAGCTTATTTTGTGAAAAAAAGGTCAGCCCATTGGTATATATAACTACCGAATATGTAAAAACGCCGGAGACAAAATAGATAAAAAGCTGCTTTATCAGACATTCCCAATAATTACTTTATTGGGAATGTCTGCGGTACGGCAAAATATCTACTTATGTGCAAGCCATTTACATTCTGTCAGTTCCATACATGAAAATCTGGCTTCGAAAGAGGATTCTTCCGGTGAGCATGCGTATATTCCAAATCTGATTCTCTCTGCGCCCTCCCACATATGGCAGATTCGCATCTGCTTAAAGGAAATGCCATCCTGTGAACATTCTATGCAGTAATCCGATTCTCTCCTGCTGAAACGGTACCACATAGACTTGACAGCCGCATCAATATCTGTTGTGGCCCAGTCTGAATATCCATGGTTTGTCACAACGCTCCCTAATCTCTGGAATGTATCATTTTCATATTCGATAGAAGCCTTCAGCCAATTCTCACTGTCAAGGTACATGACAATACCGCACTGGTCGAATCTGTGCTTACTGTCAAATTCCGTTTTTACAACAAAGGAAAAGTATTTCTCCTCTGTCCACATTTGCAGGACAGGGGCGTTATCGTTTTGAAAACCATAATAGGTTCTTTGCCACAAGTCTGTGCACGGCTCTGTCCGGATTGTTATCTTTTCTTCGTTAATAGAAAATGTTTTTGGCTCTCTTATCCATAGTAAATCTGCTTTGTTAAAATTCATTCTTATACCCCCGCATACCGCAAGCGCAGCTTGCGGTACTGCCACCAATAAAGAGTTTGGAAGTTTACTTCCAAACTTATACCTCCTGCATATCCTTTACCTGTATCCCATACGGCTGACTAAGCCCGGTTTCAATGGATATTTTTATGATGATTTTGCTATATATATTATAGCCGTTATAACTTTTTCTGACAACCAAAATATTTGTTTTGTGAATCAGTCTTGCAGCAGACTTTGGCCATACCATTTCCGGATCCGACCGTTAAAAGTTCGCCTAAGGCCAAGGGCCCTTCCCTTAATTCTTTATGATGCAAAAATGATGCAAGACGGGTTTATAATGTAAATATGAATACACATCATATCCCGTAAAGAAAAAGGGGGCAAACTATGGGCAAAAGATTAAGACGGAATATAAAAGCCACAATTTTTATCATAATACTGCTTAGCATCTCAATGGATAGCCGTGCGTATTTCGGTCAAAATGAAGACTACCTTTTAACGGACGTAAAACCTGATGGCCGGGGAAAGATGCATTATCTTGAATTTGTCAGCCAGGAGACTTACACGGTAAAAGCAGGCGATACTCTCTGGGATATTGCACAGGATTATTGGGGAAGCGGCACATATTACCAAAAGCTCATATCTGATAATGAGGATGTGGTTGATGTCCCGGAACAGCTCATGCCAGGCACAGAGCTTCAATTGGAAAAGACCTTGTACACAAAGGTAGGAATTGGAGATTATATTTCTCAGGATCAGTTTGGATATGAACTCATTGTGGATGAAGAGGCTTTTGGGCTTGAAGATATCTATGGCAAGAGACAATTTCATTCTCCCTATCGTATATATGCAAGCGTACCTTATGAAAATGACCTGAAAGAGGCGGATCCTTACGTGCACTGGGATACATTTAAGGATGAGGTCAAAAGATGCGGCACGGATATCTGCGGCGATCTGGTGTCAGATCTTTCTTTTGAAAGATACCAGGTAACCGGAATAGGAAGTCTGTGCGGTTATCAATTTACTTTTGATGCCGGAGACAGGGAATATATCATCCTGGCTTATTTTTGTTATAACAGCACCACGCAAAGCGAGGCCTTT
The DNA here is from genome assembly GCA_910587305.1 of uncultured Lachnospiraceae bacterium. Classification (GTDB taxonomy): domain Bacteria; phylum Bacillota; class Clostridia; order Lachnospirales; family Lachnospiraceae; genus Suilimivivens. The sequence goes on along the minus strand of CAJUKV010000050.1, from coordinate 5,539 downwards.
GCCCTATGCGATAAGGAGCTTTGTACCGAAAGTACGCTTGCCCTTGCCCGGGGAAAAACCTTCTATGCGGCAGTACGTTTTTTGGATCCGGGGGTGTACTATGTGAAAGCACAGGATTATGTGGGCGCACAGGATTGGAATTATCCCCAGCTCCGGAACCCTTTTGTGAATGCCATGCAAAGGCTTTATTCCGGTCCTCTTAAAAAGGTGGAGGATTATCCCAATGATTATGTGATTGAATGGAAAGAGCCTGAGCTTGAAAAGCTGGTACGGGAGGAGCTGTCCGGCCTGTGGCAGCTTACAAAGGAGGAAAAGCAGGCTTTCATGGAACGGGATATAACGGCAGGTGATCTGGCAGCTATTGAGGAAATGGAGCTTTCTTACTATTCCGTGGATAATGACAGCGAAGAGGAATACCTTCGCGTGCGCCTCAACAAAAGTGCGGATAATGGGACGGACATCACACTGCGTCCACCGGTGAAGGCTCGTTTACTGGGATCGCTGGATGATCTGAGACACTTCCGGGGGTTGAAAAGCCTGGATATCACGCTGCGTACCCCTTGTATTACAGATTTATCTTGTATGGAGTATCTGACTGATTTGCAGGTACTAAGTATGGATATCTATTCTGCCGATACCCAGGTAAAGGATGTTGATTTTCTGGGGAAGCTGCCGAACTTACGTACGCTGCGGATGGGCGGATGGTATTGGAAGAAAGAATATAACGAGTATTTTGAGGGGATTACGGATTTGTCCATACTCCGCGCCTGCCCTCATCTGGCTTATCTGACATTAAAGACCGGCAATGTGGAAAGCTATGACTTTCTGGCAGACTTGCCGGAAATACACTATTTATATCTGTCAAGAATATGGGGAGAAAAAAATGTAGTGCCTGACGAATCGCTCCTTCCCAACGCCCGCTTTATTGAAATTTACGGCGAACAGGTGCGCTTTGAAAACGGCGATGGATATGATCCGCCTTATAATCTGCGGTAAAGATGGTCACAAGGCGTTCATTTCGAACACCTTCTAAAATGAGTTAGCATACCGTCCGATACCCTATAGCACTCTCCTGGCAGTCCGGGCAGTGCTTCGATTATGGACAATTACACCGATGATTTGTCAATAATCAAAATCATGCTATCCTTCCATTTACCCTTTTTCAAATCCTGCCCGGGAATGCTTTTTATTTGTCCATCGGAAACCATCTGTGCATATTCTTTCTGCGACAAATGCAGTTTTTCTCTCACAACGGCAGATATCCTTACAGGCAGTGAATACTCATTTTTCATTTCTATTTCTACCGGTTCATGTAAGGAAAAGCTTTCCCCTAAAATAGTATATTCCGGCAGGCTCACCTGCACCCCGAGACTTTGCAAAAAGCTGCCGTCCATTGCATAGTGTTTCACAAGGTCCCTATCGTTATTATAAAATCTTTCTAACAATGCGGGCGCAATAACCTGCGGCGAAACACGGGAATAAATATCTGCATTCCACGTGGTATTGCAGCTTGCGCATTTATAAATCAGCCAAAAACTTAAATTTTTCCGCTGGGCATTTATCCTGAATTGCTCCGAGCAAATAAAAACATTCTTTTTCCCACATTTCTTGCAGTATTTTAAGACCGGCAGTAACGTAAGACTTTCCACCTTCCATACTACTTTTTTCATCCCACCCTCCATGTCGCGGCCTTGCCGCCCTGCAAATTTAAACTTGAACACAAATTAAAACAAATGCAAAAAACGGAAATCCCGCAGGGAAAATTGTAGCACCGTATGATACTGCTCCCAACCTAATACTCTCTTAAGAAGCAAACATAATCGTTCTGTCTTACTTTACCAATCGGCTAAAAAACAACAAACGCTGTCACGCAAAACGTGGCAGCGTTTGTTGTTTCTATTCTTTTTTTAACTGTCCGATAATTCTCTGAATACTCTTTAACGATAAAAAATATTTTTCAGCCAGAAAATCCATGCTTTCTCCCGCAAGATAATCGGCGTATATGTTTTTGTTTCTGTCCCGCAGCTCCTGACGGGTGGAGGTTGTCTCACCCCAGCTTTTTTTATGCTTCGAAGCTCTTGGAATATAGAGAAACTCTCCGTCGACATATTCCTGAACCTTTACAAGCAGCTCTTTGGGCAGAACATGTGTTGCTTTTTTATAACCCATTTTGCACTCCTACTATTAAATTTGCTTTAACAGGAACTGCAAGGCCAAACCACAACACTTATTCGTATTTTACAATGAGTTGCGATAGCCCTGCTTATGCAACTATAACGATAGGATTAAGCATAAATTTCCTCTCTCCTTTCTTCCAAATGCAAGTCAATCTCTCCATCTATATATATTATTATGAAAGATAAAAGTAAAAAACCTTAAGTTCATTTATGAATAAAAAATGCGACTAAAAACTATTTCTTCATCGCCTGTTAATAAGCAAGGGCTGATTCCAAATCAGCAATCAAATCCTCAGTGCCTTCCAGTCCGCAATGAATACGGATAATATTCTGGCTTCCCCTAAGTTTTTTACATTCTTCTACTTCTGTTTTTGCATGGGGAAGGAATACAAGGCTCTCAAAGCCTCCCCAGGACACGCCGATTTTAAAGATATTAAGACTCTCGGCAACCTTCGCCGCATCCTGCGTGCTCCCATCTATTTCGAAGCTCAACAACCCGGTATTTCCCTGTTGCTGGCTCTTCATCAGTTCGTACTGCGGATGGGAAGGAAGGCCCGGATAATTTACCTTTTTCACTCTTGGGTGCTGTTCTAAAAACTTTGCCACTGCCATAGCCGTTTCCTGATGCCGGGCAATACGGACTTCCATGGTGCGCAGTCCCCGTATCATCAGCCATGCTTCCATAGGACCCACAATTCCTCCGAAAAGCTCCCTGTTTTTCAGAAGCCTGTCAAACAGTTCTTCGTCCTTCACCGCCAGCATTCCGCCAATGAGATCGCTGTGTCCTCCAATATACTTGGATGTGGTATGCATTACAATGTCCGCGCCCAAATCAAGGGGCTGTTGGTAAACAGAGGTGCAGTATGTATTATCAATATATACCCTGGCTCCTACCTTCTTTGCCAGTTTGGATACGCCGCGGATATCCTGAAGGGAAAAGACCACCGAGGAGGGGCTTTCCAGAATAATCAAATCTGTGCGTTCGGTAATGCTTTCCTCAAATTCCTCCAAACGGTCTCCCTCCACATACGTAACTGTTATGCCCATATGTTCCCTTGCATATCCGTTCAGAAAGCTTTTCAGCGGCCCATATGCATTGTGGATGCAGATTACATGGCTTCCTGTCTTGCAGACTGTGAGCACTGCCGCAGTAGCGGCAGCCATCCCGGAAGCATAGGCTAATGCCCCTATGCCGTGCTCTAACGCCCCTATTTTATCTTCCAGAATCCGAACGGTAGGATTTTGCACTCTTCCGTAGCAATATTTATGCTTGTCTCTCCGGTCAAAATCATAATAATCATCCAGACTCTCAAATACATTCAGCGAATTCATAAAAACAGGCGGTACAATAGCATTATAATAATGCTCATACTCTTCCCCGTAATGTGCCGCGATTAACTTACTGTTCTTCAAATACCGGTTTTGATCTGACATGACTTTTTCTCCTTTTGCGTATAGTGATTACCTGTTTTTATGATAACGCTTTATAGTAGCATATCATAAGGATCATCCTGTGTTTCCTATGATAACATCTTGAATGAAAAAAGCAACCCTGACGTTTTACCCAATTACTTGTAACTATTCATCCTTCGGCTTCATAGTTACAATTACTTCACATGAATTTCCTTTGAAATGACAGCTTTGTTCGCGGCGCTGCCGTTCATTCCTTCCGTCTCCATTAAAGCCCAGTCATCCAAATTGTCAAAAACGAAAATGTGAAGGGTTTTTATTTCTTTTCCCTGAACGGCAAATCCGGCTCTTCCAGGCATTTCCATATCTGAGTAAAGCATTTCCCCATCCTGGTTAAACACAATTGTCTGGCAGGGTTCATAAGACCAGCCAAGGGCTTCAAACATCTCTGCATCTGTCATATCGGGATCTTTTGAAAGCAGTTTTTTTCTCCTGTCGTCTGTCAGTTCTCTTTGCTTTCCCGGTGTTGTGGTATGGACAATTACCTGGTAGGGAGATATCACTACACTATCAAGCGTAATGTTTCCCTTCTTTTCCCCTATTTCGATAGTCTTTACGTCTGTTTCGTTCACTTCAAATGGAATGGCAATATTCCAGCTTCCATCCGTCCAATGGGATGCGGAGATTTCTTCGCTGTCAAGCATCCTGTCATCGTCATAACCAAGGCCGGTTATATTTAAGCTAAGTTCGCCGCTGCTTTCGGCTTTCTGTGCAAGATTTACTTTCAACATACCTGCAAATGTGTGGTTATCAATCACAACCCCCTCAAACGTATTTTCGAGGTATTCCGGTGAACTGCCATCGACGCTCCATGTTCCGCCTATATAAAATCCTGCTGCCATCCGGCCGTCTGCCACATTCATACCTGTATAGTGTTCCGGAATATGAGTAAAATCCGCCTCTTTTGCCTCAATATTTACTGTGAGAAATATGGAATATCCATCACAATAGACCTCCGATGCCGTCAGTGTGATTCCCTTATCAGATGCAAAATAATCCGATGTATCCAAATTGCCCGCGTGATCTTCATTTGTCAAAACAGTTCCCTTATCCGCATAATCACCGGAATATGTGACATCGTCCTCAACCTTCTCAAATATTTTTCCAATCAGTGGAATTTTTGCCGCAAGCACCGGATCAAAATATCCCAGTCCAAGAGTTCCAATAGCTGCCAGCACCACTGCTGCCGCCGCTGCTTTACCGATATTTCCCAATTTCTTCATTTTATCCTTCCTCCTTCTATGTACCCGAATTTCGCTGTTCTTTATTTCAGGAGCAAGGGCCTGCTTTAAGATTTGATCCAATTTTTCATCTGTCATATCCTATCGCCTCCAATTTTTCTTTTAACTGTTTCTTTGCTTTTCGCATCCGGCTCTTGACGGTCCCTTCCGGTAGCCTGAGAATTTCAGACAACTCATTTATCTGCATATCCGCCGAATAATACAAATAGATTGGTATTCTGTATTTCTCCGGCAAAGATGCCACCAATTCCTGAATCATGTCTATCTCATCTTGCTGCAAAACAATATGTTCCGGAGAAGCGTCCTTGTCATGCGCTGAAATCTCATATCCTTCCTCCGCCATCTCGTCCATACTGTCAATGGGAACCAGTCTCATCCTGTTTGCATATTTTTTCTTCTTATTCTTCCAAAGATAAATTGAAGTGGATAAAGCGTAACTCTTTGTATTCTGCATAGAGTCCAGCTTTTTCTTTTTCTCCAGCAGCTTAAGCATAGTATCCTGATATAGTTCGTCTCCACTTTCCGCGTCGCCGGCCGTCATCCGGCAAAACCGCAGGATATCCTTTCCAAACTTCAGGACAAACCGCTCAAATTCTTCATTATTCATAGCAGCTATCCTCCTTCTTCTTTCAAGTCGACTTGCAAAGATTT
>CAJUKV010000049.1 GCA_910587305.1 uncultured Lachnospiraceae bacterium | reverse complement strand
CCGTTTCTTTATGGCATTCCACTTCACGGGATGGCTCTAAATAATGATAGGATGTCCCCTCATCTCTAACCGCAGAAACAGGGATAATGATTTCTCCCACTTTACTGTCCTTTGTCAATGCCCCTGCGCCCCCGCAGATTATAAATTTCTCACATCCCATAGCATGAAGTTCTTCAATCGCTACAGCTGCACCCGGCGCACCACAAAATGCCATTGTAATACAAAGCTTATCTGTACCATATCCATATTCATAAATCGGTATATCAAGCACTTCTGAATTAAGATAGCCAATGACAGGAAGATTGTTTTCCGAAACAAACTGTTCCAATTCCTTCCTGAAAAAGGTAACCACACATTTTTCAGGAAGGCTTTTAGCCAAAAAATTCGTTGCCTGAATAATCGGATTTTTACCGGTATCAAATTCACATATAGGATATTTATTCTTTAATACCACGTCTTTTACCTCCATTTCGATATTCAATGGCTCCATTATACTGCAATCACTTTCCGGAGGAAATAGACTTTACAAAAAATCCGTTTCAATGTAATTGACACTTCTGACAGTGAGAAGGCTGTTCCTCTCGTCTTCGCTCAGGTCAGCAAGGGTGCATCCACAATTCTAAAAAACAACCACTGTTAACCTTGTAAACTGATTTATTTAGCTGTAAACAAACGTCATTTCAATATTATTTACTACAAAAAGTAGTTTAGAAGTTAATTTCTACTGGAAACGCAAGATGTGCAAAAACCTTGACTTATCAAATGATTTGTGATATAGTTTCAAAAATCTGATTAATAAGCGTAGGAAGGAGATGGCTATGGAGGAGCCGAGAATTAGTTGGATAGTATTAAACAATGATATCGAAGAAGAGGCTGCATTTGAAGCTTGGGATGGACCTTGTTATACAGATTGTAGCAGTGACGGCTGTGATTCCAATAGTAGTTGGTGAAATTTATTATCAGCGATAAAAAACATCCGAAAGAGCTTTTTATAATTTTTGTAGCGGAGAAATTATAAAGAGCTTTTTTAATGCTAAAAATGCAGTTCCGGCACTGGCTATACCGCTTTGAGCCTTGAACGAAATTTTAACTCATCCTACTGTGCGTTATAATGCGAATTCCCTGTCAACAGATTTTATAAGAAAGGCTGTTGTGTGTCTGCACACGTTTATTTCTATTTGTGCGGACACAAAGCGACCAAATGGTTGATGAAGTATGAAATTAAAATATCGATTTGAAATAATTGAACTGGAAGATGAATATAAGGCAGTGCCTATAGATGAAACCTGCCCATGTGGTATATTATCAATGAACGAAAGCGCAGTGGAGATATTTAAACTTTTGGGCAGCGAAACAGAGATAAGCATTGTTATTGCAGATTTAACTAAAAGATATCCAAATGAATCAGAAGATATTATCAGAGAGTTTGTAGAGAAAACACTTGACATATTGAAAAAGGCAGAGTTGATTCTTGCATAGGAGGCAGAAAGATAAATGATAGTTATAAGTGAAGCAAGAAGAGATATTTCCAAAATTTGGGGAAATAAAGAACCGGATCCTGAAAAAAAATACTGTATGTTATGCTATTCAATTCAATTAGTCTGTGAGGATGGGATGCTTGTTTTAAATACAATATCCGGAGAACTGATATTGCTGGACAAAAATGAGACAAAACGATTGAAGACGATGCCTGCATTGTATGAGCCATGGATGAACGAACTAATACAAAAGCATTTTCTTGTTCCTGAAGAGATGGACGCAGTACAGATAGTAGAAAATTTACGTAAAATATTACTTCTTCTGAATAAGAAAGGTGACATAGTCAATTACACAATCTTGCCAACTAGTGCATGCAATGCCCGGTGTTTCTATTGTTATGAATGCGGAGACCCGCATATTTTTATGACCAAAGAGACTGCATCAAAAGTAGTTTCTTTTATTGAGGCTCACAATGGTGGAAAACCGGTCCGTATTCGATGGTTTGGAGGAGAACCATTGATTGGAGCAAATAGAATTACGCAGATTTGTAAAGAACTGCGAGAAAGAAATATCAAGTATTCCTCACGGATGGTTAGTAACGGATACCTCTTTGATGAGAAAATGGTTTATTTGGCTGCGGAAGAATGGAAACTGAAACATATCCAGATTACTTTAGATGGAACAGAAGAAATATATAACAAAGTAAAAGCTTATAAGTCGGTATTAGACAATCCGTTCCAAAGGGTGTTAAGAAATATTAAGCTTTTGTTGGATAAAGATATTAGTGTTGATATTCGTTTAAATCTCGGTTCTCATAATTATGAAGATTTGATGGAGCTGGTTACACAATTGTCGGATTATTTTTCGGACAAGCAACATTTGAATGTATATAGTCATCTGCTGTTTAATGATTGTGGTTTTGAACCGGTTCATTTTAATCAAAGCGAACTTCAAAAGCTTTTATCTGCACAGGAATTGCTGGAAGAAAGAATTTATAAATCTGGACTCTTTACAGGCAGCGGAGAACTTTTATCTTTAAAAAGATGTCAATGTATGGCAAACGATGATGCTTCTGTCTTGATTAATCCCCAAGGGCTTCTTGGAAAATGTGAACACTATTCTTTTGAACATTTAGTTGGAGACTTGAATCGTGGGGTCACAGACAAGAAGCAGGTAACGTATTGGAAAGAAAGGGAAACACTGCCAAATTGCCGGAAATGTTCCTTTTATCCTTCTTGCCTTCGCCTGAAAAAATGTGATCCACAACTGTATTGTTATGATTTATTCTTAAAAGCAAAAAAGAAAAAAGCGATTTTAAACATTAAGCAGGTATATGAAAACTATGTTAGCAAATGCAAAAGAGATAGAATTTGATGCTGTCTCACCAAAGAATTTTTATTTATTTCTTTATGACGAAGTTTTAATGAAGTATAAAGAAATGTTTGAGTACTGCTCCAGGCTTGATGTATCAAAGGAAATTGTTGCACCGGGCAGAAGAGACTACGATGAACTCAATGAATTGCTTTTACAGATCCATGAAAAATATAATATTGATATGAATGTAAATTATGCTCAATTATATTTATGGCAAAAGTGTTTTCTTGAAAAGACAAATGATGAGGCAATCCTTGCAGCTTCCTATCTTGTAAAGTTTTGTGTGATGGCTGATTGTATATTAGATTCGACACGTTTTTCAGAAAAACAAAAGAAGTATGTATGCAAAAAAAGCAATCTTCTTTTGAGACAGACGGATAGTAAAGGGGAGTTCCCTGAGCTGGACAGGCTGCTATCGGGATTTTTAAATTACATGCACATGCAGAAGGATGATGTGTTTTTTAGTAAGGAAATATTGAAAAAAACTCTCCGGAAAGCATTTCAATCGGAGATATATATGTACAAATCAAAGATTGATTTTTCAGAAGATTTAAAGGGAAAAAACCTCTCATTATTAGTGGATAAATCAATTGAATTTGAAAAGGTAGCTTTTATAGTTTCCTTATATGGAAATAATAATGAAACTTCTGTTCTTGCTGCAGAATTACTTGGAAAAGTGTTTTGGCTGGTGGATGATTTATGTGATTTTATCGATGATATCAAAACCGGACGTAAAAATTCTCTGCTTATTTATTGCGCTGACAAAGAGACATTCGGTTCCTTTGAGGAAAGATTAGCAAATGTGTTTAAAAATATGAATAGGGCAGCCAAAGAATTGGAAAGTACATTAAGAAAACTTAGAAATTATGTAGATGAGCCTTTCTTTTGTTTCCTGGCAGTACATATTTGGAATTGGTTTGAACCCGTACGAGTTGCTGTTCAGAGTAATGAGAGATAATGCTTAAGGCTGATTTTATTCATTCTTTTTTGATGTTTAACAATTGACAGATAAAGCACAAACCAAACAAGGCAATGTGCCATAAGAATAAATATATCTTTTATAATCGTTTGTTCAGTACCTTCTGCCAAACTCATAATTCCTTCAAAGGTTGCATTAGAGGGAATAAGATAGCAGAATATCAAAGCGAACCCGTCCGCCCCTAATAAACAGGATAGTAGCGGTACGGCAATAAATACGATCAATATTATCTTGATATAAACGACTCCCACCATAAGGCTTTTGGAAAACATTGTTTTGATACCGTCGCTATCGGCTTCCACACCTATTAAGTTTGTAGAAGGTTCATTGACAGCGTCAGTCAAGTCTTTTTGTGTTTTATATTCGGTTACGGAGCCATGCTGTTCTAACCAGGAAACGGTCTGCGGGGACAGATTATTCTGCAATACGCCAAAATGGTATTCGCTCAGCGTGGAAAGGTCAATGGTTCCCACAAAATTTAGGACAAAAGCAACTATAAGCGGCAAGGGAAAAGACATAATTCAAAATTTGTCTTTCAGGATACCTTTAAGCTGGTAAACCAATCCCTTCATCCATCAGCCCTCCATTCCCATTTCCTTACGAAATACAACTTGAATCAATAAAAACAGGGTGGCAATTCCACAAGCGGAACAAATATAATAAATCGGAGTTGTGACAGGTGTCCCCAAATAAGCGTTTTTCAGCCCCATATAAATTTGATAGAAGGGACGCCAGCCTATCCATGTTATTTTTATGGAAGTATTCGCCGCTAAAAAGACAGGCGTCGCTACAAAAATGGCAATTACCAGATAGGCAAGTGAAAACTGTTTGAAATCTTTTAGCAGCATTGTACAGCCGAAACCGGTCAGTGCCATAATAAGGGACAAAATTGCAGTCTGCACTAACACGGCGGGTAAAATAGGAACTGCGCTGATAAAGCCCACGTTGCATACCGTCATCAATACTGCAAATAGGAAATCCGACAGTAGAAAAATGGTTATTTTTGACAGGATAAATAAGCTCTTTTTTAATGGAAGGACTGCATGAACACGGATAACCCCCTTCCCGTATATTGAATAAACATATCCTCTAAAGTCGGTTCTTCCGAATGGATACTGATGATTTTATCATGGGGAAAAGGAATGCCTTCCTCTAATTCCGGGGAGTCAATTGTTTTTTCCTTTTCCCTGATACAGGTAACTGATTGTAACACGGTGGCTGCTGTTTTTCTCTTTCAATCTTTCGGGAGTGTCCAACGCCACAATATTTCCGTTTGAGATAAAAGCAACCTTATCACATAACAGATCAGCATCCAGCATATTATGCGTGGTTAAAAATACCGTGGTGCCTTTCCTGCGTTCTTTCTCTATAATCTTGCGGAACAAAACGGCGCCGGACGGGTCAAGTCCGCTAGTCGGTTCATCCAAAAATAATAGTTTGGGGTTGGTTACAACAACCTTTGCCATACTCACACGTTGCCGCATCCCTTTTAAAATTCCGGTGAGGATTTTTTGTGTCGTCTACTTGCCGGAACCATTCGGCCCCAGAAATCCAAAAATTTCACCATTACCTACCGTAAAATTTAAACCACGAAGGGCTTGCGTATCCTTTCCATAAGAAAATGTCAGATTTTTGACTTCAATCATTTATATACCTCCTGCATACCGCAAGCTGTGCCTGCGGTACTGCCATTAATAAGTAGTTTGGAAGTTTACTTCAAAACTTCATCCCCCCATTTTCCTCTCTGGCTGTTTTTCTTTTCCTGCCGACGCTTGTTCTGCCATTTCATAAATTTGATTTTAAAAGGAATAGAAACACCAGTATTGCCGCAATCACCAGCCACCAAAACCATTCGACTCCTAAAAACATATACCATTCCTCCTTGGCGGTTGTTGTTATTAAAATAAAATAATGAGGTAAAATCAAAGTGTGGTCCCCGTGAAATTGGTGTGAAAAAATGTAACTGTATTTGATTGCGAGATTTTCTTTGCAAACTTGAAATTTGCTGAAGAACGCAGAAAAAAACGGCTTTCCTTTTATTTCAAAAGGAATAGCCGTCTATAAAGAAAACATTATTTTACGACAGGGATAGAGAAGAAAAACCGGACGCCATCTGATACATTTTCCGCTCCATATGCGAAATTTTGCATGGATAAAATTTGCGCAGCAATGGCAAGGCCCAATCCCGAACCATTATATTTCACATTTTTATCACGGTAAAATTTTTCCCATATTTTAGGCAGCTTTTCCGGCGGTATGAAGGCGCCCTGATTGTAGACGGAAAAATGAAGCATATTTTCCTGTTCGACTAAGGATAAGCGTAAAATGCCTTTGGGAGATACATTCTTTTTTGCGTTGACAATGAAATTGTTTAAGACCTGCTCCATACGCTGTTTGTCCGTATAAACAAAAACTTTATGCTCCGGAAGTTCGTACCGTAATTCAAAATCGGTTTCGGGCATATCGATTAATAACCGTCCTGCTATGGTTTCTACAAATTCTACGAAGTCAAACCGTTCCGGCATCAATAGTACGGCTCCGTTTTCCAATGCGGACAAATCCAACAATGTCTCGATAAGCATACCCATTCTTTCTGTTTCGGAAATGATGATTTCAGCGTATTTCTGTCTTTTTTCTTCGTCTGTCTCGTCCTGTATTCCCTCCGCATAAGCGCGGATAACGCCTATAGGCGTTTTCATTTCATGGGAAAGCCGGTCCGTTAATTCCTTTCTTTCCCCCAAAAGTTTTCTTTCCTGTCGCACATCTTTTTCAAGCCGAATATTTGCTTTTTCCAGTTTTTCAAGCGTATCCTGCAGATTTTCGGACATTTTGTTAAGATTCTCTGCAAGCTCGCCAAATTCGTCCTTTGATGTTATCCTGCAAGGCTGGGAAAAGTCTAACCTTGCCGCTCTGTACGCCATTTCACAAATTTGGCTGATTGGATTTGAAATAAATCTTCCCAATAAATAGTCCATCAGAAGGGTCAGTAAAACAACAAAGAGGATCCATAGTAGAAAAGAAATATCCTCTTCCAAAGGTAACCGTGTTGAAATAAGGTATGAAGCAATCAAAGCAATCCCTGCAATCTTTGAAATCATGATAATTTTTTTACGTACCGTGCGGAGTGAAAATTGTTCTTTCATTTTGCTACCTCAAATTTATACCCGGAACGGATAAGCGTTACAATGGATTTCCCTTCGCCGCCCAATTTTTGCCGCAAAGTTTTGATATGGGTGTCTACCGTTCGCGTATTCCCCTCAAAGTCATATCCCCAAATACGGTTTAAGAGCTGTTCCCGTGAAAATACCTGTTCAGGATTGGACAGAAAGAAATACAGCAGTTCATATTCCTTGTGGGTGAGAGTAATTTCCGTACCGTCTAAGTACACTTTATGCGCGGCGGGGTTTATGGTTATTTTTCCTGCGCTGAGCATTTTTCCCGGCGCATGGCTTTCCGAATCTGTGGAAGTTACGGATATGCGGCGCAGAAGGGCGTTTGTCTTTGCAAGTAGTATTTTCGGGCTGAAGGGTTTCGTCATATAATCGTCAGCGCCATATTCGTAGCCTTTTAGTTTATCTTCTTCATCGCTCTTGGCGGTCAGCATGATAATTGGCAGGCCACTTATTTCTCTTACCATTTTACATACACAAAAGCCGTCAAGATGGGGCATCATAATATCCAGTATCATCAAATCCATAGGATTATTTTTCAATAACATAAGGGCGTCCACGCCGTCGTCAGCGGTAAAGCAGGTATGGCCGCCCCTGTGCATGTATTCGGAAATGATGTTCTGCATATTCTTTTCGTCTTCTACAATTAAAATGTTTGCCATGAAATTATCCTTTTCGATTGCCTGTTTATAGTTGATTTCTTTCCGGGACATCCTTTACTCTGCCAGGAATCCTTTCCATTCAATATTCCGGATTTCTGCCATGAATGCACCTCCAAGCCCAATTGGGGGATAGCATCTACTCAATGCATATCATAACAAAATATCTGATAAAATACTATATACTGCAAAACTATTGCGTCTAAAGGCTTTTCATCGTTCCGCTTTATGTCGGCATATTGTGCAAAAAATTGTTTTATTTTTCTGTCAATCTTAATTTATTGAAAATTAAAAAAAAGTGAATTTTCACTCGCACACGGTGAATAAAAAGTGAATTTTCACATTTGATATTGAAAAAGATGAAAATATGAGTATACTTATAGTAAAAGAAAAATGGAGGCGACAAGTTTGGAAGTAAACTTCCAAACTACTTATTGGTGGCAGTACCGCAAGCATAGCTTGCGGTATGCGGGGGTATAAATATGCAATATGAAAGCGAACGCATTGAATATAAATCTCAGATAACCTCTGACATTTACAAGGAGGTTATCGCATTTGCAAATACTGACGGCGGTATCATCTACATTGGCATTGATGATAGAGGTAATATGATTGGCATTGACGATGTTGACGAAGCTTATACCCGCCTGACCAATGGCATCCGTGATGCAATTGTACCGGATGTGACCATGTTTTTGCGGTATGTCCTGAAAGAGAACAAGGTAATTCAGATTGAAGTTGGGGAAGGCAGTTATAAGCCTTATTATTTAAAATCTAAGGGTATGAAGCCCACCGGCGTATACGTTCGCCAGGGCGCTTCCAGCGTACAGGCATCATTCGACCAGATTCGCAGAATGATTAAGAATTCCGATGGCGATGTGTTTGAGGAAATGCGCACGGTTGCACAGGAACTGTCCTTTGATGAAGCGGAGCGCGCATTCAGGCGATATAAGGTTGATTTTTCCGAAGAAAAGTATATAGCGCTTGGTTTGCGCAATACAAATGACGAGCAGTACACCAATCTTGCGATGATTTTATCCGATCAGTGCCAGCACACCACGAAAATCGCTGTGTTTGGCGATGAAGCCAATATTACATTTAAGGATGCGAAGGAGTTCGGCGGTTCCATCTTCAGGCAATTGGATGACAGTTATTCGTATCTTGCCCTCTGCAACCGTACTGCCGCTACATTCAAAGGTTTAGAGAGAGTTGAACGGTCTGATTATCCCGAAGAAGCATTACGTGAAGCATTGCTCAATGCGCTTATCCACCGCGACTACAGCTACAGCGGCAGTATTATTATCAATGTCAACGATTCAGGCATAGAGTTTATTTCCATTGGCGGTTTGCTGCCCGGTCTTTCGGCTGACGATATCCGCAGCGGTATTTCTCAGCCCCGCAATCGAAAACTGGCGGAAATATTTCACCGGTTGAAACTGATTGAATCCTACGGTACCGGTATCCGCAAAATCTATGCATACTATAGAGATTGTGCTGCCCAGCCACGTATCGAAGTGACGGCAAACACTTTCAAGCTGGTATTGCCAAATATGAATGCGAATGTAACGGCCGTTGGAAACGCACCGGCAGTAACCGAAAGTTCATCCATGGTAGTTACTCCGCAGATGAAAACCATGATGGATTACCTGGCAGAGTACGGAGAAATGACGGACGAAGATTTGCAGGAGCTGCTGAACATCAAAAAGACGAGAGCATATCTGCTTGCCCGTCAAATGCAGGAAAATGGGCTGATTGATATTATCGGCAGAGGCGTTGCTAAGAAGTATAAATTGAAATCCTGACGTCGCCAGACCACCTCCGATAATAGAGTTACAGACAGTTGACATTTTTACGATTCTTTTTGCGGGGCCTTTGACTTTTTGCCGTTTTGTGCTTAAATTTCGTCAGCGTGGTGTATGAAATGAAAATAGCACTTTTTATTAAGACGCGTTCCTCTAAATCAGCTATAATAGAAAAAAGCCCAAATTTGAGGGTAATTGGAAGTATGGAGGGTTATGATGGGAAATCAAAAAGAAGTTGTAATAAAAGTCATAAATTATATAGAAAGAAATTTAGAAAAAGAAATCAGTTTAGAGAAAATAGCAAAAAATATTGGCTATTCCAAATTCCATCTCAACCGCATTTTTACGGAGTATACAGGAATTACCATGTATCAATATATCCAAAACCGCAGGCTTACGGTTGCCGCCGAGAAGCTTGTTAAAACAAAGGAACCGATAGTGCAAATTGCGTATGAAGCCGGATATGGCACGCAGCAGTCATTTTCATTTGCTTTTAAGCAGGTATATCAATATCCGCCTAAGATTTATAGAAAAATAGGAATATTTGAGCCAAAACAAAACAGAATTTCCATGTGCAAAATTTATACCCCCTTCTTATCACAAACTGTGTCTGGAATCCTGCCGTCAATTGAAAGTTTGGAAATTTACTTTCGCACTTATATTTCTCACTGCAAATTTGCAGCGGAAGATAAGGAGGCTGCCGCATGAGTACGATCCCTTATGTTATTGAACAAACCGGCCGTGGAGAAAGGAGTTATGACATTTTTTCACGGTTACTGTCCGACAGAATTATTTTTTTAGGGGAAGAAGTAAGCGATGTGTCAGCCAGTCTGATTATTGCCCAAATGCTGTTTTTAGAAGCTCAGGATCCCGAAAAAGATATCCGGTTGTATATAAACAGTCCCGGCGGTTCCATATCGTCCGGCTTTGCCATTTATGATACCATGCAATATATAAAATGTGACGTTTCCACCATTTGTATTGGCCTTGCGGCCAGCTTTGGCGCTTTTTTATTAGCCGGCGGTGCGAGAGGAAAGCGGTTCGCTTTGCCAAATGCGGAAATCATGATACACCAGCCGGCTGTTCATGGGAATGGTATTCAGGGGCCGGCAGCAGATATCAAAATCGCATCCGACCATATACAAAAAAGCAAAGAACGCCTAAACGCCATCTTGGCGGAAAATACCGGAAAAAGTATTGAAGAAATCGCTCTTGCGACCGAACGCGATAACTATATGTCAGCAGCGGAAGCAGTGGATTTCGGGCTCATTGACAAAATGATAGATAAACGCTAATAGTTCTTTTTCAGACATTGTAAAATTGGTTCAATATACTTTTTGTCCGAAATATCATAGGAAGAGGAAATCATTTTTATCATTACCCGTTCTTCCTCGGTTTTATTCTTCTTTGCTTTGAGCGTTTTTATAAACATTTTCATCATGAATTTGGAGGGAAAAGACATTTTTTCGTAATGAAATCCTCCCGGGCAATAAAAAGTTTTCACCCTTTTTTGCTCCGACTCGTTGAAATTCCGCTTAAGGGAAGCTCCGATTTGAGGGGTGTCGATTGGACTGGCTCCAACACAAAACGCAATCAGCTTTTTGTCAGCCCATTTGTCCATATTTCGTTTAAACCAGCCAATCTTGCTGATACTTCCTGCACAGGCCCAGCCTCCGAAAATAATTGTTTCATATGCGGTCAAATCTTTCTTTTTTGCGGTGGCTAAGGGGAGACAGTCAGCCCCTGACGCCTCAGCTATCCATTCGGCATAACGCTTTGTAAACCCTGTCTGTGAGTTGTAAATTACAATTGTTTTCATCCAATCAAATTTTCCTTTCCTGTAATAAGTCAAAACCTTGAGGTGTCCGCCAGGATGTGCCTTAGCAGCCCTTTTCTTCATTGGCAACTTTGCTTTCCAAATTTTCTATTCCTGCATAAAGCTTAGTCAAAAGAGTGAAAAGAGTTTCTATTTCTTTGTCCGTATAAACTTCAAAAAGATATTTCAATTCCTCCTGATATTGTGAAAAGTCATTTATGAAATAGTCGTTTACTTTTTCCGTGGGGCAAATACACATAGCTCTTGTGTCATGGGGGCTTGGCTGAATCGTGATAAAGCCTTTTTTTTGTAAAACATCAGCTAATTTTTTGATGTTTTGCCTTGAACAGCCCAACAAATTTCCCAGTTGGGTAAAGGTCAGCCGCTCTTTTGACTGCCTGACGATCGATAGCAGCATAAACTGTTTTAACGATACTTCCGGTATATGGTTATCAAAAAGTGTCTGCAGCTTGTTTCCCGCAATAAATAGTGTGCTAAAAATAGCTTTTCTTTGATTTTCCGTGGAATTTGAAAAATTACCGTTCAATGCTTCTAAATTCATGTGCGCCTCCATATTGTCAACTTGTTACTTATTTTATAATAGCAACTAGTTACCTATATGTCAACATGGATGATAGAAATTGCGGATTATTGGAAGTTCGTCTTCGACGAAGAGCTGGATTTACTCTTGGTATAATATACGCTTTCTCACGGTCTGCTCAGTAAATGCGCAGACCTGGCTGAACAGTTACGATTGTTAATGCGGTCTTCATACGGTATTTAATTCATAAAAGATTATTGATGAAAGAGAGTTCGACATGATATAATATTTAATCGTGTTGGACTATCTTAAGGTAAAGCCGGGGGCTCTTTCCCGAGAAAAATACCATAGTTTGTGTGCAAGGATATTCTGACGGTGGTGTGGGAAAGGGGGCAGGATACCCGCAAAGCGAAAAAGGTGTTAAATCAGGTAGAACCGGCAAATTATGGAAAATAAAGGGAGACTTTGCTATGGCAGGTTTTAATGTGGTTCACGAAAAAGATTCCATTCATGTGGCAAAGGAAACAGGCACAGAGGTAAATTATTACATTTTTGAAGAAGCGGAAATACATTTAAATAAAATAATGCCGCACACGGTTCAGGAATGGCATTTTCACACAAACATTGATGAAATCCTATTAATCACGGAGGGAAAATTGTTGTGCAGATATATGGATGAAAATGGAATTGAAAAATTCTGCCGTGTTGAAAAAAACGATATCGTAAGGGTGGGCAACAGTATTCATACCTTTGAAAACGATACGGATGAAGTGACAAAGTTTGTTGTTTTCAGGTATGTGCCCGACGGGCGCGATAAGAGGGAAATGATTAAGAGAGATAAGACGGTGGTCAGGAGATAAAGTCACTTTATGGATGACAGGAAGGAGACGTATACCTTGGTACTATATTATACAGGAACGGGCAACAGTGAATATGCGGCAAAGAAAATCGGGGAACAGACAGAAGATGAAGTCATCAACCTGTTTGAAAAAATCAAAGGGCATGATTATTCGGAAATACATTCAGCGAGACCTTTTATATTTGTATATCCCACTTATGCATGGCAGATGCCCAGGATTCTTAAGGAATTTATCCTGCGGACTTCCTTTACGGGAAGTAAATGTACCTATTTTGTAACAACCTGTGGAGCCAGCATGGGGAATACGCCTAAATATTTGAAGCAGCTTTGTGAACGGAAGAAATTTATTTATATGGGCTGTGCCGAAGTCATCATGCCGGAAAATTATATCGCAGTGTTCAACGCCCCTGAAAGAAATCAGGCCGTTAAGATAATTAAAAACGCTGACATTGTTATAAAAAATACTGCCGATGTGATAAAGCATAATGGAACGATACCGGAGAAAAAGATTGGAGCTTTTGCAAAAGCCAGCAGCGGGCTGGTGAATACTTTATTTTATCCCCTGGTTGTAAGCGCAAAGAAATTTTATGCCACGGATGCCTGTATCGGATGCGGCAAATGCGTGGAGGTCTGCCCTTTAAACAATGTAAGCTTAAAAGATGGCAAGCCTGTCTGGGGCGATCAGTGTACCCACTGCATGGCTTGTATCTGCAAATGCCCGAAGGAAGCCATTGAATATGGAAACAGGAGTAAGGGCAAGCCAAGATACCGGTGTCCGTTGTAGGCGGCACAAGAATCAGAGAGGGCCTGTAGAAATCTGGCAGTCCGGACATGATGAAGTTCATTTTCCATTGCCCAAAATCAAAAAAGCCGTTACGTTGTCGGTAATGGTACGGATGGAGGAGGAGACGAAGTAAGCCAGATTATAATTTTGAAGTGTCAAGGGCGTCAAGATGATGATTAAACAATAGCTCATTTGCGTCCATAATCGGCTTGTGTTGATTTAAGGCAAACAAAAGTATTGCATCGCGTTTATCTCTTGCGTATAATATTCTGTTTCCGGAAAGTTTCAGCATTGTCTGTGTCTCTTCAGCGGAAAGATGCATGCCAAAGGCCAGGGCAATCAGTTTATCACGGGATGCCGTCTTCTTACCGGAAAATATCTGATAGATATATGTCCGGTGGAGCAGTGAATCGCGCGCAACATCGGCCCTGCTGATCCCTTTTTGCTTCAATAGCATATTTAAATGGTGCGATAGATTGTGTGCAAGCATATATTCCTTGTTTTTAATAAGATAGTCATCAACGTCTGTCACAGTCTTGATTTCATATTCTAAGTCATTAGTTGACGGAGTTCGGTCTGAGTTAGGGGATGGAATGTCTGAATCAAATTTCATATTGGGCCTCCTGATTTTCCTGCTATAATTATATAGGACTAAGCGGTATGCGGCAAGAGTGAGTGTGAAAAGTTTGGAAGTAAACTTCCAAACTACTTATTGGTGGCAGTACCGCAAGCTGTGCTTGCGGTATACGGGGGTATAATTATGGAATATGAAGAAATTGAGCTGATCAAACAAAGTAAAAACGGTACGGTGCAGTTGATAAAGGAGAAAGAGGGAGAAAATTTCTTTATCAGAAAAATGATAAAGGGCAAGGTTCCTGCATATAGAAAACTGCAAGGATGTCAACATCCCTGTCTGCCAAAGCTCTATGAGGTTATCATAACAGATGATACTACAACGATCATTGAGGAATATATCGGAGGACAGTCGTTGGGGTGTATAGAATTGTCCGGAAAGCAATTTTGGAATGTTGTAAAGGATTTGTGTTCAGTCCTGCAATTCCTGCATGGTATGGGTATTATTCACCGCGATATTAAGCCGTCGAATATTATTTATGCAGGAGATAACCATATCCGCCTGATTGATTTTGGCGCTGCACGTGTACTGAAAGAAGATCAGGAGCAAGATACCAGACTTCTGGGAACAAGGGGATATGCTCCGCCTGAGCAGTATGGATTTTCCCAGACAGATGTTCGGACAGATATTTATTCTCTTGGCGTTACGCTTGAACGGATTCTTCAGAATAAGATACGGAAATTGCAGTACAAAAAAGTGATACGAAAATGCATGAATCTGAATCCGGATAAACGGTATCAGTCTGCACGACAGGTGAAAAGAGCTTTTTTCCATGCGAAATACAGGCTTTTATACGCTTTTGCGATGTTTATAGTGGCTGCATTTTTTTGCAGCTATATTTGGACAGGCAATGTCACCGACATGGGAATGGACATAGCTGAGGAATCCTGGAATTCCATGGAGCCTGAGAGATATCCTAATCAGATCCTCTGGAACGGTTATCCGGCGCGGGAATTTCTGGGAAAGTATATAGATGACATTATGGATGAAATAAATGAACCATATGATGAATATATCAATGTGGGGGAAGAAACCTTTTGTGCCTATCGGGATATAGGAATTATTTTCTGGTTTGACGACAAGCGCAAGGTTTATCTTATAGGAATTAAGCCCGAGATGGGTATGTTTAATGGGGAACTGCTCAATGTAAATCAGGAGAAACTGCTTGAGCTCATGGGGGATCCTGTTTTTGCCGGCTGGAAGGAGAATCATGAAGTATATTATATGGATTATTATGACGCTGACGCGAAAGAGGGGATTACCTTCTATATGAAATCGCCTGAGGAAGCGCCGGATGTTATATATATTGATTAAAGGATTCCGGTACTTATGGTGAGATAATCATCTTGGCTTAAAGAAAGGAGAATTTACAACAGCACCTTCAGGGTGCTTTTTTTGTACTTAATTTTGTAAATGTATGCTGGCAGCAGACCAACAATGAAAGAAATTTGTGTATGATAATGACGGCGTCACTGCATACATGGATATTGTCGGTGAGCATTTGTCAACGCTGATAGGCAGGGTGTTGGCGATTTTTATGAGGGAAGGGAGGCTGATTTTAGTAGAGGAGACTTTCGTATGGGAAATATGATGGCTGGTAAGCCCTGCTATTCCTGACACCTCACTATAGAAAATTGATATTATGATATAGGAGAATGAATTAATATGGGCGTATGAGCGGAAAATTAGTTGAAACAGACACAAACTTGATATGCGCAATAAAGCAAAGGTGAACTTTGTTCACCTCGCAGAAATGAGGGAAAATATGAATAAGATTAATTTCATGATAAGGAGCTTTTTGATTGTTGGCATGATCATCATTATGTCCGGTTGCTCATCAGAAAAGATGAATGCTGTTGCAGGAGGCAATGCTAATAATGAAATAGATGAAAAAAGTGAAGAGAGTGAAGAACGTAAAGCGGTTGAAGAAAAGAAAAAATTTGCAAATAGCACACCGGAAAATGATACTGATACCGGTTTAAAAGTTATAAAAATTGACACTGCGGAAGAAGAACTCACAGACGATCAAAAGACAGTGATTGAATATTTTGATCAAGATTATCTTAGAATATGGGACTACGAAGCGATAAGGCGTTACCCACAGATATTCGATGGGGCGCAGATAAATGTTGCAGGCGTTGTCGTAAAAATATTATCAATGGATTCGGAACAATATGAGCTGGTAATATGGATGAATGTTTGTGATGAAGACGGTCCCTGGGATTCAGAGCAATATGAGGGAGAGTATCTGCTTTTATCAGGAAAAACCGGTGAGGAATGGTTCATGGAAGGAGATGTTTTGGATGTTTATGGGCGTAGCAATGGGGTCAGCACAGTATCTATTGATGGGGGTTCCTACACAGTTCCAAACATTGAAGTTCAGCGGGCATATCAACCTGAATATGATGGACGAGATGGTATTATCTTTGCAATTCAATCACAAAAATTTGATTTGCCGTTTATCAAGAGCGTAGCAAATATAGTGCTGGGAGATGATATTGAGATTCGGAAACCAACTGTTGGAGTTGATATACCTGAAGAAATGGCCATGATATATGATGATTATCTTGGTGTGGACATTACGGATGTGATGTTTGTAGTTGAATTGGATAATCAAAGCAATGCAAAATTTACAAGATTTCTGTTTCCGGAAGAAGGTGGTTACATTGAGGATGTCAAGGATGCAATGGCAGACTATGAATCCGGATATCAGAGATATTTTGAATTTGCTGCAGATTTCCAACATTTTTTCTTGTTTACTTACGATCAGGGACTCGAAATGCTAACGCTTGAGTACTATGATACCTCTTTCAATAAAATCTGGAAGAGGGAATTTATGGAGACTACAAGCGCACAATATGATTATACAAAAAATAATATTTACCTGACGGCAAATAATGAGTTATATATCATCAATATAGAGACCGGTGAAGATACATACGACCCCGCTTATATAGGAAGCAAAGTTGCTCTTCGCAAGGTAAATGAGGGAATTTTGATGATTTCCAACGACAGATCAGACGGTATAATAATGGCTGATTTGGGTGGTTCTATTAAATGGAAGACAAATTTGGAGAACGATGTGTCAGATGTGGAGGGGTTACAGATTGTGGATGACCGTATTATTTTTTGCTATAGTGGAATGGACAAAGAGGAAACATATGTGAATACATATGTTGCAATTGACAGGGAAAGCGGAGATATACTGTCATCTTTTACAAATTGATTTAGCAAATTTGGATTTATCCGAATCATACCTCCTAAGCAGACAAGGCGGACGGCCTAAATCTGCCTGGGAGGTATTTTATTGCATAAATATCCCTTCGGGAATGGAGCGGTATCATAGCTGGATTTTCACATTTTATATGAACAAATTAGCAATTTTTATTATGATAGTTGAATGAAATATATTATAAAATGCTCTTATGATTTATTTTAGGCGGAGGTTAAAAATGTCAGACAGAGTATTGAAAAAGGAACACGTTGCCGTGCTATATGATGAACGGTGTTCCGTCCGAATGGCGATAAGGTAATTTCTATCAATGTTTTACAGGAGACAATGTGATAAAGCAGGGAGGAAAATAAAAATGGCTTATGAGTTATCACTGCAGGATTTCGCTGCAAAAAATATTTATCCTTTAGGAGAGGATTTTCGGGGGAAAAGCAGAGGCGGAGAGGAAAGCGCGGAAGTGTTTCATGTGCAAAATGGGCATGTGGAGATAGATGTGCTTGTGGTAAACAGGATGCTTGCAGACCGGATGTATCTTGTCAGCGGCGGACGGCTGATGTTTTCGGCAGGAGTGCTTTTGGAGGATGAAAAGGGAATCCGTCTGGAGACTACGGAAGCGGTAAATGAGCTGCTTGTTTATCCGGCACCTTCAGAAAATCATGAAATGGAAGGGATATTCGGGCATTACAGATATGAAGCGGAAGAATGCCATATAAAACCTGTGGTAAAGCAGGTGGCGGAACGCAGGTATACCATAGAACTCCCGCCCCATTTTTTAGACGGGCTCAAAGACGCAAGGCTGCAGATTGATTACAGCGGGGATGTTGGACACCTGTTTATCAATGGCAGGATGATCAATGACAATTTTGCCAATCAGGCAACATGGGAAATCGGCATGAAAGACTTTGCGGGGGAACTGGGAAAAACGCCCCTGACTCTTTACATTACGCCGCTGAAAGAAGGGGTGAATGTTAATGTGGAATCTGCCATGGCGGCACGGAGTGAGGAAGTGACGGCATATACCGGCGCATTGGAAACGGTGGCCGTACAGCCGGTGTATGAAATAGTGGTAGAATAGAAAAGACGGATTTACAGGCCGGAGAATGGCAGGCGGATGCTTATCTGGCAGGGAAATAGAGTGAGAAGAACTTCTAGCCACTTGCAGCAGAGGCTGCTTCGTGGAGAAGTTCTAAGTCTCACGCAGAAAAATGCCTGAAATACGGCATTTTTCATCAGGGCTTGGGGGACTGTGTCCGGATGGGCATAGTCCCTTATGCATTTGCACGGAAAGAGGCCGGTGTTACGCCTACATTTTTTTTAAAGGCGGAGCAGAAAACGCTCTCACAGGAGAATCCTGTCCGGAAGCAAATGCTCTTTATGGTAAGCCGTGTGTTTTTCAGCAGATATTTGGCAGTGTTTATGCGCACGGAAACAATATACTCATGCGGGGTGAAGCCGGTTTCGTTTTTAAAGATACGGATAAAGTAATACGGGCTGATCATGGCCCGTCCGGCTAAATCTTCCACTGTGATATTGTCCGCAAAATGTTCATTGATATAGGCAATGCTTTCTTCAATGGCGCCTGAGTGGTTATATACGGATGCCTGAACCGGGTTAAACAGAAGGAAGGTGGTCAGTATGTCGGAAATCTGTTTGGAAAGCAGGGCTTCCCGAATCAGAGTCCCGTTTTTAAAGGTGTCATAAATCTGCTGCATTTTAAAAACGGCAGGCAGAGGATCGGCCAGGGTAAAAACATTGCCAAGATGGGAAATAACCAGATTGTAGTAGGCCCTGGCCATTGGCCCGTCAAAATGTACCCACAGGCACTCCCAGCCGGAACCGGTATGATAGCCATGGGGTTCATAGCAGTCAAGAAGGATAAAGGAACCGGCGCCAACCGTCTCTTCCTTATCCTGATAATTTACCGTGAGGGTTCCGCTGCGGATATACATCAGTAAAAAACTGTCATAGGAATTCCGGTGCAGCCGGTAATCGCTTTCATAGAAAAAAAGGCCGGTGACAATCGGATAAAAAAAGGTACGTTTTGCAGCAACACTTGGAGAATAGATAAAATATTCCGACTGGGGAGCTACAAAATGTTCGCAGGATTTCAAAATAATCCCTCCTATCTGTACAAGCATATATGTATTTTAGACCATATTGTTACGGAGAATGAGGACGGGAGTAAGTCCGTGTTGTGCCATGATGTAGACCAGATGTACGGGACAAAGGGGATTGCAAAAATCACTTTATATCCGGGCAGGGCATATATTGAAATTATGGGACAGTTATATAACAGGACGCCGCTTCCGCAGACATTTTTGTGGTGGGCAAACCCGGCAGTTCCGGTAAATGACCATACCCAGTCTATTTTCCCGCCTGATGTCCATGCGGTTATGGATCATGGAAAGAGGGATGTTTCGAGATTCCCGATTGCAACAGGCGTATATTACAAAAAGGATTACAGCGACGGCGTGGATATTTCCCGTTATAAGAACATTCCCGTGCCTACTTCCTATATGGCGGAAAAGTCAAAATATGATTTTGTGGGAGGGTATGATTATCAGAAAAAGGCAGGGATCCTTCATGTTGCCGACCATCATATCTCGCCGGGCAAGAAGCAGTGGACATGGGGATGCGGGGATTTCGGTAAGGCCTGGGACCGCAACCTTACGGATGAGGACGGCCCGTATGTAGAACTGATGACGGGCGTATATACGGATAACCAGCCAGATTTCACGTGGCTGAAGCCTTTTGAGGAAAAAACCTTTCAACAGTATTTTATGCCTTATAAGGCGGTGGGGCAGGTTAAGAATGCTACAATCAACGCGGCAGTCAATATGACGGCAAAAGACGGAAAAGTGAAAGTGACCGTATATGCCACCGGGAAACATATGGCGAAGGTGAACGTTACATATGATGGGAATACCCTGCTGGAAGAAGAAGCGCTGATTTCCCCCACAGATATTTTTGAAAAAGAAATCACATATGCCGTGGAAGATGAAACGAAGCTTAGCGTGTGTGTGACAGAAGGCGGACAGACGCTGGTGGCTTATACACCGGAGAAACAGGAAATTGAAAAACTTCCTGACCCTGCGGAAGCCGTGGCAGAGCCGGACAAAATCGCTACGGTAGAAGAACTGTATCTGGCAGGGCTTCACATTGAGCAGTACCGCCATGCTACTTACCTTCCCGACCCTTATTATCTGGAAGCCTTAAAACGGGATCCGGGGGATATCCGTACCAATAATGCATACGGGACGCTCCTTATGCGCCGGTGTAATTTTGCGGAAGCGAAAAAATATCTGGAAAAAGCATTGGAACGGATGACGAAGCGCAACCCCAATCCATACGGCAGTGAGGCTTATTATAATCTTGGCCTTGTGAAGCTGTTCCTTGGAGACAAGGACGGGGCTTATGATGATTTTTTCAAGGCAACATGGAGCAATGAACAGCAGGAGATGTCTTTCTACTATCTGGCGGCCATTGACGCCCGCAAAGGGGCTTTTGCGCACGGTCTGGAAATGATAGACAAAGGGCTTGTAAAAAATGCCCATAATATTAAGGCACGTGGCTTAAAGGTGTACCTTTTGAGAAAGCTTGGAAGGACTGAGGAGGCAAAGGTGCTGGCGGCGGAAAATCTGGCATTGGACCCTTTCGATTTCATGACAGGCAATGAAATGGCCATCATAGCGGACAGTGCGGCTCAAAGAAAAGAATTAAACGTATTAATGCGTGATTTTGCACAGAATTACCTGATGACGGCAAGGGACTATGCGGAAGCGGGAGCGTATGCGGAAGCGGTGGAACTGCTGGATGACTGTAAGAGCGCGACCCCGCTGGTGAGATATTACCAAGCCTATTATCTGGAAAAAATGGGGAATCCGAAAGAAGCGGAGGCAAAAGTGGCACAGGCGGAGAAGATGAGCCCGGACTACTGTTTCCCCAATAAAATGGAAGACGTGCCGGTACTGCGTTATGCGGCCGGGCGCTATGATGCGGGGATGGCAGCGTATTACCTTGGAAATTTGTTCTTTGACAAGCTGCAGTGGCAGGAGGCCGTAGGGCTGTGGGAAAAAGCGGCGGCGCGGTATCCGGATTTTCCTACGGTACACCGGAATCTGGCACTGGCTTATTTTAACAAAACAGGCGACAGGGAAGCGGCAAAACGGGAAATGGAAAAAGCTTGACCACTACAGTTCGGGCTTTGGAAGTCGGACTTCCCTCCTGTATTTTCAGGTGGTAAATCTGACATTATGCATAAAAGCAGCAGAACAGGATGTTTACCAATGAAAACAGAAGGAAGAAACAGTGCTATTATTAACGCACATCAGATTTGCTGTTTTTTTATGGAAAGGATAAGGAGAATGCATACAATAAAGCGTATTGGAAAGAGGATCTATGATGCCGGAGGCTGTGATGCTACGGATGATTATGGTCAGGGATATGATGACGCCATTACTTTAGCCCTGAATATCCTTCTGGAGGAAACCGGATATACGATAGAAGAGATCCTTGATTATGAGGAAGATTAGAGATGCAGGGATGAATAGAGAGGAAAATCGTAAATGACAAATTCAGAAGTAATCAATATGTTAAAAGGGATGCAGGAAGAAACTGCTCATACAATGGGACTTTTTATCGGCCATGTGACACATGCATGGGTGATCAATGACCTGCTTGGAAGAAAAATCGCTGAGTTGGAGGAAGGAGTTCATGATGAAGAAATGACAGCTAAAAATTAAAAAGATTGAAAACCGTGATCCGTTTAATAAACGTGTAAAGGAAAGCGGTATGGTGACGGAATATGTGGCAGATGTGAAAAGATATTCTAAATTGAAGAGGTAGAGCCCCTAAAGAGAACCTTCCATGAGGTTTGCGAAACATCTTTGAAAAATTTTCGATTTATGATACTATTAAAAAAGAAGCTATTATAAGGCAGGTGAAGAGATTGGAAAGAAACAGTGCTGATATTATAGACAATGTAAAGAAAGATCAGGAAGGGATCATGAAGCGCACGATCAAGGACAGCGTATTCACGGATTTATTTCAGGATAAGAAATACCTTCTCCAACTGTATAAATCGCTCCATCCGGAAG
>CAJUKV010000048.1 GCA_910587305.1 uncultured Lachnospiraceae bacterium | reverse complement strand
TTACGAAGACTATGCCTGGGAGAAACAGCTTAGCTCAAAAGTTGTAAAGTGGTGTTATAGAATAAATTCTTCATGTCTTTTTTGCTCATTGCGCATTTTAGATTATCAATCATACACTCCGCAAAACGCCATGATTCTTTTGCTGTTAGCTTTTGAATTGGAATTTCCAATACCATTCTATCCGGAATCATAAGAGACGTTTTCAATATATTCCATTCATTTTGGCGCGCTCCTACAATCAATGTCTGTCCATTCTCAATAATTGACTCTAAAAATTGCTTAAACTTTATACTGCCAGAAGGATTATCTATAATAAAAACGGCTTTATCGGGAATGTGATCCGGAAACTTTAATAGGCCATACCCACGGTAATAAAATATGGGAATTTTATCTGATATCAGTTTCGCACACAGCTGCATAAGTATAGTGGTTTTTCCTTCTCCTCCGGGACCTACAAGCGCATAAGTGCCCCCGTCAATTGCACAATCATATAATTCATCCACGATTTCTCGCAAAACAATCCTGTTTGAAAAAGCCAGATTCCATTCACAACGGCCGCCCCGCAAAAAATTACGTACATGAAAATTCTTTATCTCAATCTTACTTTTTTCTAATATATAATTATTTCGTCTCCAGCAACTGTCGTCATTATCCGTAACGGAAATTGATGCAGCGGCCTGTTTCAATTTTCGAAACTCATAGAAATCATTCCCATCCGGCTGTAATTCCGCTTGGTCCTGGGGATCCCATCTCATAAATTCAAGCTCGACACGGCCTGTTTTTTCATCCCATATATGCCAAATCATTCCAAAATCCGAATATGTATCGCCTTCATCCGTTGAACTTTTATATGAAACAATATTGGGAATAGTAATCGCAGATAGTTTTCCACTTAATGTGATTCTATTTTTTTCTCTCACGGAATTTCTTTGGTGTTTATCGCCACACAAATAAGCGCTGACATATTCTTGCAGGAACATTGCCGATAACTGTGTTCTATGTTCATCCAGCAAATCAAAATAACTGTTATGACCAATTGCAATGCGTGGCAAATTGCCCATATGCAACTGTCTGCGAACATCATCAGACGTAGCGGCAAGTGTATCAACCATTTGACAGCCTTTTTGGCCATCTGCAATCAACGTCGTATTTAAATGAAGTATATTCAACTTGTTCCGCCATGACCGAACATGAGCATGGACAGGAAGTCTGCCACAGTCTGATGGATAGACCCCTAATTTTTGAACAAATTCAATATACTTATCATAGCTGGAAAGAAGATCATCCATTCCTGTTTGAAGCATATGTGGGTTAGACCTGACCGCCTCAATTGCTAATGCCCTGCCTCTCTTTAGAGGGTCGGGCGTGAATATATCATGGTTGCCAGGAATTACAAAAACATCTTTATCCGGTTCAATCCCCATAGCGTCAAATAATTGTGGAAGAAAATTTTCCGCTTGGGTATAATCATTTTGCACAAAATTATGAAAATCACCTGTAATAACCAAAAGTTTTTGTCCACTGCCAATATGAGAGAGCTTCTCACGAACGGAATACAATATCGCATTTTTCATATTATTCCACTGCGGATCAGTCACAAGATGCAGATCAGATATATGTAAAAGATAAATCATATCAAACCTCTTTTCTTTCGTATTAAAAATAATTATACCACTTTTGGGACAATTCCTCATCCTATAAAAATACATTTTTAGCAGCCGGCTGCCTGTCATCATGCAGCTTATTGACGGTACAGCATATTCTTTTGAGAAAGCACTGTTTTCCACAGCATATCTTTTGTACGGTCTTCCAAATTTATCCATTTGCCGTATATATTTAATATTACATTATTTATGTTTTCCGACAACAAACCTATAGTTTCCTCCAAATATACAAATAGTTCCGAATAAGCAGGCTTACATCTGCCGATTTTATTCTCATCTTTCACAGTTATTGCTATCATGAAAAATTCTTTCTCGCTAACAGCTTTGATTCATTCAGGTTACAGAACAATAGATCCTGCCTTCATGTCGGCACAGCAATTGTAAATGGGCATAAAATTCATTATGCTGATAATGTAACTATAAGATTTTGCCACAATACAAAGGAGGTACCCTATGAGCTATACAAAGGTTTCCGTAACGCTGCCAACAGATAATTTGCCCACAAGCGCTATAGGCCAAATGGCAAATGAAGTAAAGGTGAACTTTCTCCCCATGGGAGGAATGAAGGGAAAAAATGCAACGTCATTTTCTACTGAAACGGCCGGAGAAAGCAGGAACGCAATAGAACAACTTCTTGCGCAATACAGGCCCAAACTTGAACCCTACAATTTCCGGATGATGGAATGGCTGCAAGATCCGGCGCATGCGCTATCTTTTTACAATGATCCTTTGAGGGCATTTCAGGAGGCGGTAAATCCCCCGGAAGATTTCATCGCTATGCTCAAAGAGCTGCAGGCAAATGCCAAAAAACAATTTCCAAGCGGGGGCGCTCCTGATAAGGAAGTTATTTCACATATCTGCGAAAATGTGGCGGCAGACACATTAAACCAGATTGGGGATCTGACAAGCGGATGGGATCTTGTGATTGGGATGCGCCAAGATGCCGTAAACAAAGGACTCCAATATGCCTACGACCAAAACCTCCTGCCTCATGAAATTTCAGGAGAATACGAATCGCCTTTAAAGGGCTTTGATAAAATCATCGTAAAGGCTAAAATAACGCCGCCTTCTATGACAGGAGGCACAGGCTCGGATATTACCGCCGGCATCACCGTACAGGAGGGTACCTTAGAAATAACCGGTAAGGTGCCTGTCAAGGTTAAAATTGATAAACTTACCATGAAGCTGACATTAAATTTAACCAAGGTCAAGTCACCGGTACAGCCCGGGGAGGGAACCCGGTATGACTTCATGTTGGATATTGCTGACGAAGAAGCATTTATAGGTTTTTCCCTGGAGAATGTGCCCCCTGCATTAGCCGCGTTCAAACTACTTGCAGAAATGGCCTTGCTGGAACTGTTAAGAAGCAGCTTTGCCGGTAAACAGTATAAAGTTTTCAGCGCGGATCTTAAGGGAATCGGGGATTATGAATTTTTGATCCCAAACGAGATTGACTATGCAGGTCAGAGCAAAGAAGGCTCACTTCCCGCCGTTGGCGCCCTGATCACCACTTCCAACGGACAAAAGGGAGTAGTCCAGCTGGATCATAATTTATTCCCAAACCCAAATGACAATGCAGTGATGGCAATGTCAAGGGATTTGTTCCTGAAAAATATAGGGGTTTTGGGATTTGTCAATGCTTTTCATGTGGATAAATCAAATTTTAGCTATAACGCAAGCGGCCACTATGTGTATAACACAAAAGAATTTAATTATTACGAGAAAGTAAAAGACTACACGGTCAAAATCAAAAATGCGAAAATGAAAATAGAAGCCGGTGAGCTTGTCATTGAAATTGATGCCCGGGTGGAACCCTCCTCCGGCATATACGTTGATTATACGATATATGCGCCTTATAAAGCGTCCTTAAAGGAGGAGGAAGGAAAACAGGCAATACATTTTGATATAGACAAGGACAGATATAAGGAAAGTCATGAAGTCTCGGCAGAGTGGTGGGTATGGCTGATTGCCTTCCTGGCATTTATCATCGGCACTCTGGTACTCGGCATTATACTGGCAGTGATCGACTCCGTTGCGCCCACCATAGGCGTTGATACCTTTTCAAGTGCAATAAAAGACGTCCAATGGAATTACTTAAACATTGTAAAATTAAAGACCATTGATTTGGGGGATTGCATCAGGATAGGATGTGATGCGAAATTTGAAAAAAGTTGATCCCAAATCCCAATTCTCTATAGCGGCTGTGTTTCCCACCATGCCGCTTTGCGGCACAAACGATACATGAATTATTCAGAAGAATCGCCCAAGGCGATTCTTCGAGAGATGACTTAGATTTTCTTAGGCGGCGTCCTTTGACGCCTTAGAAAATCTTCATCTCTTCTTCACACTTACCTGTCTGCTTATGCCGCAAATAAATTTGAACCGGACCATCCCGAAAGCCATAGTTTTACCGCTTTTCCATGACTTGACACTATATTGCCATATGCCCCCCATTCCCTGTTAGGATAACTTTCCCCCGGCGATCTGTATGCTCCGCGTATGAAATAATTTTTTACCTCTCTGCTCTCCACCCTGGGCTGGTTTGCTTCCACCACCGCCCACTGCAGAAACTGCGCGGCAGCGCCGGAGGCAATTGCAACTGCCATACTTGATCCTGTTCTTGCGCCAAGTATCGTATCAATGTTGACTCCCGGAGCGCAGATATCCGGCTTCATACGCCCTATCCTTGTATATCCTCTGCCCGAATCCGTCCAGAAACTCCCGTTCTCATCGTTATAGGTAGTGATTGTAATTACCTCGCGGGCATTAGAGGGTTCCGTCAATGTCCCAAATGGGTGCGGCCGCAGAAAATAAGTATTGCTTTGTAAAAAGTCTGTCAGAGGAAGCCATATATTAAAACAGCTTCCTGAAGCGTTTTCACTGATTGTAACCTGAATTGTCCAAATTCCCGGCGTGGGATCTATAAACCTGAAAAAAATAAGTTCTTCCCCGGAGCCCTGCTCCACAAGAATGTGATCCACCTGGACTCTTGATCTTTCAAATACAAAAGAAAACTCCCTTCTGCTCTGATCCCTGAAATCTACCCTGGAAGTCACTTCCCCGCCGGGGGTTCGTATGGAAATGGCATGCTTTGCCGGAACGCTCCCCCAAAGCTCCGCGGTAAATCCTTTCGTATTGCCGTCCACTCTGATTTCAACATTGTCAACCGTCTCCGAAAGACCGTCTATAGAGGTTCCCTGATAATGGTGGGCACTGTTGCCTTCATTTCCCCCACATACCATCACCACCCTGCTGCGCTTGGTTGCAATCTGGTTTAAATAGCCTGCCAGAACACTGTGCCCATTATGGTCTCCCATGTTTGTTCCAAGCCCAAAGCAGATAACAAGCGGCTTTAATAAAGATACCGCATAGCTTTCCAAGTATTTAATGGCCACCAGAACATCGCTTTCCGCATAGGCAGGCACGTCTTCCGGCACCAGATATAGCTCCCGTAAATACTGCTTTGCCTCCTTTAATTTCACAACCACAATATCCGCTTCCGGCGCCGCGCCTAAAAAAGTCAGACCGTTTCCCAAACGGCTCCCGGCCGCTACACTGGCCAGCGCCGTTCCATGACCGTTCTCGTCATAGCTGGGAACAATTTCCCTTGGATTTTCACTTTGCAGCGCTAAATTAATCGTTTCCCTTTTGTACTCCGAGCCGTAGAGGATATCCTGGGGAGGAACGCCCGTCCGTATGTTTTGATCCCAAATTCCCAATATACGCGTGCTGCCATCCGAATTTTTAAATACCTCTTCATCATAGCGTATTCCCGTATCCAAAAAACCTATGATCACCCCTCTGCCTGTTAAATTCAGAGAACCGCCTTGCACCTCCGTAATACCGCTGCGGATTAAAGGCGTAGGGTCAAAGACTTCCCCCTGCTGCATCAAGCCATACAGCTTAGGGATTACCTGATAAGTATAATCGCTTACATTTAAGGGGATTATCTCCCTGCGGTTTGCATAAACCACACCTGTTTCCCCGCTGATCGGCTGATAAACGAAATCTTTCAGCGTCCCCCTGAATCTTTCCGGTAAAGTGTAATCCGCAATTATATCATAATAATCATTTGAAAAAATTTTTTCCTGATCCGTCATCCACAATCTCATTTTTCTTTTCTAGTAATATATGAGAGGATACCTCAAAACGTCAATTTTCTCGTTACCTTTCACGGCCTGTGAGCCGCTTATAGTAACATTTTCTCCTAATTGTACCGGAGCCTGCCAGAAAAATTTTCTGGTAAAAAATAAAAAAAGGTAGTATAATCTGACTAGCAAATTTATATCAGAAATAGGAATTACTTTTTAAAAATTCTATTTCTATATTTTAAAAAACAAAAGGGAATTTGGAGGAATTAACATGGCGAAAAAAGTATTTGAAGTGAAAAATGACGAGCAATTATTTGCGCAAAAGGTATCCGGTGATTGTTGGAAAATGCCTAATATCAGTATTAACAGGCAAGTTTCAGGAAAATATTACTTTACGGATAAAAGAATTGCTTTTTTAGCATCAGGGTTAATTGGAACGGAAAGTGTAAGCTGGGAAATTGAGATGAAAGACATTGATACGGTAAAAACGTGCTTAACACCCCCTTTCTTTCCATTCGGCATTTTAATAACAATGAAAAATGGAGATAAATATAAGTTGTCTATTTTAAAACGCAAAAAATATTTTGAGTGGATATCAGAGCATGTATCATAATAATCCATTATGAATAAACAGAAAAAATAATGTTTAAAAGAACTGCCTTAATGCAGCAGCAAACCTGCCTTTTCTAAAAATGGAAAGCATTCGGGGCGGTTCTTTTGATCTATGAAGGGGTATTATGTAAGGCAGCCGTCAACGATATGTACAATTCTTTCCGCCGCCTTTGCAACATTCAAATCATGGGTGATCATCACAATGGTATTCCCCAGCCCGTGAAGCTGCCCAAAAAGGGAAAGCACATCCTTACCGCTGGCCGAATCCAGAGCCCCTGTAGGTTCATCTGCAAGGAGCAGGGCCGGCTGTCCCACAAGAGCCCTGGCAATTGATACTCTCTGCTTCTGCCCTCCTGAAAGCTCCGAGGGCTTATGCCCCAGCCGGTGGCCGATCCCCAGCATTTCAATGACCGGCAGACACTTTTCCCGGGCTTCTTTTGTGGTCATGCCGCGCACTACCAGGGGCATAATAATATTCTGCATAATGTTATAAGTTGGAATCAGCTGGTAGTTCTGAAAAATAAATCCAATCTCCTTATTGCGGATCCTTCCCATCTGTTTTTCCGTCATGCTGTGTATGGGCTGTCCGTCCAGATAATATTCTCCAAAGTCCGCCACATCCATACAGCCAATGATATTCATAAGGGTCGTTTTGCCTGAACCTGAAGGCCCCAAAATCGCCACAAATTCCCCTTTCTTAACCTGAAAGTCCACATTTTTCAGTACCGGAACCTTTTCCATCCCAACCATATATCCTTTGTTAATCTGCTTCATATCTATAATTTTGTTTTCACCCATTTTATACCCCTTGCATACCGCAAACTTTTCCTGCGGTACCACGTCAATTTCCAAATTTCTTTCTTCCGAAGCGTTCTCCCCCTCCATCACCGTCCTCTGTTTTATCCTTCATTGTTCAGCGCAACCACAGGTATTAACCGCGACGCTTTAAAAGCCGGATAAAAACCGAAAATAGTTCCTGTCAGCACCCCAAACAAAAGGGACAGGATTCCGCCGCCCAAAGAAAGCTCCACCCGCACGGAAAAACTCTCTATCACCGGAGTGACGCCTAAGGATACCAGCACCCCTAACCCGGCTCCCACAAAGCTGATGCAGCTGGCCTCCAGCAAAAATTCTATGAGAATATCCCTTCGGTCACAGCCGATTGCTTTCAGGATACCGATCTCATTGGTACGTTCCTTTACGGAAACAAACAACACGTTCATGATTCCGATTCCCCCTACGACAAATACTATGGCCGCCATAGCAAACAAAAGAAGTGTGAGCGTTTCATTGGACTTTGAGGCCGCCTCCATTTTACTCCCCGCGTCGGAAATGGTAAATTCCACATTTTCTCCGTAGTTTTCAGCGAGCACAAGCGGTACCTGTTGCATAATGTTTTCCACATCATTCACATCTTCCGCTACCACAGTGATTGTAGGGCTTACGTCTTTACCGGTAAGATACTTAATGCCCGTTTCATAGGGAATAAAGATCGCTTCATCAGGACTGATGCCTGACGCCACCGTTCCCATTTCCATCAGTACGCCGCTGACCACATAAGAGCGGTTATCAATGTAAACAAATGAGTCATAGGCGTCCAAAACGCTGTCAAACATTTCCTTTGCCACACCATAACCAAGGACACAGACTCTCTCCTTATAAGTGTCGTCATCTTCCGTGAGGAATGCGCCGATTGCCATTTCCAGATTGCTGATATCCGCGTAGTTTTCCTTTACAACTGCTACCGTGTAGGAGGCGCTTTCTTGAAGGCTCCCCCCTTCCGCTTCCTGCCTGGTGGTATAGGAAATGGTGGCGTTTGCTATTTCCGGAATACTCTCTTTTAAGTTATCCGCATCCTCTCGGGATAAGGTGATCTTGACCGTATTCATCTGATTTTCCATGCCGCCAAAGGGCGAAAAACCTCCGCCCATACCGCCCGGTATTCCGCTTCCGGATGCGCTTCCTCCCGACGTCCCGCCCCCTGGTACGCTTCCTGCCGGCATCCCGCCCCCGGGCATGTTTCCTCCTGATATACCGCCTTCTGATGCGCCGCCTGCGAACATCCCGCCGCCCGGTACGCCACCTCCGGGCATACCTCCCGTAAAGCTGCTTTCGTTATATTCATAGGAAATGTCCACGGAACCGGCATTCAGATTTTTAAACTGCTCCGCAACCTCCCTCTTTCCTCCCGTCCCTATGGCAATCACAAGCATGATCGTTGCGGATCCTACAATGATACCTGTTGAAGTAAGAAACACTTTAAACTTATTTTGTACAAGATTCAGCCACACCAGACGGCCAATTTCGGATAATCTCATGTCTTTCCCCATTTCTGCCGCCCAAAGGGCATTTGAATCAGTAGAATAAAATCTTTCTTTTTCAAACACATGCCCTATGCTTCCCCGGCGGACTAAAGTCAACAGATGAAGAGGTTTTCTTTCAACCCTTTGTCTTGCTCTCCATTAATACGGTTTCGCCT
Organism: uncultured Lachnospiraceae bacterium; assembly: GCA_910587305.1. Lineage (GTDB taxonomy): Bacteria > Bacillota > Clostridia > Lachnospirales > Lachnospiraceae > Suilimivivens. Next base: position 13,886 of record CAJUKV010000048.1, on the reverse strand, counting down.
TCTAAAAGCCCTTCTTTTATTTCTATGTTAATGCCGTCCGAAAAGCCGGTGGTCACCTTTTTCGTGACAATTGCGCCATTTTCCTGCCTCACCCTGACATAACTTTCCCCGTCCGACTCTGTCACCGCCCTGACCGGAACATAAAGCGCCTCGGACACTTCGTCCGTAACAAAGGTAACTTCCGCCGTCATATCCTGATACAAAATGCTGCCGGTATTTGGCACGGTTACCGTTACCGAATACATGGTTTTATTGGTATTGCTGTCTATTTCCGCATCCCCGATTTCCGTAACCGTTCCCGTAAACACCTCATCCTCAAAGGCGGCCAGCGTCACATTTGCCGTATTTCCAAGAGCTGCCGTCTCCAAATCCTCTTCCTCTACGGAAACCGTAATGGTAACTTCATCATAGTTATTCAGGCTAATCAAATCCTTGTTCCTGGTAAGGTAATCCCCCGCCGCTACATAAACCTCCGTAATCACGCCGGAGGCATCCGCCGAAATAACCTGCTCCTTGATGACGGCGTCAAATTCTTCCAGCTTCTTTGCCGCCTTCTCATACTCTTCCTTTGCCCTTTCCGTTTGAAAAGCGCTTTGCTCCATGGCAACATTATAAATCTCCTGCGCATTCCTGGCATTATAATTTCTCTTATCCAGTTCTCCTCTGGCAGTAATCTCCCCGCTTTCCAAGTCCTTCTTTGCCAGGGCAAGGGCCCTTTCATTTTCCGTTATTTTCTCACCGTAATCCTCAATATCTTCCTTCAGCCGCTCGATCTCATCTGACAGAGTATCCGCCATTTTACGGGCGTCGTCAACAGTCTGCCAGGCTATAATCCACCAGTAAAGGGCATTTTCTTTGTCCGTTCCCTCCGCAGTGAAAAGGGCGTTTTCCAGCGCCTTTTTTTCTTCCGTAAGAAGCGCCTCCTTTTCGGCTAACTCCTCCTGTGCCTTTTCCAGTTCCTCCTGTGTATCGGTAAGAGTTTCCTGTGCCTTTTCCACCTCTTCCGTAAGGGCATCAACCGTCTCGTCGTACTCCGCCTGAGAATAAGATGCATAGAGGGAATTGAGCTTGTATTCTCCCTCCGCATCCGTTTCCGCCTGTTTTTGCGAAGTAAGCGCCTGCTGATAAACCAGCTCTGCGTCCGTCACATCCCGAGAAAGCTCTGTGCGGATTCCCTCTACGCTATCCTGTGTCAGCTTTAAAATCGGTGTCCCGACGTCAACCTCCTGTCCGGCTTCCACGTATACCTGCTCAATTTCCAGCTGTCTGTCCGTGCCTGCCGAACTTTCCGCACCCGACGCTCCCGGCATCATAGCCATCATCATATCGCCGCCCGAAGCGCCTGTTCCTCCGCTGCCGCCGACGCCTCCCGCACCGAATGCAAAACTCTCGCTGCCTGTAAATTCGCTGATATCCAACTCAAAGGTCTGTGTGGCAGTGCCCACATCCACGCTCCCGCTTTCGGTAACCCCCTTTGCCAGATTTCCCTTTTTTACCTGGGCTTCCCTGTAGAGGACTTTATCTTCTTTGGAAAATAACAGCGTGATAATGCCCGCCGTCATAGCCGCAAAAAGCAATGTCAGAACAAAGAGCCATATCTTTAAATTCTTCCCTTTTTCCGGTTTGCAATTTTTGATAAACCGCTTTAACTTTTCTTTCATCTCATCTATATCCCCCCTGTGTACAACAGGCAAAGTCTATTGTCATATGGCGCAAGCTTTGCTTGTGACACTGCACCAACATTTTTTTACAAAGCCTGTCAGGGCGCAATTTCCTTTCTACAAGATTGCTTCGGCTTTTATCTGCCGGACATATTTTCCATTGGCCCGCCGCCTCCGGGCATTTCAAAATCGCCGCCCATATCCGGTACTCCCCCGTCCATTCCCGGAAAGCCATTTTCCATGTCCGGCGCTTCCCCATTCATGCCCGGAAAGCCATTTTCCATATCCGGCATTTCCCCATTCATGCCCGGAAAATTCTCCGGAAAATTTCCCATGTCCCCATCCGTGCCTTCCTGCGGGGAATCTGTTCCTTCCGTCGGAAAAGCGGTTTTTTTACTTTCTTCCTCCGACTTTTCCGAATTTACGTTCATAAGGCTTTCAATATATACAACGTCGCCCTCCTTAAGCCCGCTTACAATCTCAACGAAGGCCGTGTCGGAAAAGCCCGTTTCCACCTGGGTTTTCACCCGTTCTTCCGTCCCTTTTCCTCCGGCGTCCTTTTTATAAACATAGCTGACGCCGTTTTCCTCAAATACGGCTTTTTTAGATACATAAAGCACATCCTTTGCCGATTCCGTCACAAAAGTAACATCCGCCGTCATTCCGCCATACAGCAAAGAGGTGTCTCCCTTTACCAGAATCGTCACAGGATAGCTTATGGTAGACGCGTGATCCGAGGTGGATGTGGTTGTGATACCGGTAATCACTCCCTCCCATGTCTGATCCTGATAAGCCCTGAAGGAAAGCTCCACGTAATCGCCCACGGAAATCGCCGCAACGTCTTCCTCCGACACGTCGATATTCACCGTATATTCATTCTCTTTCGCATAAGTAAGCATAGCCCCTGCGTCCGTCAGCTTATCCCCCGCCTCGTAGGACACGCCGGTGACCAGCCCGTCCTCCGGCGCATAAATTCGATTGTCTTTTCCTACAAAGGCATGGAAGGCATCCAGCTTTGCCTGAATCTCATCCAGCTCTTTCTGCGCCTGTTCTACCGCATCGGACAAAGAATTCACTGAGTAATCGTAAACCTCCTTTGCCAGATCCCCTGACAGGGATGCGGATTGATAGTTATTTTCCGCCTTCTGATTGTCCACAACCTGAGACATCCCGGCCTTCTCGATTTCCTTTTGCTTTTTTTCGATTTCCGCCTGGTTATCCGTAATGGTATCCCTGTATCCCTGCAGTTCCTCTTCCAACGTTTCCAGCTGACTCTCCGTCTCCTGATAATCGGAAAGGTTACTGGTATATGCCGTGGAATTATGTAAATCCGTTTCTTCGTATTTATTTTTCGCCCTGGTATATGCCGTTTTTGCTTCCTCATAGGAGTTAAGCAGTTCCTCGTCCACAAGCTTTTCCTGGGCCATGGCAATTTCCAGTTCCAATATCCTGATTTCCCCTTCCAGGCTCTTAATCTTTTCCGCACCTTTCGTAAGGGCCGCCTGATAATCCGCTGCGGCACGGCTTCCTTCCTTTACGCTGCTCTCGTAGGCGCTTTGGGCGCTTAACATGGAGATATCATATTGGGTCTGCGCGTTTGCCAGCGTGATCTTTGCCTCGGTAAGGGCCGACTCCAATTTTCTTTCTACCCCGCTGACACTGCTATCCTCCAGCTGAAAAAGCGCATCCCCTTTTTTGATACGCTGTCCGCTGACCGCGTATACCTCTTCAATCTCAAGATATTTTTGAGCGTTTTCCTCATCTTCCTCCTCGTCTTCGTCGTCTTCATTTTCTTCCTCGTCATTCAGCTTTAAACCCAGCTCATACATAACGGAGCTTTCCCCTAATGACAAACTGCCGCTCTCCATGATTCCAAGAATCAAATCCCCCCTTAACACCGTTTCTTCTTTATAAACATAGGTTTCCGTGTTTAAATTGGGCTGAATAAACAGGGTATACAAAGAGGCGCCCGACAGGATGGTGAAAATAAGACAGGCAAGAATACAATTTCTGCGAAATTTCCTATCCTTTTTCCATTTTTCTTTCATTGCCCGTCTTCCTTTCTCCCGTTTTCAGGAAATCCATTATCCCCCTCCTCCGCCATTTTCTCCTGCCATGAATTTTCTTCCGTTTGTGGTCTGTCATCCGCCCCCGGTGCGCCTTTTGTATCCTCCAATCCCGATCCGTTTCCCGGTATATTTCCCCCTTCCGGTGCATTTTTGCCTTTTTCCCCAAAACTGTCTCCATCCTGCGGCATATTTTGCATTTCTTGGATATTCTCATCTAACATTCCAAAGTATACGTAAGCCGTGAGATTGGAATCCAAAGCGCTCACACCGCCTTCCAGCGTAACGGTTACCTGATAGGTAACGGAGGTACGGCTTTGGCCCTGGGTGACGGGATTGATCATGGTTACTTTCCCCTGATAGTTCCCGTATTTACTGATCACAACGTAAACGCTGTCTCCTATGGCAATTTCCGCAATATCGCTTTGATCCACGTTTGCCGATACGGAAACATTTTCCGGATTGCTGTAAGCGATTATCAGGCTTTCTCCTGACAGATAGTCGCCTTTCCTGACGCCGTTTAACACTATCGTCCCTGCGCTTTGGGTATAAAAATACCCGTCTCCGATTACCTCCTCAAAAAGGGCAAGATTTTCCGCCGCTTCTTCTTTCTCATTTTCTAAAGAGTTAAGAGTCTCTTTAAGGCTCTCCAAAGTAACCTCATATACCGCCTGCGCATTATCGCTTTCCGCCAGCGTAATTTCATAATCCGATTGGCAGGTGATAAGCTGCTTTTCATATTCTGTCCGGGCCGTTACAAGCTCCGCTTTTAGGGACGCAAGATTGCTCTGCGCTTTTTCCAGTCCTGCCTGCGCCGTTTTCCTGGCAGTCTCATAGTTCTTAAGCGCGGTTTCGTACTCTTCCCCTTCCTGCTTCACCATCTCATCCAAAAGATTGTATACGGATAAAAGCGTCTCGCTTTCGCTGTATCCTCCCCCCATAGCGTCGCCGCTTTTTGCTCCGCCGGGCGTCTCCTGCTGCCCGAAGCCCTCGGGCATCTTATCCTCATTATCTTTCGGCGTGGCGTCGCTATCCCCTGCCGCCGGAGACTTTTCTTCTGCTTCCGGGACTTTCTTTTCTGTTTCCGGTATGTTTTCTTCTATTCCAGGAGTTTTTTCTTCTGCTAATACAAGATTCATTACTCCATACGCGGAATTTGAATCTGATAAGGATGTATTAAGAAAAGCCTCTCCTCCCGATGATTTTTCCATCTGTGAGCCGCTTCCTGAACTGTTTCCCATTGAACCGCTTCCGATAGAACTGTTTCCCGAAGCGCTTCCCATTAAACTGCTCCCGGTAGAACTGTTTCCCGAAGCGCTTCCGGTAGAACTGTTTCCCGAAGTGCTTCCCATTAAACTGCTTCCGGAACTGTTCCCGGAGCCGTCTCCCAAACTTGGTACAGAATTTCCATAGAGACTCTCCTTATTTTCGATATCCCATTTTTCGTAGGTTTCCATAAGAAGACCGAAATGCTCATAATACGTCTGATAAAGCTCATCTATCTTATAATAAGTCCTGTAATAATCTTCATTTACCGATTTCGAATACTCATCCACCAGCTCTCCGGCTTCCTCTATCTGCTTTTCCAGATCTTTGACATTTTGCGCCGCTTCGCTTACCGCATTATCATATTGCACCTGACCGTATTTTTTATTTACCGCCGCGTTCTCGTTTGCCACACGGGCGTCAATCACCCCGGCTTCATAGTCAATGACCCCCTGCCGATAGGCCAGCTCAGCCTCCGTCACCGCATTTTCCAGCTCTTTTCTCGCCTCTTGCAACGTCTCGTCGGAAACCTTAAAAACAGCGGTTCCTTTTTCTACCTCATCGCCCGTGGAAAGATAGCTATCCTCCACATACAGAGCTGTCTGTAAAAAATCCAATTCCCAAGTCTCATCCAGCATCCCCACTGCCGTTAATCCGCTTGCCGATACAACACCTTCTTCCCGGGTATTCATGGAAGGAGGCATATTTATCTGCCTTTCAATGTTCTTAGATTTTATGAAAAAGAAACCGGCAATGCCTGCCGCAATGATAAGTACCCCTGCCGCCCACAAAATAATCCGGCTTTTCTTCCGGCTTTTCCCTTTTTCTTTTGATGACTTTTCTTTTTCTTCTTCCGGTTTTTCCTTTTCTTCTATTTGCTTTTTTCTTTTTATCAACATCTTCATCTCTTCCCGGCCCTTCTCCATTTTTTTACTTTGCGGCGCAAAAATACATGAACGATTTCAGGAGAATCACTGTTGGCGATTCTTCGAAAGATGACTTAGATTTTCTTAGGCGGCATCTTTTGACGCCTTAGAAAGTCTTCATCTCTTTTATACACCCCTATATGAATATAAAATGTAATCCTTAAAATAATCTTGAAAAACCATGAAGAAATTGTGAAACCAACTATCATTTCCATTTGCACTTAAAATTTATGATATACTATATATACTTACAGACTAAACCTGTACAAACTCCATGCAAAAACCGCGTAACCCGCGGTATATAACAATAGGATTTGTCTACAGGATTAACTTACAGGCTTCGCCTGTTGTATGTAGTCCGGTTCAGAAGCAGTGTCGCAAACAAAGCTTGCGATATGCGGGAAGGAGTAAGGTGGCAAGCGAAATCTGACATTTCGCTCTTCTCCTCAGCGTAAAACACTTCGGAATGGAGGGGGGATAAAAATGAGAATTTTAGTGGTAGAAGACGAAAAGCCGCTGGCAGATGCCCTGACGGAAATTTTAAAACAGAACCGCTATCATGTTGACGCGGTTTATCATGGGAACCATGGACTTGCGTATGCCCGCTCCGGGATTTATGACCTGATCCTGTTAGATATCATGCTTCCCGGCATTGACGGGCTGTCCATATTAAAAACCCTCCGCAAAGAGCACATCACGACTCCCATAATTATTCTCACTGCCAAATCGGAGGTATCTGATATCATTACAGGCCTGGATGCAGGCAGTGACGATTATCTTGCAAAGCCCTTTTCCACAGGCGAACTGCTTGCCAGAATCCGCGCCCTTTCCCGGCGCAGCGCGGCATACAATGAGGAAATCCTTACCTGCGGAGATCTGTCTTTTAATAAAAGCGCCATGGAGCTTTGCTGCGGTTCCGACTCCCTAAAGCTTGGTTTAAAAGAATCCCAGCTCATAGAACTGCTCTTAAATAACGCGGGCCGGGTTATGCCCAAAAACCTCCTGATTGAAAAAATCTGGGGACCGGACAGTGATGCGGAATACAATAATATTGAAGTTTATATTTCTTTCCTCAGACAAAAATTAACCTTTTTAGGAACAGGCACGCAAATCAGAACGATCCGCGGTGTGGGATATCAATTGGAGGAAAACTGTGAAAAATGAATTTCCCCAATATATAAATTTGTGCTTAACGCCCAAATTTGCGGGTTATTAGGAACATGGAGGTTTCAATGATTAAAAAACTGCAGCGTCGATTCATCCTGCTTACTATGTCATGCATTGGCTTTATCTTTTTTATCATTTTACTGATATTAAATATTTCCATGACGGCCTCCAGCCAAAAGCGGGGCTTTGATCTGTTATCCAAGTATATCCGAAACCAAAGCATTGCAACTCTCCTTGCCGGGGAATCCCATCCGGGCGGGCCCCGGGCCGGCGATAGCCTTACGCCTGGTGAAGTGCCTCCGAATTTTAAACCGGACAAACCTCCAAATGACTGGTTTAACAATATGCGGATTTTTTCAGTCCTTTATAGCAGCTCCGGCCAGGCCGTTGAAATCTCCACAAAAGGAAACCCAAACCTGTCGGAAAGCAGCCTGCTTACCCTGGCTGACACAATTTTAAAAAATCCCAAGGCCAAAGGCAGAATTTCCGGTTATCTATATCTGTATGTCCCTTCCAAGGACGGCACCTCCATTTATTTCCTGGATTATGGGCCGGAACGGGAAATGTCCATGCAGCTTTGGAGAATATGTCTGTGGGTTGGGCTTGCCGGTATGCTGATTATTTTGGTACCGGTTATTTTCCTGTCCCGCTGGATCACGAAACCGGTACAGCAAGCCTTCGACAGACAGAAACAATTTATTGCCGATGCTTCCCACGAATTAAAAACTCCTCTGACCATCATCACAACCAACGCGGAAGTGTTAGAAAGCGCCCTGCCCAATAATAAATGGCTGAATTATATCCTCGAGCAAAGCGGACGTATGAAGACTCTGATCAACAGCCTCCTTGATTTGGCCCGCTTAGATGCCGGTAATGAAAAAAACGCCTTCCAAAACTTTGACTTAAGCAAAGCGGTAAGAAATACCGCCCTTTCCTTTGAAAGCCTGGCATATGAATATGAGAAAAAATACTCATTTGAGATTGCCGACGGCCTGTCTTTATATGGAAACGAGGAAAATATCAAACAGCTTGTCACGATTCTTTTAGACAATGCTTTTAAATATTCGGACGCAAAGGGATGTATCACAATTTCTCTCGCCCCCTTTTCAGACAAAAAACAGCTCCTGGTTCACAATACCGGAAAGGGTATCGATGGCAAAGACCAGAAGCATATTTTTGAACGATTTTACAGGCTCGACAGTTCCAGAAGCAGGCAGTCGGGCGGCTACGGACTGGGACTTTCCATTGCGGAATCTATCGTCAAAAACCATAAGGGGAAAATCAACGTAAAAAGCGATGGAAAAAGTTATACGGAGTTTTGTATTCTGCTGCCGTGAGCCGTATCTTAACCTTTTTACCCATATGGCCACGGCTTAAGACAGAACCCCACATTGTGTACCGGACAAGATGGGTGGTTTACGGAAAACCGTAAATCCGGAGTTTGAGGGTTGTTTGGGAGTTCAAAATAAGAGGGTGTAGGGACAAATAGTTCAACTATAATCCAACTCGTTTACAGCAATCTGACTGAAAATACGAATGAAAACCGGAAGATATTAAAAGTTCAACACACCTGATTTCAGGAACGCTATTGCCAAAATATAAACTATGGACACACACAGATCCCTACTGTCACAAGTCTGTCTTTTACGGATATAATAAAAGACAATAGAAGTGCAACCGGGGAGGACACGGTATGGATGTTGTTGAATATGCGTTGAGCCGCAATATGAGTTCTACCATGATTTCTGAATACCGCACTAAACTCATCAGCAAAGAAGTTGTACAAAAAAAGCTTGAAGAATTATATGACGCAGCAGATGAATACCAAAATTCTCAACAGTGTTGAGGGAATTTTAAACAGAAGCACCACTTATTTTCCGGAAGGCAGACTGCCTGAGGCGGCCTGTATGATGACCGAGTGTGCTTCATACGGTGGTCGCCAGGTTCTGCCCGTAAAGTGCATGATTCCTCATCCTTTCCTTATTCCTGCGCTGCTTTTTGCGCATACGGGTATACCCGCAGAGTGTTTCACTTACAGATGATGAACATTTTTTCTATACCTCTGTAATTCTTCTTCGCTGACATTTCTTATAATTTCATCGAGAAACGCCAACAACTTTTTCTTGTCTTTCGGCAGTTGCCCATGAAACTGGTACGCATTGGATGCTCCCATTGCCGCAAAGATGGCAGGTATCTGCAAATTTTCAATGAGCGTCCGTACTTCTTTGTATTTTTCAAGTTCGCCTTCCTCCTGCCAGTTCCCACGCTTTATTTCAGCATAAAGTTCGGAATCCGGATAAATCGTAAGCATATTTGCCCCGATAAGTGTAGGGTGTATCCGATTGCAAATATCAGCCGTCAATTTTGCTCCGATTTCTCCACGACCTGCCCCGGAAATGCCCACCAGGTAAAAGAAACTGTAATGAATGCCTGCCGCATCTAATCTCCGGCATTGCTCGTAGATGTCCGCCGAGGTATATCCCTTATTCATAAACCGCAGGGCTTCATCATCTCCTGTTTCTATTCCTATTGTCAGACCGTCATACCCCATAACCCTCAGTTTGGCAAGCTCCGCGTCGGTTTTAGGGGTGACATCTGTAATTCTTGCAAACGAGCCGATGGATTTAACTGACGGGAGATATTTGTGGATTAGCTCCGCAACCGCAGTTAATTTGTCATAAGACAAAACAAAGGGGTTCGCTCCTGTCAAAAACACTCGCCGTGTACGCCCGCTGTTCCAACCTTTCGTTGCTCTTTTAACCTCCCGTAAATCATTCTCAATGTCCTCCCAAGGGGACATTCTGAATTTGAACGGCAAATCATTATACAAGGTACAAAACTTGCATTTATGATGCGTACAGCCTGCCGTTACCTCTAACAAAAGTGATGCCGCTTCATACGGCGGCCGCCAAATTGTTCCTGTGTAGTGCATAAACACCTCTCCTTTCCTTATTCCTGCGCTGCTTTTTGAGCATAAAGGTATACCCGCAGGGTGTTTTCCGTATTCTATACAAATTATACTTTTGTACAATAATTTTACAAGTACTGTACTTTTTTGTAGTACCTATATTGAAATGGTACATTGATTTTTTGAGAAAAGGTGTGTTATACTATTCCAGAGAGGAGCGGCATGTCGGGAAGTTTGGAAGGAAACTTTCCAGGCTACTTATTGGTGGCAGTACCACAAGCACAGCTTGCGGTATGCGGGGGTATAGGAATGAAAAAAAGTACATTGGCTGTTGAACGCTGCAAAACAGTTTCTACCATACAAAAAATCCTGGGCGGTAAATGGAAAATTGAAATTATTTATTACATCGCCTTTCAGGATATACACCGCTTTGGAGAGCTTCGCAGGCATATCGGTGATATTACGGAATCAAGCCTGACAAAGCAGCTGCGGGAGCTGGAAGCCGACGGCTTTATCAGCCGTCATGACTACAAAGAAGTACCTCCCCGTGTGGAGTATAATCTTACTGACTTAGGCAAAAGTTTCATTCCCGTTTTTGAGCACATGAAACAATGGGGAGATGAAAACCTCACCGAGTAAGAAAAGTATCCCAATGAATATTTTTCCCTTGCGGCATTCGCCAAATGGACATACCGGTATGTCCGCCTGGCTTATTGCTCGCGGGAATAAAGCATGGTATCTGTCAGGCACATAAATAGTTAGGAAGTAATACTTATGGCGACAAACCGTATACGCTACATATATAATTCAAATATGGGCATGGAATTGATTTTCTGCGAAAATTCAACAATATCCTATCCCACACATAACCATGTTTCCGTGCTTACGGTCGGCATGGTATTAGACGGCTCTCTTGTACTTACTACGAACAATAATAGTTTACGAAAAAAATCAGACCTTTATTATTTGTCCATATATGCCGCATAGCATTTCGGCACATAGCAGCTATACTTTATTAAGTTTATGTATTGATAAGAATATTGCCGCACACTGTTCCACCGATAAAATAAGGCATAACATAATGACCCTGTTAATGAATGCCTTCAATACGGAAAGAATCAATCCGCACCGGATATTACAATTATTGGACTGCTTAAACTCGTTTGCCGCCTGTACGGATTGGCGCTCCGAAAGCCAAAATCCATTTATCAATAACTTAAAAAGGCAGTTGGAATTATATCCCGAAACCAAATTCAGTATTGAAGAAATGGCACAAAACGCATTTATCAGTAAATACCATTTTATCCGAAGTTTTAAGGCGGAAGTGGGGCTTACGCCGCATCAGTTTCAACTTCAAAACCGCATTCGCAAGGCACAGCGATTGCTGCACAACGCCGAAACAATAACAGAAGTGGCTTTGACCACAGGTTTTTTTGATCAAAGCCACTTCATAAAGCAATTTGAAAAACAGGTAGGTTTGCCTCCGCTAATTTACAAATTATCTTCCCAAATAATTTGAAAGGATATCTCTATGCCATTCGGCAATATGGAGGAAATCAAAACTTGGTAAATGAGTTAGCACTACGTACTCATAATTTCTGTGCAAATTTCTGAGGATATTTTTTCGAGAGTGCAGGTCAAAAAGCGGAGGCGTAGCGGGCTACGTTGAGCATTTTTGACCTGCGCTATCGGGAAAATAGACCGGAAAATTTGCACAAGAAATTTGAGGACGTAGTGCTAGCACAACGCAGGCATAAATTTTGCGAACAGATAAAGACCATCTTCCCCTGCAATGACCTCGTGCGGCACTCCCATAGGAAAAATGGAAATTACGCCTGCTTCATAGGGAAGCTTCGTTCCATTGTTCACACAGATGCCTGCACCTGAAATAACCTCATGTGTTTCCAATTGCTTCTCGTGGATATGATTGCCAATCTTTTTATTAGGGGCTATCCTCACAAGATGGAAACTGAACTGTCCATTCGTCTTTTCGGATGTGATGATATGTTTTAACTCCACACCCTCAAAAGCAGGATGTTTCGACCACGCAACAGCGTTAAAAGCAACCGTAGCCTCTGGCAAAAGCAGCTTTCCTCCCTTATTGAATTTTTCAAACAGATTTTTATCATCCATTCTCGGCACTTCCTTTCAAATTTTATTTCCGCGGGCAACGCGCCAAGCGGACATGCCAGTATGTCCATTTGGCGACTGCCGCGAGGGTCTTTTGCCCCGCAGCTTGCTGCGGGGTATTTGACTGACAGTACTCCTGTCTGCCAATATCATATCAATAAGCATAAAATTTGAATTGTAAAAAATTGCCAAATCAGTCAATTGCTTTTATCCCCTGTTCAGACAATTTTCTGAGATTTTCCAGCATATTATTCAATATTTCAGGAGAATGCCCCTCCCATTTGATTACCTCAGCCACAATCTTAAGCGGGTGTTTTGACCTATACGATTTTGTTGGATTTCCTGGGAATTTTTTGTCCGTAACATTCGGATCATCTTCAAAATCACCTGTTGGCTCAACAACATATATTCTTTCCTTACCTTCCCCTTCTGCCAGTTCCGCTCCCCAAATTGCCGCATCCAAAGTCCCTGCAAAGTAAACATATGCGGATTTTCTATCATCATTATAATTCTTTTTCTTTCCTGTAACGATCAAATCGCCCATTTTCAAATCTGCTCTCGTTCCATGGAAAAAAGACCCCCGGCCAAATCAATGTCATTAAGTTTAGCGCCAAAACCAGCCGGGAGGAAAATAAAATTCTCAAGGAGCCCCTTAAAAAGCGTCGGCACTTGGTGAGGTCCTTCACGAACCTAGTGTCCGCTACGCTTTTTACGGAGCGAGAGCGCGGCGACGGAGAATTTTATTTTCCTCCCGGCGTCCGCAGCCGTTAACTTAATGACATTGCCGGCCAAATACTGTTTTTTCGCTCATCTGTTTTACTCCTTCACAAATTTAGTCTTTCCCACTTTACAAAAAGGAATTTATCGGCAAACCACATAACGGTAATGCGGCATATCTACGCCTCCGTAATGCTTTATCCATGTATCCGTCATTGTCATTCCGTTTCAAATTCAGCGCTTACCGGCCGAAAAAACAGCCGCCTCCTTCACCCATCCCATCAGCTCATCATCAACCTCCCCTGTCCCAGATACCAGGACATGGTGGGTAAAACGTCCGGGATACGGCTCCACCGCCGCATCTACGCGCGGGGACTCCAAACGGTATCCCAGCCCAAAAGTCACAACAATATAAACCTCCGACCGCTCCTTCGCTTTCCGCACCGGCAAAAAAGAAACGAAAGCAAAATTATGTCTGTTGGAAAAAGCAATCTGCGTTTTCTGCACTTTGACCTTCACGCCGTCCACTTCTGAAAAAACCTTTTCCGCAAAAGCCTCATACAAAGGTAGCGCCTCCGGCTTCCCGTCAAAAAAATATAACACATCCTGATTCATTCTCTGCCCCTTCAAACACTTTCCAATCCTACGGATGGTTCCCCGTCTCATAACACCACCTGGCAATGTCGAAGACCAATTCCGCCGGAACCGGCCTGCCGTAAGGAAGCTGTATCGCTCCCTTACTGGTCTTATAATCTTTCAAACGTTGGGAAAACTCTTGGACAGCCTCCGGCCCCGGATACAAGCCCACATGGTTTTTAAAACCGGCAAACTGGATGATATTATGCTTCTTCCAATAAGTCGGCATACTCCACGAAATCCTCTCCTCCGCTTCCGGCAGCGCCGCGCAAAGCGCTTTCCTTATCTCTTTCAGATATCCCTGCACCTCTTGCGGCTGTGCCGCAATGTATTCATCCACCGTTTCCGGCGCTTTCCCGCAATAATGGCTCTGCTCCTGCCTCTTAAAAGTACGCCCGCACTTCGGACA
>CAJUKV010000047.1 GCA_910587305.1 uncultured Lachnospiraceae bacterium | reverse complement strand
TGCGGCACAAACGATACATGAATTATTTCAGAAGAATCGCCCAAGGCGATTCTTCAAGAGATGACTTAGATTCTCTTAGGCGGCGTCCTTTGACGCCTTAGATAATCTTCATCTCTTCTTCACACTTCCCTGCAGAAAATAGCGGTCAGCCCGCTCCGAGAACCGTCCTTATGTTTACAAATGCTGCCATGCTTTTCATTAAGCCTCTTAAAAAAAGACCCAAAATCTACCTCCCGGGTAGCATTTCGGATCTTTTTCAAATCATACCGTAACTATATGCGATTGTCTTTCTTTTCACCTGTCATTTTCCATCATAATTTTCACCGCAATAATCAAACCATTATCCTTTCCAGCCTCGCCCCCATCCGGCTTAAAATCTCATTTGTAATCGTCCCCGTCTCCTTCGCAAGGTCACAGACCGAAATTTCTTCCTCTCCGCTTTTCCCAATCAGCACCGCCACGTCCCCCGCCTTTACCCCCGAAATGCCGCTGACATCCACAATAGTCTGGTCCATACAGATTCGGCCGATTAAAGGCGCCCTGCGGCCATGGATTAAAACCGCATAGGCGCTGCCGGAAAGCTGCCGGGGCAGTCCGTCCCCATAGCCGATTGCCAGGGCGGCGATCTTCATATCTTTTTCCGCTTTAAATGCAAGGCCATATCCCGCCCACTCGCCCCTGTACAGATTTCTCACCGATGCAACCCTGGCTTTCAGGGACAAAACAGGTTTTAGTATGTCTTTATATTTTTCCGTATCTTCCAAAGTGCTCAAAACGCCGTACAGCGCAATCCCAACCCTTGCGTAGTCCTCCGCCAGCTCCGGATAATGGAACACCCCATAGCTGGACTGTAAATGAATTTTAGGCCGCGGGCAGCCTCTTTCCTCAAGCGCCTCAATCACCTGATAAAAGGCGTACGCCTGCCGGTTTGTGAAGTCCATTTCCGGTTTTTTTAAGGCGTCGTCCGCACACAAATGTGTATAAATGCCGTCCACGATTAAATTTTTCATCCGGCAAATATTGTATATTTCGTCCACATTTTCACTGCGCTCCCCCAATCGGCGCATTCCGGTGTCCACTCCAATGTGCACATGTATTTTTTTGCCGTAACGATTTAAAAGCGACGCATACGGGAAATCGACAATCGTCTGTGTCAGACGATACTTTCTAAGCAGAGGAAAAAGGTCGGGGTGTGTATAGCCTAAAATTAAAATTTCTCCCTTTATCCCATTCCTGCGCAGCAGAGCGCCTTCCCTCACGCTTGCAACGCAAAACGCGTCCACGCCCATGCCGGAAAGTTCCTTCGCCATCAGCAGCGCGCCATGTCCGTAGGCATCCGCCTTAAGGGCAGGCATCAATCTGCACTCGTCAGGAATCCTCTTTCGTAAAGCCGCCACATTTTGCCGCAGAGCGGTTTTGTTCAGCTCAATCCAGGCTCTCCCACAGGGGAACTCCTCTTTTTTCCCGCCCTTTTCCATCCATTTGGAAAGGCAGGCCGCCACAATAGTGGAAAGGCTGACAACCGCAAGATAATGGCCAAGACTGTTATCCACCAAAATTCCGGTCAGGTGTAAAACCTTAGCCGCCCCTCTCACCACAACGATCATTGCGGGATGAAGCACATAGATCCACATGGCCGTATTTCTGAGGAATTTAGAGGAGGGCCCCTCCCATGTGAAAAGCGCCTTCATGAGAAATATTGCGGTTGGTATCAACATAATATACATACTGTCATGCCTTTGCAGGCCAAAATGCCGCAGCGTAAAACCTTCCGCCACCATGAAAAGTCCCGAAAGCGCCAGCCCTATGTAGTTTCTATAGAAATTTAAGGAAATAGTTTGAGTCCCCATAGCCCCTAAAATCAGAAAGACCGGCGCCATAAACAGTCCGTTCCGGGTATAGGAAAAAATCTGAAAGCCCTGCAGATAGATGTGGTGCAAAAGGGAGCCTTCTTTTAACAGCCCAAAATAGCTGTCCCCCAAAAGCCCAATGATATAAAGCGCCCCGGATACCCCAAGCCATACCCTTATTTTCATTCCGGATATGCTCATCAAATACACCAGCGTCACACCGATTATACAGGCGGGAAAATACCATAAGTGATAAAATGTCCCGTCAAAAAACAGCATCCTTGCAATAGAGCCCGTGGTTAATTCCTCATAATGACCGGCATAAATTCCCAGAGGCAGATAAATCAAAATGGAAATTCCATATAAAGCGGCCGTCTTTTTGATATACCGCCAAAATTTCTCAAAAGCCCTGCCCGGACGCGCAAAGAAATCGCTCACAACAAATTGTCCCGTTACCATAAAAAAGAAGGGAACCGCAACCCGGCAGAGTATCCTTGTCAGCAAAAAGTCCCCGTCCGCACTGTAAGACAAAAGAGGCGACGTATGAATGGCCACCACCATAAAAGCCGCAATCATCCTGAATCTGTCAAGCCCTCCATAATTTTGTTCCGCCCTCATCCTTCCATCTCTTTCCATATCCAATCCTCTCCAGCAATTTTCAATTAACGTTACTTTTTTACCGGTTAGCCAAAAACATAGCTTCTCTGCAAATAAAAATTCAAGAAGGAGTCCTTATAAAAACGCCGGCGCTTAACGAGGTATTTCACGAGCTTTTAAGCTCGTGTTTAGCGTCTGCTGCGTTTTTACAGAGCGAAAGCGCGGCGACGACTGAATTTTTATTTGCAGAGAAGCGACCGGATGGCCAACAGGTAAAAATAACTAATTTCCTTTTGTCCCATATTGTGTGAGGATAAAACCGTCCACATTATTGCCCGAAACGGTATAAGGGTATTCGCCGTCCACTTCAAACACGGTCGTTTCTCCCTGCTCCGCTTCCAGAAAGGAAACGCGCACCCTCACTCCGTTTCCGTCAAATGAATAAGCCTTCCGGCCATAAGGGAACCTCTTTAGAAAAGAAATATATTCCTCCAGGGTTAGATTTTCCTGTGTCATGATCCCGGCGTGAGGGACGCCCACATATCGAAAATGCCAGGGCTCATGCCCAATTCCCGTTATCTCTTCTTTTCCTGATGGATATCTTTCTATAAAACCATACTCAACCGCTTTTTGACGGAAAAGCTGGCAGATTCCCTCATAGGGAAAATCCGGACATATAAAATCGATGTTTTCCTGTTTCAAGCCAAGGTCAATGGCAAGGCCCGTTTGATGCTCGCTGTGGCCCGGGTATGCGACAAACTTTTCGGTAAACTCCCTGCCGCTTTGTGCAAGGGAATGGTCCCAAATCTCCCGCTGTTCTTTCCCCGACCGCCAGCCGCTGACCGGAACAATTTTTCGCCAGCCGTTCATTTTTCCCATCAGCCTGTCCAGGAGCCTTGCTGCCCTGCGCCGTATCAGGATATCAGGCGAGTCGCGAAAAACCGGCTCCAAGTCCTCCGCGCCCTCCCCTGCATAGCCGTAAGCGCGATTTACCAGTATCAAATTCCCCGTATAGATATTCTCTCTCTGTAAAGTAACTCTCTCCATAACCTTACCCTCTGCCTATCGCAAGCTTTACCTGCGATACTGCCCTCAAATCAAGCAGGGAAGATTTTCTCCCTACTCGCCATGCTACCCGCATGCTGCCCTGGCAGCAAATTTCCGTATGCGGGCCTGTGTATCAAACACTGCCACGCTTCGCGAGACAGCTTATTAGTCAAAAACCCCGCCGCAAGCTGCGGGGCATCAAACTTGCAACGCAGCAAGCTGCGGGGTATTTGACCCTCGCGGCAGTCGCCAAATGGACATGCCAGCATGTCCTCTTGGCTCGTTGCTCGCGGAAATAAAATGTGCGGTCACAGGTCTTGGAAGGGTTCTAAAGCCAACTCGATAATTTTTTCCAAAATTTCTTCAAAAGAATACCCCGCCGCCTTCATCATTCCCGGATAGCGGCTGTGCTCCGTGAATCCCGGAATGGTGTTCACCTCATTAAATACAATTTTTCCTTCCGGCGTCAGGAACATGTCCACTCTGGCAAACCCGGCGCAGCCAAGGGCCCTGTAAATCACCTTTGCCGTTTCCTGAATCTCCGCCTTCTTTTCATCGCTGATTCTCGCCGGCACATGGATTGCGGAAGTCTTTAACGTATACTTTTCCGTAAAGTCAAAGAAACCGCCGGAAAGCTCAATTTCGTCCACTTCGCCTACCGTCAGCTCCTCATTTCCAAGCACTGCGCAGCCGACCTCGAATCCGTCTATATTTTCCTCAAGAATTATCTGATCGTCATACAAAAAGGCAAGCTCCACGGCCTCCTTAAGGTTGTCCGGCTTTGCCACCTTCGTCACCCCAAAAGACGACCCGGCTTTTACCGGCTTGACAAACAGCGGATAACCTGTCTCGTTTGCAAACTTTCTCATTTCTTTCTCATATTCATGCACGCCAATTCCGTTGCGCGCCCCAAATACGCGCGCCTTAGGAACGCACACGCCCGCCGCCGCCGCAAGAGCGTGGGCCCGGTCTTTATCCATGCACAAAGCGGAAGCAAGCACGCCGCACCCGGCAAGGGGAATGCCGGCAAGCGCAATCAGCCCCTGAATCGTGCCATCCTCCCCATTTTTCCCGTGCAGCACCGGGAAGGCCACGTCAATGGGAAGCCGCTCCACGCCCCTTTCCCGAAAGACCAGCAGCCCGCCCTCTTTCCTCTCCGGAGAGAGCGCCGCCGGCACACAATCTTTGCCTATCCATGTGTCATTTTGGATGCGGGCAACATCTCCGGTAAAGTAAAACCATTCCCCCTCCTTCGATATTCCAATCAGCACCGGACGATACTTTTCTTTGTTAAGATTCCTGATTACGGAACAGGCCGATTCCAAAGACACCTTGTATTCGGAGGAACAGCCGCCGAAAATAACTGCAATATTGAATTTTTTCATTTTACACCCCCTGCATACAATAAGCAGCGCTTATTGTCATGTATCGCAAACCGTACTTGCAATACTGCCACCAATAAATATTTTTCATGAGACATTTCCAAAACATCCGCCCAAAGCGCTCCCTTTGTTTAAGCTCTTTTCCGTTGTTTGTTTTCGCATCCCATCATGATAGACAGATTATATCCGTTAAAAACGCCCCATAGTTTCACTTTCCCTTTAGGATTGCTTGAGATTTTATTAGGGAAATCTTTAAAAAAAACTAAAAATTCACTAAAAATGCTAATATCCGTAGAATTTTTACTTGATGAACCCTAACATAGCCTTTATAATATAAGAGGTCTGTTTTGACAGCCGAAATAGAGAAGGTATCTATATGCTTCGGAATGAATGGAGGAGAAAAATGGAACGATTGGTAGGAACTGTATCCAGAGGGGTTAGAGCGCCGATTATCCGGCAGGGAGACGATCTTGCGGCAATTGTTGTGGATTCTGTGCTGGCGGCTGCAAAAAGCGAGGGCTTTTCTTTGCGTGATAAGGACGTAGTGGCCGTAACAGAGGCCGTTGTGGCACGCGCCCAGGGAAATTATGCAGGAATTGACCAGATCGCAAAGGATGTACATGAGAAATTTGGCGACGACACGGTAGGAATCTTATTCCCGATTTTAAGCCGTAACCGTTTCGCTATCTGCTTAAAAGGAATTGCAAAGGGACTTAAAAAAGTTGTGCTGATGCTCAGCTACCCTTCGGACGAGGTGGGCAATCACCTGATCGACGAGGAAGATATGGACGAAAAGGGCGTAAATCCCTAGGCAGATGTTCTCTCAGAAGAAAAATACAGAGAGTTATTCGGATATAAAAAACATGTCTTCACCGGCATAGATTATGTGGCATATTACAAGCAATTGATTCAGGAGGCGGGCGCTGAGGTTCAAATCATTTTTGCCAACAATCCTAAGGCAATCCTTTCTTATACAAAATCAGTCCTGACCTGTGATATTCACACCCGTTTCAGGACAAAAAATACCCTGTTAAAAAATGGCGCCGAAAAAGTATACACCCTTGATGAAATCCTTACAAAGAGTGTGGACGGCAGCGGCTATAATGACAGGTTTGGTCTGCTTGGCTCCAACAAGGCAACGGAAGAAAGCGTGAAACTGTTCCCAATTCACTGTCAGGAAACGGTAGACCGCATCCAAAAGAGCCTGATTGAAAAAACAGGAAAACAGATTGAAGTGATGATCTACGGCGACGGCGCCTTCAAAGATCCTGTGGGAAAAATCTGGGAGCTTGCCGATCCGGTGGTTTCTCCGGCATATACAAAGGGCCTTGAAGGAACCCCCAACGAAGTGAAGCTGAAATATTTGGCCGACAACGATTTTGCCGATTTATCCGGCGACGAGCTGAAAGATGCCATTTCCGCTTATATCCGCAATAAGGATGAAAAAGCGGCCAGCCTGGTGGGCACCATGGTAACCCAGGGAACTACCCCCAGAAGGCTTACCGACTTAATCGGCTCCCTGTGCGATCTGACCAGCGGCAGCGGCGATAAGGGAACGCCCATTATATTAGTACAGGGGTATTTTGATAATTACACAAAATAGGATTTTCGTCATCCTAAAGTCATAAATACCTAATACATCTTTTTGCGCAAAATTCTTATCTGCAAATATCTAAAAGAAATAATAGTTTGAACGTTTTATTCTTTTGTTTCATAAATGGGGCAAAGATGCGGAGTTTTTGCCCCATTTTCATTTTCATTTCCAACATCTCAAATAGTAAATTTTTCTTACAAACTTATATCATCAAGGATAAAGAATTTATATGAAATTATATCATGGTACAAATTTTAGTTCGGCAGTAAATATTTGTTTATATGGAATAGATTTCGGTAAAAGTCAGAAATATCTGGATTTTGGTGCGGGCTTTTACACTACGCCGAGTTATAAGCATGCTGCTATTACTGCAGTCAGAAAAACAAGAACATATAATTATTTTAACAAAGTAAACGAAGAACCCTATATCGTTGAGATCAGTTGTAACTTTGCTACAAATAATAAATGGATGAAAATAAAACGTTTTCCTGTCCACAATAAAGACTGGTCCGAATTTATACTAAATAACAGATTATATGACACTATATTAAAACAATATGGACTTACCAACCATAATCGATATAATAATTATGACATAGTATACGGTGAAATAGCCGATGGCAGCATTGTGAATATCGCCTATAAAGTCAACAACGGGTTATTGCTTCCGGGCGATGTAGATTATCGTCACCTGTTAAAAAATGAATCCGTATATGGATATCAATATTCTTTTCATACGGAATTATCTAAAACTTGCATAATGGATTTAAAGTGTGATATGATAAGAAATAAGCAAAAATATTTCGTCAGGAATGGAGGGGTAAAATGAGCAGGACAGATATCAAAGAATTTAAACGCTTTGTTACAGAATGTTTGATGAAAAGATATTATATGGACGAAGAGAATGCTGCCCGTGCTGTTCGTAATTCTTATCTTTCAAAAGCGCTGGCAGATGATCCTGATTATACCATGCATGATACTGTTGAAGAATGGGCCGGTTATGTGTATAAGGAGCAAGGCGAGGTTAATCTTTTGCAAACATAAAATCTATTTATTTTTAATCTTAGAGAAATTAAGTCGATATGATAATATGGCATGAAAAAACAGGATCTTACAGAAGTGACACTTCCATAAGATCCTATCATTTTTGTTCTATTTCAATCTCTTTCTTATAGCAGTTCTAAAAATCTAAACTGTCGTTTCCACGTCGTTATCGGAATACGCCACAGGAAAACCGTTAAGCTTTCCTCCGCCGTTTTTCCAATATGGCCACATTTTCTTCCACGCGCTTTTTGCTAAGCGGATAGATGAAAAGCAGTGCAAGCGCCACAGCGCCCAGGCCGATTGCCGGGATAATACAGGACAGATTGAAAATCCCCTTTGTAACCACCGGGTCAAAAGCTGACTCCTGAGTATATCCAATCATACTGAGCAGCCCGCCGATCATACCGGATGAAAGAGCCTGCCCAAGTTTACGGGCAAAAGAGTATACCGAATAAATCGTACCATCCTCTCGAACGCCATTTTTCACTTCGGCGTCATCTATTACATCCGTAATCATCGCCCAGATAACCGTATTGAAAAATCCAAGGCCAACATAAGCCAGTGCATAAAATCCTACGTATACATACGGGTTTTTCGGATTTACAACCAGACATACCAGGTAAACTGCCGCGCCAAAAGCACAGGATACCATGGACAATTCTTTCTTGCCAAATTTAGCCGCCAGCTTGGAAGCAAAGGGAGCGCAGATCACCAGCATTACGACGCTTCCTATCAACGCCGATGCGGATTGTGCGGCGGCAGAGCCATAATAGTTCGGGTATACATAGCCCGCCATGCCCTGCATACCGAGCATACCAAGCAATAACAAAATGGCAGCGGCAATGATGCCAAGTAAAGAGCGGTTGGTTACAAGGCTCTTTAAAAGATTTCCTACTTCCAGCTTCTGATTATTCGCTTTCACCTCAACACGCTCACGCACCAGATTAAAACAAAGCAGATAGCACACAATTGCACAGATGGAAAATACCCCGGCAATGATTGTCATACGGGAGCCGGATAGAACCGTATTGCCATCCACCACTTCGTAAGCTACCATAGGCGTTCCAACGCCGATTACAAGTCCCGCAAGGGTTGCGCCGATGGTTCTCCAGGTGGAAAGTTCCGCACGATCCTTAGGGTCTGAGGAAACTGCAGAGGCCATGGAACCATAAGGAATATTAATGGATGTGTAGAAAATGGAACCCCAAAGGATATAGGTGATTACCATCCAGAAAACCTTAAAGCCATACGCCATATTTGCAAATCCCGATTGATAAATCAGGAACGAGGCAATTGCAACCGGCCCGCACATTCTCTTAATCCAGGGCTTAAATTTTCCGTCCTTTGTAGGCTTGGATCGGTCGACAATCTGACCCATGGTTACATCCGTGACTGCGTCCACGAAACGGGCCGCCATCATCAAAACGCCTACTACGCCTGCGGAAATTCCCATAACGTCCGTATAAAATTTCAGCATAAAGGATGAAGATAAAATGAAGGTAAAATCATTACCGAAATCACCAAACATATACCCCAATTTATCTTTCATGCCAAAGGGCTGAACAGAACTATTGTTTTTTGCCATATCAATACCTCCACTCCTGCTAATACCCTGCAAATTTGGGCATCAGCACAAATTTGTTATACGAAAAATTTATTTTTCGTATTCTCTATTCTTACTAACGCTCTGCAAATTTGAGCGTCAGCACAAATTTCTTTTTCGTATTCCCCACTTTGGCCGACACCCTGCAAAGCAGGATGTCAGCACAAACATATATTAGTTTTTGTCAAAGCGAATCAGTTTCGCGTTCAGGCTCTCTAAGAAACCTTCCGGCGCCATAGACCCGGCCATGCCGATAGCCCTTTCCATGGTCATGGATTTCATCATATCCCACATACCCTCTCCGGGCACCACCTTCATATTCATGGTGAGCTTAATGGCCTCCGTAACCACTTTCATTGCTTCCGGGCATTTCGCGATTTCTTCCATGGAATCCTTCACGCTGTATTTTCCTTCCGGGAATTCCATAGGCGCCTTTAAGTCCATATCTCCAACCACGCTAAACCAGTTGGCAACGCCCTCCGCTCTCTCGTTCACTTCAGGGAGAACATAGATGGCAGGTTCTTTTTCCACCTTTTCTAAGGTCATGGTATCTTTTAAATTCCCGGCCTGGGCTACAATAGTGTTAAAGCCGTCCTCTAAAGCCACCGTAAATACAAATACCTTATCCGCCGTCTTTTCTTCCACCTCTTTGCCGTTTAAGAAAAGCTTCACCGAAGGCTGGTTGGAATAAACGCGGATTTCGGTGGTCTCTCCTGCGCGCTGGGCATAACGTCTGCCGCACAGATGCACCATAGGCTCCTTGTTCCAGTATGCTTTATAGATATAATAGCTGTCCTTTTTGGTTTTGCGGTCAATGGTAACAAGGCCCTTATTGTTCCGTCCTGCCACGCCGCCTTCGTCGCGCGCCGCACAGCCGAAGTCAAACATATTCCACACATGGCTTGACCAGATCCACGGACGCTCGTCCAAAACCTTTGCCATATGCTCATGATACAAAGCCTGATATTCCTCGCTGTAGTCCTTGCAGGCCGGATTAGGGCCGTGGTATGTGATAATGCCCTCGCATCCATACTCGGAGACGCCGAGACAGATTTCCGGATGAACTTTATGGAAGTTGTCAAGCCATGGGCCGTTGTCCTCCATCTTGCCGCCGTACCATCCAAAGTAATGGTTGTAGCTTTCTATATCGGTGATACCATGCATAGGGCTCTCGATAGGCGTCATGGTTACGTGGGCTATGGTGGTCAGACGGGTGGGGTCAAGCTCCTTGCAAAGGGCGTTCAGCTCCACGTGGTTTTCCACCAGCTTATCTGAAATACCGCCAATTAAAATC
Source organism: uncultured Lachnospiraceae bacterium (assembly GCA_910587305.1). GTDB lineage: Bacteria > Bacillota > Clostridia > Lachnospirales > Lachnospiraceae > Suilimivivens. The sequence goes on along the minus strand of CAJUKV010000047.1, from coordinate 13,277 downwards.
TCATTGGATACCCCCCAGAACATGATAGAGGGATGGTTGTAGTTCTGGATAATCAGCTCTTTCATCTGGCTGATGCAGTTTTCATGAGCCGCAGGGTCCTTGTTAAATACGCTGATAAAAGGAATCTCCGCCCAAACGGCAAATCCCAGCTCGTCGCAGGCGTCATAAAAATCCTGTGAATGCTGATAATGTGCCAGACGAATGGTATTCGCCCCCAGCTCCTTGATGATTCTGGCGTCGTCATAATGTTCTTCTCTGCTCAGGGCATTTCCCACATACAGTCTGTCCTGATGACGGCTTACGCCGCGCAGAGGTGTCTCAACGCCGTTGATAATAAAGCCTTTATCCGGGTCGCAGGAAAAGCTTCTTACGCCCGCTCTCACGGTTACCTCGTCGTAAGCCTCGTTCCTGCGCTGTAAGGTAGCGGTTACCGTATACAGGTAAGGATTATCCAAATCCCACTTTACGGCGTCCGGCACATAGACCGTAACCTTCGTGTTATCCGCCGGGCGCACCGCGCTTGCAACCTCTTTTCCCTGCGCATCCTTAATGGAATACATCACGGTAAAATTCTCGTCCGCATTTTTTACCCAGGATTCCATCTCGAAAGCGGCAGCCCCGCACTCGCATACCTTCGGGGTCACGTTAAAGCCGGGACCTCCGTAATAATCCAAATCAAAGTGTGCCTCGGGCACGCTGATCAAGTTTACCCCGCGGTATAATCCGCCATAGAAAGTAAAGTCCGCGGACTGAGGATACACGCTGTCCTTGTACTCGTTGCTGCAGGCTACCACCAGCAGATTTTCTTCCGACTCCTTGCATAAATCCGTAATATCCGCACGGAAAATCGAATATCCTCCTTCATGGTAAACCACTTCCCTACCGTTTACATAAACCGTTGCCTGTTGGCCGGCCGCTAAAATCTCCACGTAAACCCTGCCGCCCTTAAGAGGCTGGGAAGGCGTCTTAAAGGTTTTGGCATACCAGTATTTTCCCCGGTCGTAGCTTCCGTTCCCGTCATGGCCGTCTACCGCATTCCAGCTGTGAGGCAGGTTGATCTTCTCCCAATCTGCCGGAAAGCTTTCCGGCAGCCCCGCATCCTTTTGGATAAACCTCCAGTCCTGGTTTAAATCAATTACATTACGCATACTTCTCCTCCTTTTTGCTTTTTATATACCCGTATCGTTCCGATATTCTGATTTTGAAGCCCGTATGTTCCGCGCCGCGGGATGCGCGGCGCTATTAATTGCGCGTTCTAAACGTATTTTTTTAGAGTAGCGCGCACCGCTCCCACGCCTTTTGTCATTTCCTTCAAATAGCCGCAGACCGCGTCCGCCAGTCCTGCCTCGTATAAATCAACGCCGAAAATCTGTTTCATCTGTAACAGCGGCTTAACCGCTGCCTCCACATCCTGTCCTTCCTCCAATTTAAGACCGGCCACGTAAGGACATACCGTGTCCTTTAAAGGATCCGGGCTGAGTTCAAAAGCATTGCCCTCGTCGTCTATGCCCATCAGATACCGGAGCCATCCTGCAAATACCAGCGGAATCAGCTTCAAATCCTTCACGTCAAGATCCGGGGAAGCCTGATATGCCTTGATGGTCTCGCCATAGCGGATTGCCAGCTTCTGGGAAGTATCCGTTGCAATTCGCTGAGGGGTATCCGGCATAAACGGGTTGGGGAAGCGCACCTTTAAAACGGTGTCGATAAATTCTTTGGGGTCGAGAATACCCGGGTTTACCACCACCGGAAGGCCTTCCTTGTATCCTACGGTCTCAATCAGCTTGACAAGCTCCGTATCCTTTAACTCGTCTGAAATCTTCTTGTATCCAAGCAGACATCCATACACGGCCAGCGCTGTGTGGAGAGGGTTTAGGCAGGTGCAGACTTTCATCTTTTCCACCTTATCCACGGTCTCCCGCTCCGTAAACATGATTCCGCCTTTTTCCAAATTCGGTTTTCCGTTGGGGAATGCATTTTCAATTACCAGATATTCGCATTCCTCCGCATTCACAAAGGGCGCTACATAGGTGTTCTTGGAGGTGATAACCGGATCCAGCTCCTCTATGCCGTCGGCCTTCAAAATTGCCTCCACCGAAGCGTCCGGTCTGGGGGTAATCTTATCAATCATGCTCCAGGGGAAGGACACCTTATCCTTTGCATTAATATAGGAAAGGAAACCTTTATCGGCCAGTCCCTTTTCGGTCCATTTTTCCGCAAATTCATTTACCGCCGCGTACAGCTTATCCCCGTTGTGGGAACAGTTGTCCATGCTCACCATGGCAACCGGCTTTTCCCCCGCCTGATACCGAGTATATAAAAGGGAAACCACCTTTCCGATATAACTCATGGGCTTTTCGGGCCCTTTTTCAAAATCATCCGCCACTGCCGGAAGCACTTCGCCCTTTCCGTTTACAAGGCTGTAGCCCTTCTCCGTGATGGTAAAGGAAACCATCTGCAGAGAATCTTTCCGGAAAATTTCTTTTAAACGCTCGTATTCTTTTTCGTTCTCAGAATCCAAAATGAGAGATTCCACCACGCTGCCCACTACCGTCTTATCCACGTTCCCGTCCGCCTTTAAGGTTACGAGAAGGGTGTAGTCGTCGTGAGGGCGGTTCATTTTTTCAACAATTTCATAGTCAAAGCCTTCCGCAACCACAAGGCCCCTGTCAAGGACACCTTCGTTAAGCAAGTTCTGAACCACATTTGCCTGAAAGGCCCGGAAGATGTTGCCCGCTCCAAAATGAATCCAGAAAGGATTTTCCTTTGTAGCCGCCATTACCTTTTCCCTGTCAAATTTGGGAAGGGAATAGCCCGCTTCCTCCCATTTTGACCTGTCTTTTAGTCCTTGTTCGCTTAATTTCATCTGAATAAACCTACTCCTTTCTCATCCTGCAAATTGATACACAAGCACAATTTCTATCAAAACTATTTCGCACTCTTTACAATTGCTTCCCACAAACCGTTCAGGTAGGTAGCTCCCAGCGCCCTGTCATAAAGCCCGTATCCCGGCATTGCCACTTCATCCCAAATCATGCGTCCGTGGTCGGGACGAATCGGGCCTTCAAAGCCGATATCGTAAAGGGCCTTCATAATCTCATACATGTCAAAGGTTCCGTCGGAGGATAAATGTGCGGATTCCTCAAAATTCGTAGGAGAATGGAATTTCAGATTGCGCACATGGGCAAAGTGAACACGCCCTTTTAAGGAACGAATCATATCCGGGAGATCGTTGTTTAAGTTTGTCCCATAAGAACCGGAACAGAAGGTCACGCCGTTGTGCGGGTTGTCCACCATCTTCATCATACGGAGAATATTTTCCTTACAGGTGATAATCCGGGGAAGTCCAAACACGCTCCATGCGGGATCGTCCGGGTGAATTGCCATATTGATGTTATATTTATCACATGTTGGCATAATCTTTTCCAGGAAATATTTCAGGTTTTCAAAAAGCTTTTCATCATCCACGTCCTTATAAAGTTCAAAAAGCTCTTTTACATGCTCCATTCTCTCCGGTTCCCAGCCGGGCATAATGGTTCCGTTCATATCCCCTGCGATAGACTCGAACATTTTCTCCGGGTCAAGAGCGTCAACCGCCTCCTGCGTGTAGGCAAGCACGGTAGATCCATCCGGGCGGACCCTTGCAAGCTCCGTTCTGGTCCAGTCGAATACCGGCATAAAGTTATAGCATACCAGATGCAGGTCTTCCTGTCCTAAGTTCTCCAGTGTCTCGATATAATTTGCAATATACTTATCGCGATCCGGAGCGCCCGTCTTAATTGCATCATGAATATTTACGCTCTCGATTCCCGCAATATGAAGTCCTGATGCCTCCACCTCTTCTTTCAGCGCGCGGATTCTCTCCCGGCTCCAAACCTCTCCCGGCGCCGTATCATAAAGTGTGGTGATAACCCCTGTAACTCCGGGGATCTGACGTATCTGCTTTAATGTAACCGTATCAAATTTACTTCCGTACCATCTGAGTGTCATTTCCATAGTTTTTACCTTCCTTTACAAAAAATTAACATAGCACATAGATTTATTATACAATTTCTACAGGAAAAAGCAAATATATTTGGTGAAAAAAAGAAATTTTATCCAAAATATCATGTAATTTACATATAATAATATAATTTTCGACAAATAACGCTCTCAGTGAAAAGCAAAAGTCCCTTTGTCTATCCTGTCTGGCTATCCGAAAGTTTGAATCCGACATTAAATTTATTGCACGAAAAAAGCACCCACAGGAAGATGTCTTTCTTTATCTTCCGTAAGTGCTTTTCATTCAATACGCCGGGCAAAGAAGAAATTTAATAAAATGTTTTTGACGCTTTCCAAAACTCTTTTTGCGCCTCATACTGTTCATTCAGCCAGTCCGCCGCCTGCGTAACGCCATCCGCCGAGAAGGGAAATTCTTTTCTAAGTTTTTTTTCTTCCTCCGTCTTGGCATAGCAATAGGGCTCCGGCCAAATCACCGCTTCCAGCCGGCTTTCCCCTTCCTCTTCTTTCTTTTTCAGCATGTACCGCATTCCGTCCATGCTTGCGGTATATTCTTCCTTTTTAATGTAATTTAGCACATGAAACTTTTCTTTGTCTATCATCACATTTTCATATGGCAGTTTTCTGCCGCCTTATCTCCTTTTAGATTTGCTTTTTTATGACTGTTAAAATAATCCACAAGCCCCTGAAGGGAATGTATCAGGATTCCCGCCTCCTGCTTGTTAAACTGCGCCATCGCCGCCTTAATCATCCCTTCGTGAAATCTCATATGATGGTCATAGGCCCGTTTCCCCTTTTCCGTCAGAGAAAGCAGAACAAGCCGCTTGTCCTCATCGCTCCTCTCCCGCAAAACATAGCCTGTTCTGGTTAGCCTGTCGATGGACTTGGTTAATGTTCCCATGGTCACCGAAAGTTTTTTCGCTACCACGGAGCTGGGCCTTGGTTCGCCGCACTCTACTGCCTCAATCACATGCATATCGTTCATGGTGATATCCGTAAATTCCCCGGTAATTAGCGCATCCTGTTCAATATTCATAATATCCCTGAACAAAGTCACAAGCAAAGTATTCAACGTCTTATTCGTTTCCATTTTTATTCCCCCTGCATACCGCAAGCTGTGCTTGCGGTACTGCCACCAATAAGTAGTTTGGAAGTTTACTTCCAAACTTATCCCCCCGCATACCGCAAGCCGTGCTTGCGGTACCGCTACCATATTATAACCGCCGCCCCCCAGGTAAGACCGGCCCCGAAACCGGCCATCACAATTTTGTCTCCCCTTTTCAGTTTCTCCTCGCGGTTTACATGGTCTAACAAAATTGGCACACTTGCTGCTGATATATTACCACATTTTTGGAGGTTTGTGGGAAACTTTTCCATCGGCTGGCCAAGCTTTTTGGCTACCGCCTCTATAATTCTTATATTTGCCTGATGAAGGAAAAAATATTGAATCTCATCGGGCAAAATTCCGGCTTTTTCTAACGCCTGGCAAATGGCCTTAGGAACCGTTCTCACCGCAAACCGGAAAACCTCCTGCCCGTCCATTTTAAGATAGTCCGGGGCTGAAAGATTGTCCCCGGAAAATTCCCTTGTGCAGGCAGCGCCCGGAAAAGATTCCCCCGCAAAAGAGGCCCGCGCAAAAAATTCTTTTGTAAAAAGCCTTCTTGTAAAAGGAGTGTTTACCGGCCGGTTATCACAGGCAAGCACATGCCCCCGCGTTCCGTCCGATCCCTGTACAATATGTAACATGCCGGTATCCGTTTTGCGCACCACCGCCGCCCCGGCGCCGTCTCCAAAAAGAACACATGTGCTGCGGTCTTTCCAGTCCACCATCTTCGATAACGTTTCCGCTCCCACAATAAGCGCTGTCTGTGCCCTCCCGCTCTGAAAATAAGCGTCCGCAATGGTCAGCCCAAAAAGAAATCCCGCGCAGGCTGCGTTGATGTCAAAGGCAACCGCATTTTTGGCCAAAAGAGCCTCCTGAATCTGACAGGCAGTGGAAGGAAAACACTTATCCCCTGACACCGTACCCACAATAATCAGATCAATTTCCTCAGGCTCTATCCCCGCCTTTTTCATAGCTATTTCCGACGCTTTTACTGCCATTAAGGTAGTTGTTTCCGTCACCGCAATATGCCTCTTTCTGATTCCTGTCCGGCTTGTAATCCACTCGTCTGTGGTATCCATCATTTGTTCTAACTCTTTGTTTGTAACCACCAGTTCGGGAAGGGCGCTTCCTGTTCCCATTATTTTTATGGACATATTCTCCTCCAATTAAAACTTTCTGAATCTTTCGTAGCGGTTTGCAGCGATTTCCTCTCCGTTCATCCCGTCAAATTTCTTAAGGAACTCCGTCATATAAAATTTCATATACCCGGCAATATCCTCCACCGTATCCGACCCTGCGCTGCCATACTCCGGTATTATTTCCTCGATAACACCAAGCCTTTTTAAGTCGTCCGCCGTTATTCCCATCACCCCGGCCGCCTCCCTAGCACGCTTTGCGTCCTTCCACAAAATAGAGGAAAATCCCTCCGGAGAGAGAATGGAATAGGTGGCATTTTCCAGCATCCATACCTCGTTGCTAAGGGCAAGCCCCAAAGCGCCGCCGCTGCCGCCCTCTCCTATGATAATGGATAATACCGGAACCTTAAGCCCCGCCATTTCAAACAGGTTTCTGGCAATGGCCTCTCCCTGTCCCCGCTCCTCGGCTTCCATCCCCGGATATGCCCCTGAGGTGTTGATAAAACAGATCACAGGGCGGTGAAATTTCTCCGCCTGCTCCATCAGCCTTAAAGCTTTCCGGTAGCCTTCCGGGGAAGTCATTCCATAGTTGCGAAGGACGCACTCTTTTACATCATTGCCCTTTTGCACCCCAATCACCGTAACCGGCTGTCCATAAAGGGTGGCGATACCGCCGACAATGGTTTTATCGTCGCTGAAATTCCTATCTCCATGGAGCTCTAAAAAATCGTCGAAAATCAGGTCTATATAGGTAAGCGCAGAAGGACGTTTTAAGCTTCTGGCCTCTTTTACCTTTTCCCATGGGCTTTTTACGGGGGTTTTGAAAAGCCGCTCCCGGTTAACTTCCAGCGGCCTAAATTGGGGAATTTCTAACGAAAAGCCGCTGAAAGTATTATTTTCCAAAGAAATTCTGTGGGACGTTAAAATCTGATACAGAACGCTCTTTAATTCGTCTCTCTCCACAATCCTGTCTACAAACCCATGGGCTAACTGAAATTCCGCCCGCTGAAAGCCCTCCGGGAGTTTTTGGCCGATGGTCTGTTCAATCACCCTGGGGCCCGCGAACCCAATCAGCGCGCCGGGCTCCGCCAAAATAATGTCTCCTAACATGGCAAAGCTTGCCGTCACCCCTCCCGTAGTGGGATCCGTAAGCACGCTTATATACAATAGTCCCGCCTGAGCGTGCCTTTTTAAGGCCCCGGACGTCTTGGCCATCTGCATCAGGGAAATGATTCCCTCCTGCATCCTGGCTCCCCCCGAACAGCAAAATAATACCACCGGTAATCTCTCTTTGGTAGCCCGCTCCACAGCACCGGCAATCTTTTCGCCCACCACATGGCCCATACTGCCCATCAGGAATCTGGAATCGCATACGCCAAGGCAGACCTTTTCCCCAAAAATTTTCCCTTCGCCCACCGTAACGCCTTCCTGGAGCCCGGTTTTTTCTTTAACGCTCCTTAGCTTTTCCTCATAGCCCGGGAAATTTAGGGGGTTCTCCAAGGGCATATCTTCAAACCAGGGGATAAAAGATCCTTTATCGCAAATCATGCGGATTCTGTTTTTCGTTCTGACTCTGAAATAGCTCCCGCAGGCCGTACAAATATAGTTGTTGATTACAACATCCGCTCTGCTTAACCTTTTTCCACAGTCGGGACAGATGATTTCCCCATCTTTATTTTTATCATTATCTTTTTTATCACTATCTTTGTCTTCATCCTTATACTCCATTTTGTCTATTGCCCGACTTAATTTTTGATAATGACTTTTTTCTTCCTGCCCTGACCGCCCCTTTCCTTTCGTTCCTCCGTTATCTGCTCCCACCGTTTCTTCGCCTTTTACCTGTATATATTTATCCCTGCGAAATAATGCTGACATATTCGATCCTCCCTGTTTCCGGAAACCACAGCTTTGGGACAGGACACAAAGCTGCTGATTGAAAAAAATTTGAATTTTCTTCTGACAGCCCGTAAATTGGGGCTGGCACAATGCCGTGCAAAAACTTATTGAACCGCAAAGGTGAGTTCCGCCTGTACGGCTATTTTCCCATCCACTGTGGCAACCGCCTTTCCCACGCCTATACTCCCCTTTTGTTTGATAATTTCCGTTTCAAGCATAAGCACATCGCCGGGCTCCACCTTTTTTTTGAATTTTGCAGATTGAATGGCCGCGAAATAGGCGGTCTTTCCCTTGTTTTCCGGAAGGCTTAAAATCGCCACCGCTCCCGCCTGGGCAAGGGCTTCCACAATCAGTACCCCCGGCATCACCGGTTCCCCCGGAAAATGCCCCTGAAAAAAGGGCTCGTTGTACGACACGCACTTTTTCGCCACCGCCCGTCTCCCCGGCTCAAGCTCCTCAACTGTGTCTAACAGCATGAACGGCTGCCTGTGCGGAATAATTTCCATAATTTCCTTTGCTGATAATAGAGACATTGTAATCCTCCCTGCTGCCGCTTTGCGGCAACACAAATCTTGATGAAGAATGCCTGTTTTTCAAGGCATTCTTCTTGCGTGAAGACAGCTTGCTTTGCAAGCTTTAAAAATTCTTAGTTCGCGTCTTTTGCGGACTTAGAATTTTTCTTCACGCTACTCCTTATATTTTCCAATCAATATGCTTGCATTGTGTCCGCCAAATCCCAGTGAATTGCTCAGGGCATAAGGCACTTCTTCCTCATAAGGCTCCTTACAGTAGTCCAAATCCATTTCCTCGTCCGGCGTTTCGTAGCCCACCGTTTTGTGAAGAAAGCCTTCCTCTATCTCCTTGACGCAGGTCACAAACTCCACCGCTCCCGCGGCCCCAAGAAGATGGCCCACCATGGATTTGGTGGAATTGATATGAATTTTGTAAGCGTGATCCCCAAAGGCGTTCTTAATGGCCCTTGTCTCAAAAAGGTCGTTTAAATGGGTTCCCGTTCCATGGGCATTGATATAAGTAATGTCCGTGGGCGCGACGCCGCCGTCCTTTAAGGCAAAAAGCATAGCCTTGGCCGCTCCCATTCCGTCCTCCGCCGGGGAGGTGATGTGATAAGCGTCGCTGGTGCTGCCATATCCTAAAACCTCGGCATAAATATGCGCGTTCCTTCTTTTTGCATGGCCCAGCTCTTCCAAAATCACAACGCCGGCCCCTTCGCCCATCACGAAACCGCTGCGGTTTTTGTCAAAGGGAAGGGAGCATTTATCCGGATCGTCTACGCCGGAGAGCGCTTTCAGGGCGCAAAAACCGCCGATTCCAAGCGGCGTAATGCAGCTCTCCGTTCCCCCGGCCGCCATCACGTCCGCTTCCCCATACTGAATGCTCCTGAAAGCCTCCCCGATGGAATGGGTTCCCGTAGCGCAGGCCGTAACCAGATTGATGCTTTTTCCCTTAAGTCCAAACTGAATGGATACGTTTCCCGCCGCCATGTTGGAAATCATAAGCGGCACCATCAGCGGATTGATTCTGGAAGGGCCTTTGTTTATCATCTTCTCGTACTCTCTTTCTATGGCCTGCAGGCTTCCTACTCCCGAACCTATGGCGCAGCCTGCCCGATAGGGGTCTTCCTCCTCCATACGGATGTCCGCATCCTCAAGGGCCTGCCCAGCCGCGGCCACAGCGTACTGACTGAATAACTCCATGCGCTTTGCCGCCTTAAAATCCATATACTCTTTCCCGTCAAAGCCCTTTACCTCGGCCGCCACATGGCATTTAAAATCCGTACTGTCAAATTTGCTGATGAATCCAAAACCATGCCGTCCTTCTTTCAGCGACTGAAAAAATGTATCTACATTTAGTCCCACCGGAGTGATGGCTCCCATTCCGGTTACTACCACACGTCTGCTCATTTACTTTCCCCTTTCTGTCTTTCATGGAAAATTTCAAAATTTATATCCCGCCTTTTCATTCCGACAAACTATTTCTGTGAAAAGCCATGCCTCTGTGAAAAGCCATGCATGCCGTGAAAAACAAACCCATGGCTTCGCAATTTCCGCTTCATCTAAATAGAAGGTTATACCGCCATCCCGCCGTCTACGGAAATGACCTGCCCCGTTATATAAGACGCTTCCTCCGAAGCCAAAAAGGCAACCACATCCGCAACCTCCTTAGCGCTCCCGGTTCTGCCAAGCAAAATCCGCTCCTTCATAGTCTCTTTTATGCTGTCCGGCAGCGCCCCTGTCATCTCCGTCTCGATAAAGCCCGGCGCAACCGCATTTACATTGATCCCTCTGCTTCCAAGTTCCCTTGCCGTACTTTTGGTAAGGCCGATAATCCCTGCCTTGGAGGCGCAGTAGTTTGCCTGCCCGGCGTTTCCCATAATGCCGGTGACGGAGGAGATGTTGATAATTTTTCCGCTTTTCTGTTTCAGAAACTGTCTGGAAAGATGCCTCATGGTGTTAAAGCAGCCCTTTAAGTTCACCTCCAACACCCTGTCAAAATCTTCCTCCGACATTTTCATCAGAAGATTGTCTCTGGTAATCCCCGCATTGTTCACCAGAATGTCTATGTGCCCATACCGGGAAACCAGCGTCTTTATCATTTCGCCGCAGGCGGTAAAGTCCGCCACATTACAGCCGTAAATATCCGCTTTTCCTCCGGCCGTTTCAATGAGCGCAGCCGTTTCCTCTGCCTTTTCCTCAGAGCCGTTATAGTTTACCACCACCAGAGCGCCCTTTGCCGCCAGGGCCAGCGCAATCGCCCTGCCAATTCCTCTTCCCGCGCCGGTCACCAGCGCCACTTTTTCCTCAAGCATTTGCAAGCACCTCCAATGCCCCGGGTAAATCCTCATATTTATCCACATGAACAGCCGTAACATCCCTGTTTATTTTTTTCACAAAACCGGTGAGCGTCCTTCCGGGGCCAATCTCCACAAAGGTATCCACCCCGTCCCCAATCATTCTCTCCACGGACTGCTGCCACCTTACCGGGGAGGAAATCTGTTTTTCCAAAAGCTCCCTGACAGGCTCCGTCCGGGTCACATAATCCGCCGTCAAATTCGCCACATAAGGAATTGTGAAATCCATCAGATGAACTCTTTCCAGATCCTTTTTCAGGCGTTTCCCTGCTTCCGTGAGCATGACGGAATGAAAAGGCCCGCTGACCTTTAAGGGGATTACTTTCTTTGCCCCTTTTTCCTTAAGGCTTTCTGCGGCTTTCGCAACTGCATCTGTCTGCCCGGTAATCACAATCTGACCGGGGCAGTTGTAGTTGGCAATGGAAACAATTCCCTCCGTATTTTCCACCGTCTGCTCTATCACATCGCTGTCAAGTCCAAGCACCGCCGCCATTGCTCCGCCTGTGGGAACAGCCTCCTGCATATAAATTCCTCTTCTCCTTACAAGGGCAAACGCTTCCTCCGCCCTCATTGCCCCTGACGCAACAATTGCGCCGTATTCCCCAAGGCTAAGACCTGCCGTCACATCAGGCTGGACGCCCCTTTCCTCCAAAACCTTCAAAATTGCCACTTCCGTAGCCACCATGGCAATCTGGGTAAATTCCGTGATATCCAGTCTGTCATTTTCTTCAAAACACAGTCCCGGAATATCCATTCCCGTAACCTGCCCGGCCTTGTCAAAAATTTCCCTGGCCGCCCCTTCATGCTCGTAAAAATCCCGGCCCATTCCTATGTACTGCGACCCCTGTCCGGGAAATACAAATGCAACCTTACCCATAACTTTTCCTTTATTCCTTTCTTGCCGAATCAAACTTCTCTTCGCACTTTTATCCTATCTGCCTTTCACACGCCACCTTATTTCTCAGGCCATATCATCACCCGCCGCAGGCTCTGTCTTGCTTTGCAGCCTGACCTGCCATATAAACCCTATTACGTTTTACAATTCTGATTTTCGCTCCAGGCACTGTTTCCATTACGTTTTGTGCACCTGCTTCTACCGCAATAAAAACCTGTTTCCGGCCTGCTTTGCCTCATTCATAATCTCCTCAATCATTTCCTTACAGGTCTGTTCCTTATGGATAAGTCCCGCAATCTGTCCGGCCATCAAAGTACCGTTTACCACATCCCCTTCCACAACAGCCTTTCTAAGGGCCCCCAAAGTCAGGTGTTCCAGTTTCTCAAAGGATGCGCCCTCTTTTTCCAGTTTCAGATATTCCCGTGTCATACTGTTGCGAAGCTGCCGCACCGGATGGCCGTGGCTCATTCCCGTAACCTCAGAGTCAATGTCTTTGGCCGCAATAATTTTTTTCTTATAATTTTCATGTACAATAGATTCCTTTGCCACCACAAAACGGGTTCCCATCTGTACGGCCTCCGCTCCCAGCATCATTGCCGCCGCAAGGCCCCTTCCGTCTCCGATGCCCCCTGCCGCAATCACAGGGATCTTTACCGCGTCCGCCACCTGGGGAACCAGCGTCATGGTTGTGGCGTATCCGATGTGTCCGCCGGACTCCGTCCCTTCGGCCACCACTGCGTCCGCTCCGGCCCGTTCCATCATTTTCGCCATCGCCACACTTGCCACCACAGGAATCACCTTTACGCCGGCTTCCTTCCACATGGCCATGTATTTGGCCGGATTGCCTGCCCCGGTGGTTACCACCTTAACGCCCTCCGCAACCACCAGACGGGCGATCGCCTCCGCCTCCGGATTCATCAGCATAATGTTTACCCCAAAAGGTTTGTCTATCGTTTCTTTCACCTGGCGGATTTGCTCGCGCACGAATTCTGCGGGCGCGCCTCCCGCGCCGATAATCCCAAGCCCGCCTGCCTGGGAAACCGCCGACGCAAGATGGTGCTCCGCCACCCAGGCCATACCTCCCTGTATAATGGGATATTTAATTCCCAAAAGCTGCGTTATTCTGGTTTCCATTCTTATACCTCCCTGCATACCGCAAGCTTTGCCCGCGGTACTGCAACTGATAAATCGTGTGAACTTCTCTTTACACTTCAACCTCCAATGTCATTAAGTTTAGCGCCAAAACCAGCCGGGAGGAAAATAAAATTCTGGGGGAGCCCCTTAAAAAGCGTCGGCACTTGGTGAGGTCCTTCACGAACCTAGTGTCCGCTACGCTTTTTTCGGAGCGAGAGCGCGGCGACGGAGAACTTTATTTTC
>CAJUKV010000046.1 GCA_910587305.1 uncultured Lachnospiraceae bacterium | reverse complement strand
TTTCTATCGGGTAGTGAAAACTGCTCATCTGAAAATACACATGGACTCCCCGATAACCGTCATCTTTTGCCTTACCACCAGTCATATCCGCCACACGTATCTTATCTAACACAGCTATGTCCAGTATTTCCTGATAGCTGTCACAAAGAGTACGGAATCCCAACATATCATTGAATACCTTTGCTGTCTGATGATCCGGATAATATCTGTCATATTTCAGCATCGCCGACTGGATACTTTTTATGCGGTAATCTACTATCACCCCATGAAGCAGCTCACAGGTATCATACCATTTATTTACTGACACTAATTCTTCAAACAATGCTTTCCTGTCAAAATAGTGAAGATTTTTCTTCAGCCTTATTCCCAGTCCTGATTGATAGGATAAGTCTCCCAGTAATTCTAATGACAATCCATCTTTTTTCAAAATATCTTCCAAGCAATCACCTCAAACATATATTACCATACTATATCAACATCCGCCACCCCATCATTATATATAGTAACTCATAAAATAACTTAGGACTGATATAATAATTATAGCTAATTGTGCCGCCTCTGCGCTGGCTGTACATGTGTCTACAAATTATTTTGACCGGACAAAAGCCGACCAAGGAAGGCTGCGAAATCATCTATAGGGGGTAAACTAGGTCTGCGAAGTTATCTATAAACCCAAAAAACAAAAAACCGGCTCATTTTTCTGCCAAATGAACCGATTTTTATTCAAAATTATAGGAGCGCAAACACCCGATAAATCCCCGGAAGCCGCATAAAATCAGGCTTTTACGCCTGCTGATTTAAGATGCACAACTTGCGAGCCTGGTCCGCCGCAATGCAGGCGTCAATAATCTCCTGGATATCCCCGTTCATTACCTTATCTAACTTATAAAGGGTAAGCCCGATTCTATGATCCGTAACACGTCCCTGAGGGAAATTGTAGGTACGAATTTTTTCAGAGCGGTCCCCCGTACCGATCTGGCTTCTTCTAAGCTCCGCCTCCGCGTCGTGCCTCTGCTGTTGCTCTATATCATAAAGCTTTGCCTTTAAAAGGGCAAAGGCCTTTGCCTTATTTTGAAGCTGGGACTTTTCCGTCTGGCTGTACACCACAATTCCCGTAGGATAATGTGTCAGACGTACCGCCGAGTCCGTGGTATTGACGCACTGTCCGCCGTTGCCTGATGCACGCATAACATCAATGCGGATATCCTTATCCTCAATCACAATGTCAATGTCATCATCCGCCTCGGGCATCACCGCCACGCTGATGGTTGAGGTGTGAATGCGTCCGCCCGACTCGGTTTCCGGCACACGCTGTACGCGATGCACGCCGCTTTCGTATTTCAGTCTGGAATAGGCCCCCTGGCCGTTAATCATGAAGCTCACTTCCTTCATGCCGCCGATACCGATTTCATCCATATTTAAGGTCTCCACTTTCCAGCGCTGGCTTTCCGCATAGTGCACATAAAGACGGTAAATCTCCGCCGCAAACAAAGCCGCTTCATCTCCGCCTGCGCCCGCCCTGATTTCCACAATAACGTTTTTATCATCGTTGGGATCCTTTGGCAAAAGCAGTATCTTAAGCTCCTGCTCCAATTCCTCGATGCGCTTTTTGGAAGATGAAAGTTCTTCCTTGAGCATTTCGCGCATATCTTCATCTGACTCCTCCTCCAGCATGGCAAGTGAGTCTTCCACATCCTGTTTTGCTTTTTTGTATTCCTTATAAGCGTCCACAATGGGCGTCAAATCGCTTTGCTCCTTCATCAGTTTGCGAAATCTATCCTGATTGCCGGCCACGCCGGGCTCATTTAACTCGCTCATGATTTCCTCAAACCGGATCAGCAAATCCTCCAATCTGTCAAACATTGCTTTCATCCTCCATTCCTGAAATCTATCGCCAATTCCTTACATACTTTCTAAAAAACATTCAATGCACCTTACCTGCCACCCCGAATAAACTTGGACCAAAATTATACCGCTTTGCGTAAAATTTCGATGTAAAGCGCCTATCCGGCATATCTGCCTGACACTACCCTGTCAAGCCCTGCCAAATCCTGACTAACCGTAACTTCACCATAGCCTGCCTTTTCCATGAGAGCGCTGACCGCCGCTCCCTGCTCACAGCCGATTTCCAAAAAAAGCCTGCCCCCCGGATACAGATACCGCCCCGCGCTTTTTACAATCTCCCGGTAAAAAGAAAGCCCATCCTCGCCGCCGTCAAGGGCCATTAAAGGGTCATGGTCCCTCACTTCTTCCATCAGCGTCGGGATTTCCCCGCTTGGGATATAAGGCGGATTGGAAACAATGATTTCAAATTTTCCCTCTATCTTTTCAAACAAATCACTTTGTACAAATTCGGCGTTTAAAGAAAGATTCCCGGCATTTTCCCTGGCCACCTCAAGGGCCTGTGCCGACAAATCGCTCCCCAACCCTTGGCAGGAATTGGAATACCTTAGCAGGCTAAGTAAAATACAGCCGGAACCGGTGCATAAATCAAGAATGCGCATTCCGTCATTCAGATACCGCATAACCTCCTCCACCAGCGTTTCCGTATCCTGTCTGGGAATCAGCACCCCCGGCGTTACCTTAAACCTGAGCCCCATAAATTCCTGGTAGCCTAAAATATGCTGCAGGGGAATGTGCCGCTTTCGTTCTTCAATCCGGCTCATGTAACGATCGCTTAACTCCTGCGCCACCTGTCTGTCTCCATGAGCCAGCAAATCGTTTCTCCCCGTACCGCAGGTTTCCTCAAGCAAGAGCCGTGCATCTAAGGAAGCTTCCTCAATGCCCGCCTCCTTGAGCTGTTTTACCCCCATTTCATATAATGCTTTATACTCCATCCTCTTCTTCCTCGTTTGCCCCTTCGTCCGTCAGCCAGGAATCGTCTATTTCATAGCCGAAAGTTTCCTGCAGATATGCCTTCCAGTCAAAAACAGCCTCCACCGATTTCATGGCCACCTCTACCATACTCTCATCCGGCTCCCTGGTGGTAAGCCGCTGCAAAAGCATCCCCGGCGCCGAGATAATCCGCACAAAAATATTGTCGCTTCTCCCTGCAAGCCGTATGATCTCATAAGAAATTCCGGCAATCACAGGTATCAGGGCAATGCGCAGCAAAACCTTTAAGGCCGCGTTATCCACACGAATAAAAAAGAACAAAATAATGCTCACAAACATCACAAAAAACAAAAAGCTGGTTCCGCAGCGCTTGTGGATACGGGAGCTTCTCATAACATTGTGCAGCGTAAGGGGTCTTCCTTTTTCAATACAGTTTATACATTTATGCTCCGCTCCGTGATACTGATAAAGCCTGCGAATATCCTTCATCAGGCTGATTCCCACCACATATGCCAGGAAAATAAGAATCCTGACCGCCCCCTCAAGTATGGCAAGCAAAGAAGCGTTTCTCACATATCCCGCAAGGAAACCGGAAATAAAATAGGGCAGAAGGATAAAAATCCCCACCGCAAGAAGTACGGAAAACACCGTGGTAACTCCCATCAATATGCTTTCCCCCCTGCCTCCCGAAACTTTATCAAGAGCCTTGTCAAGCCCCGTCTCCTTCGCATCTTCATCCTCATAAAAAGAAGCGGAATAATTCAGCGTTTTCATCCCCAGACGAAGGGAATCAATAAAATTAAAAATTCCTCTGATAAAAGGAATTTTCACCAGCTTACTGTCATGCATACATCCGTGGAACACATCCATTTCCACCTCAATTTCTCCGTTTGGCTTGCGGACGGCCACCGCGTAATCGTCCTTGTTCCTCATCATAACCCCCTCAAGCACCGCCTGTCCGCCAATGCCTGAGTAACGGCTCATCTTTTTCTTCCTCATTGAAAACCTCCGTATGACAAAAGTAATTTATCACAAAATACAAAATAAGGTTGAGATGCAGCACCCCAACCTTTTCCGTGTAAAACTATTTGTTTCCCATACCATATTTCCTGTTGAACTTATCGATTCGTCCGTCAGCCCTTGCAGCTTTCTGCTGGCCTGTGTAGAATGCATGGCACTTAGAACAAACTTCAACGTGAATATCCTTTTTGGTTGAACCTGTTACAAAGGTATTGCCACAGTTACAAGTTACGGTTGCCTGATAAAACTCAGGATGGATTCCCTCTTTCATGCTCTCACCTCTCTATGTTCATTTAACGTTTCTTAAACTACTTCGTCTTCATCCGCCGAACGGTTTATCCCTGTCCCTAATATACAGGTATAACCCGAAACAGCTTTTTAATTGTACCATATCTTTTTCCATGATGCAAGTACTTTTTAGAACCATTTTGTCTTAATTTGAGCTTTAATTTGGGCCAAAAATTACACAAAACAGGACGCGCGGATGGCAAGAATGAATTTCCAAACACGCGCCAGGTTTACACGCTTTACATATTCTGCTATAATTATTTTGTTATAATAGATTAACAGATATTAAAGGCGGTGAGAATATGAGTGAAAAAGAAATGATAAAGGTATCCGTAGAAGAATTTTCCAGACTGCAAAATTATATGATTGCTTCCGAAAAAGATTCAAATAGTTATAAGCTTATGAAGGATCGATACATCGAGTTAAAAGTTATTTTGACTTCTTTTGGCATCAGTTTAACAGAGCTTGACAAGATAAAAGAATAACAGGCACTTAGCCTGAACAACAAACGCTGGTACGCTCCGTGAGTCAGCTTATTGTAACAAATGCTGACATGCTTCGTGAGCCAGCTTATTGTAACAAACGCTGACATGCTTCGTGAGCCAGCTTATTGTAATGAAAGAGTGTGAATCCTGCTGCGTTTTCAGAAAGAATCACACTCTTTTCGATTAGAACCATTTTATCTTTTTCACCAGATTTACAAACTCCTGATTGTTTCTGGTCTTTGCAAACATGTCCAGAATCTTATCCACAGCTTCCTCCGGCTTTAAGCCGTTTAAGGCTTTGCGCATGATATTGATTGCCTCCAGTTCATCCTGAGCAAGCAAAAGATCCTCCCGCCTTGTGCCGGATTTGGGAATGTCAATGGCCGGAAAAACTCTCCGCTCCGACAGCTTCCTGTCAAGCACAAGCTCCATGTTGCCGGTTCCCTTAAACTCCTCATATACCACATCGTCCATCTTGCTCCCGGTATCCACAAGGGCAGTGGCAAGTATGGTAAGGGAACCGCCCTCCCGCATGTTTCTGGCCGCTCCGAAAAATCTCTTGGGCATATGCAGAGCCGCCGGGTCCAGACCGCCGGACAGAGTACGCCCGCTTGGCGGCACCGTCTGGTTATAAGCCCTTGTCAGTCTGGTAATACTGTCAATCAGAATCATTACATCCTTCTTGTGCTCCACCAGACGTTTTCCTCTCTCGATGACCATTTCCGACACCCGCTTGTGGTGCTCCGGCAGTTCGTCAAAGGTGGAATAAATCACTTCCACGTTCGGGCCCTCAATCGCTTCCTTGATATCCGTCACTTCCTCCGGACGCTCGTCGATTAAAAGGATAATCAGGTGAACCTCCGGCGCATTGCGCTTTACGGACTTCGCCACATCCTTAAGGAGAGTGGTTTTTCCCGCCTTGGGAGGCGATACAATCATACCGCGCTGTCCCTTCCCCACAGGGCTGATTAAATCCATAATCCGCATGGCGACGCTTGCCCCGGGCATTTCCAGGTGCAGTCTCTCGTTGGGGAAAATAGGCGTCATATCCTCAAAATTGCATCTCCTTGCCGCCACCTCCGGCGCATAACCGTTGATGGATTTCACATAAAGAAGCGCGGCAAACTTTTCCCCCTGGGTTCTCACCCGGGTGTTGCCCTCCAAAATATCCCCCGTCTTTAAACCAAACCGCCGAATCTGGCTGGGAGCAACATACACGTCGTGATCTCCCGGCAAAAAATTTTCGCAGCGGATAAACCCATATCCGTCAGGCATGACCTCCAAAATACCGCTGGCGGCAATGCCGCTGTCCAAATCTGCGGGGAACTTGTCTTCCTCCGCCTTTGCCTCGTCGCTTTTGCCTTCCGCCCGACCTGCCTTATATTCCGCTCTCTCTCCGCGCTCCTGCCCGGACTCTGTTTTTTCCGTTCTGCTCTCCCGGCCGCCCGGCTTGCCTTCTCCACGGATTGGTTTGGACTCTCCTTTTTCGGATTTACCCTCACGGCTGCTTAACCTATCTTCCGCCTGCTCGCTTCTTTTTTCCGGCCTCTCCGCAGGAGCCTGCCTTACAGGGGCCGCATCCGCCGCCGCACTGCGCCTTTGAGCCTTTTCCTTTTCTTTCTCCTTGTCCTTTTCATCTTCCGCCAGCATAAGCTCTATCAGCTCCGCCTTTTTCATCGTGGACGTTCCTTTAAGCCCTCTGGCTTTTGCAATCGCCTTTAAGTCTGCAAGCGCCAACGACTCGTATTTCTCTCTCATTAAAATCCTCCATTCTTTTTAAGCCCGCAAAATAGGTATGTACACAAGTATCATTGCATTGCAAAGCTATGAAATTCATCTTTTTTCTTTCGGGAATTTATTATGATTTGTCATCTGAAATGTTTATGTAAAAGATTATACAACATAACCTGCGAAATAACAAGAACCAAGTTCCTTTGAATTTTTAGCTAAAATAACAATATAATTAAAGGACACCTGCCATAATTGAGGTGTCCATGTAATTTGCTAATAAGGCCTGTATATAAGATTTTCTTCTTGATAATATTCATTGCCTGTTCCATATGTTCCTGCTAAATATACGGACACGTTATTGTTATCACCTGAAAGCCTTAATATCCGAACAGGTTGATTATCTTGGGTATTGATGTTCAATTTTTTGTTTACCGTATCAATCTCATATGCCATACCTTCGAACATTGTCGCTGATATAATCATATTCCAGTTGGTTCCTTCCAATTCGCTGGCCATTATTGGCATATCAAGATAATGTAAACCATTTAATTCAAAATTGACTCTGTATAAATCACCCTTAGCTTTTCCTCCAAAACCTCCAAATATTACATTTTTTCTTTTAAGCTCTGCGTGAAAGCCTTGTTCAAGGCTCTTACCGTCCCCATTCCATATGGGAAAAAGCGCTCCCGTATCTATAAGGGCACGGCACCCTTTAAACCAGTTTATGTGAGCTATCGGACGCCTTGCTTTGTTATCTAATTGTATGGTTATATGCATTATAATACCCCCGCCACTCCTAAGGGAAGTCCATTATCGTTCGTGTACCATCTGATTATTCCCTCTTTGCCGGTTATTTGCATCATTAAGAGTTCATTACTTGTTTTGTCGGTGTATACTACATCTGCGGCTTCGAGGGTTACTCCGTCATCATTCTGGTATTTAATGTTATTTATTCCTAAGTAAGTGTTGGGATATTTTTCTGCCATTTGCTCCCTGGTCAATCTTTCTGCCATAAACTTACTTCCTTTTCTTTTTCTTTTATTATAAAGCAAATTTGAGAAAATCACAAATCGTTACAAAAATTATTCCTTCCCATCCCAACAATACGTACAGAGCTTGCACCTATCAATCCCCACCGCCTTAATCATATCATCCAGCCTGTGGTAGCGCAGGGAGGTGAAATTGAGCTGCACGCCAATCCTCTTTACCATTTCCTGATACTCCGGCGTTTCCGGGTCCGAATAGGCGCTCAGGTTCACATATTTTGCATCCCCTTCCATCTCCTTGATAATCCTTCTCGTTATCAAATCCATTTCCGATGTGGAACGTGAAAAATTCAAATATTTGCATCCGTACAAAAGAGGCGGACAGGCAGGTCTGATATGTACTTCCTTCGCCCCGCTCTGATAAAGAAACTCCGTGGTTTCCCGAAGCTGTGTCCCGCGCACAATGGAATCGTCAATAAGCAGCAGGCTCTTATTTTGTATCAGATCATGAACCGGTATCAGCTTCATTTTTGCAATCAAATTCCGCTGGCTCTGCATTGTGGGCATAAAAGACCTTGGCCAGGTGGGCGTATATTTGATAAACGGCCGCGAAAACGGAATCCCCGACTCATTGGAATAGCCAACCGCATGGGCAATGCCGGAATCCGGCACTCCCGCCACATTATCCGGCGATACGTTGTCCCTTTTTGCAAGGAGCGCGCCGCAGTTATAGCGCATTTTCTCAACGCTGACTCCTTCATAGGACGCCGAAGGGTATCCGTAGTAAACCCAGAGGAAGGTACAAATTTTCATATCTTCGCCGGGTTTTACAAGGGTACGCACTTCCTCCGGCGTCACAATCGCCACTTCCCCGGGCCCTAACTCCCGCTCATGGACATATCCCAGGTTTAAATAAGCAAAACTTTCAAAAGAAATGCAATAACCGTCTTCTTTCTTTCCGATTACCACCGGCGTTCTTCCCAGCTTATCCCTGGCCGCGTAAATCCCCTTAGGCGTCAGCAGACACATAGTCATGGAGCCGTCTATCAGTTCCTGGGCGTAGGTAATGCCTTCAATCAGGTTGTCCTTTTGGTTAATCACCGCAGCCACCAGCTCCGTGGCATTGATATCTCCGCCGCTCATTTCCAGAAAATGGGCATGTCCCTCCGTAAAGACCTTGTCCACAATTTCATCCATATTGTTGATTTTTCCCACCGTCGTGATGGCGAACGTGCCGTGGTGAGAACGCACCAAAAGGGGCTGGGGCTCATAGTCGGATATACACCCAATCCCAAGATTCCCCCGCATCTCATTTACATCCTTATCAAACTTGGTACGAAAAGGAGAGTTTTCTATGTTATGGATTGCCCGGTCAAAACCGTATTCGCTGCTGTACACCGCCATTCCCGCTCTCCTTGTGCCTAAGTGGGAATGATAGTCCGTGCCGAAAAATAAATCGAACACACAATCCGTCTTTAAAGCTGTTCCAAAAAATCCGCCCAAAAATATACCTCCTGTTATGTTGACTCATTAACTGTTGTCGTTCCTTCGCAGTCAAAGCATCCGCAGCAAGCTGACGGGATATCAACCTTGCAACGCACTTAAGCTGCAAGACAAAAGACTCTCGCGGCATTCGTCAAGATAAACCCGGAACCTTCGGTTCCGTTCGCATCCGTCTGACTGTTGCTCACGGAAATTGAAAGTATAACGAATGTGGCCTCGCAAAAGCCTGCATATATCGTTTTTAAACATTAATTTCCGCTTTCACCCCAAGCAGCTCCTGATTTTCCGCAAGTACAGGTTTTATTACTTTTTCAAGGAAACTCTCTACCTGCTCCTTCGCCCGCCCTACGTATCTTGCGGGCTCCATGGTCTTTTGCAAATCTTCAAGACTCATAGGGAAAGCGGGGTCCGCCGCAATCAAATCCAAAAGATTGTTTTCTTTTCCCAAAACCTTCACATTCTTTCCGGCTTCCATGGAAAGCTCCCTGATTCTTTCGTGAAGCTCCTGCCGGTTGCCGCCCATTTTCACCGCATCCATCATAATATTTTCCGTGGCCATGAAAGGAAGCTCGCTTAACATGTGCTTTTCAATCACTTTCGGATAAACTACCAGACCGTCCACCACATTTAAACACAAATCCAGGATACCGTCAACCGCAAGAAAGCCCTCCGGTATGGAAAGGCGTTTGTTGGCGGAATCATCCAATGTCCTTTCGAACCACTGAACGGCTGAGGTGATGGCGGGATTTAAGGCGTCCACCATCACGTAACGGGCCAGCGAGGCAATCCGCTCGCTTCTCATGGGGTTTCTCTTATAAGCCATGGCCGAGGAACCAATCTGGCTTTTTTCAAAGGGTTCCTCCACTTCCTTTAAATGCTGCAAAAGCCTTATGTCGTTGGACATTTTGTGGGCGCTTGCGGCAATCCCCGCAAGTACGTTGGCAACTCTGGTGTCCACCTTCCTTGAATAGGTCTGTCCCGATACGGCATAGCATTCCTGAAAACCCATCTTCTCTGCAATCTTAGGATCAATTTTATCTACCAGCTCATGGTTTCCATCAAACAGCTCAAGGAAAGAAGCCTGTGTGCCGGTGGTCCCCTTAGAGCCTAAAAGCTTCATGCCGGAAAGCACGTAATTCAGGTCTTCCAAATCAAGTAAGAACTCCTGCATCCACAAAGTGGCGCGCTTGCCCACAGTGGTAGGCTGGGCCGGCTGAAAATGAGTGAACGCCAAGGTAGGCTGCCCTTTATATTTCTCTGCAAAATCCGCAAGCACGGCAAGCACGTTTACCAGCTTTTTCTTCACCAGCAAAAGGGCCTTTGTCATCACAATGATATCCGTGTTATCCCCCACGTAACAGCTGGTAGCCCCTAAATGGATAATACCGGCCGCCTTCGGGCACTGCTGCCCATAAGCGTACACATGGCTCATCACATCATGGCGCACTTCCTTTTCCCTTGCCCTGGCCACCTCGTAGTTGATATCCTCCGCATGGGCCTTTAACTCGTCAATCTGTTCCTGCGTAATGACAGGCTTGCCGTCCTGGGAAAGGCCAAGCTCCATCTCCGTCTCCGCTAAGGCAATCCACAATTTTCTCCACGTCCTGAATTTCATATCAGGTGAAAAGATATACTGCATTTCCCTGCTGGCGTAACGCTCAGACAAAGGGCTTACATATCTGTCCGTACTCATAAAAATCCTCCCACTAGTTTTCAAACTCTCCGCGGATATCCTCTGCGGGCGGCTCCATGGGATATTTCCCTGTAAAACATCCCTTGCAGATTGGCCGTCCTCCCACAATTTCCGGAAGTCTCTCCGTCCGCAGATAGCCAAGGGAATCCGCCCCGATCATCCGGCAGATTTCCTCCACGGAACGGTTATAGGCTATCAGCTGCTCCCTTGCAGGCACATCCGTCCCAAAATAACAGGGCCACAAAAAAGGCGGGGAACTTACCCTCATATGCACTTCCTTTGCCCCTGCCTCCCGCAGCATACGCACAATCCGGTCAGAGGTTGTGCCGCGCACAATGGAATCGTCAATCATGATAATTCTTTTTCCGTCCACAGCCTCCTTGAGGACATTCAGCTTTACCTGCACGCTGCTCTCCCGGCTTTTTTGTCCGGGCTTTATAAAGGTTCTCCCCACGTAACTGTTTTTCACAAACGCCTGACCGTAAGGAATACCCGACTGCAGGCTGTACCCAAGCGCCGCGCAGTTTCCGGACTCCGGCACGCCCACCACCAAATCCGCCTCCACAGGGCTGTCCATAGCCAGAAATCTGCCGGCCTGCATCCGGGAATGATAAACGCTCATACCGTCAATCAAGGTATCAGGCCGGGCAAAATAAATGTACTCAAACACACAACGGGCATGCTTATCCTGTGAAATACACATGCTGGTATCCGATTCAATCCCCTTTTCCGGGGAAATGGTGACAATCTCGCCGGGCGCCACATCCCGCACATGCTCCGCCCCAATAGTATCGAGGGCGCAAGTCTCCGAAGCAAGGAAATACGTGTTATCCCTTTTCCCAATGCACAAAGGCCGGAAGCCAAAAGGATCCCTTGCCCCAATCAGTTTGCGGGGAGACATAATAATCAGGGAATAAGCCCCCTTTATCTTTTCCATCGCCCGGGCTACCGCCTCCTCCACACTTTTGGTATTCAGCCGCTGCCTTGCAATATGATAGGCAATCACCTCCGAGTCGATGGTGGTCTGGAAAATCGCTCCGGTATACTCTAATTCCCTGCGCAGAACCGGCGCATTAATCAGATTCCCGTTGTGGGCAAGCCCCAGCGTCCCCTTCACATAATTTAAAACCAGAGGCTGGGCGTTTTCCCTTGTAGAGCTACCCGCCGTGGAATAACGCACGTGCCCGACTCCAATATCCCCCTTTAAATTATCCAATCTATCCGGGGTAAAAACTTCATTCAAAAGCCCCATATCCTTGGTACAAAACACCTTTCCCTTAGGGCCCCCGGTATCACTCACCGCAATACCGCAGCTTTCCTGCCCCCTGTGCTGGAGCCCAAGCAAACCATAATAAATACTCGGCGCCACATCCCCGCCGTCAAAATCATAAGCCCCAAAAACTCCGCACTCCTCACCCGGTTTATCTAACTGCATATCTAATCTGTCCATCTCACACTGTCTTTCCATTATGTCAACTCCTTCTTTCCGGCCGGGTGAACATAAATTTTCTCAGTTTTGATCTTTTCCACACAATATCATGTGCTTGTGGCTGCACAGAATACACATCATACTGTATCAAGTGAGAAAAATATCTACACCCTTTCCTGCTAAACCACAAAAGTTCCTTAAAAATACTCTATTTCCTACGCTAGCCGATAAACAGCTTGGAAAAAATAAATATTCCATAAGGGACCCCTGTAAAAACGCCAGCGCTTAACGAGGTACTGTCGAGTTTAGCACTGCTGCGTTTTTACCGGAGCGAAAGCGCGGCGACGTTGGAATATTTATTTTTTCCAAGCGTCCTCCTGTCAGTAAATTCTTTAAGCCAGCCCCAACCTCTTAAACACTTCGTTGTAAGCCTCCTCCACATTCCCAAGGTCTCTGCGGAACCTGTCCTTATCCAGTTTTTCATTGGTATTTACATCCCACAAGCGGCAGGTATCGGGCGACGTCTCGTCCGCCAGAAGGATTTCCCCATGAAAACGCCCAAATTCAATTTTAAAATCAATCAGCTTAATATCCGCCTGTAAGAAATAAGCCTTCAAAACCTCATTAACCTTAAAAGCATATTTCTTAATCGTATCGATCTCTTCCCATGTCGCAAGCCCCAGCGCAACCGCAAAGTAGCTGTTAATCAGAGGATCCCCCAATTCGTCGTTTTTGTAACTAAATTCAATGGTGGGCTCTTTAAAGGGCGTCCCTTCCGCCACTCCAAGTCGTTTGGAAAAGCTTCCCGCCGCCACATTGCGGATGATTACCTCAAGGGGCACAATCTCCACCTTCTTAACGGCCGTCTCTCTGTCGCTTAATTCCTCAATCAGATGGGTAGGCACCCCTTCCTTCTCCAAAAGTTTAAACACATGATTGGTCATACGGTTGTTGATAACCCCTTTGCCCACAATAGTGCCCTTTTTCTCGCCGTTAAAGGCTGTGGCGTCATCCTTGTAATCCACAATCACAACATCCGGATCATCCGTTGCAAATACCTTTTTTGCTTTTCCTTCATAAATCTGTTCCATTTTTTTCATATTTTTCCTCATTTCTGCGCTGCTTTTTCCGCATATCAAGTTTGTGGATGCAGCGCTGACACAAACTTGTGAGTGAAAGATGAAAATCTTTCGCTCTTCCTCCGTTCCGAATCATTTTATTCTGCCTTTTACTTCATTTCCGCAAGCTTAAGCCTGCCCGTCTTTTTTAAGAAAAATCCTTTTCATACTGCCCCACAATATCCAATATCTCTTTCGCGTATTCCGGATAACTGTCCACCAAATCTTTTACCTCCGCCTGGGCCTTGCCCGCTATCACCTCCTTGTTGTAGTCCATCCGTTTACGCAATGACTGCCTCCTGATAATCAAACTGTGGCGTACCTCCACCATTTCCTTTTTGTCAAGCAGCGCCGGAACCTGGTGCAGCCAGACCATAGGGTCCGCAACTTTATGGAAACGCAGAATTTCCACAAGCTCCTTGTGCCACTGGCCAAGCTCCTGAACCGCAATCTGGTAATTGCGCCGCTCTTCCTTTTCCTTTTCATACCTTTTCCAGTTTTTTCCCAGCTCCGCGGCACTGGAAACATTATATTTAAAATAAAGGTACTCAAGCAGATGGGTGTTATTCA
The DNA here is from genome assembly GCA_910587305.1 of uncultured Lachnospiraceae bacterium. Classification (GTDB taxonomy): domain Bacteria; phylum Bacillota; class Clostridia; order Lachnospirales; family Lachnospiraceae; genus Suilimivivens. Next base: position 10,984 of record CAJUKV010000046.1, on the reverse strand, counting down.
CATAACGGATTTTTACCGTATTTTGCAGACTGATAATACGGCTGATTCCATTTTCCACCTGCCCTAACTCCTTGATGGAATCATTGTGTTTGATAAAAATAGCCGTAATCGCAATGGCCCCCACTGCTGCCGATGCCAGATACCCCAGCTTCGTGTCCATCCGAAATCCATACTGCAAAACAAAAAGAATCAGAATGCATAAAATAACGGCCACAGTACAGACAACCGTCATAGATTTGGTATCTGCTATAATCCGGCGCAGCTCATTCCTTCTATAATAATAAGCCTGTCTTTCCCCATCCAGTTTCCGCAGATCTCTTTTCACCAAATCCTGATAATCTTCCGCCTTCGTAAGTTTCTCGTAGCCTTCCTCAAATTCATCCTCCATGCGCTCAAGCTCCCGGAAGGTTTCGTCGTCCATACGGTTTTTCCGTTCTTCATATCCGGTCTGCTGCCGTTCCAGGTTATCAATTTTCAGGGCGCACTCCCTAAGCTCCGCCGCATCCTCCCCGGACAAAGCTTCAATTTCCTCAATATCCTTTAAAGAAGCGGTAACCATATTGTACTCAAGCTGAAGGCTTTCCAGCTCTTTAGAGGCCTCCGCTATCTGCTCAAGACACCCTTTTACATATTCCTCGCGCTGGTCTTTATTCTCAATTTTGTAGTCCAGCCTGTCATAGGTAACCTCGCCCCATTCATCTGATTCAAGCGTGGGGTTGTCTTTATTCTTTTTCCAGTGAAACAGCTTTTTTAATAAACCCATACAAACCTTTTCCTATCCCGCTTTTCGTTTTTTGTTTTGAGTACTAATCTAAAACCAATTCCCGGTATTCATCCTCTTTCTTCATAATGATCTGATCGATGTCATCATAATAAGAAGCCACATTTCCTTCATCCTTATAAAATTTAAGCGCCGAGAGCATTCTGTTTTCCTGGGAAGCTTCAAACTCTCCTTTTGCTTCATTTAAACGCTTTTCCACCTGTAGGGACAACTCATGAAATTCTCCGCCATGCTTTGCAATAAAATCAATATAAGCATTTTCACTAAGATGCAGTCTTCTTGCCGCAAGGTAAGCGATACCGGATTCTTCGTTCCCAGCCATATCATAAGCCCTTTTAAAATATCTGGCCGCCATTTCAAATTGATACAGGTTTGCATAAATCACTCCCATATTGTGGCAAATGGGAGGCTTTAGAGCGCTTTCTGTCTCCGGAAGCGCGCGCAGCAGCTCATCGTATTCATTCAGTGCCTGGGAATAACCCTTATTTTTCAAAAGGAAATCCGCCTGTCTTTTCTGCTTTTCATAATTGTTAAGCCCAATATTGCTCTGCAGCACATCCTCTATTTTTTTTTTATCCTCAGGCGTACAATAATTGACATAATCCAGTATGGTACTGACAAAAACCCCGGGCTGGGTTCCCCTGTTAAACAAGCCCAGCAGCTGGTGGCTAAGTTCTGACAGCCCGCACTCCAAATCCAGCCACTTAGCCAGATTCTTGTCCATAATATCCCTGTCAATCATAAAAGGATTGCTGACAAAAAGATAACAAAGCTCCTCCACACAATACACGTTTGCAGGCACGCTGTCAATATAATAGGGATGCTCCGCATATTTCCCCATACACAATAAAATTCTTCCCATGAATGTTATCCCTTTCTACCATACTTACCACCCAGAAAACTGCTAAATCGCCGGTATTTTGAAAAAACGTAGCTCTGAGAGAATAAAAATTCACGAGGAACCCACGCCAAACGCTGTCACGCTTCCGCGAGCCAGCTTATTGGCGATAAAAACGCCAGCGCTTGGTGAGGTTTTTTCGAACCTGGCGTCTGCTGCGTTTTTATAGAGCGAAAGCGCGGCGACGACTGAATTTTTATTCTCTCAGAGCGGCCGGCACAAACCCCCCTAAACCATCATTGTCTGCGTCCAGGCCTTCCCACTGGAAGCAAAAAAATCTCCAAATCCCATATCTTCAATGGTAACCGCCGCCTGATTGACCGCCGTCATTTCTATATGCACGTTAAGCCTTGTGGCCGCCCTCGGCCGCTCCGGCAGCCCTTCTAAGGTAATGGTCTTATTTTCCACCTTACCTCCCGTCATGGGCGTAATCACAAAATCCACCGTATTGCCGTTTTCCAGAATAATATCAAAATCCGATGAAACCTCATACCAGTTCGTTCCCGCATCCAAAATGGCATAGTAGGAATCCTCCCCCCGACGAAGGGCGCGCATACCGATATTGGATTTTAACTTATCCTCGCCAAGATATACATATTCTTTCCACTGTCTGCTTGCATTTAAACGCTCCATCATTCCGTAACAGGCGCCCTTACTATAGAGGTTGTTCCCCTTAAATACCCGCCGGTTCCTGCAAAGAAATTTCAAAGACTCCTTGGCCCAGTCCTCCTTAAAGCCGTCGCCAAGCAAAAAAACGGTGGAAACCATTTCCCCTTCCAGGGCCCGCTGGGCAATGCTCAAAAAAAGCTGATCCAAATCTTCCATCTGCCGTTCTTTTGCCTCTTCGTCCTCCTTCCAGACCCTCCGCCCCATCTGGTCATATTCCTGCTGTTCTATCATAACCACCTGGGGGGTGGTACGGGTATTGCATTTAAACCAAAGACTTTTTAACGCCTTGTCGTATTCAAATATAATAACGTCATTTTTCCACAATTCCTTACTCTGATGAAGGGTATAGGCATAAAAGCTTTCCATGTGGTTTTGAAAATAAATGTACCGGGCTTTCAGATTGAGCCCCACCGCCACCTTGCCCAGTACATCCACCATCCGCGGCGTCAATTCATCTACGGTAAACATAAAGGCTTCTATCTGATTTAAGGATATCCGCAGGTTAAGAAGGGATAAGCTTCTTTTTACAAACAGGGTCAGAAGGGCCGCCGGATCAAAAGCCTCCCCTTCCACCAGTACGTCCTCCCCGCGCTCCGCAAGGGCAATCAGATCCTCCACCAAAATGCCTTCTTCTTCTCTTGCAAACTTGAGCGCCTCCTTGCCGTAATACCACTGGCCCACGCCTTTTCTCTTGCACAACACAGTAGGAATATTGTACTGCTCCGTACCCGTTACCGCCGAAACGGTTTCCGGCTCCGTCTCCTCCATATAGCAGTAGCTGATCTGTGCATAATTTTTGCCAAGATCATATCCTACCACCACTTTTTTGCTGTTTTTTTTGCCCAATATATCCTTTTTGTCCTGAAGCATCTCCATCCCCCTGCATATCCCGGTACCGTATATAAAAACACACTTCGAAATTTACACAAATACTTCGAATACTCCGTACTAATTGTAAAATGCAAAAGCAGTAAGCTCAAATCATTCTGAACATCTCTTTGACAATGTAATCCTGCTGAAAATACTCATACAGAAGGCTTTCCATGGTATCATAGTCATGAAGGTTCCTTCCGATGGCAATATCGTTCAGTATACCATACCTGCCCTCCCTCTGTTCGCCTCCGGTTTCATTACGGCTTAAGGTGCCGCTCTGGGTCAGATTCTCCTTCCCGTTTTCTGTCTCGGTAATATAATACTGTAAATGCTCGCCAAAGAAAAGGATAAATTGTTTGACGCAAATACCGCCAAACATTTCCTGCATTTCTTCCTTTACATATTCCCCCTGGGCATTTCCTTCCTTTTCCAGCAGGTAATGTATCACCGCCCTGTTTCCATCTTTCACCCGATATTCCAGCATGGTCTTATCCGCAAACGGACGCATAAAAGCAATGTTTTCCGCATACTCCATAAAATAAGGAAAAAACTTGCCCTCCGCTAAAATCTCCCGCAAAAAGATAACCAGATAGTGGGATATCTTTTCATCCACCTGCTTTTTGTTCTCCGCATAATATTTTGTGTAAGCGAGCTTACAGACAAAAGGAATATCCTCCTGTCTGTCAATCACCCTCTGCATATCCTGCATTACAAACTCATTGGTTACCCCGTTTTCCACAAAGTAATCATAAGCGCACTGGGCCAAATAGGCAATCTCTATCTCCGTTTTCGCTCCTCCCGAAATATAGCGCCTGAAAATTTCCGTCTTTTCCCCTATATATGCCCCGGTATAAATCATCTGCATCAAAATCCGTTCGCTAAGCTCATAGGTATCCACCCCAAAAGCCTCCGCCGCCTTCCAGATATCCCTCATTTCCCTGCAGGTGCCCCTAAAGTATTTACACAGATAAACCAGAAGGCTTTCATCATATTTCCCGGCCTGAAACGCCTGGAATATGAGAGCGGTCATACCGGCATCCTCCATAATGCCGTCCATGGAAAGCAGCCGGCTGCAAAGCTTTACAATCAGCTTTGCCTCCACCCCCGCGCCGCCCCGCGCCTTAAGCCACTCATAAGCTTTCTCGTACATCCCCCTTATAACCATAAAACGCACAATCTGCGTATAATTGTTACTTTCTATTTGGTCAGGCGTAATGTTTTCCAAACAATCGTCCAGCTCTTTCATCCTGTCGCTGTCATAAAAGAACTGAATCAGCCGCATTCTGATTTCCCGGCGAACCTCCTCAAGTACCTTTTCTTCCCCTGCAAGCCGTTTCATATATTCCACGTTCTCTTCGTTGATTACCGCCATTCCATGGCCCTTTTCACAAAGCCATAGATCAAAATGAACACTATCCGTCACGTAGGGGGCAATCATGGAGGAGAGCTTGTCCGGTATCAAGAGCCTTTCCACCACATACTCCTTTTCCCTGCAAAACCGGTTTCCGTCCGCATCCTCCAAAAGCAGCCTGTAATCATTTCCATAAATGGGAATATAGGCTTCCCTGCCTGTAACCTGATAAACGCTTTCCGTCTTTTCCTTCTCATAGATCAGGACTATTTTCCGTATATCACTGCGTTTTAACGTTATATGATGGATGAAAAGCGCCACGCTAAGGCCCTTCGCCGTATCCTCCGTGATCATCATGGGCGTAATTAAATTTTTATAAAGAACCGCAAGATACTCATTATTTTTCTCTTTTATCAGCTGAAATACCATAAACCGCTCAATCTGCTCCCGGTAACTTTCATACAGCTCCGGATACTCTCCTTTGTTCCGGTACACATAAGAATAAAGGAAGGCGTTGCGCAGACTGTCAAGGGTACTGTCAAAGGCAAAATACATCAGCACAATTTTGGGAATAACCGCATCATAGGTAAGGGGCAGCGACATCATATAATATTCATACAGTCTGGTAATCCGAAGCTCCTTTGCAACCCCCTTTTCATACCATGCAAAAGCGGCGGCCGTCGTTATGTTCCCTTTGATCAGCAGCGTACAGATTGCCTGAAGCACTTCATCCGTGGGCACTTTCTTATAACAGCATTTCAAAATATAGAACAGTCTTCCGGAATAGTTTTTCTGTCTCTGGGATAAATAAACGGCCTGACCGATGACTTCATTGGTCAATATCTCTTTTTTGGCAGCATAGGATAAAATTTGCAGTTCAAAATTTTCAAGCCGTAAAAGCAGCGTTGGATTTGCCGCAACCAGATTCCATGCCTCTATGTAAAGGAGAGGGCTTCTGCAGCCATGCATAAACTGATCTCCAAGCATAATCCATTTTCTGGAAGGGCTCCTTGTGTATTCGTCGGAAAGATATAAAAGCAGCCATGCTATCCGCCAGTTGTCCGAATTTTGGGCAAAAATCCGCTCTACCTGATTTGCCGCTTCCTCTATATCGTCCTCCGGCCTGTTTAGCAAAGTTGTCAGATACAGATAATAGCTATACAACGCCGGATCATAATTTTCGGAAAATGCCTCCGATGCCTGTTCTAAATTCCACTGGGCCTCGTTAAGCCGCTCCTGGGTAATCAAAAGCTGCGCTTGAAAGAGCCTTACGGAAATATCCTTTTCATCTAAGCGGAGCATTCCCTCCACCAGTTCCCCTGTCTCCTTCATCCAGGATGCGGCGCTTATTTTCTTCGTGCGGAAAGCCTCATAATACTGCATAAGTTCCCCAAGCATATGCTTCTTCTGCCGGCGCACACCGGACGAGGGCATTCTGGCTATTTCAGGTTTATTGATTACCGTAACCTGCGCCGTAAGGGACACATATGGATTATAAAGCCGGATTGTCCCATAATTCCTTCCTCCATGGAGCTTTTCTCCTGACACATAAAAGGGGAGCCTATAGCAATTGCCAAGGAAATCCTCATCCCTGATCATTTCCTTTTCCAGTACAATAAAATCCCCTTCCTTTTCCACAAAAAGCTCTGAATATCCCCAGCCGTTACGGTTAATGACAACCTTATTTTCCTCCATATCATCAGGATTTTCTATCCGCAGAACCGTCTCCTCTAACAAAAACTGAGTCTCCTGCTTTTTCCTGATTTCAAGCAGAAATTCCTCCACGCACTGTTCTTTCCTGCTTCCCTCTAAAAGTCCTTTATATATACCATAATACTGCCTGTCCGCTCCATGGAAAACATTTTGAAAGTCCTTGGAATAAAACAGACTGACAGCTTCCTCCCAGTTCGTTCGCGCCAGATTTGCAAAATGAAATAGATTCCTGATATTCCCTAATTCGGAATCCAGCGTTCCCTGGGTAATGCTCACATTGTAAGGGACAAAGTATTCCCCCTGATTGGAAATAATGCGAAATTCGCCCTTTACCTCATCCCCCTGCGCCATACCCGAGGCGTCAAACACATACCCAATCTCCTCCCGCGGTCCAAAAAACCGCTCCGACAGGCATTTCATGCGCAGACTGGTAGATGATATGATTCCCTCGCTCACCTCATTTTCCGGGCCAAATATGGTGAAGCTCCCCTCATAATCCTCGCCCTCGCGCAGATTAAGCTCAATCACAGGGCTGGAAAAATCCAGTGCCCGTATTCCCTTATTAAAATTTCCTTCTAAAACCTTTTCTACTGCGCTCTGCACACTCTTTGCTCCTTTTGGCTATGTTTTTCGGCGTTGGCGTATCTTTTGTAATATTTTGGTAAAAATTTTCATACACGCTCTAGTATCAGTATAGCATCATTCCCTGGTTTTTCGCAACTGATCAGGCGCGCATTTTTGTATATTACATAACATTCAGCTCACTATTCACGGTCAGGAATGCGCACAGGCTGCGCATTCCGTGAGAAAACAACGGTCAGCACGCCCGGCGATCTGACCTTATGTTAAATGATGCAGGAATGAGGGGGATCCTTGTGTAGCAAAACTCGAAATATCGCCCCGAATGTTACTATGAGCGGCCTTCAGGCCGTGAATGGTAGCGAACTGTTACGGTTATTCAAAATAATATTTAAGACAATATTGACAATACAAAATGCTTATATTATAGTTGGAAAGAACCGCTTAGGCTGTTCTTATTTTATACTTTGGAGGTGTTATTATGTTAGTCTGCACAAATCAATACAAGTCTTTCTCAGGTGCCTGTGGCGCTCCGGGAGGTCTTTTTTGAGAAATAGATTTTGAAAAGGGCCGTGGAGTCTGCCCGTCCTGCGCGATGATTGGGAATCTGAGATTGGTTTGTTTCAAACAAGAAACAAAAATTACCCACTGATTCGTAAAGGAGAATACTATTTATGTTTGAAAAAAAACCGAAAGCTTATTTTGTGTATCTGTTGTTTCGATTTTCTTTTTCGCTGTTGTTTTCAATGGCAACGGTGCTTTCTACGGTGTACCACTTGGAAGTGGTAAGGCTGAATGCGTTTCAGCTTGTGCTTGTGGGAACTGTTTTGGAGACGGCCTGTTTTATTTTTGAGGTCCCTACCGGTGTGGTAGCTGACTTGTATAGCCGCAGACGCTCCGTGTTGATCGGGATGTTCCTGTATGGCATCGGGTTTTTGATGGAAGGCGCGCTGCCGTGGTTTGCCACAGTGTTGCTGGCTCAAGTGGTGTGGGGCTGCGGAGACACTTTCATCACAGGGGCGCTGGAAGCCTGGATAGCTTCGGAAGAAGATGGGAAGCCAATGGATAAAATATTCATGCGAGGCGGCCAGCTTGGCCAGATGGGAAGCGTCCTGGGTGTGGTATCCGGGACTTTGCTGGGAAACCTGAATTTGCAGCTGCCTATTATTTTTTCAGGTGTTTTGTGTCTGGTGTTTGGGCTGGTTCTGGTTTATATTATGCCGGAAACAAAATTTTCTCCTGCACTGGAGGAAAAGCAGGGAACACTGCAGGATATTGTCAGCTTGTTTAAACTTAATCTGCGCTTCGTGAAGGGTGCGCCTGTATTGCTGATTTTGTTAATCATCACTTTTTGCGGCGGCCTTGCCAGTGAAGGCTTTGATCGGCTTTCCACCGCTCATTTCCTTGGCGATACGGTTATGCCTGCTTTTGGGCCGCTTAACAGTGTTACCTGGTTTGGCGTTATCAGCCTGATGGGGAGTCTTATCGGCATTATGGTATCGGAACTTCTTATCACACATATGAAGAAAAAGGGAACTGTCAGCCGCAACGGTGTCGTGATGTTTGCCAGCGCCGGGTATATCCTGTGCTTGATTCTTTTTGCCATTAGCAGGAATTTTTGGTTTATGTTGGCCGTATTTCTTTTGGCAGGGCTAATGCGCACTGTTAAGGAGCCGGTACTGGCGGCTTGGATGAATGATCATGTGGAGGAAAAAATGCGCGCTACGGTCTTTTCTACCAGCGGACAGCTGGATTCTTTCGGCCAGATCATTGGCGGCCCTATTGTTGGGCTTGCGGCCCAGCAGGTATCAGTTCCATGGGGGCTATTTTGTACCGCTTTCTTTTTGCTGCCGGCTCTGGTTTTGATCCCGGCTGCCAAAAAGGCGGGAACAAAATGACAAATAAAAAGAGTATGTTTTAGAGGAAATTCCCTGACAGTAATAGAATTGGCTGCCGGGGAATTTCCTTTTATAAGCCTGAATGTGGTATGAATGAACGGTTTGGATTTCTCTGCATATGATAGGATAAAGAAATATGCAATGGAGAAATTATATGCCCCAAAATAATTTACGGATGGCTCAGACAGACAATAGCTCGCTGGGGAAGCTGCAGATCAATGTAACTTCCTCATTGGGCCTTATTCCCATACAGGATGCCACTGTTACCATTTCGTACACAGGCGTACCGGATGTAACCATAGAAAAACTCAATACCAATTCCTCAGGACAAACACAAGCAATTGAGCTTCCGGCGCCGCCCATAGAGTACAGCTTAACGCCTGTGGAACAACAGCCCTACTCGGAATATAACATTCAGGTGGAGGCTCCCGGCTATGAGCCCGTCATGGTTTCAGGAACGGAAATTCTGCCGGATGTTACAGCCTTACAGCCAATTGAGCTGACCCCGCTGGAAACCACCGAAGAACAAAACGATGTGATTGTCATACCGGATCATACTCTTTACGGGGAATATCCGCCTAAAATTCCGGAAGATGAAATCAAGCCTATGGATGAGAGCGGAGAGATTGTACTTAGCCGTGTGGTAATACCGGAATACGTGGTTGTCCACGATGGAACGCCTAACGATTCCACCGCATCAAATTATTATGTAAGATACAGGGATTATATTAAAAATGTTGTTTCTTCGGAAATATATGCAACCTGGCCGGAAAGCGCAATTTATGCCAATACTTTGGCAATTATGTCCTTTACGTTAAACAGAGTATATACGGAGTGGTACCGGAACAAAGGCTATAATTTTACCATTACATCCTCCACAGCCTACGACCAGAAATGGATGCGGGGAAGGAATTTTTATGAAAATATTGACAGGATAGTGGATACCGTATTTGCCAATTATCTGTCGCGTCCGGGTGTGCGTCAGCCTATTTTTACCGCCTATTGTGACGGAAGACGGGTTACCTGCGACGGCCTGAGCCAGTGGGGCTCGAAATACCTGTCAGAAGAAGGATATTCGGCCATTGAAATTATCCGCTACTATTATGGGAGCGATATGTACATTAATACGGCTCAAAGCATTTCCGGCGTCCCCTCGTCCTGGCCCGGCTATAACCTTACCATTGGTTCCACCGGCGATAAAGTAAGACAGATGCAGCAGCAGCTAAACCGCATTGCCCAGAACTATCCTGCAATCCCCACAATTGCTGCCGATGGCGTTTTCGGACCGGCTACCGCTAATGCCGTAAGAACCTTTCAGGGCATCTTTAATCTTCCTCCAAATGGTATAGTGGATTATCCCACATGGTACAGCATCTCTAACATCTATGTGGGCGTAAGCCGCATTTCCGAACCCGGCTAAATGAGATATAAAATTCATAGGTTGACCATCCATCCGATCGGAGCAATATAGAAATTCAGTTGTTATCACGCTTTCACTTTATAAAAACGCAACGAACGCTAAGTATGAACTTAAAAGCGCAAAAAGACTTCGCGAAGAGTTGGCGTTTTTATAGCCAATAAGCTGGCTCGCCCGCTAGACAGCGTTTGGCATGAGCTCCTCCTTGAATTTCTATTTGCTCCGAGTTTTGCTATACTAGTCTCCCACTCATTCCTGCATCATTTAATATGAGATCAGAGCGCCGGGTGTGCTGACCGTTGTTTTCTCACGGAATGCGCAGCCCGTGCGCATTCCTGACCGTAAATAATAACTGAAAAGCAGACTGCCTCTCTTAAGCTTAAACGAATAGCATGTTTATTGATTCTTTTCCGCCCTTTCGTCCAAGTCCTTACGAATTTCATTATATTTTTCATTGGTAATTTCATAAAACGCCATAGAAATCAGGGATGCAACATAACCTAAAATCGGCATACCAAACCGCAAAAATACAATCATATTAAGCACCGTCTCAGGCTGTTCCTGGTTTGCCACAAAACCCACTAATCCAAGGAAAAAGCTTGCGATAAATCCGCCGATAGCCATACCAAACTTATTGATAAACGTAAGAGAGGATGACATCAGCCCGTCTGCGCGCTGTCCGAATTTCCACTCGGCGTAGTCCGAGCATTCCGGCAGCATCGCCCAGCCAAGGTTAGAGGGGATCTTGGAAATAAATCCGAAAACTGCCATTGCCGTCATCAAAATCATGACCGAGGGTTCCCTG
>CAJUKV010000045.1 GCA_910587305.1 uncultured Lachnospiraceae bacterium | reverse complement strand
CAGATGAACAATCAGGCAAGTCAAGGTGCCAGTTACTTAATATTCGTTGTACTAGCTTTCAATCCGGATCTGATAAGACGCTTTCCACACCTGTCCGGGGGCTAACAGGTTTCCCCACTCTCTGTCTTTTAAATCCCCCCTGTAGCCTACCCGGTCGCATCTGCCATACCAGGGTTCAATACAGATGAAAGGGGCGTTCTTTTTAGGCGGAGACCATACGCCAAATAAAGGCGTCTCCATGGTAACGGTAAGATAAGCCTTTCCGTCCGGCTTACAGAAGGATACCTCTTTTGCCTGATAATTCTCAATCACCAGCGCGTCATGGTCAAATAAGTGCTCTGTGATTGGCAAATAGCCATCCTGCAAAGTATAGGTATCTTTTTCGTCTGTTGCAAGTCCATCCTCGCTGATTCTGGTGCTCACTATTTTTTCCCGCGCATCAAACCGAAGGAAGTAATCCGTCTGGGCAGCGCCATCCTCAACAGGACAGTAAAAAGCTGGATGCCCTCCTATCGAAAAAGGCAAATCCTCCTCTTCTTCATTCTCCACCTGCCAGCAGACCTCCACCCCGCTCTCAAGCAGGCGGTATCCCAGCTTTAGCACAAACCCATAAGGATACTTTTCCCTTGTCTCCTCGCTGTCCCTTAATACGAACCAGATTTCATCCTCCGTTTTGGAAAGCAGTTCAAATTCCATGTCCCTTGCAAAGCCATGCTGGGTCATGGAATAGGTCGATCCCTTGGTCCGAAATTCGTTGCAATCTGTCTTCCCCACGAAAGGAAACAAAATCGGTGATGACCTTCCCCAAAAGGCCGGATCCCTCTGCCACAAATACTCCGTGCCCGTACCCGGATTTTTAAGGGACTTTAACTCCGCTCCCTTCGTGTCAACCTCAATCGAAACCCCATCATTTTTTAATACATATACCGCCATACCATCCTCCTTTTTCCCACTGTCATAAAGTTTAGCGCCTAAACCAGCCGTTAACTTAACAGCAGTGCATTTTTTCCCGGTGTATTTTTTCTATATTAGGATGAAGAATATACAGGATGTTCAAAGTCTCCTCCGTAAATTCCTAAAGTTATTTGCGCGAGGGCTTACGGTACTCCGTACTAATCCGCATCCTTAATATCCACATATTCCGCGTCAATGATTCTCTCTTTCTCACGACGCACTTTAATCACCCTTGACAAAATCCAGATATCCGATCCCCCGTCATAGACAAGGAAGGCTCCTATCAGTCTGACCGCTGTTTCCACAAACTCAAAGGGTTTGCAAATCAGAAAGCCCCCGGCTGCCACCGTCAAAAGGCCAAAAATAAGCGCAAGCCACCATTTTTCATATCCCTCCTTTTGCAGGGCAATCGCCTGTACAACATTGTGAAAGCCATGTATCCCTATCAAAATTCCCACCATCACCGGCACTGCCTTGATAATCATTTCCGGCTTAAATAAAATCCAGGCTCCAAACACCGTAAGGATAATGCCAAGTATCAGCATCCCCTGGGAAATGATAGTTCTTTCCCTGTTAAACAGGTAAATTGCGATTTGGACAACGCCATAAATTAATAGCACCGTCCCCAGCAGCCTGCACACAATCTGGGTTGTGGTCCCCGGCCAGATGATAAGCACAAGCCCAAGCAGCACGCACAAAATCGCCGACGCCACATAATTTGCTTTTAATTCCTTTATAAATCTCATCATTTCGCCCCTCCTTCTTTCCATGTAAATTACAGCTTAGCTTCTTTCATTTTATGCCTGATTCATTTTCTCAAACCATGCGCATCTTATGCACTTTCCTGCAAATCGGAAAAATAACTGCCCATTTTGTATGCTTACGGCGCTACCGCATTTCCGTCCTGTTCCTGTAGGAACGTTTGCGGAAACCTTCAAATCCAAGATAAAACACATATCCAATCACCGCCCCAAAGCAGTTCAGCAAAATATCATCCACATCAAAAGCCCCAAATGCGCTGAAAAGCTGAAAAACCTCTATCCCAACCACAAAAATAAACGCATGGAGCAGCATCACAAAAAAGTTCCGCCCCCATCTAATCACATAAGGCAGCAAAAATCCAAAAGGGATAAACACCACAATGTTTCCCACCAAATTTTCAAAGCTGTTAAGCCTGTCGGAATAATCTATATACATGCGAATGGTCTTAAACAACGTAAAATTGGCCGTGTCAAGCCCTTCTAAGATCACGTCCTTTTCCCACCCCGCCGCAATTTCCCTGAGCTGCCAGAGAGGATATTTGAAAATAATCACCTTTATCACAACAAGGAGGTAAAAAAAGAAAATGATCCTTAAATTTTTCCTGCAAAACAATTTATCGTACACTAATAACGAACCTCCATCAAAATAAGTCCTTTTGCAGGAACAAGCTCTCCGGCGTTTTCCCTGAGGCCGGAGTCCAAAATTTCCGCTACTTCTTCAGGCTTTCTCTTATGCAGCCCCACCTCTAAAAGCGTGCCGGTCATAATTCTCACCATGTGGAATAAAAATCCGTTTCCGCTATACACAAAACGAATCTCATCCTGTACGTTTTGCATCCTCATAGAGGTACTTGTTGTCTTTATAATTTCGATTTTTTCTATGGTGCGAACCGTAGATTTTTTCCCTTTTTTGCTTGAGGTGAAGGCTTTAAAATCATGGGTTCCCACCAGATATTCCGCCGCCTTTTGCATAGCGGCAACGTCAAGGCTCTCCTTCATCAGATGCGCGTATCTTCTGTCAAATACGCAGGGAACCTCCGTCCGGATCACCCGATAGCAGTAAGTCTTTCCCTTCACATTCAGCCGGCTATGGAAGCGCTCGGACACTTCCCTGACCGAAATCACCGCTATGTCCTCCGGAAGGTAAAAATTCATATAGTTTAAAATTTCTTCAGGACTCATTTTCGTGTCCGCGTGAAAATTGGCCACCTGCCCCAGGGCGTGTACGCCCGCGTCGGTCCTGCCCGAGCCTGTGATTTCAACTTTTTGGCCAATCATTTTGGTAAGCAGGGCCTCAAGCTTCCCCTGAATCGTATTTTCCGTGCTGACCTGCCTCTGCCATCCTTTATACCTGGTGCCTTCATACTGCAAAACAATTTTAAAATTACGCACCCTAACCTCCATTTTGCCCACAAACCTTACATGTTCTTAGGCGACGTTTTTGGCGCCTTAGAACTTCTCTTCACACTTCCCAGGGATTTTCCCTGCCCTCCATAAAGTATTTGCACCCAAGCAGGGAATCTCTGACTACCGTCACAACATAATCATCCGTATAAAAAGCCATGTGATGGCTCACCGTCACATTGGGAAATCCCCTGAGGATTGCCAGCTCTCTATTATTCAGTATATCTGATTTGTGGTCATAATAATACAATCCGAACTCATTTTCCACCACATCCAGGCCTGCGCCGCCCACTTTTCCGCTCTCAATGCCGGCAATCAGGGCCTGTGAGTCGATAAGTCCGCCTCTCGCCGTATTGACCAGCATCACCCCATCCTTCATTTTAGAAATCGCTTCCTCGTTAATCATGTGATAATTATCGTCCGTCAGGGGGGCGTGCAGCGTAATCACATCCGCCATTCGCCACATTTCATCAAGGCTGACATAGGGCACTCCCATCTCCTTCACATCCTCGTTTTCATACAAGTCATAGGCAATCCGCTTACAGCCAAAGCCGGACAGGTTTTGAAGGACAGTACGTCCAATCCGTCCCGTTCCAATGACTCCTACGGTCAAGTCCTTTAATTCCCTGCCCTGAATCCCTTTCAGGGAATAATCCTGAATATTCGTGCGCTCTATAATTCGCTTCATTTTGCGGATGGTCATAAGAATCATCATCACCGCGTAATCCGCCACGCCACATGGGCCATAGGGCGCGTTTGCCACCGTAAGCCCAAGCTCCTTTGCCGCTTTCCCATCAATGTGATCATAGCCGATGGTTCTCGTTGTAACATATTTCACGCCTGCCTCGGCAAATGCTTTTAAGAGCTCTGCGGACATTGGGGAAGTGATGATATCAATACATGTGCTTCCCTCAGCAAGGGCCACATTCCCAAAATCCGGCGCGTCCGGACACAGTATAAGCTCCATCCCCAGCTCCTTTGCGTATTTTTCAAACAGTTCCTTTTCATCAAAGGATCTGCAATTATATACCGTAACTTTCATGTTTTCCTCCATTCCGAAGTGTTTTACGCTGAGGAAGGCGGGCGAAATGTCAGATTTTGCTCTGCCATATTGGAATTTGTGACGCTTCGGCACAAATTCCTGGTTGAAAACCTTTCACTCTTCTACCTCCTGCATACCGCAGGCTTTGCTGGCGGTACTGCCGCCAATTTATTGCCTGTTCTCTTGTTGACTATTATAGTCATCTTCCTTTTCTATCTTCTCGATACGCTCTTTTTCCCTGTAAATGCGCACTGCCTCCATATCCGCCTCATTTAAATGCCTGAAATTGCTTATACTGGCATACAGAATTTTAAGGCTGTCTAAAGTTGTGTCAAACACACCCTCCTGATACATATTCAGTATAATAATTCCAATAGGAACCGCCAAAATCATTCCTGCCACCCCGCCCGCTTTATAACCGATATACAGCAAAAAAAGGGTTGGAATAGGAGAAAGCCCAACGGACTCCCCCACAATTTTGGGCTGGATCAGCTGTCTTGCAAGCTGCCCCACTCCCCATATCACCAAAAGGCCAATCACCAGCGTATAATCGCCGCTTAAAAATTTAATAACCGCCCATGGAAGCAAAACCGTCCCTGTTCCAAAAAAAGGCAAAAAGTCAAGGAAAGCCACGCCTATGGCAATGATAAATGCATATCGTATTTTCAGCACGCTAAAACCTATTGCAAGAAGAACATACATCCATAACTCTATTTTAATCTGCGCCTTGAAGTACCCTCCAACCGCATGTTTTAGCCCTCTTTTTATCATCTCATAATGTTCAATGATAGATTCCGGCATCGCCTTTGAAAGAAGATTCGGTAAATACTCCCTGTCCGCCACAAAAAAGTATGCGGACAAAAGGCACATGATAATTGCGATTAAGATAGACGGCAGGTTCATTGCAAAGCGGCTTACGGCCTCAATGGTGGGCAAACTTAAATCTCCAAAAAAGCCGCCCAGATATTCCGTCACATTTTCCGTCAGTTTTTTCAGGCTTAACTGGACGTCTCTTGGCAGATATCTGCTCATAGCATCCAGCTTTAGCTCAATTTCCGTCAAATCCTCCTGGGCCCCTTCCCACATCTCGGGAAGTTCACCAATAAAATCAACCACCTGCTCCGTCAGTCTCACCCCCAGAAAATAGCCTGCAAATATCACCAGGCCAATTACGGTGATGATCACAAAGGCAGAACCCGCCATTCTTTTTATTTTTAACTTCTTTTCAAAAAAACGGACCAGGGGGCTTGCAATCCATGCAATCACCCATCCCACTACAAAAGGCATAAAATAGATTATCACTCTGGGAAGTACAAACATGCAAAGGAGCAAAATGGCAAGCATGATTCCCAGATTCAAAAATACCTTTAAATAAGTTCTATGTTTTTCTTTCACTTATTCCTCCGTGCCGCCGGCTGTCTGCAAATTTGCGTTAACGGCTCAACCATACAAATTTATTTATCCGTATCTTCTTCCTCTTTATTCCGTTCTGGCAAATTCTGCTCTTGCAAGTTCTGTTCCGGCAAATTCTGCTCTTCCAGATAAGAGTCAAGCAGCGCATAAATTTCTTCCCGTCCCTGCTTTGTCATTGCCGAGTAAGGGATGATCACGGTATTTTTAACCGCCTTAAGACCTTCCCTGATCATCTTAACGTGCTTCGGTACCTGGCTTCTTTTTATTTTGTCTAACTTGGTCGCTATGATCACCGGCTCAAACCCCTGATGCAATATCCAGTCATACATCAGCCTGTCATTTCCGGAGGGTTCATGGCGTATGTCCACCAAAAGAAAAACCACCTTAAGCTGCCTGGAGCGGTGCAGATAATTTTCAATCATTTTGCCCCATTTTGCCTTTTCTTCCTCGTTCGCCTTCGCGTAGCCGTAGCCCGGCAAATCCACAAAGTATAATTGGCCGTTAATATGATAAAAGTTGATTGTCTGCGTTTTCCCCGGCGAAGCGCTGGTTCTGGCCAGTGCTTTGCGGTTCATAAGACCGTTGATTAAGGAAGATTTCCCCACATTGCTTTTTCCTGCAAAGGCAAATTCCATATGTTCATTCTCCGGTATGGCGCTTGTAATGCCGCAGACCGTTTCAAGACTTACATCTTTTATTATCATATAATCCTCCATACTGCCGCTCTGGAGCAATACAAATCAGTACTACGTATGCCCCTGTCAGGGACGGGCACAAGCTTCACCTTTTAGCAGCGCATGCCTTAAAACTTCCTTCATATTTTTCACATAAGTGATGGTAAGTCCGTCCTTAATCTCCTGCGAAATTTCCTCTATATCTTTTCTGTTTTCCGCCGGAACAAGCACCTCCTTAAGGCCGGCCATCTTAGCCGCCAGAATTTTCTCCTTAAGACCGCCTATGGGAAGCACTCTTCCCCGCAGTGTCACCTCGCCTGTCATGGCAATATCACTGCGCACCAATTTACCTGTAATAGCTGAAAACAACGCCGTTGCCATGGTGACGCCTGCGGAAGGCCCATCCTTTGGTACGGCTCCTTCCGGAATATGTATATGGAAATCATTCTCCTTAAACATTTCCGGCGAAATATGATGCTCCTGCCCAATGGAACGTACATAACTCATACCAATGATTGCGGATTCCTTCATCACATCCCCCATTTGGCCGGTTAACTCGATATCTCCCTTTCCGGGCATCCGGTTAACCTCTATCTGCAGCGTATCTCCCCCTACACTTGTCCATGCAAGTCCGCGCACAATCCCTACCTGCGGCTCCTTATTTGCCTTTTCCAGACTGTATTTTCTTTTGCCAAGATATTTGTCCAGATTAGAAGCCGTCACCTTAACCTTTAAATCCTTTGGCTCCTTTGTGTCTTCCTGCTCGCCCTGCGCCTCACGGCTCTCTAAGATTTCTTTTGCGCTCTTGCGGCAAATATCCCCTATCTTTCTTTCAAGTTCCCTGACGCCCGCTTCCTTCGTATAATAGGTGATGATATTCTTAAGAGCGCCGTCCTGAATAGACATCATCTGTTTTGTGATGCCATTTTTTTCCATCTGCTTGCCCAGCAAATGCTCTCTGGCTATATGGAATTTTTCATTTTCCGTATAGCTGTTTACCTCGATGACCTCCATCCTGTCAAGGAGCGGCCTTGGAATGGTTTGGGTTGTATTGGCCGTTGCAATGAAAAGTACCTCTGACAAATCCAGGGGAATCTCTACATAATGATCCCTGAACCTTACGTTCTGCTCGCCGTCAAGAACCTCCAAAAGTGCTGAAAAGGTATCTCCCTTGTAATCGTTGCTGACTTTATCGATTTCGTCTAAAAGCATAAGGGGATTCTTTACCCCCGCCTGCTTTAAGCCTGCCGCAATACGGCCCGGCATGGCTCCCACATAGGTTTTTCTGTGGCCTCTTATTTCCGCCTCATCCCTGACGCCTCCTAAACAGATCCGCACATACTTTTTGTTTAGCGCCCTGGCAACACTTTTGGCAATGGAGGTTTTGCCGGTTCCCGGAGGCCCCACCAGACAGATAATCGGGCTTTCCCCTTTTTTGGTAAGGCACCTCACCGCTAAAAATTCCAAAATCCTTTCCTTCACCTGGGATAAACCATAGTGATCTTTTTCCAGAATATCCTTGGCCCGCTTCATGCTCTCGTTATCCATGGAAGCTTTATCCCATGGAAGCTCTAAGAGGGTTTCAATATATCCCCGCTCCACGGCGCTCTCAGAGCTGCTGCCCATCACATTTCGAAAGCGGGTGATTTCTTTTTTAATCTTTTCTTTTACCTCGTCGGAGGCCTGTAACGCCTTAAGCGTCTCCTCAAACTGATCCGCATCTGAAAAAGAGCCTTCTTCTCCTAACTCCTCCCTGATATAGCGCAGCTGCTCCCGCAAAAGGTATTCTTTTTGATTTTTATCCACTCTCTCCCGCATTCTGCCTGCCAAGTCTTCTCTCACTTTGGCAATCTCTATTTCATTTAGCAGATGCGTACAAAGAATCTCGTAACGTTCCTTTAGGGAAATCGTTTCCAGAATTTCCTGCTTTTTCTCATAGCCTACGGGAATGTTCATGGTAATCTGGTCAATCAGCTTTCCAATGGAACGGATTTGGGAATATCTTTGTATAGCGTTTTTATCAAGCTTCGGGTAATGAGCCGCAAATGTGGCAAAATAATCCCGCAGCTGCCTTAACATGGCTTCCTGCTCCGCCTCCTCTTCTCCCTGCCACACATCGGAAACCTGCTCTAAATATCCTTCCAAAAACTTTGTATTTTCTTTGTTTATTCCATGCAAAATTCCCCGGCCAAGACCTTCCACCAGTACACGGACAATCTGATTCGGCAGCCTTGTAATCTGCTTCACCGCGCAGACCGTACCCACCCGGTAAAGGTGCTCCTCCTCAGGTTCATCCACCCCCGGATCCTTTTGCGTTATCATAAAAATTTTGCCGCCCTTCATCATGGCATACTCCAATGCCTGCACAGACTTCTCTCTGTTTAAATCAAAATGTATCACCATATTCGGTAAAATAGTCATCCCCCGTAAAGGGATAATGGGCATTATAAGAAGCTGCTCTGTCTCTGTCATCATTTCACTCATAAAAATCTCCATTTATGTTAAACAAACGCTGACACGCTTTGCGAGCCAGCTCATTACAACAATGTCCAATTCGTTTAAAGAATTGTCCTTATGCTAACAAACGCTGTCACGCTTCGCGAGCCAGCTTATTGTAAACAAAGTGCCGCCTTTTCGGGCGGCACTATCTATCTGACCTTGCGCATTATTTCACGATGTATTAACAGGGGTTCACTGGTACCTTCTACCGCGCCTTTCGTAATAACGCACTCTTCAATTGTTTCATCCGAGGGGATCTGATACATCACATCCATCATCACCTTTTCCATAATGGAACGCAGTCCCCTGGCGCCTGTCTTGCGCTCAAAAGCCTGGCTGGCAATCAGCCGCACCGCATCCTTATCAAAAGTAAGTTTTACATCATCAAACTGAAACAACTTTTGATATTGCTTAATCAGGGCGCTTTTGGGTTCCGTTAAAATTCTGTAAAGGGCTTTTTCATCCAATCCCTGTAAAGATACATTGATGGGCACACGGCCTACAAATTCAGGGATCAGGCCAAATTTCACCAAATCCTGAGGCGTCACCTCCGCAAGCATTTTGCTGATTTCCTGATTACCCTTTTCCGCAATTTCCGCCTCAAATCCGATAGAGTTGCGGTTTAATCTGTTTTCAACAATCTTTTCCAGTCCGTCAAAAGCCCCTCCACATATAAAAAGGATATTGGAGGTGTCCACCTGAATCAGCTCCTGATGAGGATGTTTCCTTCCTCCCTGGGGCGGCACACTGGCCACTGTCCCTTCGATAATTTTAAGCAGCGCCTGTTGTACCCCTTCTCCTGAGACATCTCTGGTGATAGATACATTTTCGCTCTTTTTCGTAATTTTGTCAATTTCATCAATATAAATGATACCCAGCTGGGCACGCTCCACGTCGTACTCGGCTGCCTGTATCAGCTTTAGAAGAATGTTTTCCACATCCTCCCCTACATAACCGGCTTCCGTCAAAGTGGTGGCATCCGCTATCGCAAAGGGTACGTTGATAATCTTAGCCAAAGTCTGGGCTAAATAAGTCTTTCCCGAACCCGTAGGCCCTATCATGATGATGTTGCTCTTTTGAAGCTCCACACCATCTATATCCTGGGGAGCCGTCACTCTCTTATAGTGATTGTACACGGCAACCGACAGCACTTTCTTTGCTTCCTCCTGCCCGATGACATAATCATCCAAAAACTCTTTGATTTCCACAGGCTTTAGGAGATTAATCGTAAATTCTTCCTCTTCTTCAATTTCTTCCTCGTATTCTTCCTCCACAATATCAGCGCATATTTCCACGCACTCATCGCAGATATACACGCCTGCAGGACCTGCAATCAATTTTCTGACCTGATCCTGCGTCTTATTGCAGAAAGAACATCTGATGTTATCGGAATTTTTCCCTGCCATCCCTCTACCTCTTATCAGCTACTATATTATTTATCCGCCCGCTTATAGAGCACCTTGTCGATTAAGCCGTATTCCTTAGCTTCCTCGGCGCTCATCCAGTTGTCTCTTTCCGTATCGGCAGCGATCACTTCATAATCCTTGCCGGTATTTTCCGCCAGCATTCTGTTAAGCTTTTCTTTGGTCTGTAAAATATGCTTTGCAGCAATTTCTATTTCGGTAGCCTGACCTTGCGCGCCGCCAAGAGGCTGATGAATCATGATTTCAGCGTTGGGAAGGGCAAGTCTCTTACCCTTTGCGCCGCCTGCCAGCAAAAATGCGCCCATGCTGGCTGCCATACCCATACAATTGGTAGCCACATCACATTTAATATACTGCATGGTGTCATAAATTGCCATACCCGCCGTAACGCTTCCGCCGGGGCTGTTAATGTAAAACTGAATATCCTTTTCCGGATCCTCGGCCTCCAAAAAAAGCATCTGCGCCACAATCAGGCTGGCTGTGACCTCGTTCACTTCTTCCCCTAAAAAAATAATTCTTTCCTTTAAAAGCCTTGAATAAATGTCGTAGGAACGTTCCCCCCTGCTCGTCTGCTCAATGACATAAGGCACTAAACTCATTCTACTCCTCCATTCTGCCAATTGCCTGCAAATTTATCCATGAAAATTTGTCAATGGAAAATTTTCATGGTATCCTCCATTCTATAAACAACCTGCCAATTTAAAGGTAAGCGCAAAACTTACTTTTCCTTTGCGTTTTCCACGGCAAACTCAGCCGCTTTCCTGACCGCAATGTCTTCCTTCATCTGCTTTCTGTCTTTTTCCGGAAGCATCTCTCTCACCTTTTCCACTTCCATCTGATAAACTTCGGCCATTGTCTTTAATTCTTCTTCGAACTCTTCCTCGGAAGCCTGAATATTTTCAGCTTTTACAATAGCCTCAAGTACCAGTCTGGACTTGATTCTCTTCTCAGCCTGCGGCTTAATCTGCGCAAGCATATTGTCATAGGAAGTGCCTGTAAACTGGAGATACTGGTCAAAGTTCATACCCTGCATCTGGATTCTCTGAGCGAACTCATTCACCATCTGCTCCTGCTGGGTGGAAATCATAGCCTCGGGGATCTCCATATCGGAATCGCTTACAATCGCCTCAATGACAGCCACTTCCTTTGCATCCTTTGCTTCCTTTTCTTTCCTCTCTGTCAGTGTAGCCCTCACACTGGCTTTGTATTCTTCTAAGGTGTCAAATTCTGAAATCTCGCTTGCAAATTCATCGTCTAATTCAGGAAGCTCTTTTTCCGTTATTTCTTTTACCGTACATTTAAATACGGCGGCTTTTCCTTTCAGATCCTCCGCCTGATAATTATCCGGGAAGGTTACGTTTACTTCTACTTCCTTGCCAATCTCCGCGCCGATTAACTGCTCCTCAAATCCGGGGATAAAGGCGCCCGAACCAATGGTCAGCGGGTAATCCTCTCCCTTGCCGCCCTCAAATGGCACGCCGTCCACAAATCCCTCGAAATCAAGAACGGTCTTGTCACCATCCTTTACCGGCCTGTCTGTGACGGTAATATTTCTTGCGTTGTTTTCTCTTTCCCTGTTGATCTCCGCATCCACTTCTTCATCGGTAACTACGCTGTCAGCCTTTTCAATCTGAACGCCTTTATACTTGCCAAGCTTCACCTCCGGCTTAATTGCAACCTCCGCCGTAAAGATAAAAGGTTTGCCCTTTTCAATCTGTGTAACATCTATGGCAGGTCTCGATACTATATCCTCACCGCTCTCCTCCACCGCTTTTTCGTAAGCGTCGGGAATCAGCTCATTGGCAGCATCCTCATAAAAAATTTCCGGCCCATACATTTTTTCTATCATCTGACGAGGCACTTTCCCCTTACGGAAACCCGGAACGCTGATTTTATTCTTGTTCTTTAAGAATGCATTCTGTAATGCTTTTTCCAGTTCTTCCGCTGAAACTTCAATTGTAAGCTTCGCCATATTTTTTTCCAGTTTTTCTACCTGTACGCCCATTGTAGTACATCCTCCTTAAAATCCTCTATCCGTTTATCTCTTTACTGTTTCGGAATTGTTTTGACATCAATATACGAGTTAATTCCATAAATGCCCACAGTCATTATCCGATTATAGCATACCTGTAAAAAAAATACCAGATTTTTATTTTGGCTTTTCCGCGTTTTCTGTTGCTTTTTCTTCTCCATCCTTTTATACTGATTAATGATTTCAGGAGGTGTCATTATGAAAATTTCAACAAAACAATTAATGCAAACGGCGTTGCTGCTTGCCATTTGCATTGCAAGCCAGTTTTTAAAAAACCTTTCCGTATATTTAACCGGGCCGGTGGTCAATACCACCATCATTATTGCGGTGCTGGCCGTTTCCCTGTGGAGCGGGCTTATTATCAGCATCATAGCGCCTGTCACCGCATTTTTTATTTCCGGTTCGCCTCTTATGGCGGCCATCCCCCTTATGTTTCCTGCCGTTATGGCCGGAAATGCCATTTTAGCGCTTAGCGTATGGTATTTTCAGAACCATTTCCATTTTCGCTATAAGCTCCCGGCCGGTTTGCTTGCAGGTTCCCTGTTAAAGGCCGCTTTCATGGGGATTGTGATTGTGCTTATTCTGCTTCCTTCCTTTGGCGCAGGTGTAGCGGCGCATCTTCCAAAGCCGGAAGCCCTGCCTGTGGTCCTGGCAGCCGCGCGGATTACCTTTTCCATTACGCAGCTGATAACGGCTCTTACCGGAAGCGTCCTCGCCTATATCATATGGATACCTCTTCAAAAATATTTACATAAGGAAGGGTAAAAACAATAACCGTTTTTTGCATATCATTTTACAGCGTCAAAAACAGCCCGCCTGCTTAATGCAGACGGGCCATTCTTTTTTCATTTAAAAGCTGTGTTATTTCATAGATTCTTCTTGCTTCTTGATCATTCTACGAACCATCTCGCCGCCGATAGAACCAGCTTCCTTAGAAGTTAAATCGCCGTTGTAGCCTTCCTTCAGGTTAACACCAAGTTCAGAAGCAACCTCTGTTTTGAAACGGTCCATAGCTGCCTTAGCTTCAGGAACTTCTACTCTATTAGATTTGCTGCTAGCCATCTTTTTCACCTCCGTTATTATTTTTGACTGCCTGTTGCAGCCCTGCTTCAAGATAAGCGTTTCGGACTTTACGCTTATCTCGAAGTTTCCTCCGTTCAAGGCGCTGTCTTAATCACTTATCTTGTTCATAGTATTAACGGTGTTCGTGAAAATATTATGGTAACTTTTTCCGCTTTCAATTCCATTTTAAAAATCAGGCATAGAACGGATTATAGATGGAAAAGACAAAATAAATTTTTAAAAGCTGCGAATCTTATCGTTTCCCGTATCCAATGTATTTTCTATGGAACGGACCCTGACATAATAACCATAATCGGCATTCACCCGGACAAAAACTCTGTCTCCTTCTTTATGTCCCATAAGCGCTTTTCCGATTGGCGATTCGACGCTCACAAGTCCTTCTAAAGAATTTCCCCGCATGGTTGTCACAATTTTATATTTTTCAACGGAGCCGTCTTCCTCAAACTCCACTTCTACCGTATTGTTCATGCCGATCTCATCCTCTTTGGAATCATCCGATATGACCTGAGCCGTTTTAATCATCCGTTCTAAAAAACGTATGCGGCTTTCATTTTTGTTCTTTTCCCTTTTTGCCGCATAATATTCAAAATTTTCGCTCAAATCTCCATGGGCTCTGGCCTCCTTAACGGACTCTAAAAGCTTTGGACGTATTACCAGCTTCCTTTCTTCAATTTCAGCCTCCATGGCCGCAATATCCTTTTGGGTTAACTGATTAAACATTTTATAACCATGCTCCCTTCCTGCTCCGATTCCTTAGTTCCTTTTAGCGCATATGCTAATAAATACCCATTCCGCCCGCCTCAAGCTGAGCCTTTACCAGTTTCTTACACAGATACTGAATCAGGTCTTTTCTGGTAATTAAGCCTATAAAATGCTTCCTGTCATCCACCACCGGAACAAAATTCTGGTTCATTGCTTTGTTGAGCAAATCCTCCATATTAACATCCACTTCAACAGGCTCATTGTCGCGCATCCGCGGAACCTGCGTCATGAGGATTTCCTCCGCCTCCCGCAAAGACAAGTCGTCCTGCTCCTTGATATACCACAGCAAATCACCCTCCGTCAGGGTGCCTATGTAACTTCCATCCTTCCTTGCTATGACCGGAATTGCGGAATACCTGTGGTTTTCCATTTTTTCCAAAACCTGACGCAGCGTATCCGTATCATAAACATACGCCACTTCACTTTTCGGCGTTAAAAAAAATAATATGTTCATTTAACTATTCTTTTGTACCCTTTCCAGTTATTTCCATCTTTAAAGCTTTGTCTCAAAGACAATTTTTTCCGCCATAGCCGCGCTGGCCTTACTGTCCGTCAGATATTCAAGCAGAGCCAGCCCAAAAGCAATCGAGCATCCCATCCCTCTGCCTGTGATAATATTTCCATCCCGCACCGCCGGCTCGCAGGTTACAACAGCTCCTTCAAGCTGATCCTCCATACCGGGATAGCAGATTGCCTTCTTTCCTTTTAAATGGCCCCTGTGTCCTAAAATCGTGGGAGCCGCACAGATTGCGCACACTGCCTTTCCCTCCGCCACAAAAGCGTCCACCTGTTTCATCAAAGACTCACATGCCTCCAGATTTTGGGTTCCCCCAAGTCCTCCGGGAAGTACAAGCATGTCTGCTTCCCCAAAATCCACATCTTCAAGCAGTTCATCCGTTACCACCGGGATTTTATGGGATCCCATAACCGTCTTATCCCCCATAATGGATACCATTCTCGTATCGATTCCCTGCCTGCGCAAAATGTCAACCACCGTAAGGGCCTCAATTTCTTCAAAACCTGTACCAAAAAATACACATACTTTACTCATGCTAACCTCCAATCTCACTGTTCGGCAACTTTATCCTATTTCATAAATCCGGCGCTTTTCACCGACCGGTCAAAGACCCTGCAGCAAAGCGCAACACATCTTCGATGTGCAGGTATTTGACCCTCGCGGCATTCGTCGGATGTCTAAGCCAACCGTTGGTTGGCTCCAGGCAGCCGCCTGGCTCATTGCCCGCGGAAATAAATTACTGTGCCGCTATGAATATTCTACCATTTTATACACGGAAATTCCAATTAACGATTTGTAAATTTTCTTAAGGAAGACTATAATGAATATCAGAAACAAACCCTGTCACGTCCTGAAAACCGGTTTAATGAAAAAAGCCCTGCCTTTTAGGACGTTTCCCGGGGCTTTTAAGGCATTTGAAGTATAAAGAAAGGATCCCTCATTATGGAAATTGAACGCAAATTTTTAACGAAAGAACTCCCCGCCGACCTGGACGCTTATCCATGTCTTGTGATTGAACAAGCTTATCTTAATACCAATCCGACCATCCGCATCCGAAAGCAGGACGATACCTACTATCTGACCTATAAGGGAAAGGGACTTATGGCCAGAGAAGAATACAATCTCCCTTTAAATAAGGAAGCTTATCATCACCTGCTTCAAAAAGCGGACGGCAATATCATTACCAAAAAAAGGTATCTGATCCCTGTTGAAAATCCATCCTTTTCCGATAACTATGTGCCTTTTAAGGCGCCTGAAAAGCTCACCGTGGAACTGGATGTCTTTCAGGCGCCCTTCGCTCCTTTAATCATTGCGGAAGTAGAATTCCCGGATGAAGAAATGGCAAATGCCTTTCTTCCTCCTTCATGGCTGGGCGAGGATGTAACAAACGATACTGCCTACCACAATGCCACCTTATCCCAAAAAATATTTTAACAACTCTGCTATTTATCGGGAAACCCTGCCATACAGCTTACAAAGTTCATATATCCTTTTGGCAAGCTCATCATTTGCCTGTCCCTTCACCATTCTCCACTTCCAGTTATTTCCAATGGTGGAGGGCAGGTTGATCCTGGCTTCCCCGCCAAGGCTTAGGTAATCCTGCATGACAATAACCGCCGTATCGGCCACGCTTGCAATGGCAGCCCGGATAAAATTCCATCCGACCTCTTTTCCGCTTTTGATATTTAAATATGCTTTTGCAAACCGTTTGTCTTTTCGACCAAGGGAGTCAAACCATCCGAGAGTGGTGTCATTGTCATGGGTTCCCGTGTAAACAATACAATTCTGAGGATATTTGTGCGGCAGATAATCGCTGTCACCTTCCGCGTCAAAAGCAAACTGCAATACCTTCATCCCCGGATAGCCGGTTTTCTTTACCAGCTTAAAGACCGAAGGAGTCAAATATCCCAAATCCTCCGCAATCACGGGCTTATTCCCAATTTCTTTTTTCATAACCTGAAACAAATCATAGCCCGGTCCTTTTTCCCATCTGCCAAACTCGGCTGTCGTATCTCCAAAGGGAATGTTGTAATATTCATCAAATCCTCTGAAATGGTCAATTCTCACCACATCATATAGCTGATAGCAGTAGGAAATTCTCTTCATCCACCACTCATAACCTGTCTCTTTGTGATAATCCCACCGGTACAAGGGATTTCCCCAGAGCTGTCCGGTAGCCGAAAAAGCGTCCGGCGGGCACCCCGCTACGCCCGTGGGCATCCGGTTTTCATCAAACTGAAAAAGCTCCGGGTTCGCCCACGCGTCCGCACTGTCAAAGGCCACATAAATTGGGATATCGCCAATAATCCTGATTCCCTTATCGTTCGCATACTTCTTAAGATGCGCCCACTGCAGGGCAAACAAATATTGCTGAAATTCATAAAAAAGAATTTCTTCCTTCAATTCTTCCCTGCATCTTAAAAGAGCTGCCGGTTTTCTAAGACGGACGTCATCCTCCCACTCCGACCAGCTTTTCCCCTGATGGGAATCCTTTATCGCCATATAAAGCGCATAGTCCGGGAGCCAGTAATCATTTTCTTTTACAAAATTTAAAAAACCTTCTTCCTCTTCTATCTTACTGTTTCGAAAAGCTTCCTTTAATACCGTAAATCTTGACCGGTAAATCTTTTCGTAATCCACATATGCCTCGCTCCCGCCCCAATCGCATTCCTCGCACCGCTCTTTAGATAAAAAGCCCGCTTTAATCAGAGCTTCCAGATCAATATAATAAGGATTCCCTGCAAAGGTGGAAAAAGACTGATAAGGAGAATCTCCATAGCCCGTAGGGCCTAATGGTAAAATCTGCCAGTAGGTCTGGCCCGCCGCTTTCAAAAAATCCACAAATTCATAGGCTTCCTTTGAAAACGTTCCAATCCCATAAGCGGACCAAATACCGGATATTGGTAATAAAATACCGCTTGCTCTCATAAAAAATCCTCCATGCTTCCAATAACCTGCCAATTTGGGCGTTAAGCCTTAACGCTCCATCTTCCAGAATGCAGCGCTGTAAGGAGGTAATTCGCTTCCGCCTCCAAAATCATGCAATTTACCGCTAATCAGGTCATCCGCCTGTCCGCAGCCTGCGTCAAAATGCGCCACATAGGGCTCGCTGTCCGCATTAATTGCAACCAGAACCCTCTCTTTTTCTGTTTTTCTTTCAAAAATACACTGCTTGTTGGTAAGAACCACCGAGCGGAAAGAACCGTAATTGAGCGCCTCCGACTCTTTTTTTGCCTTGGCCAGTTTGCTGATCCACTCTGAGAGCTCATTAAACACCGGTTCCTCAAAGCTCGCCCTGAGGGCCGGGTCTCCTTCGCTCTTATTGGCCTTCGCGCCCCACTCGCTTCCATAGTATACGCAGGGAATGCCCGGCATGCCAAAGCACAATGCATAAATCAAAGGAAGATGCTTTTCATTGGTGAGGATGCTTGCCACCCTGGTAACATCATGGTTATCCACAAAGGAAAGCATATGCTTGCCTTTATAAAGGGTCCAGTTCTCCGGCCCAAACTGACGAAGCAGGGAATGGATAATTTCAAACATATTCATGCTGTTAAAGCTGGAATACAACCCTTTATAACATTCATAGTTAGTGGCAGAATGGAGCATCCCGTCGTTGACCATGCGGTTATAATCTCCATGGAGCATCTCTCCAAGCAGGTAAAAATCGGGCTTTAATCCTTCCGTAAAGCTGCGCAGCCTTCTGACGAAATTTTCATCCAGGCAGTAAGCTACATCCAGTCTCAATCCGTCAATGTCAAACTCCTCCACCCAGTAACGAACAGCATCTAAAATATGATCTACCACCTCGCCGTTTTGGAGGTTCAGCTTCACCAAATCATAGTTGCCCTCCCAGCCTTCATACCACAGCCCGTCGTTGTAATTGGAATTTCCCCCCAGGTTAATCCGAAACCAATCCAGATAGCGGGAGTTTTCCCTGTTCTTTACCACATCCTGAAATTGATAAAAGCCTCTGCCCACATGGTTAAACACTCCGTCCAGCACCACTCTGATACCATTTTCATGCAGCTTTTCACATACTTCTTTAAAATCCTCATTGGTTCCAAGACGGGTATCAATTTTCTTGTAGTCCCTTGTATTATAGCCATGGGTATCGGACTCAAATACCGGGGAAAAGTAAATTGCATTTATCCCCAGCTTCTTCATATGAGGAATCCATTCCTCCACCTTTTTGATTCTGCTTACCGGTACGCCGTCATTTTCAAAGGGCGCTCCGCAAAACCCCAAAGGATAAATTTGATAAAAAACGCTTTCATATGCCCACATAATGAATCCTCCATTCTTAATAGTGGCCCGTGAATTGGGATGTAAATCGATTTCCTTTTTTTACGTAACAGATGGGCCAAACTGTCATTTAGTTTACCATATTTTCACCGTACGCGCAATAAATCCTGGAAATTGTCTGAACTTATGTATAACTATTTGGCCGGGACTTTGCGTTTACCGCAAAATCCGTAAGAACACGCCTATTTTGCCGGGAGTAACCGGAAAGCGTACCGATACGGTCAATTTTAACGTTGTTTTTATTGACCGAATAAGTACTATTTAAATTTTGAAACCTTGCACTTTCAATTTTTCACTAAAAATCATCCACATGATTTTTTGCTAAAAAGAACAAAATCACAAAGAAATCCCCAATTTCCACAGAGTTATCCACAATGACATGTATGTCGTTTATTATGACCTCTTCATCTTTTCCTTAAAAATGCGACGTCATTTACTGTGAAATCCTGCAATTTTCTCCATTTTCCCTGTTCTGTGCCTCAAAATCACAATGCAAAAAAGAAATCCACAAAAGGAAAAGGCATATGGAGTTATCCACATGCCTTAGGGTATATTTAAATTTTAGCTCATAACCATTCGTTCCAAAAGCGTTCTACCCTCCTGCCAATCTGTTCAAGAGATATTCTCTCGTAGTTTTCCCACTCTCTTGGAAACAGCTTAAGATAAGAAGCGCTTAAAAACCTTTCGTCTAACAGGACAATGATCCCAACATCATCCACTGTCCTGATTACTCTGCCCGCCGCCTGAAGCACTTTATTCATTCCCGGGTATTTATAGGCAAAATCAAAGCCGCTTTCCCCTCTTGCATCAAAATACCCTTTCAAAATCTCCCGTTCATTGCACACCTGCGGCAGGCCCGTCCCCACAATAATCGCACCGATAAGGCTATCCTTCTTAAGATCAATTCCCTCGCTGAAAATTCCCCCAAGCACGCAAAATCCCAGCAGCGTTTTTCCCTCTTTGCCCTCTCCTGCAAATCTGGCAAGAAATTCCTCTCTGCTTTCTTCTTCCATGCGTTCTTCCTGCAAAAGGCATTCCACCTTTTCGGTATCCAAAAAGTGGCTGCAGTACCTGTCATATATATTTTTTAAAAATACATGGGAAGGGAAAAACACCATATAATTTCCCTCCCGCTGGGTGATAACATTGTGGATATAGGCGGCAATACTATGATACTCTCTATCCGAACGCCTTGTATACCTGCTGGTCACATCGTCGGCTACAAATATTCTTTTTTTCTCCGGATCAAATACGGAATGGGCATAGACCTCGTAATCCTCCGCTTCCCCTCCAAGCAGCCGCTTATAATACTGAATGGGCAGTAAGGTAGCGGAAAATAAAATCGTGCTGCGGCCCCGCATCATACACTCCCGCAGGTTTTTGGACGGATTCACACAAAAAAGCCTGATGGAAAACCCTCCGTCCGACTCAAGCTGGGTGTAAACCACATAATTTTCATCCAGCTTATCATTAATTAACAAAAAATGGGAAACCTCAAAGTAAAAGTCCAGCACCTCTCCCCGCACAAGACCTTCCTCATTATCCTCCAAATAATCCTCCATAACGGCGGAAAGCCTTGTCAGCGACCGTATAAACGGCGCTATGTCTTCCTCGTCAAGATATGCATAGTCTTCGCACTGTCTTTTTAACGTCAAAAGCTCTCTGTTGCACGCCTCAAGCTGACGGTATAGTTTGACCTCATATTCCTTTACCACCTTTTTCAAAGCAAGAAAATCTTCCTTTTTTAAAACCGCACTGTACATATCCCTGCCCCGATCCACCAGGTTATGCGCCTCGTCAATCAAAAATAAGTAATCTTGCTTAACTCCCTCCGAAAAAAAGCGTCTTAAATACACATGTGGGTCAAACAGATAATTATAATCTCCAATCACCCCATCGGCAAAAAGGCTCATGTCAAGGCACAGCTCAAAAGGGCAGACCTGATGCGTCCTTGCACAGTTTTCTATCGCTTCTCTGTTAAAATTGTCCGAATGAGTCAACAGCTCGTAAATGGCATCGTTGACGCGATCAAAGTGCCCTTTAGCATAGGGGCAATATTCAGGATTACACTCTGTCTCCTCCATGAAGCAGATTTTATCCTTAGCGGTCAAAACCACAGATTTAAATTTCAGTCCCTTCTTCCGCATCAGCTCAATCGTATCATCCGCTACCCTTCTGGTGATTGTCTTTGCAGTCAGGTAAAAAATTTTTTCCGCTATTCCCTCCCCAAAGGCTTTTATTGCCGGAAACAAGGTGGAAATTGTTTTTCCCACGCCGGTAGGCGCTTCAATGAACAGCTTCCGTTTGTGATAAATGGTTTGGTAAACATAAGCTGCCAGTTCTTTTTGCCCTTCACGGTAAGGAAAAGGAAAAGAAAGGCTTTTCATAGACGCCTGTCTTTCCTTCTGCCATGCAAACTGGAAATCCGCCCATTTTCTGTACTGCCCCATCAGCTCGCCAAACCACTCCTCCAATTCATCCTTTTCGAATGCAAAATGAAAATATCTGATTTCCTCCGTTTCAATGTTGCAGTAAGTAAGCCGTACTCTTATATGCCTCAGCCCGTTTTGAGTTCCGTAAATATACGCATAGCATTTTGCCTGCGCCAAATGCACCGGCGCCGCTTCCTTCATCTTGTGGATATCTCTGTAGGTTCCCTTGATCTCATCTATGGTCACCGTCACCAAATCTCCCCTGTCCGGCTCTCCTTCCATAACCGGCAGCGGGGGCGGATACACCTTATCGCCTCCCTGGCTTACAATAATGCCATCCGCCCTTCCTTCAATATGTATCTCATAATCCGGCGTCTTTTCAATATGGCGCAAAAAAACCTCCGCATGATAATCCGCCCCCATAGCGCGCTGAATCATGCGATGAATCCTTCCGCCCTCCTGCATGGCATTTTCAGGAGCTGCCGCTCTTCTATTGTCTATATTTCCGGAACGAAGAATAAACTCCACCAGATTCCTTACCGATATATGTATCTCCATTTAGATCCGTATCTTTCTTATCAGGCGCTGATGCAAATATTGCCGCACAAATTTTTATCCTTTATTTCTTATCCATTGTACTTTATTTTGGGTGTTTATTCAATTACCCGCATCCTCTATTTCTGCAAAGATATTTCTGTTTTATTTCCCGTATAATACTTCCATTCCCACCGCTGCATGCCAAACAAAAAAACCGCCGAAAGACAGGGATTTTACGAGAGCACAAAAGCCCTTCGTGAAAGTCCCGCCTTTGGCGGTCTTATAGTTTGACAAAAATTCCGTGTAAATTTATTTGTTAAGCGCCCTAATAGGAATCACACTAACATACGGGAGCTAAACGATTCACCATCTTTTCAAATTCCGAATTATAACCATTATAGGCCACTGTCAAAGTCCTATTTAAATCCAATCCCAGCACACCAACAATAGACTTGGCATCCACCGTGAATCTGTTGTAAGAAATGTCGATATCAAAATCACATCTTGAAGCCGTAACTACAAAATCTTTCACATCATCCAATCCTAACTTTATCTTTCTCTGCATCATAGTTATCACCTTTCCTTCTTGTCAACGGGTGTTGGAAAACGTTTTCTGGTTTAGAAGAAAGATTACCACTCAATTGAAAATTTGTAAAGTATTTTTTTTAATACATCTTTTTCACATACACTCTGCCAACAGCAATTTGTATAAATCATGCCCGGCTGTTTTATGCTACTTGATCCTTTCGCCCACATCTGCAAACTTCACAAAACATTTTCCACAAATAAAATAGCGCACCCATTATACACATCTGCTAAAAGAATATATTATTAATATCCATTATCACCAAAATTTCTATTTTTATACCCCCGCATACCGCAAGCTGCGCTTGCGGTACTGCCACCGATAAAGAGTTTGGAAGTTTACTTCCAAACTTTATACTCCCCCCTGACTCCGCTCTGCGAAATCACAAATCCTGACGAAGAGTGCCTGTTTTCCAAGGCATTCTTCTAAGTGTGAAGATAGCTTGCTTTGCAAGCTTTAAAAGTTCTTAGATGGCGTTTTGGGACATCTTAGAACTTTTCTTCACACTAAATTCTGTCATATACTCGCGGTATCTGATTGGCAGCATACCGCGCTGCAATCCATAGTTTTTACGTTCTTTTATTGCTATTGTATGAAAAAAGCAGCTAAACAGTTCGCTGTACCTCTTCTCCCCCTCTGAAAATACGCGCTCCGGCTGTCCCATTTTTCCATCGCCCCACACCAAATACCAGTCCTTCCCGGCCGGATGCACGGCATAGATATCCCGTTTTTCGTCATGTATCACAAAATTTTCCAGGGGGAGCCTATCTGCAAAATGCGGTACAATAAAGGTAAGCACATTATTTTTAGGCCCAATCATCGCATATAAGATTCCACTTTCCAGTTCCTTAAAACGTAAGAATTCCACATGGTAGTGGGCTTCATTGGCGGTAAACCGGGCCATTTCAAAGACTCTGTGAATATAGGGGTTTGACAGATTTCCCATAAGCTCCTTTTTATTTTTCATGGAAAATCCCGCTACCACCGCCTTATACACTGCCTCCCCCTTATCCGGATCCCCGGAGCAAAGTGCCCGGCAGATAGACAGATACGCCTCCCGGCCAAATTCCCTTATGATGGTTCCGGCCACGCTGGCCGTCTTTTTTTCATCCGGATAACAAGTTTCGTAAATGGCAAAAAGCCTGTAATTTTCCTCCTCACCCACGCAAATGTGTATTTGCTCATGGGGCTTTTTTTTGAGATACGCATCATATATCCCTGTAAAAATTCCCTCCAGGGAATCCTCGCATACTAAGTAATATTCTTCCATAAAAACCCGTGCCTTTCCGTGTTTTACAATAGTCGGATGCAAAACAAATCCTAATCAACAATGACTGCCTTTTCGGGCAGTTTTACAACTTTCACTGCGCCGCCTGCATATCGTCAAACAGTGACAGCTGCCTGTAAGTCATGCCGTCCCTGTCAAAAGGCAGTTTTTCTTTTCTGTCAATCAGATTTCGCGCAATGTAATCCTCCTCAAGCTTCGTCGGGTACATCATCTTTCCATTACAGGTGATAAAGTACAGCGCCCTTTTTAGCACCACGCCAATTTTCTTAAGATCCCCAAAGCCAAGGTTCCCATTGCGTCTTGCTCTCACGATCCGCTGGGCGCTTTTAACGCCAATTCCCGGTACCCGCAAAATATTTCGGTACTCCGCTCTATTAATCTCAACGGGAAACTGTTCCAAATGACGCAGCGCCCAATCTGCCTTCGGATCTAACAATACATTAAAATTGGGCTTTTTCTCACTTAAAAGCTCCCCGGCCTCAAAACCGTAGAAACGAAGCAGCCAGTCGGCCTGATACAGTCTGTGTTCCCGCAGTAATGGCGGCCCCTCAGGCAGCGCCGGCAAATCCTTATCTGCATTGACGCTGACAAAAGCAGAATAGTAAACTCTTTTCAGCTCAAACTTTTTGTACAGGTTCTCGGCTACCGTCATAATCTGGTAATCGCTCTCCGGGGTAGCGCCCACAATCATCTGCGTGGACTGCCCGGCAGGCACAAAGGAGGGCGCATGCTTATAGACCGTAATCTCGTTTTTATTTTGTGTGATTCCCTGTTGAATCTGGCGCATAGGCTGCAGAATGTTCCTGCGGTGCTTGTTCGGGGCTAACTGCTTAAGCCCCTCCGCCGTAGGGAGCTCCAAATTAACGCTCATTCGGTCCGCCAAAAGACCCATCCTTTTTACCAGTTCCGGATCCGCACCGGGAATGGCCTTCACATGTATATACCCCTGAAACCGGTACAAAGTCCGCAGTTTATACACCGCTTCGTAAATTAATTCCATGGTATATGTGGGGCTATACAGAATCCCGGAACTCAAAAAAAGCCCCTCAATATAATTACGCCTGTAAAACTGAATGGTCAGCTCACAAATCTCGTCCGGCGTAAAAGATGCTCTGGGCACATCATTGGATTTACGGTTGATACAATATTTGCAATCATAGATACACTCGTTGGTGAACAGAATTTTCAGAAGGGAAATACACCGCCCGTCCGCTCCAAAACTGTGGCAAATACCACCTGCCAATGTATTTCCAATGCCTGTCCCGTCTCCCTTTCTCTCAACGCCGCTGGAAGAACAGGAAACATCATACTTGGCAGCGTCCGATAATATCCTCAGTTTTTCCATAACGGACATTTCTTCCCTTATACCGATAGTAAGACCATTCTCCATAACTACACTCCCACAACATAAATCATCTCATTCACGAACACATGTTTGTATTATCATATCACAATTTATCGTGGTAAGCAATAGTTTTTCGAATGTTTGTTCTTACAAAATAACTATGAAGCTGAAGGCCGCCTGGTACAACGTACTCAGGAACGGGTTTTAAACACTTTTAAATCACTTAAATTTTAAATAATCCTTTATACAAGC
>CAJUKV010000044.1 GCA_910587305.1 uncultured Lachnospiraceae bacterium | reverse complement strand
TTAGGCGGCGTCCTTTGACGCCTTAGAAAATCTTCATCTCTTCTTCACACTTCCCCTGAAAACCGTAAGCGCTATTGTGATAGCAAGCATGGAAGGTATCAAAAAGCCTTCCGTTCCAAAAATCAAAAGGCAGGCCAAAGACGCTCCCACGCCAATCAGGGCGCTTAAATGGTTGGATGTGCTCTTCCACTGCTCGATGAATACCACTATAAAAAGGGCCGTCATAGAAAACTCAATCCCTGTCGTATTAAAAGTAAGCAGACTTCCTATCAGGGAACCGGCCACACTGCCTGCAATCCAATAGCTTTGATTCAATAGAGAAACGAAAAAGAAATACCAGTTCTTATCCACACCCTCCGGCACATCGCCGCTGCAGACAAGAGAGTAAGTTTCATCTGTGAGCGCAAAAACAAGGTAGGGCTTTTTCGCACCTGCCTCCTTATACCTGTCTATCATAGAAATGCCATAAAAAAGGTGCCTTGCATTGACCATTAAAGTCATCAGCGCTGTCGAAAGCAACGAGGCTCCGCCTGTAAGTAAATCAACCGCAACATATTGCATGGAACCGGCATAAATAAAAAGACTCATACAAAAAGCCCACCATACGCCGTATCCTTTTGCCTCGAGAAGTATTCCAAATCCCATTCCCAATACCAGATAACCTGCCATAACGGGAAGGGAGCGTTTAAATGCATATCTGATGTTCATCTGCTAATTTTACCCTGCGTCTTAATTATTTCTCATACTTTAAGCCGTTCATTTCATTTGAGTATGGTAAATAATTTCTTCCGAAAAGATTCTTTCTTATTTTATTTACTTTATTATAAGAATAACACACCAAAAGTAAATATACAAATCCAAAATTCCTATAAATATGGCAGTTTGGCTAAACGCCAAACTGCCGTCACTTTTTATCGTTTTCATTTTGACTTAACATATCGCATACAATGACTTCGAAGTCTGCACGATTATTTCCACATACTTTCTAATCTCTTCCTCTATTTTCCTCCAATCATACTCCTGTACGGGAAAAATCCCTTTTTTATCCAAAACTCTCTCTACCGGCAGCGATATCCCTGTGTTCCACTCTGAGCTGAAAGGAACCGTCCGCATCTGAACGGTGTTAAGCGCATTGGAAATCGTATCGTTTACCATCTCCTTATAACTCTTAAGAGCCCTCTCGTCACCGCCTCCGTGGGAAATAAGCCCTGCTAAAGCGCCGCAAAGCTCTGATCGGTATGTATGATCCCTCCACCAATGTATAAAGGTAATCTGCTCCATCTTTTCAAGAAGCGCGCAAAGCTTAGCCGGTATAGGGGCATAGTGGGGCGACACAAAAAAAACATAGTCCGCTTTTATCATCTCTTCGTAAATACGGTTAAAATCCGCATCATGCATACATCGCCTTTTTTCATAGCATCCGCCGCATCCCGTACAGGGGGAAAGAATGTATTCTCTTAAATCCAATATTTTGCAGGAAATTCTCTTTTTCGCCAGCAATTTGGATGTTAACTGACATATACGATAAGACGTACTTTTATCCTGACTTTCCATCATATTGGAGGCTGATATACATATCGCTTTTTTATCTTTCACTTTTGTCTCTAACCCCTTTTCATCCCTAAGGCAGCGGCCAACATTTTTTAAACCGCCCTGAAAGTTTGCTATAATTACAGATCCCATTCACGGCCTCAGAGCCGCTCATAGCAGCCTATAGTATCTCTAAACAAATTCTACATTTTGTAGACCACACTGTCAACCAAAAATGCTTGCTATATTTGGAAAATTTGTCGGTATTGCGTAATAGTTCCCCAGGAACGCATAATGAAAAACCGGGGTTCCGTTTTATCCGGCCGGTACAGCATTGCATAAATAGCGGGAAATATCAGCGCCTGATATTTGTGTCAGGCTGTACCAGATCTATTCCAGGGTAAATTCTGCTGCCAGATAATACCCGCTCTCATCATCCGCAAAATTTTTTATCAGCCTGTAATGTCCTGCCGGAAGTTTCCCATAAGCTGCATTCCAGTTTATATCCAAAGTCTCCTCACCTCCCGCCGGAACCCACAAAAGCTCCATGGTAACAGCCACCGGATTGGCAGGCGTCAGCTGATACCACTTGCCTTTTTCCTCCTTTTGCAGGCTGTAATCCTGTCCGAAATTTAAATCTTTCTCCGAACGGTTGACCACCGTATAGGTAGCTTTCTCGGAAGTGAGCGTTTCTTTGTCAATGGTAAGCGTCACGCCCTCGAGAACATTTACCTCCTCCGTAAATTCCTCTCCCAGCCTGGCGCCGCATCCGACAAGGAAAATCAATGCGGCTCCTATTAACATTGCCACTGTTTTTTTACTCCTTTTCATTTCAATCCTCCTCTTTTCCGGCAGCCGCAGTTCCGAACGCCGGGTAAATTTCCTTTGGTTCATATAGGGTACGTTTCAAAACGCCGGATTTATGGAAAAAATAAAAATTTCCGTATGCGGGCCTGCGCATAAAAACGGACAGGAAACGGGTACCGTATAGCAATATCCATCTTCTGTCCGATTATCTTTCTATTGATTTTCCTCAGGCAGTACAATCTTGATGTGCACGTCTCTAAGCTGCTTTTCTTCCACTTGGGAGGGCGCTCCCATCATCACATCCTGCGCCGTCTTGTTCATGGGGAACGGAATAATCTCACGAATGCTTTCTTCCCCTGCAATCAGCATAACCATCCTGTCCACGCCGGGAGCAATTCCCGCATGGGGAGGCGCTCCATAACAGAATGCATTGTACATAGCCGGGAATTTGGCCTTAACCGCTTCCTCATCAAGTCCTACTATCTGAAAAGCCTTTACCATGATTTCCGGGTCGTGGTTTCGGACCGCGCCTGAGGAAAGCTCCACTCCATTGCAGACAAGGTCATATTGGTAAGCGTATATGTCAAGGGGATTCTTACTTGTAAGTGCGTCCATCCCCCCCTGGGGCATTGAGAAGGGATTATGGCAAAATTCCAACTCTCCGGATTCTTCTCCAATCTCATACATAGGGAAGTCCACAATCCAGCAAAATTCGTAGCATTCCTTCTTCATATGGGCTTCGCTGGCATTTCCTAAGAATTTGCGCAGCACGCCGGCTGTTTTCAGCGCATCTGCCTTTTTCCCTGCGCTCAGGCCGACAAAATCGCCGCTCTTTAAGCCAAGCGCCGCAATTACTTTATCCTTCCTGTCCTGTAAAAACTTGGAAATGCCGCCTGTCAGATCGCCTTTTTCATCCAACTTAAACCAGTAAGCCTTCTGACCGCTTTGCACTTCCACATCTCCACAGATTTTGTCGATCATTTTTCTGGTTGCCGTAAAGTTGTCAACCACAATTGCCTGCACATTTTGCCCCGCAAAAGGTGCAAAGCCGCAGTCCGCCATATATTCGGTGGCGTCCTGCAAGGTCAGATCTATCCGCAAATCCGGCTTATCCGAACCGTATTTTTCCATGGCGTCCTTATACGAAATCCTTTCAAAAGGCGCGGCGGAGGCTGTCTTATATTTACCATACTCCGCAAAAACAGGAGGAAGCACATCCTCCATTACCCCAAACACATCCTCCTGGGTCGCAAATGCCATCTCCATATCCAGCTGATAAAATTCGCCGGGAGAGCGGTCCGCCCTTGCGTCCTCATCCCGAAAGCAGGGCGCAATCTGAAAATACCTGTCAAATCCGGAGGTCATAAGAAGCTGTTTAAACTGTTGGGGCGCCTGGGGCAGCGCGTAAAACTTGCCCGGGTGATTCCTTGATGGCACCAGATAATCCCTTGCGCCTTCCGGCGAAGAGCAAGTCAAAATCGGCGTGGTAATCTCCAAAAAGTCATGCTCTATCATTCTTTTCCGAAGCTCAGCCACAATTTTGCTCCGAAGGACAATTTTCTCCTTTACCGCAGGATTACGCAAATCCAAGTACCGATACTTTAACCGGACGGCTTCATCCGCCTCCTTTGAACGGTTTACCTCAAAGGGCAGCTCATTGTAAATACATTTTCCAAGGACGGAGATCTCCTCCGGCACCACTTCAATCTCGCCGGTGGCAAGCTGGGCGTTTTTGCTGGAACGTTCGCGCACCGTGCCGGTTACGGAAAGAGTTGACTCATTGTTAATGCCTGAGAGCTTCGCCATCATTTCTTCTGTTTCCACCACCACCTGGGTTACGCCATAAAAATCGCGTAAAATCAAAAATCCAAGGTTCTTACTGACTTTTCGCATATTATCGTACCAGCCCACAATTGTGACCTTAGCTCCTACGTCCCCAATTCTTAGCTGGCTGCATGTATGCGTTCTTGACTGTACCATATGCTACCTCATTTCTCATGTTTTGTTTTATGAATTTTTTTCGATACACGCAACGATTTCATCCTGGAGAGAAAGGATATCTTCCACCTTTTTCTTAGCTTCCTCAGGCTTATCTTCCCTTAATAAATTCACCGCGTCATTATATGCATGAAAAAGAGGGGTAATCGACAAATTTCCCATCACGCCCTTAAGTGTGTGGGCGTTGTTAAGAGCTGTCTCATAATCTCCTGCCTCTAAGAACTGTAACACCTGCAAATCCTTCACCGCAGGCGGAAGCTTCTTTATCATTCTGTTAAAAAGAGCTTCATTTCCCATAAATCTCTGCACTGCCTCTTCCACATTAACGCCTAATTCTTTTAATTCACTATTCATACTCATTTTAGCAAATCTCCTCCATTAATTCTTTAGAGTTCCTATATTCATGATAATCCTCCATGCTTCCAATAGCCCGCAAATTTGGGCGTCAAGCACAAATTTGTCTGTGAAAGAAATTTCTTCACAGTATTATCTATTTATATACTTTCACATTACACAAAGAACCGCCTCATGTCAAGTCTCCTTGCTAAATCCATCCTTTCCAAAGCGTCCGAAACTGCTTTTCACAGGGCGCCAAAAATCTAAATGGAAGGATAGCGGCAATTTCATTCTTATCAGAGTCACTTTTCAGCTTTTTGAAACGTGTATATACTAGAGAGCAGGAAAAACCGCTCCCTTAAACCTTTCGGATTGTGCACATCTGTCAGAAGGAATCACCCTGATTTACACCGCCAAAAGCGGCATGGAGGTTAAAATTTGAACTGCAAAAACGAAGAACAAATGAAAGATGTGATTCGGACCTATGGCAGCCTGCTTTACCGCACGGCCTATGTGCTTCTAGCCAATCCTCACGATGTGCAGGATATTCTGCAGGAGGTATTCATCAAGTACATGGAAAAAGCGCCCCCCTTTCGTGACAGTGAGCACGAGAAAGCATGGCTCTTAAAGGTCACAGCCAATACCTGCAGGGACTGCCTGCGCTTTAGAGCGCGGCACGCCTGCTTAAACTTAGAAGACCTGGAAAATGTGTGCGCCGCTCCCTCGGACATAAGCCTTTTAAAGGATGTCCTCGCCCTTCCTCTTAAATATAAAACAGTTCTTCTGTTACATTATGTGGAAGGTTATCAGATTGGGGAAATCGCCCGCATTACCGGGCTTTCGGAAAACGCCGTGAAAAAAAGGCTGCAGCGGGGCCGTGACGCACTGAGGGAACAACTAAAATGAAATGCGCAAAAAGCAGCGCAGAAATGAGGAAATTTATGAAAGAAACAAAATTGACCAAATTAGTTAAAAACATCACTATGCCCGATAAGATGGCGGATGAATTATTGGAAAACTGTATCAGTCAAAGGCCCGCCCGCAGCTCATTGCTTCTGCGCTCAAGGCTCGCGGCCGCGGCAATTGCCCTTGCTTTGCTGGCAGGGATAAGCACCACCTCCTATGCCGCATATAATCTTTATCAGGTCAAAAATGTGGACGTATTTTTTGAGGCGGATATCTCCGCGGAACAGCTTGCCGCTATCGGGGAAAAATTAAACGCTATCAGCGGCATTTATTCCGTGCGCTATGTAAGCGCCGACGAAGCGTGGGATACGTTTAAACTGCAATATCTTGACGACGGCCTTGCCGAACAGTTTACGGAAAATCCCCTGAAAGATTCCGCCAGCTACCGGGTTACCATAAGACTGGACGCTGATACGGAACAGGTGCGCGACTTGATTAGTCAACTGGAAGGGGTTCGCAAAGTAACAAATCTTTATGAGTCGAGAGAGCTGTCAAACCGCTGATAATCCATTGCGAAAACGGCGATAACAGATTGGACAGATAATGACGCAAGGCCAAACTGTTATGACATTTGACCAGCTTCCGGAGCAGGTGCCGGGGAGGCAGGATATCCGGCCTCCCCCAAAACTGCACATATTCTCCTTTCCGTTTCATTTCCATAATAATTCGAAAATTATAATCCCGCATAGAATGGCTTTTTTACATCAAACCCTTCCCGGCTTATAAAACAGCCTGAAAAGCCTCTTCCAAATCTTCTATGATATCGTCAATATTTTCCGTTCCGATAGACAGACGGATGGTGTTTTGTTTAATCCCCTGTTCGGCCAGCTCTTTTTCATTTAACTGCGAGTGGGTGGTGGAGGCCGGATGGATTACCAGCGATTTCACATCCGCCACATTTGCCAGAAGGGAAAACAGCTCCAAATTGTCAATAAATGCTTTGGCTTTATCCGCGTCTCCCTTAATTTCAAAGGTAAAAATGGAACCTCCGCCATTGGGGAAATATTTTTTATAAAGAGCCTGCTGCGCCGGATCGTCCGACAGGGCGGGATGGTTCACTTTTTCAACCTGCGGATGATTGTTCAGGTAATCCGCCACTTTAAGCGCGTTCTCCACATGCCGCTCTACCCTGAGCGATAAGGTCTCCAGCCCCTGCAGGAAGAAGAAAGCATGGAAGGGAGAAAGGGTAGCGCCTGTATCCCGCAGCAATATGGCGCGGATTTTTGTGACAAAGGCCGCCGCTCCTGCCGCTTTGGTAAAGCTGATGCCGTGGTAGCTGGGATTGGGCTCCGTCAGGGAAGGAAATTTACCGCTTGCCTCCCAGTCAAATTGACCGCTGTCAATAATCACTCCGCCAATAGTGGTGCCATGGCCGCCTATAAATTTGGTTGCGGAATGCACCACAATGTCGGCGCCATAAGAAATAGGCCGAACCAGATAAGGGGTGGCAAAGGTATTGTCTATCACCAGAGGGATTTTGTGCTTATGGGCGATTTGGGCTATCTTTTCAATATCAACCACATCCGAATTGGGGTTTCCCAGCGTCTCGATAAACACTGCCCTGGTATTTTCTCCTATGGATCCTTCCACCTCTTCATAGTCAAAGGGGTCTACAAAGGTTGCGGTAATTCCATACTCCGGCAGGGTATGGGCCAGAAGGTTATAGGTGCCTCCGTAGATATTTTGGGCCGCCACAACATGTTCCCCGGCATGGGCCAGATTCTGAATGGTATAGGAGATTGCCGCCGCGCCGGAAGCCACCGCCAAAGCTGCAACGCCGCCCTCCAAGGCTGCAATTCTTTTTTCAAACACATCCTCCGTGGGATTCGTCAGTCTTCCGTAAATATTGCCTGCATCGCTGAGTCCGAACCTTGCCGCCGCGTGCTCGCTGTTTCGAAACACATAGGAGGACGTCTGGTAGATGGGTACCGCCCTTGCATCCGTAACCGGGTCGGGCTGCTCCTGTCCTACATGAAGCTGTAAGGTCTCAAATTTCAAATTTCTTTCCGCATAGGTTTTTTTACTCATAATTTCTCCTCCTTCATCGCGTGAGCGTTCCATTAAGTAGAAAAGTTTTACGCTCGCCTGAAATCTATTCTTTTCTAATTCAATTTGTAAGAATACATTTCCTATCTGTTTACTATGAAATGATTTTACCTCATTTCATTTTCTATGTCCAATATGGATAGCCATGGACTGGTTATAGATTATACCTATTGCGGAATACCTGCTGCAGAATGCATGTTACTAAATGCTTGTTACTAAATGCTTGTTACTGAATGCTTGTTTCAAAATGCTTGTTTCAGAACGCCTGTTACTAAATACCTGTTTCAGATTTCCTCAAACCCTGCCATGCTTTACAAAAAAGCATTTGGATAAAAAATTGACGAACCGGCAGTCAGAAACGTGACTGCCCGCGAATCCAAATACCGGCGCAAAATAGCGCCGCCGCTCCCAAAAGCCAATACATCCAAGTTCCATACTCCCCCTTCATCATTTGAAACAGGGCAAACTTTTCCAAATACTTTCCTCCCCCTATATTGACTGCAAAATAAATTATGGCGGCCATGTAACCAATCACCGCCTGAT
The DNA here is from genome assembly GCA_910587305.1 of uncultured Lachnospiraceae bacterium. Lineage (GTDB taxonomy): Bacteria > Bacillota > Clostridia > Lachnospirales > Lachnospiraceae > Suilimivivens. The sequence goes on along the minus strand of CAJUKV010000044.1, from coordinate 19,878 downwards.
TGGTCACCGCCGAAACAAAGAACCCGATACTTCCTAAAAAAAAGATTTCACAGCATGCCCCTCTAAACAAAGCGGTCGTGTCAAAATCTCCCCCGCCCCTTTTCATAAGGCACACAAACAGCAAAATAACCAAAGTGCATATCACAAGCGCCAAAAGGACGCGCAGAAGATACACTTTCCACATGGGGGTGCTCTTACTGCTTACCAAATCCCGGATTTCCTTATCCTGTTCCGGCATGAAAAGCGGCGTAAATAAAAGGATTCCGGCAAACGCCGCATACATTTCCATCACCTTTGCCGCCTGAAAATTCTCCAATTCTTTAAAGCTTACAAATCCACCTGAAAACGCTACCAATATAAGCATTAGTAACAGATGAGGATAATACTGCCTTTTTATAAAGCTGACCGTCAGTTTTTTGTACTTTTCCATATAAATCCTCCATGCTTCCAATAGCCTGCAAATTTGGGCGTCAAACACAAATTTGTTGCCAGCAGACCCCAAATATAAGACGCAGAGGGCACGCACAAATCTGCCGATTGACAATCTCTGATTTTTCCATCTGACCTCCATGATTTCGCCCGGCCGAGTCAAAAATCCGGACGAAGAATGCCTGTCCCTCAAACTGTAACTATTCATCCTTCGGATTCATAGTTACGGCAGTCCGGCCTATTCCAGGTTTGCCTTCGGCAAAGAGGCCGGACTCTTTTAAGCTTTTATGTGTTCTCACGGACTTTGCAGCAAGTGCAAGGTCCTGGGCTGAATAGTTATCTCAAACTACATATTTGCGCTTTTTTTCATAAACAATCACTGTCAGCAACACGCAGACTATCGCCAAAACAAAATAATATCCCCTGTTAAACAAAAACTCCCCTTTAAGCGACTCGTAAAGCATCGTCTTACCAAAGGTATTCCACCTTGCCACCAGCCGAAGACCGAAGTCCCCAACCAATGTGGACGCGCCAAAAAGACTTGCGATTCCCCATGCCGCCTGCACAAATACCGCCCCAATAGAATCGGTAAGCTCCGTAATCAGAAAAGCTGCGGCAAGCACTATCATAATCTCCGGCAAAAGCCACACGCCTGGTACCGTAAGAAACGCCCACATATCCGCATGTATTCCAAAAGCCCCGGCCCTCTCATAGCAGGGCTGCTGCACCATAAAGGCGGCAACTATCACCGGCAGGGCGGCCATCACCAGATTTGCCAGATAACGGCTTGCCACAATCAACGCCCCTGAGGCAGGCTTTGCATAAATAACCTGCTGCGCCTTTGCCCTTTTATCCCGCAGGGCCCCGGACACGCCTGCGAAAATCGGCAAAAAGGCAAGCACAATTCCCGCATAATCACAAAACAGACGCATATAAGCGCGTGTCAGATGATCCTTTAAGCATATGGAATCAAATTCCTCCTTTGCCTGCTCATAAGTCATAGGCACATAAACCCTGTTCTCGTAGCTTGCCTTTTCATAAAAAGAGCCCCGGCCCACAAGATGACAGATTTCCTGCATTGCCTTCTCAAATTCCTCATAAGAAAAGCCTTCCTTCACAGACACCCCGTAATCCGCCGCAGCCGCCATTTTGACATCCATGCCGCTTTGAGCATCCCCTTCAAAATGCATCGTCATTTCTTCCTCAAGCTCATCCATACTTTTTCCCGTACAGCGGCTTAAAATCTCCTCCGCCTGCTCCCTCTCCTCCATGGTAAGGCTTACTCCCTTATAAAATCCCAACGGGTAGGTTGCAAAAGAATTGTGAGAAAGGTCTCGCACCAAATCCACCAAAGTGCCTTCCATAATCAGGGTTTTATCCTGTGTCACCGTCTCTCCGTAATAGGACTGCCCCGGCATCGGTTCCTGCAGCGCAGCCAGCCCTTCTCCACTCAGCTGGCTTTCCACGAAAAAGACAAAAACCGCAACATAAATATAATAAACCAGGCTTTTCAAAACCTGTCCGCATTCTTTCAAAAACAATACGCCAAACATAATTTCTTTCCCCTTCCTTATCAAGCGCTTGAAAATTTTACTTCCGGGCTTCCCCGCGTGCCGCTTAAGCCGCCTTGTTCTTTATCTGTGCTCTTTGACGCCTTAGAACTTTTCTTCACATTCGCATCAAATACATATAAGCGTCCTCCACATCCCCCTGTACACGCTTTGCCGACAAAAATTTTATCTCCGAAGGTTTGTCTTTTGTAAAAGGGTTTTCGTCCGAGATGATTTTCATACTTGCGCTGCTCCCGGTTGTAAGGATGCCCGTCACCATATAGCTTTCTTTTACTTTTCCAGCTCTGTTACCGGTACCTCCACGCTGTATACTTTTCCTTCTACCAGAGAAAGCAGCTCCGCTACCCTGCCATGGAAGCAGATTTCCCCCTGATTTAATATGGCAATGTTTTCGCAGGTTGCCTCAATATCTCCTACAATATGCGTGGAGAGCAGGACAATTCTGTCCTTTGCCGTCTCGCACAAAAGGTTGCGGAAGCGGACCCTTTCCTCCGGGTCAAGCCCTGCCGTAGGTTCGTCCACAATCAGCACCTTCGGGTCATGTATGAGCGCCTGCGCAATGCCAAGACGCCTTTTCATCCCTCCGGACATTGCCCTCACCTTTACCTTGCGCTTTTCCTGCAAATTCACCTTTTCCAGCATTTGAGGAACCTTTGTTTTCCTCTCCGCCCCGTTCATTCCGGAAAGCACCGCCAGATAATCCAGCGCTTCATATGCGCTCATATTCCCATACATGGAAAAATCCTGCGGAAGATACCCGGTCATGTTCCGTATTTTCCCGCTGTTTTCAACAGGCACGCCGCAGACCTTTACTTCTCCCTCGGTCTTTTTAACCAGAGTGGTCAATATCTTCATCAACGTGGTCTTTCCCGCGCCGTTTGGCCCAAGCAGTCCAAACATCCCCTTTTCTATTGTGAGGTTCACATCTGAGAGCGCCCTCTTTTTTCCATAATTCTTTGTCAAATTCCGAATTTCTATCGCCATTTCCATTTTCCCCAACTCTCCCTTTCCAATGACATTTGCCAAAACAATCCCATACCCGGCCGATTCGCTATGAAAACCGTTCCTGCTGTTATGAATCTATATAATATATAAAAGAAAAATCTTACCAAATTCCCTACTGAAAACGAAAGAAATTCTAAAGCTTTTTTAAATTTCCTTATGCGGGCCTTTGCATAAAAAACCGGCATAAAAGACTCTTTCAACCTAAGAAAGTGTCTCTTATGCCGGTTAAAGCATTTTAGGAATCATGAAATATTTACCTCTTATATTTTCTTTTTTTCCGGTAAAACTAAATCTAACAATCGCTGCCTCCCTTCGTGGGACAGCTTATTGACTGAAATCAAGGAGGTTCCTATGAAAGCAACGAATAAGAAAAAACGAATCCGCACCGTTCCAAAAGGAGCGTGGGAAGGCGGCGTCATCAATGAAAAAAGAAAATATTCGGGAGAACAGCATCTCAATGATATCACCACCGATCTCCAGGGAAACGGCTATCCCCTCATTCAGGAGGATCAGGATCATTAAAGTATCCTGATTACATATCTTTTATGCGAATTTCATGTTGCCATAAGTTTACAAATTGGGGACCTTCCGCTTAAATGACATATTGGTCGGCCTTTTCCATCTGCCACTCAACCATGTCCGCCAGCGTGATATGATCCACCACGCCGTTAATCGCCTCGGTCAACTTCTCCCAAATCCGAACCGTCACGCACCCCTGCCTGCGCTCGCAGTCCATTCCGTCCGCCTCCACACAGCTTACCGGGGCCAAATCTCCTTCCGTTAGCCTTAAAATCCTGCCCACCGTATACTCGCCGGGATCCTTTGCCAGCATGTACCCTCCCTGAGGGCCCCGGACGCTGCGCACAAATCCCGCTTTATTTAATAAGGAAATGATCTGCTCCAAATATTTTTCTGAAATCTGCTGCCTTTTCGCCACGTCCTTTAAACTGATTGGGGCGCCTGTGTTATAGACGGCTAAATCCAGCATCAGTCTTAATGCATATCTTCCCTTCGTAGAAATCTTCATCGGCTCCCTCCCCTAATACATACTTTAATTCCGACTTATTCAATATGAATTGTATAATTTGATGGTGGTGATGTCAAGAGGCTATTCAATTCAAATCGAATCTTTAAAAGTCCGTATTTCAGACAATAACATCTCTGTTTCGTTTTAGTAACACCTGATAAAATTTTATACTCTTTTCCCATAATGATGCGCATAATTTATGCGCAAAATTCATTTACATACGCATAATAAAGGCGTAAAATATATATTATAAGGAAGCTGCAATATGACTCATAGAAAGGAGCATTATTTATGCAGAATTTAACTTATCTTGCAGTTTTTGAACCATCAACAGACGGTTCATATAGTATTTACTTCCCTGATTTACCCAGATGTATCAGTGTTGGGAATAATCTGGAAGAAGCTGCACGCATGGCAGCAGAAGCCGCAAGCCTCCATGTTTACGGTATGGAATGTGACAATGAGGAAATTCCCACTCCATCCGTGAACCTTTCCAAAGAAGATACCGAGGGAAATATTGTAATGCCCATTACAATCCACCCTGATTTATTCCGCATGAAAAAGGATAATGAACGCATCAAGACAAACATCACCCTCCCGGCGTGGCTGAAAAGGATTGCAGAAGAACAAAAGGTAAACTATTCCCGACTTTTGGAAACCGCCCTGATTGATTATCTGCAAATACCTATGTCCGGCAGGCAATAAGCCCCCTGCTATCACACGCCATATATAAGATACCGGGCAGCCTATGCAAAAACATAAGAAGAAATGAGGTAAAATATGAACATCAGACGAGCAACAAAACAGGATATGGACGGAATTAACAATTTGCTTATGCAGGTATGCCTGGTACATCACAAAGGGCGTCCTGATTTATTTAAATACGGCGCAAAAAAATACACGGACGAACAGCTCCTTGCAATCATCCAGGACGACAGCAGGCCTATTTTCACCGCGGTAGATGAAACGGGCAGGGTATTAGGGTACGCCTTCTGTATTTTTCAGCAGCATATACATGATAATATTTTAACAGACATCAAAACTCTGTATATTGATGATTTGTGTGTGGACGAAACATTGAGAGGACAGCATATTGGCAAGCGCCTTTATGAAGCTGTGCTTGCCTTTGCCAAAGAGCAGGGCTGCTACAATGTCACCCTGAATGTCTGGAGCTTAAACGAAGCCGCCATGAAATTTTATCAGGCATGCGGTCTTAAGCCCCAGAAAGTGGGAATGGAAACGATTCTTTAGTTTGTTTCCAGACAATTTTGCAATATACTTATCTAATCCTCTTAAAATTTATTCCCTTTTCGGAATTGTGTACCCAGTGGAAAATAACTTATAAATTGGATGTTGCAGAGGTGTTAGCATTATGAAAATACTGTTTACCATGCTGATTGTGTTTACCTTGGCATTTTCTATAACTGGTTGTTCTAAAAACAACGACAAAACAGTACAGAAAGATAGTTCTTCTGTTTATTTGGATGGTGAGATAGATTCCATTGAGGAGATGCCAGAGAAAGACGCCAACAATGTATTCTCAGCGAGTGTCTCTTCTGCGCCGGAAATGGCTTTTCCCTCTCCGACAACGGGTATGGACGGTTCCTCCGACTGGGAGTACGACCTTGACCGCAACGGAGTACCCGAAATACCCCAGCTGGTGACATTGGATGAAGGCATGGGGCAGCGGTTTGAACTGTGGGAAGGCAACAAGCTTATCTGGTCGGAAGAAGGGTATTTCGCGCATATGGGCTATAACGCCCTGTTTCTGTGCGTACTGGATGGAGAAGCATACCTGCTACGCTACCATCCTACCATGTATCAGGGTATCGGAACTTACAATTACCAGCTCTTTTTTCCGGAGAACGGAACGGAGACAGTAGTGCGGGAGAACAGCATGAACTTCGACACTAACTTCTGCGAAGGCAAGCCGGTCCACGGCGAGTTTGACCCAGAGGCCATTGCCGCATTTATGGACGAGGTCAATGACCTGCTGTCTTACAGCACTCAACTGCTGAATACCGACGAGGAACTATTGGATACATTCGCAGGAAAGACTGTTGCTCCCCAAGATACCTTGGGCTGGCTGGATTTGTTCGACAGGGATCATTCCAAGTCCCTGCTGGAAAACCTTCAAGCGTTCCAACGCGCCCGGCAAGGAGAAAATATTGACCCATGAAAGTAGTCCAAAAGTTCAGTTTATAGAACGTTTGATTGTTGACGATTATGCGATTTATATAAAAATATACTTTGCATTTCAACATTTATGCATTGGGAACACTTTTGCGAAAAGGGAGCAAATTTATTGCAATATAAGTTCATAAACAATCGGCACAATCAGGGCGGGAAGCATATTTCCCACCTTGAACTTCTTGCCAAATCCAATGTTTACACCCACGCAAAAAATCAACGCGGAACCGATAAAAGACAAGTCGCTTACAATCGCGTCACTGACAAAAGACCCCAAAAATGCCGCCGCCAACGTAATCAATCCCTGATACACAAAAATGGGCACGGCGGAAAACACCACTCCGACTCCATAGGCCGCGGCAAACACCACCACAATAACGAAATCCAAAATCGCCTTGGCGGTAAGGAGGGAATAATCTCCACTGACGCCATCCTGAATAGCCCCCACGATTGCCATTGCGCCAACGCAGATAATCAAAGACACATTGACAAATCCTTCCACGAACAGATTATCGTTTTCGGCCTTCACCGCCTTTTTGATTTTCTCGCCGAGAACATCCATTTTCTTTTCAATATCAATCCATTCTCCCAAAAGAGAGCCCAACACAAGAGAAAAAATAAGCAGCATCGTCCCCTGCGTCTCAAACTTGCCATCCTGCAAAACAAGCATTTTTGACAAAGCGCCGCTTCCTCCGATAAAAATAGTCGCGACGCCGCATGCCTGCATCATAATGTCCTGCAGATTTTGCTTTATGCCATTTTTCAGTTTCAGACCTATCAGACCTCCGGCGGCTACCGCCGCCGCGTTTATGACCGTTCCAAGACCTGTCATCTACAGCATCTCCATTTCTTCCTGAATCTGCTTTTCGCAGGAACGCATCGCAAGGATTGTCTTTTCAAATAAATCGTTCATCTCCCAGCCTAATCTTTCCGCCCCTTGGCTAATCACATCCCTTGAACATCCGGCTGCAAATCTTTTGTCCTTAAATTTTTTCTTCACGCTGGAAGCCTCCATATCCATCACGCTCTTAGAAGGACGCATCAGAGCGGCGGCGCCAATCAATCCTGTCAGCTCGTCCACCGCAAAAAGAACCTTCTCCATCTCATGCTCCGGCTTGATATCGGAACAAAGGCCGTACCCATGGGAACAGACGGAATGAATTATGTCCTCCGATGCCCCGCCTTCCCTCAATAATTCGGGCGCTTTTTTACAGTGCTCCTCGGGATACAGTTCAAAATCTATGTCGTGCAAAAGGCCGGTAATCGCCCAATAATCCGCTTCGTCGCCGTAGCCCAACTCATTGGCATACCACCTCATAACCCCTTCCACCGTGAGACCGTGCTGAATATGAAAGGGCTCCTTATTGTATTTTTTTAATAACGCAAGTGCTTCTTCTCTTGTCAAATTGTTTTCCATAAATATTCCTCCATTCTCTTACTCCAGTGCCTTAGAACTTCTCTTCGCATTAGCCTTTCAAGCCTCTTGACTGGCGGTCCATGTCCTCAATCACGATATCATAGATTTCGCCCAGAGTCGCGCAGTATTCCAGTACCTGCCACGGCTCATTTGTGTGAAAATGGATTTTAATCAATTCCTCGTCTCCCACCGCAAGCAGACAGTCCCCCTTAAAATTCTCCGTAAAATATTCGGAAATTGCATCCTCATCCAAATCTTCGCCCTCAATCAAAAGCTGTGTGTCATATTTAAATTCTAACATTTCTTCTCCTTTCCACCCGTCATCTTTTTTCGCGGTACGTAACAGTTCCTTATTTTATGCCGACCGCTCAAATGACTACGCTATTATCCATTATATACAATCTGCCATTTTTTCCAAGTATTACTTTCAATTTTAAAAATCTCTTTTCACGTATATTTATGTTAAAAAACCCAAAAGCAAGATGATATGCGGTATATATGCATACTTGACAATTATGCATATATACCGCATATTTTAAAAAAGGAACTCCATTTTACCAAAAGTATTCACAGTAAATGAACCATAAATTATCAAGCAATAGCATCCTCTTTCCAATATGGCTTATTATACCAAACGCTGTCGCGTTTCAAGCGTCAGCTTACAAATAAAAATATTCTATAAAATACAAGAAGAAAGGCAATTTATCATGAACCTACATTTTCTCGGCGGCGCCATGGAAATTGGCGCAAGCTGCATCTATCTTAAAATAGCGGGCAAAGGCATCCTCATGGACTCCGGAATCCGCCAGTCCGGCGCGAAAGACCCTCTCCCCAACTTCCGCACCGTGGAAGAACAGGGCGGCCTTGACGCCATTTTAATCAGCCATGCCCATATGGACCACATCGGCACGCTTCCTCTTATCAGCAAAGCCTACCCGAACGCGCCCATCTATATGACGGCCATGTCGGCGGATCTGACCCGGACGCTTCTGTACGACAGTTTAAAAATCATGAATAACCGTGAGGGGGAGATTCCCCACTATTCCGAGCAGGATGTGCTGGCCATGCTGGGCCGGATACGCCCTTTAAGATTCCAGGCTCCCTTTCCCATTTTGGATGAAATTACTTTAACCTTCTATCCCGCCGGGCATATTGCAGGGGCGGCCTGTATTTATCTTGTCACAAAAGAGGGAAGCCTTTTTTATTCCGGAGACTTTTCCGCCTTTTCCCAGCGCACCATCGAGGGCATCAGCATTCCAAAGCTGCGGCCGGATGTGGCCATCGTCGAGACCACCTACGGCAACCGCCTCCACTCCAACAGACAGGTGGAGGAAAAAAGGCTGGTGGAGGTGGTGCGGGAATGTATCCTGCAGAAGAAAAAAATTTTGATTCCCGCCTTTGCACTGGGGCGCGCCCAGGAGGTTTTACTGATTTTGCGCTCCGCCATTCAGAATCAGGAAATCCCGGCGGTTCCCGTCTACGTTGACGGCATGGTGCGGGACATCAATATCATGTATACCCGCAATCCCACTTATCTCAAAAACGCATTGGGAAAACGTATTTTTAAGGGCAATGAACCTTTTTATACCAAAGAAATACAGGCCGTAGCGCCCATGCAAAAAAGAGAGGAACTGTTGTCCGGCGAAGGCCCTGCCATCTTCCTTTCCAGCTCCGGTATGCTCACCGGCGGCCCCAGCGTTCAGTATGCCAGCCGCCTTGTTTCCTCGGAGGACGCCTGCCTTATCATCACCGGCTATCAGGACGAGGAATCCCCCGGCCGTCAGCTTCTGAATCTTGTGGAAAATCCCGAAGGCGGCGCTTTGTCCTTAAACGGCTCCTCCGTTCCCGTCAAATGCCGCGTTGAACAGGTGGGGCTTTCCGCCCACGGGGACAAAATGGAAATTCAGGGACTGCTATCGCGTCTCTCCTCCCGGCATATTTTTCTGGTACATGGGAACCGGGACGCCATGAAAGAACTGGGCGCGGAGCTTGCCGCCCAGGACTATCGCAGACAGGTATATCTGCCCGAATGCGGCCGGTCCTATGAGATTTCCCTGCACAAAAAAAGAAAGCAGGCGCCCTTTGTCCCTGCTTACACCCTTCAAAAAAACCAAAAATACACCCCGGAGGACGAAAAGTTTTTCTGGGAATATCTGAGGGAGCACTACCCGGAAAGGCACTTTAGCGTCTCCGACCTTGCCTACATCTGGTATGGCGAACCCGTATCCGAGGAGGACGTTCTTCATGCCATGCAGGAGGCTCTTCGTGAAAGCCATTATTTCACTCCCAACGCAAGACGGCTCTTTCTATGGGACACCACTGACCCTGAAGAGTTGGCCGAACTGCTCTCTCCTAAAGAACTGACCCAGCAGGAGCTCTCCGCTCAGGCCGCGGAAATTTTTGAGGACTTTCCTTATCGAAAGATAAGTTACCACAATGACCGCAGGGAAATCATCCTGCAGTTTGACTATCCTGACGCTCAGGATAAAGACGCATTTCAGGCGGCCTCCGACACTTTTTGCGAAGCCACCGGATGGGCCGCCCATGTGAATCCGTCCACAAACCACAACGCGGTATCCCTCCTGCTTTCCTCCCTGTTTCCTGATGGTATTACCAAAATTTCCTATCGCACGGATAAAAAAAGTTATGCCGTTACCCTTACAGGAAAGCCCGAAATCAAAGCCGTGCAAAAGATAGCCCACGAATTTCACCGCGTGACAGGGTGGAATCTTTCCGTCAATGGGAAACCATGCTTTCCTGCGCCCGGCTCCTGCTCTGGCAGTCCCGACAGTCCTTTCTCGGACACGCCTGATGAACAAAAGGAAGGCTTTTTCCTGCCTCACAATAGGTTGACAAAAGCCGACGAACAAAACATGGCCTTTTCCTGCATAGAAAAGACCTTTGAAACGCTGCCTCACAGACCGGATAAAAAAAGTTTAAAGCAAGACTCCGCCGGTCAATATCTGGAAATCAGCTTTATCTCGCCTGCCGTAGGACGCCGTTATCACGGCGAGCTGCAGGCTCTGGCCGACCAGACTGGCTGGCGTATCGGCATTGCCGATAAAGTAAACCAAAATGAACTGTTTAAAATAGCACAATTACTGTGTATGAAGCACGGAATCTCCCTTACCAAAAATCCGTCCTACCTTCCGGAGCGTAAAACGATTCAGATAAAAACAGACTCTGACCTGCAGTCCGGGCCACTTGCACAGGCGGCGGAAGAATTTTTGGAAAAGACCGGGTGTGAATGTGTTTTTGTAAACTGATGCCCTGGAACTGCACTTCACCCTAATCAACGTGTTGCCGCTTTGCGGCATCTTAAATCCTAATGAAGAATGCCCGCATTTTAAGGCGTTTTTCCAAGGCATTCTTCTAAGTGTGTGAAGACAGCTTGTTTTGCAAGCTTTAGCAGTTCTCAGGCGGCGTTTCTTGACGCTTTAGAACTTCTCTTCACAGTAAACAGACCGCATGCAGCGATTTTGAGGTCTGTACAATCACCTCCACATACCTTTTGACCGCCTCTTCCATCATTTTCCAGTCCTGCTCCTTGACCAGAAGAGTCTCGCCTCCGGCGGGGATATTTCTCACGGTGAGAGATATCCCCGTATTCCACTTTGAATTATAGGGAACCACCTTTAACCCAAGCGCATTCAGCACATTGCACATGGTATCGTTCACCATTGTTTTACAGTTTTCGGGTGTCCACCTTTCGCCGTTTCCATAGGAAATAATGCCTGCCAGCTTTCCCTGCAGCTCTGATTGACTGCTATAGTCATACTCTCCCTGCAAAAAAGCCAACTGCTCCATTTTTTCAAACACCATGCACAGCTTCGCCGGTATGGGAATATTCAGGGGCGACACAAAAAAGAGATAATCCGCCGGATTTAATTCCTCGTAAAGCCGATTAAATTCTTTATCCTTTCCGCACCCTTCTCCCTGACGGCATGCGCTGCAGCCGGTACACGGCAAAAGGGCGTAATTCCGCAAATTTACGACTTCACAGGAAATTCCCTTTTTGTATAAGGTGGCATAAATCATTTTGCAGATATAATAAGAAATGCTTTTCCCCTGTTCCTCCATCCTGTTTGACGCCAAAATACATACCGCTCTTTTGTCCCCCATTTAAATCACCGTACCTTCCCAAAATCGTAATCATTCCCGCAAACAAATCTATTGCCCGAAATTTCCTTTCCCTTTTATCACCCAGCCCGGCTCAATGTCATTAAGTTAACGCCTAAGTCAGCCGGGAGGAAAATAAAATTCTCAAGGAGCCCCTTAAAAAGCGTCGACACTTGAATTCAGAAAAATTAATACCCCAAATCCCTGTCAATGATTGTCCCGTCCAAGGCGTTTATGGTAAGCCAGCTGTCAAAGGAACCGCCGTAAGTGTAGACTTCGTCGTCCCCTTGGGTAACCGTCTCCCTTCCAAAAAAATCCCACACCGGAACCATAGTGCCCTCCATGACATTTCCCTTTTCCATGACTCTCATATATCCCAAACTGATCCGGTCAATCTCAAAGGATACCTGCATTTCGGAATCTGCATAAAAATCGCCGTATTTCTTTAGAAGCATTTCCTCAAAAATACTCTGAATATCGGAAAAAGGAATCAGAAATACCGTTTCCTCGGATAGTTTTTCGATATGACAGGGATTCGTCCATTTAAAGCTTGCTAATCCCTCCGTATTAAAAACAATATCAATCCCTTCATAAGGCCATGAACAGGGAACGCCATCCTCCACGCCTGTCCCGTCGCTGTATGTATAAGTAACCGGTATCCCATCCAGCGTTCTTGTAAAGTGGACACCGTAACCGTCCTCGTTATCCTCCGCCAAAGCCTCTGTTTCTTCATCCCATGCATAAGTACGGAAAAATTCGTCGCCTGCCAACGCGAAATCGGAAAAGCCCATGTCGGCTATCATTTTTTCCGCTTCCTCTTTCAGCGACTGTCTGGGGAATTTATCCGTTTCGATTCCTTCCTCTTCTCCCTCTCCCACAGGCATAAAGTTCGACTTCGCATTTACCTCACTTACCTCAAAGTTAATCCACCGCCAGTCGTCTCTTAAATTATTGTCAACCGAAACAAAATAATCCTGTCCGTCCGCCGTTACATATCCGTGAAGCCAGTTTTCCTCCGAGTCTTCTGTGTCCGCATTGTACGAGACAAGCGCCGGAACATCCACGATAATCGCCTCCTCAGGGGCATTTTCTTTCATTGTCTCCCACTCGTCAATCAAATCGTCATAGCTTACATTTTTACCTGTCTCCTCATACTTTCCTCCCGCCGCCTTGTTTTCTTTATAATGCTCAATTCTCTCCTCAATTTCCCCTTTCGTAAAGCCGCCTGACTGTTCCATCTGCTCATAGTCGCGGTTCCATAGAGTCGCGCCCTGAAACAGAGTTTGACTTACCCGGTCATAATCTTCCTGTGTAAAAGTTTTGGAAGTCACCCGATAAGTCTTAAATCCCTCGCCCTGAGGAACAAGCACAGGGGCGTTCACCTTCACGCTGACATTCTCATTACTTCCTTCCCACACATAGGTTTCCGGGGCCTGCACCTGTTCCGCAATGCCTTCCCCGCCCGCATCCTGGGCCTGCGTCTCATCCGCCTGACTACTCTGGTCGCCCGTATCCTCCGCCTCATCTTCCTGCTTCGGCACGACAATCTCTTCCTCCGTCTGCACACTGTCGTTACACCCTGAAAATAACAGAGCCATCATAACCGCCAAAAACATTACCTTCACTTTTCCTGCTTTCACTCTCATACTCTCCTTTCCCAATCTGAAATATCGGGGCCGCTACAAAATTCGTGGGGAACCTTCCTGCAAGAATAATCTTTCCTTCGCAGTCATGCAGCCGGCATACCGCCCCTCACTCCTTTATCATTTAACATAAAGATAACCGGCAAAGCCTGTATCCGTTGTTTTGCGTAATGCGCAGCCTGTGCGCATTACCGACCCCTGAATCGTAATGAAAGTATACTTCTCTCCTCTGTAAAAGGTATACAACAAAATGTAAACATTTCTTAAACGAAAGAACAGTCTTAAAAGATAACCGAGACGCTTGTCCCCCTTCCGACCTCGCTTTCTATCGCCAGCTTTGCCCCGTGAAGCTCCGCAATCATGCTGCAAAGGGCAAGGCCAAGCCCGCAGCCTCCCTCCTTCCGGCTTCTGGCCTTATCCACCATATAAAAGGCTTCCGTCACCCGCTTGATTTCATCCGCCGGGATTCCACAGCCCTCATCCCTTACGGTAATCACATTATCCTGCCCCGTAAGGAAAATGACCCCTCCCTCGTCGCTGGCCTTTATCCCGTTATCAATCAGGTTCACCAGCAGACTTTCAAACAAATCCCTGTCAATCCGCCTGCTGCCCATGGCACAGGAGGATATCAGGCTGATTTTCTTTTGTTTCAGATGATATTCTTCCAGGCTCACCACCTGATCAAATAATTCCTGCATGGACGTCTCTTCCGGACAGATACTTTCATTGTCATACAATCCCATCAGGCTCATAAGCTTGCTGCTAAGCCGCTCTAACCGCCTGCATTCTTTATAAATATGCCCTAAAGCCCTCTCCTGCTGCTCCTTTTTCAGATTTACATTGAGCAGCGTATCCGAATAGCCGATAATAGAAGTCATGGGCGTTTTCAACTCATGGGTCAGGCTCCCTAACATCTGCCTGCGCTTTTCCGCCACCTGCGAGAGTTCCGTAACCTGCTCCTCAATGCGCTCCGCCATACGGTTAAAAGCCGCGGCCATTGTGCCAATCTCATCCCTTGTACGCACATCCGCCCTTCTTGTGAGATTTCCTTCGCTGATCTCCTTCGCCGCCTTTTGCAATTCCCGAAGGGGCCTTAAGATTCTTCTTGTCAGCAGAAAGATAATAAGCACGGAAACGGCGGACGCCCCTAAAACAAACCACAGACTGTAACAGACCTGTTTACGCATGTCCCCGTAAAGCTCCGATATATCCTGCACAAACACCAGCTTATATTCCACATTCCCGGCCACAGGCACTTTTTTTCCTGAAATCAAAATGTACCTGTCCCCTTTATTTTGAATGACGCTGCAAATCTCCGTCTCCGCCCATCTTTCATCCGCCGGATTTGCCAGCTCAAAGGGCGTCAGATTACAGACCACAAGATTATCCTCAATCAGAATATACTTGGAAGCGTCGTATTTTTTCATAATAAAATTCAGATAAGAATTTTTGGTAACGCCACTGTAGCCCTGCAAAATACCGCTTTCCAAATCTTTTCCAATCGCATAGGCGGTTGATTTCAGCTGCCCCTCGCCGCTTTCTATTGTTTTACTCCGGTTATATTCCATCGAACGGTAAATAACTGCCGCCCCCGACAAAAGCGTTGCCGCCGACAGAATCGTTACCGTTACCATGGATAACTTTTTCCAAAGCTTCATTCCTCTAAATCCTCTAAGCGATACCCGGTCTTGGAAATCGTGCGAATCACATCATGAAAATCCAGCTTTTTGCGAAGCTGCCCGATATGCACGTCCACCGTCCTGGTCTCCCCCATATAATCACATCCCCAAATCCGGTTTAACAGCTCTTCCCTGGAAAAGGCCACGTTTTTGCTGCCTGCCAGGGTCACCAAAAGCTCGTACTCCATTGGCTTTAAAGAGACCTTTTTCCCGCCTTTGGTTACACTGTGCTCCTTTAAATCAATCACAACATCCTTGACCTGTATTTTAGTCCGTGCCCGGCCTGTTCTCTTTAGCACTTTCTCCATCCGAACCAAAAGCTCCAACACCTCAAAGGGCTTGACGATATAGTCCTCCGCCCCGGCTTTAAGCCCATGCACCTTGGAAACCACGTCGTCCTTTGCGGTCAGGTAAATAACCGGAATTTCCTCCTTTTGCAAATCTTCCATGAGGGAAAAACCGTCTTTTCCCGGCAGCATCACGTCCACCAAAGCAAGGGCAATCTCCTCCCTCTCCGGCTCCCTCAAATAGGCTTCCGCAACCGTACCATCCATAATTGCCACGGTTTTGTATCCGGCCGCCTCAAGATTCATGCAGATCAACTCCGAAATGGAACTGTCATCCTCTATCACCAAAATTTTCGCCGTTGTTTTTAAAAATTCTTTTGTTTTCAAAATATGTCCCCCCGCATAGCGCCAAAGCGTTCCCGGATAATCAGCCGAAAAGGCAGGCCAAAAGAAGCTTCCGGAAAGGCTCAATTCATTTTATCATAAAAAAATTGCAAAAAAAGCATCAAAATGTAAACAAAATTGTCCTTTCATGCAATCGCGCAGGGAAGATTTTCTCCCTGCCCGCCGCGCGGCCCGCATGCTGCCCTGGCAGCAAATTTCCTTATGCGGGCCTGTACAATCGAGCAGGGAAGGTTTTCTCCCTGCTCGCGCGCCGGGCATCCGTCAGCTTGCTGAATATTTCCTTTGGACGCCCGTGTGCACATCAAACGCTGATACGCTTCGCAAGCCGGCTTATTATAAAAAGAGCCGTCTGCAAAGCAAACGGCCCAATTGATTTTTACTGTTTTTTTGTTCCAAGCTGCGCTAATCTTTCTTTTACCTGCTCCATCATGTTGGTATACTTTTCCAGCTTTGCCCGCTCCTCGGCAATCTTAGCCTCCGGCGCTTTTGACATAAATTTTTCGTTGTTCAGCATACCGTTTACACGGGCAAGCTCTCCCGTAAGGCGCTTTTCCTCCTTCTGCAGACGTTCCATTTCCTGTTTTATGTCAACCAATTCCGCAAAAGGGATATAGAGGGTTGCAGTGGAAATCACCACCGACACCGCGTCCTCCCCAATACCTGCCTTGTCCTTTTGAATGGTAACCTCCGAGGCCCCCGCAAGGGATGCAAAGAACAGCTTTCCTTCCGTAAACGCCTTCAAAGCGTCCTCATTTTCACTTACCACAAACACCTGCGCCTTCTTACCGGGCGCAACGTTCATCTCCGTGCGCACGTTCCGGATGCCTCTTACCGCCTCCTTTATCGTCTCGATGTCCTTTTCCTCCCGGTCAAACCGCCATTCTTCCCGAAACTCCGGCCACCGTGAAACCATGATGGACTCTTCCTCCGACTGCAAAGTGCAGAAAATTTCTTCCGTGATAAAAGGCATATAAGGATGCAAAAGCTTTAAAGCGTCAATCAAAACCGTCTTTAATGTCCAAAGAGCCGCTTTTTTGGTCTTATCATCCGTCCCGTAAAGGCGGGATTTTACCATCTCAATGTACCAGTCGCAGAATTCGTCCCAGATAAAATCGTACACCTTTTGAACGGCAATCCCCAGCTCAAAGCTTTCCATATTGCTGGTAACCTCCTGAATCAGGGTGTTCAGCTTTGAAAGAATCCACTTGTCAACGGGTTCCAAATCAGGTTTTTCTTTCCCAACGCCTTCCTCGGGCATATTCATCATGATAAAGCGGGATGCATTCCAAATCTTGTTGGCAAAATTCCTGCTTGCCTCCACCCTCTCATAATAAAAACGCATATCGTTGCCCGGCGCGTTTCCGGTAATCAGGGTAAGACGCAGGGCGTCCGCGCCGTACTTGTCGATAATTTCCAGCGGATCAATGCCGTTGCCAAGGGATTTACTCATCTTCCGGCCCTGGGCGTCCCGAATCAGGCCATGGAACAGCACCGTCTGAAAGGGCTTTTCGCCCATGTGCTCGAAACCGGAAAAAATCATGCGGATTACCCAAAAGAAGATGATGTCATAGCCCGTTACCAACACGTCCGTAGGATAAAAATATTTCAGCTCCTCCGTCTTTTCCGGCCACCCTAAGGTTGAAAAGGGCCACAGAGCGGAAGAAAACCATGTATCTAAGGTATCCGGATCCTGGGTAAAATGCTCGCACCCGCATTTAGGGCATTTCTCCGGCATCCCGGCGCTTACCACTATTTCGCCGCACTTATCGCAATAATAGGCCGGAATCCTGTGCCCCCACCAGAGCTGTCTGGAAATACACCAGTCCCTGATATTGTCCGTCCAGTTAAAGTAAGTTTTTTCCATACGCTTGGGAATCAGCCGGATATCGCCGCTCTTTACCGCCTCTACCGCCGGTTTAATCAGCTCGTCCATCTTCACAAACCACTGCTGCTTTATCATAGGCTCAATGGTAGTCTTGCAGCGGTCGTGGGTGCCTACATTGTGGGAATAATCCTCAACCTTAACCAAAAGCCCCATCTCGCCCAGCTCCTTCACAATGGCTTCCCGGGCCTCGTACCTATCCATACCGCAGAATTTCCCACCCATCTCATTGATTGTTGCATCGTCGTTTAAGATGTTAATCTCCGGAAGATTGTGACGCTTTCCAACCTCAAAGTCGTTAGGGTCGTGGGCGGGGGTAATTTTTACCACGCCGGTTCCAAATTCCATATCCACATAAGAATCCGCAACCACGGGAATTTCCCTGTCTACAAAAGGAAGCATCAGCTTTTTCCCTATGATATCCCGATACCTTTCATCCTCCGGGTTCACCGCCACCGCGGTATCCCCCAGCATGGTCTCCGGCCTGGTTGTGGCAAATTCCACAAACCTTGTGGTACTTACGCTGCCGTCATCCTCAATCACCGGATACTTAATATGCCAGAAATGCCCCGCCTGCTCCGCATACTCCACCTCCGCATCGGAAATGGACGTGTTGCACACAGGACACCAGTTGATGATACGGCTGCCCTTGTAAATCCAGCCTTTTTCATGCATCCTGCAAAAGACCTCCGTCACCGCCTTATTGCATCCCTCGTCCATGGTAAAGCGTTCCCTGTCCCAATCGCAGGAGGAACCCATCTTTTTCAGCTGGCCGATAATGCGCCCGCCGTACTCCTTCTTCCAGTCCCAGGCGCGCTTCAGAAAGCCTTCCCTTCCAAGGTCTTCCTTGCTCACCCCTTCTTCCTTCAGCTTTTCAATAATCTTTACCTCCGTCGCAATGCTGGCATGATCCGTGCCCGGCTGCCAGAGCGCATTGTAACCCTGCATCCTTTTAAAGCGTATTAAAATATCCTGCATGGTATTATCCAACGCATGGCCCATGTGCAGCTGCCCGGTGATATTCGGGGGCGGAATCACAATGGTAAAGGGGGTTTTGGAATAATCCACTTCGGCGTGGAAATATTTTTTGTCCATCCACTTTTGATAAATTTTGTCCTCAATTCCTTTAGGGTCGTAAGTTTTTGCCAATTCTCTGCTCATATTTTCCTCATTTCTGCGCTGCTTTTTGCGCATATCAAGTTTGTGGATGCAGCGCAGACACAAACTTGTGAGTGAAAGGTTGAAAACCTTTCACTCTTCCTCCATTTCCACAAGGCGGGCTCCGCCGCCTTTTTACAATATGCCGCCTCACAAAGCATGACGGCATTTCTCTGATAAATTCCATGGAGCTTGCGGATGCTGCGCAGACACAAGCTCTTTGCTATGCTGTGGCATTCCTGTCTGTTTTGTTTCACGGGCCTGTGCATAAAAAAACCCCTTACAGACAGTTTTTGCCTGTAAAGGGCGCATTCTCTAAAGAGACTACACGGTACCACCTTCGTTTATCACTCTGCGGCCGCTGGCATTCACAAATCGCACTTCTGCACTGGGTCAAAGACCCTCGCGGCATTCGCCAACTGTCCGTGCAAGCACGGCCGCTTGGCTCATTGCTCGCGGGAATAAACGCAGCTGCTGTTGTTCCTTCCAAAAGCCCTATCCTGTAACGTGGATAAATACGTGAGAACTTACTTATATCTCCATGCCCGGCTTCCTTACGCCTGTCGATGGAAATTTGTTCGGCTCCCCGGCTCCAAAGCTACCTTCCGCATCCCTTTCCTGAAAACCTTCCAGCGCCGCGGGGTAAATCGTTACCCACTCGCGGGGTTTCCTCTCTGACAGGCAGGAAATGCGTACTCCTCTTTTTCATCACCTTTGCAAAACTTTAATTGCTTTTATCTTAGTTGCAGTTATTTTATTTGTCAAGACCAATTTGATTTTTTCATATAGCTATCTGTTAAAGTATCTATGTCCGATTTATTGGTACAGCGTTCTCCTAAGGATGAGCCAAATAGCATGATCGCTTTAATCTGCTTACATAGTGGCGCCGAATCAAGTATATTTTCTATATGTTTCTTTTTATTTCCGCCACATCAACTTTCGTTCCGTAATTTGTTTGTAACGTGACTAATCTGCACACTATTGCTCACCGCCTTCCGTCATTTATTAATTACTCAAACTTCGCACATAAGTTTTAGCTATGCACCTTGAAAATTCAATATCTGGC
>CAJUKV010000043.1 GCA_910587305.1 uncultured Lachnospiraceae bacterium | reverse complement strand
AGCCGCCCGTCTGCGTACGGCGAGTATGAGCCATATCATTTTGTGGAGACGGAACAGGAGTTTGAAGAAGCGGTAAAGAATATGTAAAAAATGAAGAAGGCGGCAGGGCTGTCAGTGAGGCTTTTGGCTATAATTATGTTTGGCGAATGTAAAGAGGTATATGTGCCGAGCTTTTGTCTGGGATGAATTAAAGAGGTATATGTGCTGAGCGCCTTATATAAAGAGGCACATGTGGCGAGCCCAAAATAAAGAGGCACTTGTGCTTAACAGCCGACCAGGCGGCGAAGCTTTTAAAGATGGGGGAAAACTGAATTTCTACCATACGTGGGGATAATTGTGAAGAAGGTAAAGATAACGGTACTTAAAAAAGAATTTTATCAGGATCTTGCGGAAGAATATCTGACGGAGGGCGCGCAAGTCGGCCCATGTGCACTGTTAAATGAGGGCGATACATTTCTTTTTGAAGGAAATGCTCAAATGCCGGAGGGGTTCTGCCCCTGGGCATGGATTGATATTTACCAGAGCGTTAACGCCATATCGTCAGGCTCCACATTTACGCCATGGAACCGAAGCGACGGACAGACCATTGTCTGCTGTACGGATGGTATCCGCCCTGTCGTTTTTAAGGTAGAAGCGGTGGGAGGGGAATAAAGACGACTTCCCTGGCAATAAGGTTTTTGCCTGTGTCCAAATCTGAGGGCTGCCAGCAAGAACAGGCGATCCCTATGAAAGAAGGTATTGGCAGATGGTTGATTTTACTAAATCAAAAATGAACGGATTTTCTTATACGGAATGGAGTGCTTACTTTTCCCACAATGATAAACGGCGTCTTAAGATTGATTTTTCGCAGGAGGAAAATCTTCCGGACACAGTGAAGAAACGAATTTTTCCTTCCATCAGGGAATTTCAAAAGGGAGAAGGATCCGATGGGAGATATCTGATGGAAGCGGCGGAAGTCTTTGCGGACCAGCGCCGTATTCCGGAATATAAAGAGGCCATGAGGCGGTTTGTCCGGGAAGAAAACCGGCACAGCGCATATCTTAGGGAATACATGAATTTTCATCATGTGGGAGCAAAAGAAAAATCCCTTTTGGACAGGGTATTTCGAAAGCTTCGGCGGCTTGGGGGCCTTCGCTGTGAGGTTACGGTTTTGGTGACGGCGGAGATGATTGCCCTGACTTATTATGACGCCCTTGCCCGAAACACGGATTCCGCGGCCCTGAAAAGTATATGCGGGCAGATGCTGCGTGACGAGATACCCCATGTGATGTTTCAGTCCTATACCTTGGGCCATTTTAAAGATAAACTGCCGGATAAATGGATACGGATTATATTGATGGAAGTAACACTATTGTTTGTATGGGGCGCGTTCCATAATGTATACAGGGCAGGAGGCTATGATTTTCCCATGTTTTTAAAGAAAAATATGGGATATCTGCGGCAATCTGTAGAATTGGCGGGCAAATAACCCTAACAACAAAATGAATTATGGTAAGAGTCCGTTAACTAAGAAGCCGAGGGATGAATGGTTACGGAGTTTGGCCGAAGGAGGAAAAGGGTATTTGACACAGGCTTGTTTGTAAAGTAAAATTATCTTAAATTTATACAATAGAGCAGGCAGGAATAAGTAAGGTTATGTATCGGTTTGAAAAGTATGATAAAAGACTTCTGGGGGAGCAGATAGAGGACGAGCTTTTGAATTTCATCAGGCAGGAACAGCTGGAGGTAGGACAAAAAATACCAAATGAATTTGAACTGGCTGAAAAATTCGGCGTGGGACGCAGTACTATAAGAGAAGCGGTGAAAGGGCTGGTGACAAAGGGCATACTCGAGGTAAAAAGAGGTTCCGGCACCTACATAGCGGCCACCCGGTCTGTGGAGGATGATCCCTTAAGGCTGTCCAAGCTGCAAGATAAATATAAGCTTGCTCTTGAATTGTTTGACGTACGTCTGATGCTGGAGCCGGAAATTGCCTCTCTTGCGGCGGAATATGCAACGAAAGAGGAATTAGAGCAGCTGAAAAAGCTTTGTGATGAAACGGAGCAAATGTATTTGGAGGGGAAAAATCATATTCCCAAGGATATTGAATTTCACACCTGTATTGCAAGATGCAGTAAAAATCGTGTGGTTGAGACGCTCATTCCGGTTATCAATACGGCTGTTATGACCTTTGCCAATCTGACCCACAGGACATTGATGCAGGAGACCATTGAAACCCATCGGGCGGTTGTGAATGCAATATTGGATCACGATCCGGTGGGCGCAAAATGCGCTATGGTCATGCATTTGACATACAATCGGCAGGCGCTGATTAAAAGGGATAAGGAACATAAGAAAGAAGAAATGAAAAACGGGTAACGATGTGGGAATAGAGCCGCCGCCCAAAAATCAGATGTTTAAAAAGAATTTTGCGTTATGAAAAGCATAATAAAAAGTTGTTAATAAAATTGCACAAAAAGAGAGAGGTAAAAATGAAAAAACCTCTCTTTTTTTGTTTATAATTACGAAAAAATCAAAAATACATCAGACATATTGACATTATTATGTGAGAAAAGTAACATAATTACAGGAGATACATAATACGTCATATGACTAATAAATATAAAGGAGGAAAAAGAAAAATAGATAAGACATATGATGTAGAAATAGCGAACAAACATAAAAGAAACAGATAAAAACGAAGCTCTGTTCGGTGGGATCGTTCCGGTGAACTATCCATATTTTGTTACGGCAATCGTCTGCGTCGTACAGTTTTTGCTGAGTAGACTGTGGGAATGTCCAATCAGAGCACAGACTTGGTTATTATCCGTTCTATGTAAGGAAAGTGAGGAAAAATTATGAGTGCGGAAGCAGCTGCTTTGAATCCTACAAGGCTTGTAATTGCAGCAATGATAGGATTGGTAATTTTATTGGTTTTGATCATCAAATTTAAAATTCAGGCTATGATTTCCATTTTGATTGGCGCCATTTCAATTGGTCTGATTGCAGGTATGCCGGTGGAAGATATTGTTACCGCGGTAAACGACGGTATAGGCAACACGCTTAAGGGAATTGCATTGCTGGTAGGGCTTGGCTCCATGTTTGGGGCAATACTGGAAATATCAGGCGGCGCCCAAACCCTTGCGGTGACGATGGTAAAATGGTTTGGGGACAAAAAGGCGGCGTGGGCTCTGGGAATTACCGGACTGGTAATTGCAATGCCCGTATTTTTTGACGCCGGCCTTATTATTTTGATTCCTTTGGCATTTTCACTTGCAAAAAGGACAAAAAGGTCTTCCCTGTTTTATGCAATTCCGCTATTGGCCGGACTTGCCGTAGGCCATGCGTTTATACCGCCTACGCCCGGCCCGATTCTTGTTGCGACCATGTTAAACGTTGAGCTGGGGTGGGTTATTCTGGTAGGTATTTTCTGTGGAGCGGTTGCAATGGTGGTAGCAGGGCCCGTATGGGGGTCTATTTGCGGGAAAAAATTCTATGTTCCGGTACCGGAGCATGTGGCAAATCAGGAAGATTATGATGAGTCCAAGCTGCCTAATTTCTGGGCAATTGTTGGCATTATTTTGATTCCCCTTGTGCTGATTATATTAGATTCGGTAACAGGCGTTATTCCAGCTCTTAGCTTTTTACAGCCTGTATTTGGCTTCCTTGGAGAGCCTTTTGTAGCGTTGCTTATTGCAACTGTTACGGCAATGATCCTTTTAGGACTCAGGCATGGATACAGCACGGAAGAACTGGAAAAGGTTATGACCAAATCTTTAGAGCCTACGGGACTTATTTTACTGGTAACCGCATGCGGCGGCGTGCTGCGTTATGTGCTGCAGTATTCAGGTCTTGGCGATGTGATTGGAAATGCGGTGTCTTCTATGTCTTTGCCAATTGTAGTACTTGCCTTTATTGTGGCTGCTCTTGTACGTATTTGCGTAGGTTCCGCAACCGTAGCCATGACCATGGCGGCGGGAATCATTGCGGCAATTCCGGGCATCGCGGAGCTGTCTCCTTTGTACCTGGCATGTACAACGGCAGCTGTTGCAGGGGGCGCGACGGTTTGTTCTCACTTTAATGATTCCGGATTCTGGCTGGTAAAATCTCTGGTTGGAATGGATGAAAAAATGACATTAAAGACCTGGACAATTATGGAGACACTTGTCGGCGGCACCGGTTTTGTGGTAGCATTAATTATATCATTCTTTGCATAATAGAAATTAAATTACGCATTGTCATATTTATATGTATTTGATTCCCGCGAGCAACGAGCCAAGTGGCTGCTCATAGAGACGCAAGCGCCTCATAGACATTTGGCGACTGCCGCGAGGGTCTTTTGCCCCGCTGCCGTGCAGCGTTTGCTCTGCAGCGTTGCAAGTTGGATGCCCCGTTGCTTGCAGTGGGGGTGTTGACTTGTACAAACTATCTATATAATGGAATGAAAGTAAGAGGAGGTACATTATGGTTCAATTAAAAAGCCAGGAAATGCGCACGCTGGCTCCGGAGTTAGACCCGCTGCGCATTGGAACCGGTTGGAAACCGGAAGATTTATCAAAGCCTCAGGTGATTATTGAAAGCACCTATGGCGATTCCCATCCGGGAAGCGGTCATTTAAACTTGCTGGTTGAGGAAGTAAAAAAGGGAATTGACGAGGCCGGAGGATTTGGCGCAAGGTATTACTGTACGGATATGTGCGATGGGGAGAGCCAGGGAACGGACGGTATCAATTTCAGTCTTGTTAGCCGTGAAATGATTGCCAATATGATTGAGATCCAGGCAAATGCAACGCCTTTTGACGCGGGAGTCTATCTTGCAAGCTGTGATAAAGGGATGCCGGGAAATCTGATGGCGTTATGCCGGGTGAATATTCCGGCGGTTGTAGTGCCGGGGGGCACAATGAATGCAGGTCCCGATATGCTCACCTTAGAGCAACTTGGTATGTACAGTGCAAAGTATCAGAGGGGCGAAATTGATGAAGAAAAATTGAATTGGGCAAAACATAACGCATGTCCCAGCTGCGGCGCCTGCTCCTTTATTGGAACTGCGTCAACCATGCAGATTATGGCGGAGGCTTTAGGGCTTGCTCTGCCGGGAAGCGCGCTTATGCCCGCAACAAGTCCGGATCTTCTTGCCTTTGCAAGGGAGGCCGGAAAACAGGCGGTTAAGCTTGCCTTTATGGAAAATATGCGTCCAAGCGATATTGTCACGATGGACAGTTTTGAAAATGCAATTCTGGTTCATGCGGCAGTTTCCGGCAGTACAAACTGCCTGCTTCACATACCGGCAGTTGCCCATGAACTGGGAATAGAGATAACGGGCGATACGTTTGACAGACTGCATAGAAACGCACGTTATCTTTTGGACATACGTCCTGCAGGCCGCTGGCCGGCGGAATGCTTCTATTATGCGGGAGGCGTACCGGCTATCATGGAAGAAATTCGCGACTGTCTGCATTTGGATGTTATGACGGTGACCGGAAAAACACTGGGAGAAAATCTGGATGAACTGAAACAAAACGGATTTTATGAGCGCTGCGAGAAATGGCTTCAGGATTTCAACAAACGTTATGGCGTTCAGGTGACCAGGGAAGACATCATCCGGCCTTTTGATAAAGCACTTGGAACAGACGGAAGCATCGCTATCTTGCGGGGAAATCTAGCGCCGGAGGGGGCTGTTATTAAACATACGGCCTGCCCGAAAGAAATGTTCCGTGCGGTGCTTAAGGCAAGACCTTTTGACAGCGAGGAGGAATGTCTTGATGCTGTGTTAAAGCATAAGGTGGAAAAAGGGGACGCGGTCTTTATCCGCTACGAGGGCCCTAAGGGGAGCGGTATGCCGGAAATGTTCTATACCTCCGAGGCAATCAGCAGCGATAAAGAGCTGGGAAGGAGCATTGCCCTTATCACGGACGGACGTTTTTCAGGAGCATCCACCGGGCCGGTAATCGGACACTGCAGCCCCGAGGCGGCAGACGGAGGCCCTATCGCGCTGGTGGAGGAAGGCGATTTGATTGAGATTGACGTTATGGAGAGAAAGCTCAATATTATAGGTATCCACGGTGTGGAAAAGTCCCCTGAAGAAATTGATGCGATTCTGGCGGAGCGTAAGAAAAACTGGAAGCCCAGAGAGCTCCGCTATAAAAAAGGCGCGCTGCGTCTTTTCAGCGAACATGCGGTCAGCCCTATGAAGGGTGCATATTTGGGGTATGACGATTAAGAAAAGTATGGTATAATAACCGCAGAAAAATGAACGCAAACAGGTATTTTTTCTGCGGTTATGAACGGAAAGGTTTTCACGAAGTCAGACAGAGATGTGTAAGCGTTTGCGTGCCAACCGGAGAAAAATGGCACCCGGGAGAGGAGGAATTACATATGGAGCATGCAAATCCACTTTTAAAAAACAACGATAACACAGATAAATTCATTACCATTGGTGAGATTATGCTGCGGCTGACGCCTCCTGATTATGAAAAAATACGTATGGCTTCCAGCTTTGAAGCCAGCTATGGAGGAAGTGAAGCTAATATAGCATTAGCGCTTGCAAACTTGGGAGTTGACAGCACGTTTTTCAGTGTGGTTCCCAATAACAGTCTCGGAAAAAGCGCAATCCGTATGCTGCGAAGCAATGACGTGCACTGTACGCCTGTTATTTTAAGCACGCCAAAGCAGACGCCCACCCATCGTCTTGGAAGCTATTACCTGGAAACCGGATATGGAATCAGGGCCAGCAAGGTCATTTATGACCGGAAAAACAGTGCGATTTCGGAGTTTGATTTTAAGACGGTGGACTTAAACGAACTTTTAGAAGGCTTTACCTGGCTTCATTTAAGTGGGATAACACCTGCTCTTTCACCGGGATGCGGCAAGCTGATTCTAGACAGCTTAAAGGTGGCAAAGGAAAAGGGCATCACGGTCAGCTTTGACGGAAATTTCCGCAGCAAACTGTGGACATGGGAGGAAGCGAGAGATTTTTGCACCCGGTGTCTTCCTTATGTGGACGTTCTGCTTGGCATTGAGCCCTATCATTTGTGGAAGGATGAAAGTGACCACGGCAAAGGGGACGTGAAGGACGGCGTGCCGCTGCAGCCAAGCTATGAACAGCAGGATGAGATTTTCCGCGCGTTTGCGGCGAGGTATCCTAACCTTAAATGCATTGCAAGGCATGTGCGCTATGCCCACAGCGGCAGTGAAAACAGCCTGAAAGCGTTTTTGTGGTATGAAAACCACACCTTTGAGAGCAGAATGTTTACCTTTAACATTTTAGACCGTGTCGGCGGCGGAGACGCTTTTGCAAGCGGACTGATTTACGCGATGATGCATGGATATAAGCCCATGGATATGGTCAACTTTGCGGTTGCAAGCAGCGCAATCAAGCATACCATCAGGGGCGACGCCAATATTACGGACGATGTGGAGAGCATTCGCAATCTTATGAATATGAATTATGATATTAAACGCTAAAAGAAAGTTTCGAAAAGTCGGACTCCCTAAAAGAAAGGTTACTGCAAATAGAATGGTTTGCAGTAACCTTTCTTTTGTATTAATAAGCTGTCTCGCGAAGCGTGACAGCGTTTGATAGGCTCGTGCAGAGGAAGCATGCCACTAAAGAAGCGCATGGGACATGCGGCGGGTTTTTGACTGGCTTACGAAGTACAGTAACTGATGTTATTTTAATTCCGATAGCAGTATTTCCAATTTCTTCAAGTCATCCTCCGTGGTGGACCAGCTTGTTACAAAGCGGACTACCGTGCGGTCTTTATCATATTTTTCCCAAAAACTAAAACCAACCTGCTGCCGCAGTTTTTCCATTTGCGCGTTGTCAAAAATAACAAACTGCTGGTTCGTCGGGGATTCCAGATAAAAGGGAATCTCTTTTTGGTGAAAAATCATTTTTAATTTTTCCGCCATTTGGATGGCATGGCGGCCAATCTCAAAATATAAATTATTCGTAAAAAGAGCGTCAAACTGAACGCCGACGAGCCTGCCTTTTGCAAGGAGCGCTCCCCGCTTTTTGATGGAGGTGATGAAATGCGGGGGCATGTTTTTCCTGGTAAAAACAACCGCCTCGCCGCATAAAGCGCCCGCCTTTGTCCCGCCAATATAAAACACATCGCACAGCCGCGCGATATCGGGCAGCGTTACGTCCGTCTTTTGGCTCATAAGGCCGTAGGCCAGGCGCGCGCCGTCTAAATAAAGGGGAACTTGATAGCTGCGGCAAAGTTCCGAAAGCCGTGTCAGTTCGTCCAGGGTATAGAGCGTGCCGTATTCGGTGGGATGCGAGATGTAGACCATCCCCGGAAATACCATGTGGGGATAGGTTTCGTCGGCATAAAAATCTGCAAGATATTTTTTCAGAACTTCCGGCATCAGCTTTCCGTCGGTATGGGGAAGGGCCAAAACTTTATGCCCGGTATATTCAATTGCGCCGGCCTCGTGGACATTGATGTGGCCTGTCCCGGCGGCGATAACCCCTTCATGGTCATGAAGCATGGTTGATATGACAACCAGGTTCGTCTGCGTGCCGCCGACTAAAAGTTCGACTTCCGCCTCAGGATGAGCGCAGGCTTTTTTGATTTTATCTTTGGCGCTTTCGCAGTAGGGATCAGCTCCGTATCCGGAGAGGTTTTCAAGATTTGTTTCCACAAGACGGTTTAAGACCTGTGGGTGCGCGCCGGCAATATAATCGTTTTCAAAAGAAATCATAGTTGATACTCCTATAAAATGTTACTATAAACTGATCTGTAAAACATGACAGAATTTAATTTTTCATATATAATGAATATACTTTATAAGGATACTTTGGTCAACTGCCTTATTGTAAACGGTTCCATATTGCTTTACGGTTTGCGACATAATACTTTGGCGACAGGGCGGCCCGGGCTATCCGGAAATAGCGGCAGGATTCGTAGCTGATGGAAAGTAAGGAGGATTAAAATGACTACGGTATATTTTGTGCGCCACGCGACGCCCAATTTTCATAATCATGACGATTTCACCCGTGAATTGACCGCCCAGGGATTGGAGGACAGAAAACGGGTGACGGAATTTTTGTGGGACAAGGATATAGACGTTGTTTTATCAAGCCCATATAAGAGAGCCGTAGATACCGTGAAAGAATTTGCGGATGCCAAGGGGCTGGAAATAGAGCTCATAGATGGCTTCAAAGAGAGAAAGGTTGAAAGTGAATGGATAGAGGATTTCGAGGGTTTTTGTAAAAAGCAATGGGAAGATTTCCATTTTAAGCTTTCGGAAGGGGAATCTCTTCTGGAGGTGCAGAACCGAAATATTCAGGCGCTTGAGCGGGTATTAAAAATGTATAATGGAAAAAATGTGGTGATTGGCAGTCATGGAACCGCTCTAAGCACGATTATCCATTATTTTGATTCGTCTTTTGGATATGAGGAGTTTCAGAAGATAAGGAATCTGATGCCCTGGATTGTGCGGTTTTCTTTTGAAAATAACAACTGTATGGAAATGAAAACATTTAATATAATTTGAACTGCTACTGTCAGGCGATATGATTTTCCAATTTCCGCCCGGTGCATGCCGCATAATCGGACAATGTTCATCAGACAGCAAAGAAAATCTAATCGCCCGTCACAATAATAAGGAGAATGCAATGAGGGATGAATGGGGATTGAATGCGGACGAGCGGGAGAAGGTAAAAGCGGAGCTTACGCTTGCCGTAAACGCAGGATTTATAGAAGACGCCGGGCTGGAAGCGGTGGAGATGCGCAGAAGAAAGAAAAATGAAAAGCTGCAAAACCGGCTGAAGGAAGGAAAAATCGTATACGGAATCACCTGTTATGGAAAGCCTGCCTACTTGCAGCATGAGCTTACAAAATTCCGCCTGGACTTTGTGTCGGGAAAAGCGGCCGGTTATGCGTATAAGGTGATTACCGGGGAAGAAAAGGAACGTTTTTACAGAGAAAATCAGGATTTGTTTACCCGGTATTTTGGAGATATCTTCCCCTATGAGGATGTGGAGGATGTCATTGAAAAACGAATAAGGGAGGAGGAATATTATGGGCTTGTCCAAGACATATTATGTCAGCGCCCTTAAAGGCGACGACGGAAATGAAGGCTGCTCCGCGCAGGCTCCTTTTCGGACTTTAGGCAAAGTAAACGGTCTGAAACTGTATCCGGGAGACAGGGTGCTGTTAGAATGCGGCTCCGTATTTGAAAATCAGTTTTTGCGGATTAAGGACAGCGGCAGCGCGGAAAATCCCATTGAAATAGGGTGTTATGGGGAGGGCCTGCCGCCGGTTGTCCGCGCCAATGGAAACGGAATCTGGTATCAGGATTACGGGACGGCCTTAGACGCCGAAACCCATGTATATAAAGGTTATGTCTCCTCCGCCATTTTGCTTTATGACGCATCTTATGTGCTGGTGCATGATATTGAGATTACAAACAGCGGAGAGGATATCCCGGGAGAGGATTACGGCGCGCCTCATAAAATGGACAGGACGGGTGTGGCGGTGGTGGCAAAAAACAAAGGAACCGTCAAAGGAATCCATTTAGACAATTTATGCATCCACCATGTACAGGGGAATGTCTATAACAAGCATATGAACAACGGCGGAATCTACATGACCGCCTTAAAACCGGATGATGAGGAAAAGACGCAGGTTGCGAGATATGAACAAATTACGGTGGAAAACTGCTTTGTGTACAGGGTAAGCCGGTGGGGGATTGCCGTGGGGTATACCTATCAGCATGACAAATTTAAGGAGGCCGAGCTTTCAAAAGAGCTGTTTTACCGCTATGGACATCGGGAAATTGTTGTCCGCAACAACTATGTGAAGGAGTGCGGCGGAGACGGAATTACGGTGATGTATGCGTCAGAGCCTGTAATCGAGCACAATACGGCGGAGAGCGTGGCGCAGGAAATGAACGACAGAATCTATCGTTTCCCGGAAAATCGTATGGGAAAGGTGGCGGCGGCAATCTGGCCGTGGAAGTGCAAGGATGCGTTGCTTAGATACAACGCGGCGGCGGATACAAGGCTCAATCAGGACGGGATGGCGTACGATGCGGATTCCGGGGACGGCACAAGATATGAGTACAATTACAGCCGTATGAACGAGGGAGGCTGCGTGATGTTCTGTCTTGAGCAGGCGGTTCACAATTCCTTCTGCCATAATATCAGCTATGATGATTTGGGCGGGACCATCAGCCCAAGCGGCAATCCGGACGCTTACATTGCACATAATACTTTTTATGTGCGCAGGGGAGTGCCCTTTGTGAGAAATCAGATGGACGACGGGAATTTTGTTGAGGAAGATAACACGTTTATAGATTTGTGAGACAGGATGAAAAAATATTTTTATGAGAAACATACCATTATCGAAATCAAGTAAATTAGCGGACAAAAAATGGATAGACCGCGGTATGCTGTTGACGATTCTTACCCTTGCATGGCCCACTATGTTAGAACAATTGATGCAGACCGCCGTTCAATACATTGACACGGCGATGGTGGGCTCCTTAGGGACTCAGGCGACGGCCGCGGTTGGCTCCACGGGCACCGTCAATTGGCTGATTGGCAGCACCATTTCCGCCGTGGGCGTGGGATTTCTCTCCTATATAGCCAAGGCATACGGAGCAAACGAACAGGCCGTCGCAAAACGGGCGGTTTCACAGGCGGTTTTGATAACGTTTGTTCTGGGCGTTTTCTTTACCATTGTGACGGTATCCTTAAGCGGGATGGTGCCCGTATGGATGCAGGTAGATAAAAGCATCAGGGCGATGGCGTCGCAGTATTTTCTGATTCTGTACCTTCCTATGCTGCCAAGAACCGCCAGCATTATTTTCGGAACCGTGCTCCGGTCGGCGGGGGATACGAAAACGCCTATGAAAATAGGCGTGCTGGTGAATCTGGTCAATGTGGTCTTTAACTTCCTCCTGATTTACCCTGCCAGGGAAATATCGGTATTTTCCTTTCATTTACGGATGTGGGGAGCGGGGCTTGGGGTGATTGGGGCGGCCGTAGCCAGCGCCATAGCTTTTACCATAGGTGGTATTTGCATCACTTATGTATTGTGGAGGCATCCCCGAATTTCGCCGCGGGGACAGAAGTTTACCCCCGACATGCAGATTTTAAAGCCCTGTCTTAAGGTTGCCTTTCCCAATATGCTCCAGCGCTTTGGCACTTCTCTTGGTTATGTGGCGTTTGCGGCAATGATTAATTCCCTTGGAGAGACGTCCACAGCGGCGCATACCATTGCCAATACGGTGGAATCCGCTTTTTATATTCCCGGCTTCGGGATGCAGACGGCGGCGGCCACCCTTGCGGGCAACGCCTATGGCGCCAATGACGGCAAACGTATGAAAAATCTGGCGTCCATGTTTATTCCTCTGGAAATCATTTTAATGATTGGGTCCGGGGCTTGCCTCTTTTTGGCAGCGCCGGGGCTGATGCGGTTATTTTCCTCAAGCGACGAGGTTATTTCGCTGGGAAAAAGCGTGCTTCGCATGGTGGCGGTTTCGGAGCCTTTTTACGGGTTTTCTATTATAATAGAAGGATTTATGATGGGAGTGGGAAGGACAAAACGGCCGTTTGTGTATAATATTATCGGTATGTGGCTGGTGCGGATTGTGGGCACTTTTATCTGTACGCAGCTTTTGGGGCTGGGGCTGATTTCCGCCTGGGCGTGTATGATTGCCCATAACCTGCTGCTATTTGTGTTATTTTTGATTTGTTATGTGAGAGGGGTGTGGAATCCGCTTTCCGCAACTGCACAGGCAGGGTAATATGTCAGGAAAAGCATAGGGGAGGACTCGACCGTGATTGCAGAGGGTGTGGACTTCAATCCACACCCTCAAAACTTTACGCCCGCTATAATTTGCAGAGCATGATGTATTCCTCGCTGTTTTCATCCACAATTTCAAATCCCACCTTTTGATACATTCTCACCGCGTAA
Organism: uncultured Lachnospiraceae bacterium; assembly: GCA_910587305.1. Taxonomy (GTDB): domain Bacteria; phylum Bacillota; class Clostridia; order Lachnospirales; family Lachnospiraceae; genus Suilimivivens. The sequence continues at coordinate 16,051 of CAJUKV010000043.1, read as the reverse complement.
TTTTCTTTTTGAACGGCAAGGGATGTCTGCTGATAACCTTCCTTTTTCAAAAGATGCAGCATTTCTTCCATCATGGCGGTTCCTATCCCGAAATGACGGTATTCCTGGTAAAGGGAAATGGCAAAGGAAGGGGTTTCGTCGTCGATATGCCCGTAATCGTTCATAATGCGTACCCAGACTGCCCCCACAATTTTTCCGTCAACCTCCGCAGCCAGACCGTAATCCCCGGGGTGTTTTCCAAAATCGGTTAAATACACCTGCAATTCCGGCTTTTGGATGATGGCCCTTGGAGGCGGCTGGGTACCTTTTGGAACAAAAATCGCTTCATACAAAAAATTTTCAAGAATATGGTATTCATGTTCATTTATTTTTCTGATTTTATAATCCATCTTTCTCCTCATTTCTGCGAGGCGAACGAAGTTCACCTTTGCTTTATTTGTGCATACCGCAAGCTGTGCTTGTGGTACTGCGCTGATAAGTAGTTTGGAAGTTTTTGTCCAAACGTAGCCTCTATGTTGTTAATAATGATCAAATGTTCGCAAAATATGAAAGCGTTCTATCATCGGATTTTATTCCACACATAATCTTTCCTCCATGAATAATATTTTTACCGCTTATATCGTATCATAATTACATTGCTTTTTCCATATGGATTTCTTATGAAGCTATGTTATTGTCTTGTAAAAAGACAACTTCTGTAGGGAAACCTTTTGGAAGGATGACCGAAGACGCTGCTTCTACGCGGATGAAAATTCAAAAAGGAGCGGATGGCTAACCAATATGTGAAAAGTAGTTGTAAAACGAATAAAAAATTTCCGGATGACAAAAACTAACCAAAAGTAAATCATCTGGAGGTATTTTATGGATACAACGGTGGGAGCAATTTTTGCACAGGGACAGCGCAGCATCAAGGTGCCGGTACCTGTTTATATAAGAGCAAGCGCGTCGGTGGTCGGAACAAAGGAAGGGCGGGGACCCTTTGGAGAATGCTTTGACGTGGTGGGAGAGGACGATAAGTTTGGCTGTAATACCTGGGAGGAGGCGGAGAGCACTCTGCAAAAGGAGGCCCTGCAGATAGCCATTGGCAAATCAGGATTAACAAAGGACGAAATCAAATACTTATTTGCGGGCGATTTGCTTGGGCAATCTATTGCCAGCAGCTTTGGCCTTGGTTCCTTCCAAATACCGCTGATAGGCATGTATGGCGCCTGTTCTACCTGCGGTCTTACCATGTCCATGGCAGCCATGTTGATTGCAGGGGGAATGGCGGAGCATGCGGCCTGCGTCACTTCCAGCCATTTTGCCAGTGCGGAAAAAGAGTTCCGGTTTCCCTTAGGATATGGAAATCAGAGACCCCTTTCCGCCACCTGGACTGTTACCGGAAGCGGAGCCTTTATTTTAAGCGGCGTGAAGAGTGAGACGGACAGGGCGATGATTGACGGTCTGACCATAGGCAAAATTGTGGATTTCGGATTAAAGGATTCCATGAATATGGGAGCATGTATGGCGCCTGCAGCGGCAGATACCATTTACCAGCATTTAGCGGATTTTGACAGAAAGCCGTCGGACTATGATAAGATCATTACCGGAGATTTGGGCAGCGTAGGACAGAAGGCCCTTTGGGATATGATGCGCGAAAAAGGAATGGACATTTCCAAGGTGCACATGGATTGCGGGATGGAGATTTACGACCAGAGCCAGGACGCCCATGCGGGCGGCAGTGGGTGCGGATGCAGCGCGGTCACCTTATCCGCTTATATTTTGAAACAAATGGAGGAAGGGAAATGGAAGAGGGTGCTTTTTGTGCCTACGGGAGCGCTTTTGTCCAAAACCAGTTTTAATGAGGGCCAGAGCATTCCGGGGATTGCCCATGGGGTGGAGCTGGTGAATTGTAAATAAAAGAAATAATACCATAAGCAATGTATCAAAACATTTGGAAGGTGCAGGCTGATGAAGGGACGATTATAGCGTTTGGGAAGCAATTCGTTTGTTGGAAAGTGCAATGAGATCTGTAATTGTTCTGGCAGCGTCACCTTCCTGAAAGGCAATGCCATAGCTATATTCAATGGGAAGGTTTTCCGGGAAATCGTTGTAAGCCTGCACGCGCTGTCTTAAACGGCTGAGAAACTGGTCGATTTTCTCCTGGCTGCCCTCTTCAAACAGGGCTAAAAATTTGTTGCCGCCATTGCGTCCCACAAAGCAAAGGTCAACGGAAGCCATTTTTAAGAGGTCCGCATATTCTTTGATATGATGGTTGCCGTAAAGATGGCCGTACAGCCGGTTAATTTCAGCGACCTTTAGTTCAAACATAATGCAGCCTAAGCATTCGGGGAGCGGCTTATCTAAATATTTTTCAATCATGGTATCGCAGCCAAAGCGGTTGGCAAGCCCGGAAATGGGATCGGAATAAACTGCGCGATCTAATTTTTTGTAATCTTTTTGGAAAGAGGATAGGAAAGAAAAATCGAAATAGACAAAGATGAACGACAGGCCAAGGATTCCCCACAAAAGAGCGTAGAGCAGACGTAAGCTGGAATCTGTAGTTACCAGGCGGTGTATGTTGGTATCAAATATAAAAATACATAAACAGACGATTGCCAGCAGAATAAACAAAATTAGCTGAATGGTTTTATAGATAAAGTCGGATTTTTTCATTCGTGTCAACATCCTTTCTTTTTCTGATGCATATGAGTATAGCATAATTTTCCCAATTTTACTACTGAAAAATATCCGGCAAAACCTGCACGGCAAAATTTGCAGGAGGCCGAAACCGGCTGACGGATTACTTTTTAGTTGGTTTTTTTATTTATGGATAGTATAATAAAGATTGAGAGTGTAAGGAAGGGGGAAGACGGAAGGTGAAAAAGGTTATCAAGCGAGGTATCGTCATTGTTTTGGTACTGGCAGCCGTTTTGGGCGGCTATATGGCCTATGTTTTTAAGGCATACTATCGCCTGCCGGATATGTTGACCCTTGAGGTCAAGCGAAATGGAGAAAATTCGGACTTTGAAAATGGATTGAAAGTATCTCCCCAAAATGCGTATTTTATTATGACATATAATATAGGCTTCGGCGCATACAGAAGGGATTACAGCTTTTTTATGGATGGTGGAAAATCCTCATGGGGAAAGGACGAAGAAAGCGTGATTGCGGCGGTCTGCGCAATGGGGGACATTGTCAGTACCGTGAATCCTGATTTTGTCCTTTTACAGGAGGTGGATATCGACGGTACCCGTTCCTATCATACGAACCAGCTTAATTTGATGAATCAATTTCTGGAAGGGTATTATTATGATTTTGCACAGAATTATGATTCCCCGTTCCTGTTTTTCCCGCCCTTAGAGCCTCACGGGGCAAATAAGGCGGGGCTTGCCACATACGCGAGAGCGGAGATTTCAGAGGCTATGAGAAGAAGTCTTCCCATTTCGGATTCTTTCAGCAAGCTGGTAGATTTGGACAGGTGTTATTCCATATCCAGAATTTCCATGGAAAATGGTCTGAATCTGTGTATTTATAATGTACATACTTCGGCATATGGCGGCAGCGATGAAATCAGAGAGGCTCAGCTTAACACCCTTTATGAGGATATGGCATTGGATTATCAGAGGGGGAACTATGTGATTTGCGGAGGGGATTTTAACCACAATTTGAAAGTAAATGCCCAGGAAAACGCGCCGGAATGGGCGCATCCTTTTCCAAGAGAGACCTTGCCGGAAGGCTTTCACATGGCGATTGATGCGGCAATGGAGGAAAGTGTGGAGCACAATACCTGCCGAAGCGCCGATGCGCCTTATAATGAAGAGACAACCTATACCGTTACGTTAGACGGTTTTATCGTTTCTGACAATGTGCAGGTGAATTATTATCAGAATATGGATTGGGGATATGAGTTTTCAGATCACGATCCGGTGTTGATGCAGTTTATTTTAGAATAATCTTAAGACCAGGGAGCCATACTAGTACCGTGTACTCAAATTTGCACAGAAATTTTGAGCACGGAGTACCAGTACAGTATTGCCCAAATAACGGTGAATACAGCACTTGCAATTTGTGCCATTGCCGCGTTGTCGTCAGAGGGTAATGCCACCGCATTGCCTCCTTCCTTCGCCTTGCACTTACACAAATATCAAGCATTTTTTTTCACCATTATTCAGGCAATGCTGTGCTGGTTAAAACGGAGGTCAGGATGGCAAGTGTGGTTTTATATTTAAAAGCGGAACAAAACGCGGAGGTAATGGATGCCCAGGTGTGCGTAAAGGACATTGCCTCCGTTTATTGTGCGGACAAATCGGTCTGCGCAAAGGCAAAATCCTTAAAAGTACATCAGTTTCATGAAAAGGAGCAAAAGCGGCAGGTGATTAGCGTGCTGAAAGTGATTGAACTGATTGAAAGCGAATGCTCCGGCGTATCGGTGGAAAGCCTGGGAGAAAATGCAACTCTTATTGAATGGATTGACGTAAATAAGCATAAAGGCTTTGGCCAATGGATAAAGATGATTTTTGTGGCGGCCATCAGTTTTTTTGGCACCGGTTTTACCATTATGGCGTTTCATAACGATATCAGCATCAACAAAATATTTTCTAAGATTCATGAACTTGTGATGGGGTATCCTGCGGATGGATACAGCATTTTGGAGGCGTCTTATTCCATTGGGCTTGCAGCGGGAATTATCTTGTTTTTTAATCATGTGGGCGGCAGAAGAATAACCAAGGATCCGACGCCTATTGAGATAGGTGTAAACCAAAGGACATATTTTCAGACATAGAATTAATAAGTGAAAGCCAGTTAAAAGTAATGAATAGTTTATCGGATGCCAAGTACATAATCAATATGAACAATTTATTAGATTATGAAAACCTGTACATAAAAATGTCAGAGATAAAAAATAGTTGCGATACAAATAAAATGCTTTATAGATACTGTGAAAGGTATCATGGACTGGGTAAGACAATAATAGATTGCCTGAATATAGTTGTTTAGGTTTATGTAAGTTGTCTTGCCATTTAAGAGAGGTAAATATAAAAATATAAACAAAAAATAAGTAGATGTGCAGATGTACACATATAGGTAAAAAAGCGAACATGTAATAACCGGCAAATCACATAGGAAAGCAAAAGCAGAAACAAATGAAATAAATAAACAGAACGGAAGATGTACAGATGTGCACATTGGTGCAGTAAAATAAGAAGCAAAGAAAAGGAGGCATGACGTATGGCATATTTAATGCAAACAGGAGAACAGTTTGATGCAACCGGTACAATTGTAAGAATTGCATATGGGTACACGATGTGGCGTGGATATGAAGACGTGGAAGAATGTGTAAATCTCTTAGAAACTTTTATAGAAACGCTTGCAAAGACTGAAAATGTGAGAAAATCTGACGTGATGGACAGGCTTTATGAAAAATACTATACAGTACCAGAGAAGGCAGAAACAGATAAGTCAGATAAATACAAAAAGAAGGATAAAAGCATGGTAAGGAGAGTCTGCATCCTTCTTTCCAAAGGGAAAAACTACAGCGAGATTGCACGCACTCTGGGAATTGACAGAAGGACAGTCGGAAAGATAGCGGCCAGGAATGGGTTTATCCGGGAATAACGTAAAACCGTCATTTCGTACAATAATCAAGAACAATTCCGTTTATTCCGTCAGCATACAAAAGAGAAAAACTCCGGTATAATCCCCCTGCTTAAAGGCAATAGGACCTTTTCAATAAATAATGCAGGAGGAAAAAATATGAACTTTGAAGAATTCAGAGAACGGATGAAAGCGGAGACGTCCCAAAAAACAGGTGCAGAGGTATTTCTTAAAGAAATCCCTAAAAACAATGGAGTCAGCCTGTGGGGGCTGTTTGTCAGGGAAGAAGGCGTAAACGTATCGCCGGCAGTTTATTTAAACAGCTACTTTGAAGAATACCGGAACGGGGCGGACATAGAAGAAATTATAGAGAAAATCAACAGGGAAATGAGTGTTAACAGGCTCAGAGAGTCCGTTAACCTGTCAGGCTTTCCGAATTACAAACTGGCACAAAGACAGATAGTATTCCGTCTGGTAAATTATGAAAAGAACAGGGAAATGCTGGAAGAAATGCCCCACAGGAGATTCCTTGACCTTGCGGTCACATATTATTATCTGGTATTGGAAAAACCATTTTTTGGCAAAGGCGCAGTCCAAATCCATAACAGCCATATGGAGGCATGGGGAACTACGGAGGAGGAACTGTACAAAAAAGCGATGGAAAACACACCGGCACTACTGCCCTGCATCATCAAAAGCATGGACAGCTGTATGGAGGAAATTTTGGAGGAAGAAATTGCCAGTGGATATGCAGGAAAAGACGGCATGGAGAAATTATGTTTACAGTGCATTTTAGAGGAATTTAAATCAAATCCAACATACAGGCTTTCCATATATGTAATGACAAATCAGGATATTCTTATGGGAGCGGCATGCATGCTGTATCCGGGAAAGATAAGAGCTTTTGCACAGAAAACGCACAGTGACCTGTACATCCTTCCCAGCTCACTGCATGAGGTTATCATAATTCCTGCAAAAGGACAGACAGGGCAGGAGGAATTAAGACAAATCGTGTGGTCGGTAAACAGGGAGCAGGTGGATGTTATGGAACAGCTTTCAGATACTGTTTATATTTATAGAAGAGAAACGGATACCATAGAAACAGCATAAGGAAGACCGGAGGGCGGCAGTGTAAAAACTGCCGTCTCTTTTCGTATGAAGGATAAACGGAAAAATAAGAAAATTAAAAGTGCACTGCTAAAAAAGATACATATCCTTCATAAAAAGAAAAAATGAAGGAGGCCGTGGCTTATGCTGTCAGAACACAATGGATTTTTAGAGGAGGCGTTCCGCATACTTAATAAAGTTTATTTTGATGATAAACTTCCCGAAGCAGTCATTACAATTCAGTCTTCCCAACGGACTTATGGACACATTACAGTCGGTGAGGTATGGAGGGATGAAGGGGATACCTATCATGAGATAAACATTTCCGCAGAATACCTCAACAGGCCGGTTGAAAATATCATAAGTACGCTTTTGCATGAGATGTGCCACCTGTACGCCATGGAGAACGGCATCAAGGAAACTTCCAACAACGGGAGGTACCATAACAAGCGGTTTAAGGAGATAGCGGAGGCAAGGGATTTAAAAATCAGCCACCAGCGGTATATCGGATGGAGCGTGACGGAGCCAACGGAAAAATTAAAATCAACAATAAAGGAATATCATTTAAATTCCCCGATTGAATATGTGCGCATGGGCGGATATGCCGGGGCAGGCGGAGATAATGGCGCAGATGGGGATGGCGGTTTAAATGGGACAGACGGCACAGAAGGAAAACATCCTAAGAAAAAAAGCAGTACGCGAAAATATGTCTGTCCCGGCTGTCACAACAGTGTCAGGGCCACAAAGGACGTAAACATCCTGTGCATGGACTGTAGTTTACAGATGGTAAAACAGGAATAATAATCCGTCACTCCGTACAAAATCATTTTACATCTTTGGCTATTCCAACCACAGACACCGCAGTTTCCCAGCGTTATGATTTATCTGTACTTAAGAAATGAAATAAAAATAAATCAAAAAAAAGAAAAGGAGAAATGATTATGTGTAGAACAAAGTATGTGGTATTAAGGACAATGTTAGGTAACAGGGAGATTTGCTGGGAACTTTGGGACGGCAAGGCAGTGGTTGAAATGACTTCTAAGGAAATTAAAAGTGCACTGTTAAAAAATGAACCAGTTTATGGTTTAGAGATTGGTGCGGACGGTGAGCTGACATTGGGAAGTGATTTTTTTACCAGAAACATTATGGAGCACAGGCATGTTGATAATTTCAAGCCCATGTTTGAGGATGACAATAAGCCCAGCACTTATTACATTGTTCTTGGTAAGACAGAGGATGGGCAATATGAAATGATTTCTACAAGGTTCAGGAGAATGACATTTTCAGAAGAACATTTAAAAGCGGTATTCTCCCTTGGAGCAGTATCGGCAGGCATGAAAATGGAAGACGGAAAGATAGTAATACCTGAAATAAGAAGGGAAGACCCGATAGAACAATTAAAAAAGGAGTTCAGGGAAGAGGAAGCAAAGAAAAAGGGAGCTGGGAAAGAAGTAAAAAAGCAGTAAAGGAGAGGGGTTAGGGGCCGGTAACATACGGCCCCTTTTAAAAGGAGGTACATATGGAAGGGCTAGTTGCACTTATAGGCATCACGCTTGTAACAATCAATCTGTGCGGAATGGCTTATCTGTTTAAATCATTTATGCATTTTGTGACTAAGTTTATAGAGTGGAAGGAGTGGGCAGACAGCGCAGAGGATAAGCAATAGCAATGAGTTTAAGGCAGTACCGATTGTCAGAAATGCCAGTCGGTGCTTTTTTATTAACATAAGGACAGCTCGCGGAGCGTGCTGGCCGTTGTTTTCTGCCATATATCTGGCAAAGGTGTAATAAATAATCAAATATTTGTTATTTTGTTTTAATAGTTTTTCGGACAAAAATAAGCTTGTATTTCAAGAATCCGGAAAAGTAGGGTTTTCCAAAGCATGGGGAGGTAAGGACATGGAAGAATTGCAGAAAATACAGTATGTGGAAATGGCATATGCAAGGGTGAGCACAAAAAAGCAGTCGCTGGAAAGGCAGGAAGCATCTATATTAGAGGCAGTGCCGGATTTGAAAGCACAATATTTTTTTGAGGATAAGTATACAGGTAAAGAGTTTGACAGGCCGGAATACATAAGGCTTAAAGAAAAGGTCATGGAGCTAAAAGAAGCCAATCCCAATACAAGAATAAGGATAACCATACATGAATTAGACAGGATAGGGCGTGATTATCAGGAGATACAAAAAGAAGTCCACTGGTTTAGGCAACAGGGGATTACATTACGCTTTCTTGATATACCAGAGGAACTTATCAACGGTACAATGGGAATTACAGGGGATTTATTGGTGGACATAATTATTTTGCTGAAAGCATACTGGGCGGAGCAGGAACTGCATTATAAAGAAAAACGTACAAAAGAAGGAATTGAGAAAGCAAAGAAGAAAGGTACAAAGTTTGGGAGACAGGCAATAGAGATAGACGAAAAGCAATTTAGGAGAGAAGCAGACAGGGCGATTGCCAGACATATCACTCATAAAGAAGCAATGCGCAATCTTGGTTTAAAGGATTACGTTTACTGGAAATGGGTTAAGCAATTATATCCCGATTACCAGCCTAACAAGCAGAAGGTAGCCAGAAAATAACGGACAACAATATAAAACAGATGTTTATACTTTTTCGGACTACCAGATTTTGCAGATTACCAGCATTTCCAACCCAAAGTTGCAGCCATCCTATTCCAGCATTAAGAAAAATTCCGCTACATTCCTGATACATCAAATGTTTTCCGGCGTTATCAAAAAAATTGTTTTTGTTGTAAAGAAATGAAGGAGAGGTAAAATTTTCTCCGAGTGCTTCAGAACGGTCTTGATATGCGTGGCTCATCAATTAGGTGATGCATTAATGAAAAATTGGTATACATTCAGAGTGAAATTTTTGGTAAAATTTTTTGATAAATTTTATGAGAAGTTAATGTCCGATTTTTGCTATAAAAAGGCCATATTCCAATAGCAATGTTTATAAAAATCAAAGCATTAATTCCCAACCAAACATACTAAAATCCCCTTGACATTCCCCTCTCCAAGCGTTACCCTCCCCACCCCATAGGGAGAAAGGAGGAAACGCCAATGAACCAGGAAAAAATCAAAGAAAAGTTACAAGATGCAGTCAGTCTGTTGATTATGTTAGAAAACGATTTATCCTCACAGCAGTCAGACGAAATTCACTTAAGGGCAGTAAAAATAACACATGAAATACTAAAAACAGTGCTAAGTGAGTTGCCGGAGTAAACAAAAAGTTATTTGTTTATACTGGAAAGGAAATATTGCAAGCGAGCCCTTTGTTCATCATCAAGCATTGACGCATCAATACCCGCATCAGAAGCTTTTTCAAGGCCAAGCAGGTAATCAGTTGAGCATTGGTACAGATTAGCAAGAGCCATAAGGACTTCAACACTTGGAGTCCTTTCTCCACTTTCATAATTGGATATGATACTTGCAGACACACCAACAGCCCCAGCCGCTTCCTTCTGCGATATTTTCAAGCCAGTCCGTTTCAGTTGTAAACGTTCACCTAAACCATGCACCATAATGACAACCTCCATTAAAAAAGTGTAAAACATTCCAATTTCCTTTAGGGAAACAAAACACTGCTAAAAGCATTGTAAAAATTGCTTAAAGGCGATATAATTAAGAAAAACATAGGAGGATCGATTATGAATACACAGCTAAGCCAAAAAGAGCAGGAGTTATTAGTGTTGGAAATAGTAGATGCCTGCATACAATATTCAGAAGAGAAACAAATGGATTTTGCAAGAGAGCTTGAAGATTTGGTATTTGTCGGTAAAGCTGACACGAGATTTTCAGAGATGGTTTGCAAAACAATAGAGTCTCTGCACAGCAAAAAGTACATAGCCGGAACAGTGGAACTTGTTTATGAGACAGAGATGGATATAGATACATTTGAGGAAAGTACCACAGATGATATAGACTTTTCACAGACAATTTTTGAAAATATCAGCATCACCGCAAAGGGTAGGGCTTTAATGGGTGCCGAAACCTTCAAAGAGGCAGGGAAAAGCTTTATGGAAAAAGTAAAACCAGTGATTAAATGTATTGCGTCAACGGCATTGCAGACAGCGGTAGAAACAGCAATAGTAGCTGGAATGAAGGCGGCAGGAATCCCTGTATAAGCATAAAAACAGGCATTCAGTTAAAAAGAAGTATATTAAAAATTTAATAAAGTTTATTTTGAGGGCATCATAAGATGCCCTCACTCATTATCAATCACAGTGAAAGCGAGGTACCAACATGAGTGGAAAATTCATGAGCATTAAAAGGATAATAATACCTACCATAACAATGGTAATCATAGCCAGCCAGCTAATGGGCTGTGCCGCAGCATCCCAATCCGAACTCCTGCAAATGATAAACCAAGGAGACGCAATAGAGATAGAGATTGCAACTCCCAAGAATCAGGAGCAGGGTGAGGAATTCGCCATAGACTGGGAAGAATTGGCACTCCTTACAACCAATCCCGACCTTAGAAAATCATGGGATGATATACTCAACATCACCCCCACAGACACAGGCAAAAATGGAATCCTCTATGTAGATGCAGAGGGCAACAATGAACCCAACAACACCCTGCGAGTAGCCCTCCACAACAGAGAGTTCCTCAAATACCTTGACAGCGAAACCGACACCCTGAAACTAGCTGAAGCAGTTGCAGGCAACTATGTAGACATAGAATCAGATGATACCATGAAATCCGTTTACATGGGAATCAACGGTTACTTCAACCTCTTACCTGACGCATCCCCCAATTACGCCAATCCTGACAGCACCTTACAACGAAATGAATTTATGGCAATGGTATTCCGAGCAGAAACACCCGTCCAAGACCTAACAGTTGATGAATCTTTTGAGAGTGCAGTCGGAGCCAGCGATTACAACATCTACGCCCAAGGCGTAGCCCAAAACAGCTACCTTGACCTACAAAGCAAAAGCCTAAACAACCTCACGGCCAATGGAACAATCACCAGAGCAGAAGCAATCTATTTAATAGTAAGCCGATACTTTTCAGATGACCTAAAAGCAGTAGATACAAAAAGCACCACCTTCACAGATGCTAAAGACGGCGGTAACATAGCCGAGCAACAAAAGTTTATAGAGGATGCCACCCAAAAAGATTACTGGAAATCCTATGAACTCACTTATGCCGTTCAAAACCCAGACAATGGTTTACCCACAGACCTTTTCAAAGCCTTAGTAGTAGCCAAAGACAAAGGTTTAGTAGGGGATGTAACCCGTTGGGATGAAGCCCTCACTCGTTCCGAAGCAATGGAACTCCTGATAGAAGCATTAAAGCAGGAAACCGGCATAGCCCAGTTTAACGCAAAGCAGGGCATCACCGAGGGCCACGAAGCCACCACCACAGAAGCCACCACCGCCACAGAGGGAGAAGAAACAACCGCCGAAACAGCAGAGGACGACAGTATTAATTCCACGCATACAGATGTAACCCTTGGCGAAGATGAATACAAAGGCGACAGCATCCTTGACAAAACCAATGTACAAGATGACCTTAGCAAAGAAGATGAGGCGGCAGTAGATGCAATAGTAGATCAACTAATGAAAGAGCACCCAGAGTGGTTTAGCACAGAGGGCAGTCAAAATGTAGGCACACAGCAATATCAAGGCGAGCATGTCGGCACCCTTGACAATACAGCTAATACACGTCAAATTGAATTTGGTTCAACAACATCGGATGTAGCCCCAGGTACGGTTTATTAAACTAATGAATCATAGAGACAGCAGTTACAAGCTGTCTCTATGTATTTAATAAGATTAATACACACCAAATACAGTTTACAAATATACTACTACACAGATAAAAATATTTTTAATTTCGTTGATACATGGATTTGTAATTTCCGAGATTTTGCGTTATAATAAAAGAAAAGTAAATAGGGGTAATATAAATGATAAATATATATACATCAACAAATTATTTTGATAAAAAAGATATAGTAATTAATAATGAATCTTTTTTTAAAAACAATATAACTGCTAAATCGTTTGGTATTTTAAGCATACAAGTACTAAAAGACATTGATAGTGCAGAATTACTTGATAGGGATAATGGCAAGATTGAAACACCTTATGGGTTAGCAGGTTTATGGGATTTATCAACTGGATGTAAGACAGCCCTAAACCTAATATTTTTACTTGAGAATCCTTTTATATATCCCAATGTTAAAGCCATAAATGCAACAGAATGTGGTTGGAATGCAATAGATAAATTGTTTGATATAATAGAAGAAAAGAAAGATTATCATATTTCAATTATAATAGAGCATGAAAATGAATTATATAAATGTAGAGACAGGCAATACAGAATAGATGGGGATAGAATAATAGAGTCACTCTTAGATTTATAATAGATGGAGGATATACAATGAAGCAATGTTATAATTGGGAAAACAATATATTAGATTTCATAGATATAAATAGTAATAGGTATTTATTAAGTTTTAAAGGCAATAAGACAGTAGTACAAGGCAAAAGCGGTACAGGAAAAACATTGATTTGTACTATGTTAACTAATATTATTGATGATGATAATGTTATTTTAAGGCCATATAGTGCAGATAACATATTTATTGCATCAAAAAAAGATGTAGATAAAGTATTTGAACAATCAAAGAAGCTAATAATTATTGATAGAGCAGAATTTATTTTAAATCAACAGTTAGTTACATTTATCAATCAAGATAGAATAAATAGATACTTAATATTTTCAAGAAAACCAATAGGTTTAGCAGTATCTCCAAATTACTTTGCTACATTATATAACAATAATGGTTGTTTGCAATTAAATTACGAGTTTGACGAAGTGGGGTGGAATTAGATGTTATATATTATTACTGAGGATGAAAATTCTGCACGAGACTTTTTTGAATGCGTAGCATATACATTTAAAAATTCTAATGAGTTTACTCTTGTGCCATTAATTACAAAAAATGGTGGAAATACTACATTGAAAGAACAGGTCAAGTCTGTTTTGAGATATGTAAATTACGGAGATAAAATAATGATTGTATTTGACAATATAGAAGATACAACAAATTTTGTTCCGGCAGAGTTTATAAAATGGCTAGGTATAAAATGTAAAGAAGCAAATGTTAATTACAGAATAACGAAATACTATTGTTTTGAAGAATTGTATTTATCATATGATGAATTGATAGATATGTATGTACATTTAGATAAAGCAAACAAATGTGTAGTTGAAGCATTAAAATATGTACATTATTGTATAAATAATAACATTAATTATTTTAATGACGATTCAAGGATACAAAATTTTGTTAATATGAGAAAAGAGGCAGGAGTTAATAGGGAGCATTTTGCATTGCAACTATTAATAAAAGCGACAGAAATTATTAATGGATATTTCAGGATAATAAAGCAAACGGGGGCATTGAAAAATCAAGGTAAATGTTGGATTGAAACATGTAATGATATACAGCGGGATATGATGAATGAGCATAAAGTGCATAATATATGCGTTAAAAATTGTTTATATTGCTGTAAAAATAAAGACACTAAAGATAAATTAATAGATTTGAATAATAGATCACTTTTTAGAAAAAGCAAAATACAACTTTATCAAATTTGAAAGGGAATACAATCAAAAAAGGACACCCCACCCCATCAGGTGTCCTTTTTTCATACCCAAAATTCATGTAGAAATAAAATTAAAAAAGAGATGCAAAATAGAAGAAAGGAAGGATTACATATGAAATTCAAATCCCACATTCCAAAATATTATATGCTAAGGGTATTTGCAATAGTGTTTACAATTATAACAATATTAACACTAAATACATCCTTAGTATACGCCAGTAGTGGAATAGATGCTGGTGTGCAAGCAGTAGTAGGAGCAGTTTACAATGGCACAAGTAGCAGTACCCAAGGTGGCACCTCCCACATAGTCAACGGTGTCTCTTACACCCGTACCGGCTACCTCTGTTACCTTCTCACCAAAGACGGCTCCACCACATCATATCCACCCTACGCTTTCCGTAGCCCCGGTTACAATGAGATATCTGGTTCCCGTTGGGTTTGTACCTCCCGTAGAGGTCAATCAGTCAGTGGCTGGAGTGGAGATGCTTTCTGGGGCGTTACCCCCTGGTGCGAAGGTGGAAGTCCTTCTAATGAGGGTAAAATCCGTGATTGGATGTTACAACCAATTAATGGCAAACCACAGGCTCAACAGTTCGTGTTAGATTGTTGGGGAGTAGAAGCAGAGAAAAGTTTTTCCAGTGATGAATACATCCTCGTCATCGAAACCATCATGAACTTCCAATATAGCAAAGCGGGTGGAGATTCCGGTGGTGGTTTACCGCTTGTTATATCTCCATCCCAAGCAAAATCAATTACATTAGCAGCTCAAAAAGAAGCCCAGAAATATGTAAACAATATACCTGATAATGTGTGGAGGAATATTCAAGCAGAAGAAGGTAAATCAATAACAGAGATAAAGAAGCAGTGGGTAAATGAGATAACCAAAAGAGCAGTTAATGAAATAATAGCGAAGATGCAATCCGAGGGAGGTTCCAATCGCACTTTCACCAGTGACCCCCTCATAGGCACCGTCCCCAACCTCATCAAATACAAAAATGGTGCCAAAGTTTTCGACTCCTACACCAACAAAGTAGCTCCCCATGCAGAGAAAATCAAGGTAAGTGAAGCAGGCTTCACCGCCTACCCAAGTTCAGGCCCAGCCCAATTAACAGATGCCGAAGTCCAATCCTATGGAGTAGCGATGTTAATCATCCATTGTAAGAATGATGCCATCCATACCTACAATGGCGTAGATTCCCCTGGTCCCCCAGAAGATCGTCTCCCAGGCAAAACAGGTACCTGTAACATCGTCAAAGGCTATTACAAAGAGAACCTCACCACAGGTGCCAAAGAATCCTTAGGAGTATACCACGAGTTAGAAGTAACAAGTAATATCATAGTGAGTGGAGAGCCAGAGTTTGAGTTAGTGGAATATTATTGTTTAACAGCAATATAAAACAGGCACAATGTTATATTTTAATCGTCTAAAACATATTATTTAAGAATAAATATATCCTGTCAAAATCTTTCGTCAAAATTACCACATCAATTTTTACATCACGCCTGTTCAGCTTTTCCCAACGCATCAAAATCAGGTTTACATAACAAAGCAAACATGGATATATTCTTCTGCAATTCTGCTAATAGACGGCAGGATTTTTATATGCTATCTTTTGCATAAGGGAGGGCATCATTATGGCAGAGGAATACATCAAGGACGGCTATAAACTTAAAATAGGTAGGAAGCGGACACACATTACAACATATGAAAACATGGTATTACAGACGACACAGCCGAT
>CAJUKV010000042.1 GCA_910587305.1 uncultured Lachnospiraceae bacterium | reverse complement strand
TGGGCGATTCTTCTGAAATAATTCATGTATTGTTTGTGCCGCAAAGCGGCATGTTTGAAAGTGTGAAGAAGAGATGAAGATTTTCTAAGGTGTCAAAGGACGCCGCCTAAGCAAATCTAAGTCATCTCTCGAAGAATCGCCTTGGGCGATTCTTCTGAAATAATTCATGTATTGTTTGTGCCGCAAAGCGGCATGTTTGAAAGTGTGAAGAAGAGATGAAGATTTTCTAAGGTGTCAAAGGACGCCGCCTAAGCAAATCTAAGTCATCTCTCGAAGAATCGCCTTGGGCGATTCTTCTGAAATAATTCATGTATCGTTTGTGCCGCAAAGCGGCATGTCGGGAAGAGTGAAAGGTTTTCCATCTTTCACTCACAAGTTTGTGTCTGCGCTGCATCCACAAACTTGATATGTGCAAAAAGCAGCGCAGAAATGAGGAGAAATATGAAGATAGTAGTATTGGCAGGCGGGACCAGCACGGAGAGAGATGTGTCTTTAAGCTCCGGCGCTATGATTTACCGTGCACTTAAAAGCAGAGGATATAACGCGATACTTTTAGATGTGTATTTGGGGTACGAGTGGGAAGAAGGAAAGCAGAATAATATAGAGAGTATTTTTGACCAGGACAGGGACTGGGCGGGAGAACTTGGAAGTATCAGCGAGCAGAATCCGGATATCGAGCAGGTGAAAGCGATGCGGCCGGACGGAGAGAAAAACTTTTTTGGGCCTAATGTGATCAGACTTTGCCAGGCTTCGGATGCGGTGTTTATGGCGCTTCACGGGGAAAACGGCGAAAATGGGAAGATACAGGCGTGCTTTGACCTTATGGGAATCACCTATACGGGAACGGACTATGTGAGCTCGGCGCTTGCCATGGACAAAGGAATTTCCAAGGAGCTGTTTATCTGCCATGGGATTCCTACGCCCGCATACATACGTTTTCAAAAAGGCCAGGAGAAAAAGGAAAGGATTTCCTTCCCTTGCATTGTCAAGGCATGCTGCGGGGGGTCAAGCGTGGGCGTAAGTATAGCGGAAACGGAGATGGAATATGAGAGGGCCCTTGCGGAGGCCTTTCAGTATGATGATGAGGTAATCGTGGAGCAGTACATTGACGGACGGGAATTTTCCGTGGGCGTGATGGAAGGGAAGGCGCTGCCGGTGATAGAAATCGCGCCTCTTGAGGGATTTTATAATTATAAAAATAAATATCAGCCGGGGGCTACGGTGGAAACCTGCCCTGCCCGGATTTCGCCTGAAAAAACGAGAGAGCTTCAAAAATATGCGGAAGAAGCATTTACGGCGCTGCGCCTTAAAAATTACGCAAGAATGGATTTCATGATGAATGGGAAAGGGGAGGTGTTTTGCCTGGAGGCAAACACGCTGCCGGGCATGACGCCTACCTCCTTACTTCCTCAGGAAGCGGCGGCTTTGGGAATGAGCTTTGAGGAGCTTTGTGAGCGGATACTGGAAGCGGCCGTTCGATAATTTTTTTTACACAACAGCTTTACGCCCCGGCCCCAATTTGTGGTCTGCTGAAAGCATGTGGGGTAGAATGAAAGGTTTGTGGATGCAGCGCAGACACAAACTTGATATGCGCGAAAAGCAGCGCAGAAATGAGGAAAAATATGAAAAATATGACGTTAAAAAATATTGCAAAAGCTTGTGGAGGCGTTTTGCACCTGCCAAAGAGGGGGGATGGGAAAGAGAACTTCCAGGAGGCATCCTGTGTGGTGATTGATTCCCGAAAAATAGTGCCGGGGGGTATTTTCATTGCCACAAAAGGCGAGAAAGTGGATGGGCACAGGTTCATAGGGCAGGTGGCGGAAAAAGGGGCGTTAGGCGTGGTGTGTGAGAGGGCGGAAAAAGAATGCCCTGTGCCGTATATTCTGGTGGAGGACTCTTTAAAGGCGTTAAAGGATATCGCAGAGTTTTACAGGAAGGAGCTGTCCGTTAAGGTGGTAGGGATCACCGGCAGCGTGGGGAAGACTACCACTAAGGAATTTATAGCTTCCGTGCTTTCCACCAGATATCGGGTGTTAAAAACATTAGGGAATTTTAATAACGAAATCGGCCTTCCGCTTACGGTCCTTTCAATCCGAAAGGAGCATGAGATTGCGGTTCTTGAAATGGGGATCAGCGATTTTGGGGAGATGCGCCGTTTAAGCAGGATTGCCCGGCCGGATATTTGTGTGCTTACAAACATCGGGCAGTCCCATCTGGAAAAGTTAGGAAGCCGGGAAGGGATTTTTAAGGCAAAATCAGAAATTTTTGATTATATGAATCCCGAAGGTTATGTATTTGTCAACGGGGACGATGACATTCTCTGCCGTATCAAACAGAGAGGAAATCATGCGCCCATTCATTTTGGGTTAAAGCCTGAGAATGAAATTTTTGCATCAGATGTGCTTGATGAGGGATTGTGTGGCTCTAAGGCGGTTATTCATGCAAATCTGAAGGCTTTTTCGGTGGATATTCCCCTGCCGGGAATGCATATGGTGTTAAATGCGCTGGCGGCGGCAGGCGTTGGAATGCAGCTGGGCCTTACGGCCGAGGATGTAAAGAATGGTATTGCCAATGTGGAGACGATCAGAGGGAGAAGCAATGTACTTTCGCTTCCCGATTATACCCTGGTGGACGACTGCTACAATGCCAATCCGGGTTCTATGCGGGCAGCAATCGATTTGCTTGCCATGGCACCCGGAAGAAAAGTAGCAATTTTGGGAGATATGTTTGAGCTAGGGGAAGGGCAGGAACAGCTTCACGGCGACGTAGGCGCCTATGCGGCGAAGAAAAAGATAGATGTATTAATCTGTACGGGAAGGCTATCCGGATATATGTATGAGCAGGCGGCCCATATGGGAGAAGAAACATATTACTTTGCCGAAAGAGAAGAAATGATGAAAGAATTGCCAAAGCTGCTTAAAAAGGGGGATACCATTTTGGTAAAAGCGTCCCACGGGATGGAATTTGAGAAAGTGGTAGAGTTTTTAACCAGGTAATTATTTAGCCTTCGGCTTCATAGTTACTTAACCAGACCTTTATGCAATAAGGAATAGTTGACTAACCGTTAAGAAAGTGTATAATACAGAGTGTGAAACACAAAAATGTGAAATACAAAAATGTGAAACACAAAATTGTGTAACACAAAAATGGCGACGCAAAAATTTGAAACTTAAAATTGTGTAACACAAAAATATATAACATAAAAACTATCATTCATATTTTATGAAAAAACGGGAAAATCAAAAGAAAAAGGTGATTAGCAGATGAAAATGAAACTTCCGGACAAATTTCGTCCACGCATCATTATGACTATACTTGGGGTAATTCTTTGCGCTATTGCCGTGGGCTTTTTTAAATGCTCAGTTTTCGGCGTAGATCCCTTTCAGTGCTTTGCACAGGGAAGCTGGGCAAGGTTTTTGGGCGGAATATCGTATGGATCATACTATACGGGGATATGCCTGCTGATGTTGATCGTAGATTTGTTTCTGGATAAACACTACATAGGCATCGCCACTTTTATAAATATGTTTCTTACCGGTTATATTGCCGATTTTTCACAGGTTGTCATTGGACGCACATTTCCGTCCCCTTCTATAGGGGCCCGGATTATTATGCTGCTTATAGGTGTGGTTTTGATGTGCTTTGCCTCTTCCCTGTATATGACATCCGACTTAGGCGTTTCTGTCTATGACGCCATTCCTATTATTATTTCTAATAAGAGCAAAAAGCCTTTCCGGTTTTGCAGGATCGGATGCGACTTAATCTGTGTCATTATTGGGGCATTGTGCGGGCTGCTTCCAGGTATCGGAACACTTATTACGGCTTTCTTTATGGGGCCCTTAATTGACTTTTTTAACGTTCATTTTTCACGGCCTTTGTTATACGGAAAAGAGAAGAATGCAAAATAAAAATTTTGGCTTATTTCTCGGAAACGCCTATTTCATGACAGGCCTCGGCTTTAATCTTATAGTAGGTATCTTCAATGATATTCTGCGTATATGCGCCGGGCTTTTTCTGATATTCTTTGGGCAAATCTTTTATGTAAATAGGCTTTCCGTATTCTAATATTACCTGGGTCTTTTTAATCTTCGGAAGGTGATCCTCAAAAATATCGCCGGAATTATAAAGAGTCATGGGAACAATGGGACATCCTGTTTTCGCGGCAATTTTAAAGCTTCCCTCATGAAATTCCATAAAAGTATGATTTACTTTGTTCCTGGTCCCTTCAGGGAAAATGCAGATGGAAATGCCGGATTTTACTTTGTCGATTGCCGTCAAAATTACCTTTAGCCCCTGTTTTAAATCGTTGCGGTCCAAAAACAGGCAGTGAAGATTACGCATCCAGTTTACCAGAAGAGGCCATTTGAGCATCTCTCTTTTGGCGATATATCCCGTAGGCCGTGGCACCCGTACATAGGTAATCAATATATCAAAATAACTTCTATGATTTCCAATATATAAGACGGGCGTATCTTGGGGAACATTTTCCTCTCCTCTTACAATAATATCCGTCCCTGCAAAAAACAGGCATACGCGAAATGCCCAGTTTACAATAGCAAGAGAACTCCTGTTTTTTAGGTCCATATTAAACTTGCCGATAATCCATTCGACAATCAAAAGAGGAATACTGAAAACTAAAAATGTTATGACAAAGGATGCCACCAAAATAAGTCGAATCATACAAACAACCATACCCTTCCCGCCGCACCTTCCAAACTCTATGCAATAGTAAAAAGAAAACTTCATTATATGCCCATTATACCGTTAGCCTCGCACTAACAAATAGAATCTGTCCGGAAGGTTTTCAAAGCATTTATAGTATATAGTATGAGACCAGTTTTGGCAATAGGCGTTATTTAAGGTTTTGACAACCCGATAAAAATAACCGAGAAACGCAGCTCTTTTTAAGGCGGCCGGAAACATAGCGCTCTTTCCATGTATATCTGGACTTCATATGGAAACTCTGATAAAATAACAGAGTAATCACACCACATAAGACAGGAAGAGGAATACTCAAATGGACAAAATTGCGGTTTTAATTCCATGCTATAACGAAGAAAAGACGATTGCCAAGGTGATTAAGGACACCAAAGCGGCTTTGCCGGAAGCGGTTGTTTACGTATATGATAATAATTCCACCGACCAAACGGCGGAGCTTGCCCGCCGGCAGGGGGCGGTAGTGCGAAAGGAATATATGCAGGGCAAAGGAAACGTAATTCGGCGGATGTTTCGTGAAATTGACGCCCAGTGTTATATTATGGTAGACGGGGACGATACCTATCCCATGGAGTTTGCCCCAAAGATGGTGGACAAGGTGCTTTCTCACAATGCGGATATGGTGGTGGGCGACCGTTTATCCTCCACATACTTTGAGGAAAATAAACGTCCTTTTCACAATATGGGAAATTCCGTGGTGAAAGCCAGTATTAACCATTTGTTTGGCAGTGAGGTAAAAGATATTATGACCGGGTTCCGGGCCTTCAGCTATGGATTTGTAAAGACCTTTCCGGTGCTGTCAAAAGGATTTGAGATTGAGACGGAAATGACCATACATGCGGTTTATAATCACATGCAGATTGACAATGTGATTGTAGAATACAGGGACAGGCCGGAGGGAAGTGTGTCTAAGCTCAATACCTATGCGGATGGATTCCGTGTGCTTGGCACGATCTTTCGGCTTTATCGGGATTATAAGCCTTTTGGATTTTTCAGCCTTCTTTCGGCCTTGCTGGCGATAGTTGCCATTTTGTTTTTTGTCCCCGTGCTTTTGGAATTTTTGGAAACCGGGCTGGTGCTTAAATTCCCTACTCTGATTGTCTGCGGCTTTGTTATGATGGCGGCCATTCAATCCTTCTTTGCGGGTTTGATTCTTTCCAATATGGCGACAAAAAGCAGAAGAGATTTTGAATATCGCTTTACACGGGTCTGCGAGGAGGAAAGATGTAAGAAGCAAGAGGAGACTTGCAGATGATATAGACAAAATGTGAACTAAGGGGATGTCGCAAAACGGCAGATTCATACAATATATAGCAGCCATACGCTGGAAGTTTGGCTGCTATATATTGTATGGAAGCTAAGATTTGCAACAGCCCCTTTACGTGCAAAAATTGCAAAATATGGTTATAAAATCAATTGATGGTCTCGTTTGCCTTATATTTCGCCACTACCCGCTGGATGCGCTCGTTGGGATTAAGCAGGTCGCTGATAGAGGCGTCATGGTTTAAGGTATCAATAATATATGCAATGTATTTACTCATATCGCAGTCAATATACCATTCACGCTCAAGTAATTCTACGGGCTGATAAATTAAATTGGTAGTCAGAACTCTATCAATAATACCGTTTTCATATGCTTTATCAAACCGTTCAAGACCCTTGGTAAACAGGCCGAAGGTAGCGCAGATAAATATTTTACGGGCTTTGCGCTCCTTTAAGGCGGTGGCAACTTCTAAGACGCTTTCGCCGGAGGAAATCATATCGTCAATTACAACCATATCCTTTCCGGCAACATCGGAACCTAAAAATTCATGGGCAACAATTGGATTGCGGCCGTCTACAATGCGGGTATAGTCCCGTCTTTTATAAAACATGCCCATATCCAGTCCAAGCACATTTGCCATATAGATAGCACGGGGCATACCGCCTTCATCAGGGCTGATAACCATCATATGGCTCGAATCAATGCTGAGATCCTTTACATGCTTTAACAGACCCTTAATAAATTGATAGGTGGGTTGGACGGTCTCGAAACCGTTTAAAGGAATTGCATTTTGGACTCTTGGATCATGGGCGTCGAAGGTAATAATATTATCAACACCCATATGAACCATTTCCTGAAGGGCAAGGGCACAGTCAAGAGATTCTCTGGCAGTTCTTTTATGCTGCCGGCTCTCATACAGATAAGGCATAATGACGGTGATGCGTCTTGCTTTGCCGCCTACGGCGGCAATAATTCGTTTTAAGTCCTGATAATGATCGTCAGGGGACATGTGGTTTTCATGCCCGCACATATAATAAGTCAGGCTGTAGTTTGCAACATCCACAAGGAGATAGAGATCGCTTCCCCTTACGGATTCTAAAATAATTCCCTTAGCCTCCCCGGAGCCGAAACGGGGCACCTGGGCTTTTAAGATGTAGGAATCTCTTTGATAACCGGCAAAGGCAAGGCTTGTCTTATGTTCGCTTTCACGGACGGTACGCCATTTTACCAGATAATTATCCACCTTTTGGCCAAGAGCTCTACATCCTTCTAAAGGGATAATCCCAAGGGAACCTACAGGTATTGTTTCCAAATTTCTTGTTTCCTCACGCTGAGCCATATGGTACCTCACTTTCTGTTTTGGAGTCGTTTTTTTAACATTCTGATATCTGTTCCGGTAAATTTACAAATAGTATATTGGTTGGTTATTCGGGAAAAGACCCGGTCTGAGTAACGATTCCTCAAGTCCTCTAAGGATAAATTGGTTGAAATAATAGTGGATTTTTTATTTAGATGCCGTTGATTTAACAAGGAGAAAAATACGGAAACGGCAACATTGCTGGTGTATTCAGTTCCAAGGTCATCGATGATGAGCAGATCACAGCCATATAATTCTTCATGAAAATTGACAATATCATCTTTATTTTTGTAATCGAACATGTTTCTGGAGAGAGTTTCAAAGAGTCCGGCAGCGCTGAAATATATAACGGAATGCCCGCTTTCAATCAGTTCCCTGGCAATGCAGCCGGATAGAAAAGATTTGCCTGTACCTACTGTACCATAAAAAAATAAATTATGATAGCCCGAATCAAAAGTTTTTATAAAGTTTTTGCATTCTTTTACAGCGTTTTGAAAGCGCTGTAAATCCTCGCCCTGATAATAGTCATAAGAAAGTGTGCCGAAATTTTCCTGCTCCAACTGCTCGCGAATGCCCGACTGCTCATATAAAAGATCAATGACGGCCTGTTTAAAACAATGACACTTGACGCCTTCTATATAACCGGTATCCATACAGTCAGGACAGTGATAGACGGGCGTAAGGTAATCGGCCGGATAACCTGCCTTTATAAGAAGACTTTGCTTTTTAGCGGAAAGAGAGTTTATGGAGACATGCAGGTCTTTCAATGCATTTTCGTCGCCGCTAAGAAGCTTTTTTCCCTGGGATACGCACAGGGAAGCGATGGATTCGCACAGATCGCGATAACCTTCTACGTGGGAATAAACTTCTGCCGTCCGTTCTTCTAAAAGATGACGGGCAGAGGTTTGCCTGACCTCATATTCATGCATGATAGTTTCATATTGGGAGTTGCTAAGCGCCACAGTAGTTCTCCTTATAATAGTGCGAGGCCCTGTCAAGAACAAAATACAAGACCTTTTGTTAATTGCTTAAGATTTCTTTCTCAAGCTCGTCAAAATCATATTCGCTGTGCATAAACTGGTTAAACTGATCAATATTTTTGCCGCGGGGCTTTGCCGATGGGGCCTTGCTCTTTGCATAGGCCTCGTCTAAGGCTTTAATATCGGATTTATGATGAACCTGCTTTTTATGCCAGCTGGATAAGATGCTGTCAGCGTACTCAAATCGATGGTTGTCCGTAGCCATGACCGTCCGGCTGCAGGCTTCGAGGATAATATCTTTTGTAAATCCGTATGTTTTATTCCACTTAATTACATAATCGGCTTCCGCTTTGGTAGGAATGCCTGATTTACCCAGGGCTTTCATTACGTCGTAGACGGACTTGTCATATTTTATGGCAAATTTAGCTGCCTGCTTTGGCGTGGTGATCCCCTCTTGGGCCCAGCTGATAGCAACTTTTTCTATGTAACGGAAATCCTTTTTGCCCTTGTCAACGCAGTACTGGATCAGGTAATCTATCAGGTCTTCGGAAAAGCCAAGCCTGTCCGCAAAAAAGAGAATGGTTTTTATCTCGGAAGGGCTTAAAGGCCTGCCGATATACTGCTCGGCAACAAAGAGAAGCTGGGCGGTTTCTTCTTTATTCTGAAATTCCTTTAGCTGGTCAAGACTGTAGGAGGGCTTGGAAAATTCGGATTTTGCATCAGGAGTCTCCTGTTTGGGCGGTAGCTGCACGACGGGAGCTAATGACACCACATCGTTAGCAGAGCGCCTGGACACGTCGAGAAGACGAACCCCCGAAAGGTTCTTAGCCTCATCATATTCTAAAGCAAGGAGACGGTTCTTTTCCCAATATTTAAGAGCCCGCACAACGTCTTTTTCCGTGTGGTTAAACTGATCCGCGATGTCGGACACACTGGTAGAGCGGCCGGCGCCCATGACGCGGAGCAGGTATAAATATATTTTTAACTGTGCATCGTTGGCATCCTTCATGTACTCGTCAATGAACAAGTTGGATACAACGGTTATATCGGAATAATTTTCCTGATAAATTTTAAAGCGACTCATGAGCTGCCACCTGACCTTTATCTTATTTACACGAATTGAAAGCAAATTGAATTATAGCATAAGCAATCCGAAATTGAAATAGGAAAAATTTCAGGAAGCGAGTATTTACAAGGCTTTCCGGATTTTGTGGAAAGTGTGGATATTGTGGAAATAAAGTGGGAAAACACATTTACCAGGGGAAAATGCCTGTAAAATACAGGTAATTTTCAGGGACGCAGTTTCAAAAAATATCCACATATTTAAAAACCATTTCCGGCGTTTAAATATGTGGAAAATGTGGACAACTATCGCTTTAAAAGATTTTCTCCAATGTTTAAAACATCTCCGGCCCCCATAGTTATCAACAAATCATTTTGTGTACAATTTTTTAAAAGAAAATTTTCAATTTCTTCAAAGGAGGGGAAATAGTAGCAGGTTTTTCCCAAAGCTTCGATTTCCTTTTTCAGGGTTTCGGAACTGATGCCAAGGCTGTCGGTCTCCCGGGCAGGATAAATGTCCGAAAGAACCACACGGTCAGCCAGGGACAAAGCTTTGGCAAACTCTTTCATAAAAGCTTTGGTACGAGAGAAGGTATGAGGCTGAAATACGCACCAAAGGGTTGCATGAGGATAATTTTGCGCCGCATTTAAGGTTGCGGTAATTTCCGTGGGGTGATGTGCATAATCATCTATTATAGTAACTCCCTGAACCTTTCCTTTGTATTCAAAGCGCCGGTCGGTACCGTGAAAATTGCTTAATGCCTTTTTGACCACGGAAAAATCAATGGCAAGCAAATCTGCTAATGCAATGGCCGCCATTGCATTATAAATATTGTGTTCGCCGGGGACGCTTAAAGAAATAGTTTCTTTTAGGCCGTTTTTTCCGACAACAAGAAAATTGGCGCATCCGTTTTGGTAGCTTATCTGCTCCGGATGATAATCATATTCACCCGTTTTGCCGTAGGTAATAACGCGGCAGCTAAGGCCCTCCAGGATGGTATTTATTTCAGGGATTTCACCATTGATAATGAGGGTGCCGTTTTCAGGTAAAAGAGCCGCAAACCGGTGGAAGGAATTGCGAATGTCAGCGATATCCTTAAAAAAGTCCAGATGATCTTCTTCCACATTGAGGATAACGCCGATCTTAGGGAAAAAGCTTAAGAAACTGTTGGTATATTCGCAGGCCTCCGTTACAAAGTAGGGGCCATGGCCAACACGGATATTTCCGTCGATGGCCTTTAGAATACCGCCTATGGAAAGGGTGGGATCCGTCCCCGCCTCTAAGAGGATTTCCGAAGCCATTGAGGTGGTAGTAGTTTTTCCGTGGGTGCCGCTTATGGCTATGGGCAGATCATAATTTTTCATCATCTGTCCTAAGAGCTGGGCGCGGGTCAGGGAGGGAATGCCTCTTTCCTGCATGGCAATGTATTCCGGATTGTCAGGATGAATGGCGCTGGTATAGACCACAAGGTCAATGGAATCGTTTAGATTTTCCGCACGCTGCCCGTAATAAATGACGGCCCCTTTTTTGGCAAGGCGCTTGGTCAAAGGAGAGGGCTTTGCGTCGGAACCGGATACGGAAAAACCCTCATCCATTAAAATTTCGGCAAGACCACTCATACTGATTCCGCCTATTCCGATAAAATGTATGGAAACAGGGCGGTTAAAATTTATCTGGTACATGATGAAACCTCCGTTTTTCCAGGAAGAGTTTATTTCCTGGGGATTTGACTAATATAGTTTTGACCTAATTATATATAATTACACAATAAAAACCAATGGCATTTTCAACAAAATAAGATAGAGAAAAAGAAATCATATACAATATGTTTGAAAATTATGAAGATTATGAGCTTGAGAAAAGGCAATGTATTGTAGAAAATTTACATAAAAGCAATATATTTTAATAAAAATTTTGTAAACAATATTCACTTTTCGATAAACCTATGATATACTATTCATATATTTTATGATTGGTACCTGTATTGTAACAGTTTAAACAGTTCGGTATATTTGTTTAGGAAGCATGGAGGATAGCACAACGAATTTGTGCCACACCTAAATTTGCGGTTTGCCGGCAAGAATGGGGGATTAATATGATAAAAAAAGAAATGATTGCCATGCTCTTAGCAGGCGGTCAGGGAAGCAGGTTAGGCGTGCTGACATCTAAGGTGGCCAAGCCGGCGGTATCCTTTGGAGGAAAGTACAGGATTATTGATTTTCCTCTAAGCAATTGTATCAATTCCGGAATAGACACGGTGGGCGTTTTGACACAGTATCAGCCTTTGAGATTAAATACACATATTGGAATCGGTATCCCGTGGGATTTGGACAGGAATATCGGTGGGGTAACGGTTCTTCCGCCCTATGAAAAGATTTCCAACAGTGAGTGGTATACAGGTACTGCCAATGCAATTTACCAAAATCTGGATTACATGGAAAGCTTCAATCCGGAGTATGTCCTGATACTTTCCGGAGATCATATATATAAGATGGATTATGAGATTATGTTGGATTTCCATAAGGAAAAGAAAGCGGAAGCTACAATTGCGGTAATGCCGGTTCCTATGGAAGAGGCGAAGCGCTTCGGCATTATGATTACGGATGAAAAGAAGCAGATAATTGATTTTGAGGAAAAACCTGCAAATCCAAGGAGCAATCTGGCTTCCATGGGTATTTATATTTTTAACTGGAAGACCCTTAAGGAAGCGCTTGTGGCAAATGCAAACCAGCCGGGGCTGGATTTTGGGAAACATATTATTCCTTATTGCCACAGCAAGGGAGAATCCCTTTATGCCTATGAATTTAACGGCTACTGGAAGGATGTGGGAACCTTAAGCTCTTACTGGGAAGCAAATATGGAGCTGATTGATATTGTACCCGAATTTAATCTGTATGAGGAATACTGGAAGATTTACACCAAAAGCGAAATTCTGCCTCCCCAGTACATAGCAAATGATTCCGTGGTAGAAAGAAGTATTGTAGGAGAAGGAACGGAAATTTTTGGTAAAGTATACAATTCCGTCATTGGCTGCGGCGTCATAATTGGAAAAGATACGGTGGTGACGGATTCTATTATTATGAATAATACGGTAATTGGCGCCGGATGTAAATGCCATAAGGCAATCGTAGCTGAAAACGTTACAATCGGAAATAACGTGAGGCTTGGCATGGGAGATGAAGTCCCCAATGAAACGGAGCCTCAAATTTATAACAATGGTATTGTCACAGTGGGAGAGAAGAGTGTAATACCGGATGACATCACAGTAGGAAAGAACTCTTGTATATTCGGAGTTACTTCAAGGGAAGATTATCCTGATAATTGTCTTGCAAGCGGAAAAACATTTATTAAGGCAGGTGATGAGCGGTGAGGGCAATTGGTATAATATTGGCAGGCGGAAACAATTACAGGATGAGAGAACTCTCAAAGAAAAGGGCTGTGTGTGCGATGCCGATTGCGGGGAGCTACCGGAGTATTGACTTTGCATTAAGCAATATGACAAATTCCCATATTCAAAAGGTAGCGGTATTTACCCAGTATAATGCAAAAAGCCTGAACGAACATTTAAATTCCTCCAAATGGTGGGATTTTGGACGTAAGCAGGGCGGATTATATGTATTTACCCCGGCAGTTACTTCAGAAAACAATTACTGGTACAGGGGAACGGCGGACGCCATTGCACAGAACTTGTCTTTCCTAAAAAACAGTCATGAACCTTATGTGGTGATTACTTCCGGCGATTGTGTATATAAGCTGGATTACAACAAGGTATTGGAATACCATATTGCAAAGAAGGCCGACATTACTGTGGTATGTAAGAGCATGCCGGCTGAAACGAATGTGGAGCGGTTTGGCACGGTCAGGATGAATGAAGAAAGCCGGATAGAGGAGTTTGAAGAAAAACCCATAGTGGCCAAATCCAATACAATTTCCTGTGGTATTTATGTGGTCAGAAGGCGTCAGCTGATAGAAATGATTGAAAAATGCGCGCAGGAAGACAGATATGATTTTGTTAAGGATATTCTGATTCGTTATAAGAACATAAAAAGGATTTACGGGTACAAGCTTTTAGAGTACTGGCGGAATATAGCGACAGTGGAGGATTATTTCAGTACGAATATGGATTTCCTTAAGCCGGAAACGAGAGATTATTTTTTTAAACAGTATCCGGACATTTATTCTAAGGTGGAGGATCTGCCGCTGGCAAAATATAATGTGGGCTCACAGGTCAGAAACAGCCTGATTTCCAGCGGCTGTATTGTAAATGGGATTGTGGAGGATTCCGTTATTTTCAAAAAGGCTTACATAGGAAACAACTGCTACATTAAAAATTCTATTATTTTAAATGACGTGTATATCGGAGACAATACCCGCATTGAGAATTGCATTGTGGAAAGCCGCGATACGATTCGGGCAAATTCCTATCATGCGGGTACTGATGGCATCAAGATTGTACTAGAGAGAAACAACAGATACGTTATGTAATGAATGCGGGCAGGAAGAATTTACGTGCTTCACAAGAAGCTGATTTTGGACATGGCTAAGACCATAGATGTTAAATAATCAACTAAGGGGGAAGGACAATGCAAATTACTGATGTGCGTGTAAGAAAAATTACGAAAGAGGGCAAGATGCGTGCTATCGTTTCGATTACCATTGATGATGAATTTGTAGTTCATGATATTAAGGTAATAGAAGGAGATAAAGGACTTTTTATAGCAATGCCCAGTAAGAAAGCGACAGACGGCGAATATCGAGATATCGCCCATCCTATTAACTCGTCCACGCGGGAAAAAATACAGAGCATTATTCTGGACAGATATCAGAAGGCGCTGTCAGAGCCGGACGGGGAAATATTATAAGACAAAGGCAATTGGTAAAATAGGAAAAGGAGGTCATCGGGAAAGGATGACCTCTCTTTATATGGACATTTGCTATTGTTTTCAGTATAATTGGGATGATATTTATAACTATAGCAAACGACATAATAAATTTCTGTTTCCGGCTCTTGCAAAAACCATATATGAAAGTTTTTGCAAGACCGAAAACGAAATTTCTAATGTCGTTTGCTACAAGTAAAAATGAGGAATTAGTGTATGGAAGTTGTATTGCGTAATCTGACGAAAAGATTTCCCGGCCGTGACAGGAAAAAGCGGGAAGACGTTATTGCAGTGGATAATTTTAATTTTGAAATACCGGACGGTAAGCTGATTGGGCTGCTTGGACCCTCCGGGTGCGGAAAAAGTACGACGCTTAATTTGATAAGCGGCCTGTTAAAGCCTACCGGCGGCAGAATCTTTTTTGGGGAGGATGACGTTACGGATTTGCCCCCGGAAAACAGGGGGATTGGGCTGGTGTTCCAGAATTATGCCCTTTATCCGCATTTGACGGTGAAGCAGAATATTTTATTTCCGTTACAGAACTTAAAAGGCAAGGACAAGCTTTCTAAAGGCGAGATGCTTGAAAAGGTAACCGAGGCGGCCAGGCTGGTGCAGATAGAAGATTTGATGGACAGGAAGCCCGCGGAGCTCTCCGGCGGCCAGCAGCAGAGGGTGGCGATTGCCCGCGCGCTGGTGAAAATGCCCCGGGTACTTCTCCTGGATGAGCCTTTGTCTAATCTTGACGCCCGCCTGCGACTTAAGACCAGGGAGGAAATCAGAAGAATCCAAAGAAAAACAGGTATTACCACTATTTTTGTCACCCATGATCAGGAAGAAGCAATGAGTATTTCCGACATGATTGTCGTCATGAAGGATGGGGTTGTCCAGCAGATTGGGAAGCCTCAGGAGGTGTACGACAGCCCGGAAAATTTGTTTGTGGCCAGGTTTCTTGGGACGCCGCCCATCAATTTGTTTGAGGGACAGGTGAAGAATGGCCAACTGTATATTGGGGAGGATGCGGTTTTAAGGCTTAGGGGGATTGAAAATCAGGAGGTCTTTGTGGGAATCAGACCGGAAGGGTTTATCTTACAGGAGGACGGGCCTTTTTGCTGTACGCTAAACGGCGTGGAAGTGATGGGGCGCGATATCAGCGTGGTATCTCAAAATAAAGCTTCATTAAATCAATCCATCCGCGCCATTGTGGGGGCGGAACATTTGGCAGGGATAGGAAAGGAGCGCCAGGCAACGGAAACAAAAGTCAGGTTCGCCCTGCGTCCCCATAAAGTCTTTTTATTTAGCAGGGAAACGGAAAAACGGATTGATTTTGAGGAACTTCCTATTGGTGGCAGTACCGTAAGCACGGCTTGCGATATGCGGGGGGATAAGTATGAAGAAAACAAAACTCTCTGACAGCAGCTTAAAGGGATGGCTGTATCTTTTGCCGGCGATACTCTTTTTGGGTATTTTTATGGTGTATCCTTTGATAGATGTTTTTATTTATTCTTTTGAAGAAGGATACAATTCCGCGTCACAGACTTATTTTGGGATTGGATGGTATAACTATTCCTATATATTGCATGACCCTTATTTTTTGCAGGCTGTGAAAAATACTTTTATATTGGTTATGATTACCGTACCATTATCAACGGGGATCGCACTGCTTATTTCGGTGGCTTTAAGCTCTATTAAGCCTCTGCGCGAGTTGTTTCAGACGATTTACTTTTTGCCTTACGTGACCAATACGCTGGCGGTGGGGCTTGTTTTTATGATTTTGTTTAAAAAGACGGCATACACGGATGGACTTGTCAACCTTTTCCTCAATTGGTTTGGCGGAAGCAGCGTTGATTTTATTGACGGACCTTATCAGGCTAAAATGTTTGTACTTTGTTTTTACACCATATGGGTGGTAATGCCGTTTAAAATTTTGATTTTAACCAGCGCCCTTTCCTCCGTAGATCAGGTTTACTATAATGCGGCAAAGGTAGATGGAACATCTAAATTCAGAACTTTTATGCGCATCACCCTGCCTATGATCTCTCCAATGATTTTTTATCTTGTTATCACAGGATTCATTGGGGCTTTTAAGGCGTACAGTGATGCGGTTGCGCTCTTTGGCACCAATTTAAACGCGGCGGAAATGAACACAATTGTGGGGTATGTTTACGATATGCTCTATGGAGACAGTGGGGGATATCCCTCCTATGCCTCTGCGGCGGCAATTATCCTGTTTTCTATTGTGCTGACGATTACATGTATTAATCTGCTGATTAGTAAAAAGAAGGTTCATTATTAGGGATTGGATGGAATGGAGGTAAGAATGACGACTGATTACGGTAAGATTGAAAAGACGGCGAAAACCCGTAAAACAGTTTTGAATACGATAACCTATATTCTGCTGATTCTCTGGGCGGTTATTGTGTTGTTCCCTTTTTACTGGATGATTTTAACATCCGTAAAAAGCTATAGTGCGTACAACTCGGAATACATTCCCGCATTTATTACATTGTCTCCGACTATGCAAAATTACGTGGATGCATTCACGGCCGTGCCGCTGGGAAGATATTTTGTCAATACGGTTATTTTTACGGTTGCGACCACGGCGATTATGCTTTTTGTAATCACGCTGGCGGCATTTGCTTTTGCCAGACTTGACTTTAAAGGAAAAAATATTGCCTTTATGATATTTCTTTCTTTGATGATGATTCCAAATGAGTTGGTCATCATAACCAATTTTGTGACGGTTACGAATCTGGATATGAGAAACAGCTTTCCGGGGCTTATCCTGCCGTCCGTCACCTCTGTTTTTTATATTTACCTGCTAAAGGAAAATTTTGAGCAGATCCCGGATAGTCTGTATTATGCGGCGAAGGTTGACGGTACGTCAGATTTGAAATATCTGCTAAGAGTTATGATACCCATATCAAAGCCCACGCTGATTACAATTACCATATTAAAAGTGATTGAATGCTGGAACTCTTATGTGTGGCCGCGTCTGATCACGGATGACGAAAATTATTTTCTGGTTTCAAACGGGATTCAGGAGATTCGGGAAAACGGGTTCGGCCGCGAAAATATTCCGGCTATGATGGCGGCGGTTGTAGTGATTTCCCTTCCGCTTATCATTCTTTTTCTGATTTTCCGAAAGAAAGTGATGGCCGGCGTTTCAAGGGGAGGGACAAAAGGATGATAAAAAAAGGAAAGAGGATTTTGCTGCTTGTCCTTCTTATGACAATGATTACGGCCGGCCCCTTAGCCCTTACGGGCTGCCATGGTTCAAAGGGCTTAAGCGCCTTTTCCATTCCCGAAGAATTTGATGAGGGCAGGGACTATGAAATTACATTTTGGGCCAAGAATGATACCAACAAAACGCAGACCGCCATTTATGAGCAGGCAATTGTAGATTTTGAAAAGCTGTATCCCAATATCACCGTGAATCTTCGTTTATATACGGATTACGGTAAGATTTATAATGATGTGATTACCAATATTACGACGAATACCACGCCCAATGTATGCATTACCTACCCGGATCATATTGCAACGTATTTGTCGGGCACGAATCTGGTGGTGCCTCTTGACGACTTAATCGCGGATGAGAAGTACGGTCTTGGGGGAAACGAGGTGAGGTTTGACGCGCCTTCCGCAGAGGAAATTATTCCCCAATTTTTGGGAGAGTGTGCGATAGATGGAACCTGTTATGCGCTTCCCTACATGCGGTCTTCGGAAGCCTGCTATATTAATAAGACTTACGTGGAGGCTTTGGGCTATACCCTGCCGGATGCGCTTACCTGGGATTTTGTGTGGGAGGTTTCGGAGGCGGCAATGGCCAAAGATCAGGAAGGAAATTTTCTGATTAACGGCCAGAAGGTAATGATTCCCTTTATTTATAAGTCTACGGATAATATGATGATACAGATGCTAAAGCAAAAGGATGCGGGCTATTCCACTGCCAATGGAGAGCTGCTTCTTTTTAATGAGGATACAAAAGAACTTCTTTATACCATTGCGGAGCATGCGAAAACAGGCGCTTTTTCCACTTTTAAGATTTCAAGCTATCCTGCCAATTTTTTAAATACCGGCCAGTGCCTGTTTGCAGTAGATTCCACGGCGGGCGCCACATGGATGGGGACAAATGCGCCTCTTTCCGACATCAGCAAAGACAAGGTGGTGGAATTTGAAACGGAGGTTATGGCGATTCCCCAGTTTGATGTGCAGCACCCGCAGATGATATCCCAGGGCCCCTCGGTTTGTATTTTTAATAAGAAGGACCCACAGGAGGTTTTGGCCTCCTGGCTGTTTATCCAGTATCTGCTCTCCAATGATGTGCAGATTGCCTATGCCAAAACGGAAGGCTATGTGCCGGTGACCTCGAAAGCGCAAGGTTCGGCGGAGTATCAGGAGTATTTGTCGAGATGCGGGGAAAACAATACGGAATATTACGACGTTAAAATAAAAGCCACGGAATTATTGCTTGATAACATTGACCACACTTTTGTAACGCCGGTATTTAAGGGTTCGGCTTCCCTCAGGGACGCCGCCGGTCAACTGATTGAAAATACGGTAAAATCAGTCAGAAGAAAGCAGGAGGTGGATGAGCAGTACATGGATAAGCTTTATGAGGATACGGTTTCCCTGTACCGCCTGGATCAACTAAACGGGAATTCATCCCTTTCTTCCGGCAAGGAGGACCTGGGGGAGCTGCCGCGGACATCCGTTATTTTGCTGTCCGGTTTGGCGGCCGCATGGCTGCTGATTCTTACATATGTTATTGCGCGCAGGGTAAAACGCGGGCGGTCAGGGGAAAGATAAAAGGAAGCGCCCGGCCGGGGCTGAGCCTTTGCTGCAAAGACCGTGAAAAGAAATAAGCGAGAATGTATTGATTTCTTGAAAATATCATGTATAATAAACTCGACAAAATTAACTAACTGTTCTCAGTATTTTGAAGGAGGAAAAAATGAAAAAAGTTGTATCTTTATTGCTTGCTCTCATGCTTGTGATTGCTTGTGTGGGTTGCGGGGAGAAAAAGGAAAGCGCTCCGGCACAGGATGCCGCTGTAAATGAGCAGACGGATGAAGGAACGCAGGATGCTGCAGAGCCGGATGCAGGCGCCGAACAAGAGCCGGAAGCTGCTGATGAAGACGTTGCGGAGCCGGAAGCAGAGGCTGACGGTAGCGCAGCTACGGGAGATGATGCAAAGTCCGAAGGCGTTATGACTTATGAAGAGTATGTTGCTGCGGAACTTGATACGGAAGTTGTAGTTGAGACCTATGTTCAGGCAAAACAGTCCTGGTGGGAGGACAAAGCGACCGTTTACAGTCAGGATAAGGACGGCGGTTACTTCCTGTACAACATGGCCTGCTCAGAGGAAGATTATGAGAAGCTGACCGTAGGAACAAAGATTAAAGTTACGGGTTACAAAGCAGAGTGGTCCGGTGAGGTTGAGATCATTGACGCAACCTTTGAGATTGAAGATGGCAATTATGTTGCCGAAGCTGAGGATGTAACGGCGCTTCTTGGATCTGACGAGCTGGTTGATCATCAGAATAAATTTGTAGCATTTAAGGGTATGACGGTTGAAGCCAGCAAGGATGCGGATGGAAACGACGTTGCTTTCCTGTATAACTGGGATGGTTCCGGACAGGATGGGGACGATCTGTACTTCAATGTTTCCCTTGACGGATCCACCTATACATTTACGGTAGAATCTTATTTGTGCGATAATACGACGGATGTATACAATGCGGTTAAGGGTCTGAATATTGGCGACCAGGTTGATATGGAAGGCTTTTTATACTGGTATGAGGGCGTGAATCCCCACATTACCTCTTTAACGGTAAAATAATTTACACAAAAGTCTACATAAGCGCGGGCGTTTATACGCCTTGCCAAAGGTTTATGGGTACAAAAATTTCACCCTGAAAGTCGGAGGATACGTTAAGGCAGCGTCTGATTTTCAGGGTGTTTTACGCTCTGTTTTTTGTTGCGGCAACGAGTCAGGTGGACATGCTTGCATGTCTGTTTGGCGACTGCCGTGAGGGCCCTTGACTTTCAGAAGAGTATTACAAAAAATGTGCATGAACCGTCAGGAAGTAGGCTTTCTCAAAGGACAGTCGGATAAGCTTATTTTGCCTTTAAGGACATGTAACCCACAGTCGTCCAGATAATCCTGTAAAATCGGGAGAGACTGGGAGGAGATGGGGCCTATGATGATTTCGCCAATTAAATCTGCCAATTGCATATCAAGTTTGGCGCACATTTTGTTAAGATCCAGGGGATAGTATTTTTTGATCCGTTCTACGGATACATGGTATTTGGGCTCTATCATAAATTCATCGGAAAGAAAAGGAGAAACCACCAGCCGGTATTCCCTCTCGCTTGCAAAGGAAGGGTGCTTGAAGGCGGCCGACTGCACCCAGGCATCGTACATTAAGCTTTGAAGTTCGGGCGAATCCTCGCAAAAGCGTTTCTGCTGTTTGACGAGCTCACAAAATGCGGTTACAAGAGGATGCTCCTTGATATACTCCTGATAAAAGACTTCCTGGAGGGCAATTGCGCCGCCGACCATTTTCTGCATCAGAACTTCGCGCAGTCCAATACAGACACCCCGGCCAAAGTGGCCGTATCTGTCCCACTGAGCGGCGTCGTCCCTGTATTTGGAAAAGCACGCCGCATAGGCGGAATAGTGAAATTCCTTTGCCATTTCATTCTGGAAGAAGGATTCTATTTGTATGCTTTTGGCGTACTCCCCGTCCGATTGTAATTTTGCGGTGACAGCTTCACAGAGCCCATTCATGAAAAATCTCATTTCAGAGGCATCGTTCATGTTGAGAATGTTGTTAAGCCTTAATTCCGCATGACGGATGATGCCGTCAAAAGCGGCAAAGTCGGTATAGTGGTATAACATAGGCAGCCTCCATAAATTAAATATGATAGTGATAAAAATATAACAGATATTGATAGAAATCCATATTTTTATATGTTATTATTATAATATGTTATCATTATAAATTATAAATAGGAAATTGGAAAGTACTAACGCAGTATCGCAGGCACGGCTTGCGATAGGCAGGAAATGTAAATGTGAAAGATAAATTTTTCACATAACATATTTGTGCCTTGGCCTAAATTTGAGGGCTGATGGCAAGAATGGGGGATTAAAATGAACAATATTGAAAGAAGAGACGCACAAATGCCGTACATATCGGACGGGACCATTTTTGAGGAGCAGAAAAAATGTCGTAAAATTTTGCAGAAATTAAATACCGTAGACCGCTCTGATTTTGATGAAATTGGTAAGCTTGTAAAAGAACTGTTTGGGAAATCGGACGGGGCTTTTCTCAATCCGCCCTTTTACTGTGATTATGGTTCTCATATTGAGGTCGGGAAAAATTTCTTTGCCAATTACAATTGTATGATTATTGACGTGGCGAAGGTAAAGATTGGGGATAACTGTCAGATGGCTCCCAATGTGGCAATCTACACGGCAGGACATCCGGTACACCCTGATTCCCGCAATACCGCTTATGAATATGGGATTGAGGTTACCATTGGGGATAATGTGTGGCTTGGCGGTAACACAGTTATCGTACCAGGGGTGCATATTGGCAGCAACACTGTAATAGGTGCGGGCAGTGTAGTTACAAAAGATATTCCGGACTGGGTGATTGCAGCAGGAAATCCCTGCAAGGTGATTCGCAGAATTACGGAAGAGGACAGGAAATTTTATTTCAGGGACAGAGAGTTTGACGCAGAAGCATGGAATCATATGGAACAAATGTGGAAGGAGAAATAAAAGTATCAGGGGAACGGCGTATGGACAACAATTCCGTATACTGCTGTACACTTAATTTAGATTATTCGGAGACGGTGGCGTATAATAATCCTTTGTTTCCGGCATATTTAAGATATGGCGTTTTGTCCGCTTATCCGGACTACGCCTATGTCAGCCATTGGCATAAGGACTTGGAATTTATTGTTGTTAAGAAAGGAACCATGACCTACAATGTAAACGGTCAGCTGATTGAACTAACCGAAGGACGCGGCATTATGGTAAACAGCAGGCAATTACATTTCGGCTTTTCACCGGAACACAGGGAATGTGAATTTATCTGCATTTTACTGTTGCCGGAACTGCTTTCGGGGAATGCATGGTTTTATGAAAATTATATTGAGGCTGTTACGGAAAACTCCCTGTATCCTTATATATACCTGGGTGGAGAAAAATGGAACACTTTGATTTTGGAAAAGTTAGAAAGGATCTATGCATCTTTTACTACCCGCCCGGAAAAGGAGACGCGCTATTTTGAATTAATGGACGAGTTTTTGTCCATTATGAAATTATTATATGAAAATTTAGACGTGGGAGCTTATGGCAGAGAAAAGGAATCGGACGAGCTGATTTCTTTGAGAAATATGATTACTTATGTTGAAGAACATTTTGCACAGCGGATCATACTTGAGAATATAGCGGCGTCAGGGGCCTGCTGCAAAAGCAGATGCTCAATGCTCTTTAAAAAGTATCTTCGGGAAACGCCCATGACCTATGTTGCCAGGCTGCGGCTTCGAAAAAGCCTGGCGGCTCTTTTGAATACGGATAAGAGTATTGCGGAAATTGCCTGTGAATATGGGTTTTGCGGAGCAAGCTATTATTGCGAAACTTTTCAAAAACATTACGGGATATCGCCGCTTAAGTACAGAAAAGCGCAGACTTAATATTATAATGGGGTTCCCGGCATCGAAAAAATGCCGGGAACCCCATTTCCATTTTGCAGCGGAGTCGGAGGGATTCGAACCCTCGAGCCCCGGAGGGCTAACGCATTTCGAGTGCGCCCCGTTATGACCGCTTCGATACGACTCCATGATAATCGGCCGAGTATTTAGTCGGCACTCATTTATTATACTTGTTTGGATATTACAAGTCAATTCAAAATTGAAGTTTGTTTTGTTGTTTTGAAACTTGAGCTTTTCCAAAGAAATAAAAAATGAAGGCGAAAAGGTTGTTTAAAGACATTAAATTATGTATAATAAAAAACACGTAAATAATTCGTTGCACAGCAAAAAGGAGGACAGGTTAAGTGAAAAGAGTTGGTATGTTGACAAGCGGCGGTGATTGTCAGGCACTCAATGCCGCTATGAGGGGCGTAGTAAAATGTCTTGTAAACAGCAAGGAAAAGGTGGAAATTTACGGATTTATTGACGGCTATAAGGGACTTATTTACGGGAATTTCCGTATGCTGGATGGCCGTGATTTTTCCGGTATACTTACAAAGGGCGGTACAATTTTGGGAAGCTCACGTACTCCGTTTAAGACCATTAAGGATCCTGATGAAAATGGTCTGGACAAAGTTGACGCTATGAAACAGAATTATTATAAGCTTCGTTTGGACTGTCTTGTGATTTTAGGCGGAAACGGCACGCATAAGACGGCAAACCTTTTAAGGGAAGAGGGCCTTAATATTATCACGCTGCCTAAAACAATT
The DNA here is from genome assembly GCA_910587305.1 of uncultured Lachnospiraceae bacterium. GTDB lineage: Bacteria > Bacillota > Clostridia > Lachnospirales > Lachnospiraceae > Suilimivivens. The sequence continues at coordinate 7,136 of CAJUKV010000042.1, read as the reverse complement.
GACAATGATCTTTGGGGAACGGACATGACTTTTGGCTTCCAAAGCGCGGTAAATATTGCGGTTGACGCGATTGACTGCATCCACACTACGGCAGCGTCCCACGGCAGAGTATTTATTGTGGAAGTAATGGGACATAAAGTAGGATGGCTTACCTTAAATGCAGGTATGGCAGGCGGAGCGGATATTATCCTGATTCCCGAGATCCCGTATGATGTGAAGAAGGTGGTTTCCAAGATCAAGGAGCGCAACGAGAGCGGAAGCAGATTTACCATCCTTGCGGTGGCGGAAGGCGCTATTTCCAAAGAGGACGCTAAGTTATCCAAGAAAGAATACAAGGAAAAGATGAAAAATTATAAATTCCCGTCCGTTTCCTATGAACTGGCACAGCAGATTCAGGACAAGACAGGTGAGGAAGTCAGGGTTACCGTACCCGGACATACGCAAAGAGGCGGAAGTCCTTGTCCTTATGACCGCGTTTTTGCAAGCCGTCTGGGAGCAGAGGCAGGGGAGCTTATCCTGAAAGGGGAATATGGCTTTATGGTTGGCTATAAGAACCGTGAGGTGGTAAAGGTACCTCTCGAGGAGGTTGCCGGAAAGCTTAAGATGGTTTCTCCTGATGCATCTATTGTAAAAGAAGCAAAATTGCTGGGAATTAGTTTTGGCGATTAAGGCGGATGCCTTTAAGCGTCATGGAAGGAAACAGGCGATATGTCATATACGGCCCTTTACAGAAAATTCCGTCCTGCGACATTTGAAGATGTAAAGGGACAGGAGCATATTGTTACCACACTGAAAAATCAAATAAAGGCGGGGCGCACCTCCCATGCGTATCTTTTCTGCGGTACCAGGGGAACCGGTAAGACAACCATTGCCAAAATTTTTGCCCGGGCCGTTAATTGCGAGAATCCCAAGGATGGAAGCCCTTGCGGGGAATGTGCTATCTGTAAAGCTATTGCGGCGGGAGCGAGCATGAATGTAATTGAGATTGATGCCGCTTCCAACAATGGCGTGGACAGCATCCGTGAAATCGTGGATGAGGTGGCATATTCCCCCGCTGAGGGGAAGTATAAGGTTTATATTATTGATGAAGTTCATATGCTTTCCATAGGAGCTTTTAACGCCTTACTCAAAACGCTGGAGGAGCCGCCTTCCTATGTTATTTTTATATTGGCAACTACTGAGGTCCATAAGATACCTGTCACAATTATGTCCAGATGCCAGAGATATGATTTTAGAAGGATTACCATTGAAACCATATCAGACCGGCTAAGGGAACTGATGGAGGAGGAGCAGGTTCAGATAGAGGAGAAAGCAATCCGCTATATCGCGAAAACGGCAGACGGTTCGATGCGGGATGCCTTAAGCCTTTTGGATCAATGTATTGCCTTTCATTTTGGACAAAAGCTCACCTACGATAAAGTGCTTAATGTGCTTGGAGCGGTGGATACGGAGGTATTTAGCAGGCTTTTTCGGATTATTTTAAACGGGGATGTGACGGGTGCAATATCGCTTTTGGAAGAAATGATTATGCAGGGCAGGGAACTGACCCAGTTTATATTGGATTTTACCTGGTATCTGAGAAATCTGCTTTTGGTAAAGACCGCGGACGGAATGGAGGATGCAATAGACGTTTCCACGGAAAACCTTTTAAGGCTCAAGGAAGAAGCGCAGATGGCGGAAAATGAAGTGATTATGCGCTATATCCGGGTGCTTTCAAAAACTTCCGGCCAAATTCGTTATGCTTCCCAGAAAAGAATACTGGTGGAAATGGCCATCATCAAATTGTGCAGGCCGGGCATGGAGACGGATACGGACTCTCTGGTGGACCGCATCAGGCAGCTGGAAGAAAAAATCGAAAAAGGAATCCCCATGATCGCTCCGGCAGCGGGTACTGCCCCGACGCCAAAGAAGCAGGCGGAGCTTCCCAAAGCAATTCCGGAGGATGTGAAACAGGCGGTGGGCAGCTGGCCGGCAATCGTGGGAGAGGCGCCGATGCCCATGAAAGCATACTTAAAGAACGCGTATCCCAGCCTTGCAAAGGATGGGAGTCTGCTTGTGGTGGTGCAGGACGGCCTGCCTTTGGATTATTTCAAAGAAGACACCCACAGGGAAGAATTTGAAAACATTCTTTCCGGTTTTATGGAAAAAGAAATGAAAGTGACAATACAGGGCCCGGAACCGGGCAGGAATCCGGAGGAGCTTTTTCCCGATTTGACCAAGGTCATAAGCCAGGTGATTCATATGGAAGTGGAAGAGTTGGAGGAAGAACCGGAAATCATATAGTGTGGAAAGTACGGTAAACGGTACAGCAAATTTGCGCCTGCATTCAAATCTGAGGGGTGTTTACAGGAATAGGACATTAGTGCTAAAAATAAATTTTCACATAACAAATTTACGCCTGCGCCTAAATTCGAGGGCGGCTGGCAGGAATGAGGGATTAATATGGCGAAACGTGGCGGATTTCCGGGCGGGATGCCCGGCAACATGAACAATCTGATGAAGCAGGCACAGAGAATGCAGCGTCAGATGGAGGAAAATCAAAAGGAGCTTGAGACGAAAGAGTTCACCGCAAAAGCCGGCGGTGGAGCGGTTTTAGTGACGGTAACCGGCAAAAAGGAAGTGACAAAGGTAAAACTCTCCGAGGAAGTTGTGGATCCGGAGGACATTGAAATGCTGGAGGATCTGGTGATGGCGGCAACCAATGAGGCCCTTCGCATGGCGGAGGAAGCAAGTGCGGAGGTCATGAGCAAAATGACAGGGGGCCTTGGTCTGGGAGGGGGCCTTCCTTTCTGATGAACTTATATAGCGGACATATCAACAAATTAATAGATGAGTTGTCCGGATTGCCGGGGATCGGTTCTAAGTCAGCGCAAAGGCTGGCTTTTCACTTGATTAATATGCCCAGGGACAAGGTGGAGCGGCTTGCCAAAACAATTATGGAAGCCAAGGAAAACGTTCGTTACTGTAAGGAGTGCTTTACCTTAACCGACAACGATATCTGTCCCGTATGCGCAAACGCCAAACGGGACCACCGGACGATTATGGTGGTGGAAAATACAAGGGATTTGGCGGCCTATGAAAAAACCGGAAAATATGAGGGAGTTTATCATGTGCTGCATGGGGCTATTTCGCCTATGCTGGGAATTGGGCCCGGGGATATCCGGCTAAAGGAATTAATTACGCGCTTAGAGGGGGATGTCGGGGAAGTGATTATCGCAACCAATTCCAGTTTAGAAGGCGAGACAACGGCAATGTATATCGGTAAACTGATTAAACCTACCGGAATAAAAGTGACCAGAATTGCCAGCGGGGTTCCTGTTGGCGGAGATCTTGAATATATTGACGAAGTGACGCTTTTGCGGGCGTTAGAGGGACGGGTGGAAATTTAAGAAGCAAAACAAAGGATGCCGGACTTTACCGGACATCCTCACGAGAATAAAATTTTGGGGGTAAAAATGACGATTAAAAAAGAATTGTTTGGAACAACGAAATCCGGGGAGGAAATATACCGGTACTGGCTGGAAAATTCTAAAGGCATGCGGGCGGGCGTTATCAATTATGGCGCAATTTTAGTGAATTTGTTTGTCCCGGATAAAGATGGGAATATTGCCGATGTGGTTTTGGGATATGATACCTTAGAGCCTTATTTTGAAAACGGATGCTATTTTGGGGCAATAATCGGACCCAATGCAAACCGTGTGGGAAACGCGTCCTTTGAGCTGGAGGGAACAAAATACCAATTGCAGGTAAACGACGGTGATAACAATCTGCACAGCCATATAGAACAGGGATACCATAAAAAGGTCTGGAAGGTAAGGGAAGAAAATGACGGCATTGTCTTTTCTCTTGAGGATGAAGACGGAAGCATGGGTTTTCCGGGCAATAAGAAAATACAGGTGGCGTATTCTCTCACGGAGGATAACGAGCTGAAAATCCAATATACGGGAGAAAGCGATAAAAATACCATTATCAACATGACCAATCATACATATTTTAATTTGGCGGGGCAGGGTAAGGGAACTATTTGCGATCATATTCTCACCCTGAGGGCATCCGCATACACACCGGTAGGGGCCGGTTCCATTCCTACGGGAGAAATAGCGCCTGTTGCCGGAACGCCTTTTGATTTCACGAAAGCAAAGAAGATCGGGGAAGAAATTGACGCAGACAATGAGCAGCTGAAAATAACAGGCGGGTATGATCACAATTGGGTGCTTGACGGCGGCGAGGGAGTTTTAAAGGAGTTTGCGATTGTGACGGATCCCGTATCCGGACGCTGTATGAAGGCTTATACGGATTTGCCGGGGGTACAGTTTTATGCAGGCAATTATATCACAAAGCAGACCGGCAAAGAAAACGCCATATATGAGGAGAGAAACGGTCTGTGCCTGGAAACGCAATATTTTCCTGATACTGCAAATAAACCTGATTTTCCTTCCGCAGTGTTTGGACCGGAGAGAGTATATAAAAGTACGACTATATATAAATTTGCATAAAAATTTTATGGTGTGTAATGATCGCTTTTGACGATGCATTACAATCCCACTTTATGTGCGGCTATGTTAAACTTTAGACAGGCATGGAGGCAATGGTACGAAAGGGGGATTGTAATGCAGCTGCCAACAATGGTAAAGCAGATCGGAAGGATAAAGGGAGACGAACGCGTTTACTTAGAGGATTATGTCTGTACCTATTTGAACGAACTTAAGAGGGAAAAGGAAGTATTTCCTTTACGTGTTGCACTTTTTGGACATGTCTGTCGCAAAGAAAATCGGAAATTTTATCTGATATTTGGCGCTGCAAGCGTGATTGATGAACTGGAATATGGCAGGAACGAGGAACAGGTCAGAAAAGAGTATTTTGAAGAATATGAATTGATTGGCTACGTTAATATATACGGGAACAAACAAAAGCTTCCTGGTTCCAAGGAGGGATATTATATTTTTTATGACAAGAATGAGGCTATGCAGAATTATCTAATTTTTTGTTATGAAAGAAGCCGCAAATACGAGGATGGGAAAACGGATAAAGATGAGACGACGGAAAAGCTGATTCATCTGCACAGAAAGCATTCCTTTTTTTCCGTAGGGGATCTGATTAAAAGATTGATTTATGGAAGTTGTATTATTATTTTGACAATAGCTTTGAGCGCGATTAACGACTACAATAAAATGTATGGATTCGTGGAGATGGCCGGCAGGGCGGTGGCGTTGGTGGAGAATGTGAACGACCATGATTAAATGGGACGCCCTGATACGAAAGATTTGGAGATGAGCGGATGGCGAACATACGTGATTATTTAAAAGAAAAAGAAAAGCGGCAGAAGGCGGAAAAAAAGGTCGACTATAAAGAAAAAATCCGAAGTCATAAGCTGGCAATATTTTATCGAATCGTACTTACTCTGGCGCTGGTTGTTGCGGGAATAGCCTTTTTCATCATACAATGGAAAAATAAAGTATATACGCAAGGCGCCGTTACAAGCTCTTTCCCCGTGATTATTGTACAGGGGGCAACGGTAAAAGAGCTTGGCGGCAATATACTTTTATACAGCAAGGATGGGGCCAGCTGCTTAGACGCAAAAGGAAACGCGGTCTGGAACCGCACTTATGAAATGCAGACGCCTCTTATTTCTATTTGTGATCAGATGATGGCTATTGGGGATTACAACGGGCGTACCATTTATGTTATGGACAAAAACGGCGAGAAAGGAACCATCAATACCAACCTTCCCATCAGAGATTTTTGCGTCTCATCAAACGGCGTAGTGGCGGCTGTGCTTGACGACGCGGATGTGACCAGAATATATGTATACAACGGAAATGAAAATACGGATACACCGATTGTATATGGAAAAGCTACCATGGATAAAAGCGGTTATCCGGTCAGCGTTTCGCTATCGCCAAATGGAAATTTGATGGCGGTTTCCTATTTATATGTGGATAGCGGAAATATGAAATCTTCCGTGGCATTTTACAATTTTGGCGAGGTGGGCAAAAATGAAACGGATAATTATGTCAGCGGATTTGATTACTTAGACACAATTGTTCCGTATGTGCAGTTTATGGACAATGATTCCGCCTTTGCGGTATCCGATGACCGGATTGTTTTTTTCTCCGGCGCAGAAAGGCCGGTAAACATTGCATCCGGTTTCTTGGAGGAAGAAGTACAAAGCATTTATTATAATGAAAATTATGTAGGACTTGTCTTTCATAATCAGAGCGCGGAGGCGGCTTATCGGCTGGATGTTTATAACAAAGCCGGCAGCAAGGTGCATTCCCAGCTTTTTGATATGGAATATACGGATATTGTTTTTAACAAGGATCAGATTATCATTTATAATGATCTTGACTGTCAGATTTTTAGTATGAACGGCGTAGAAAAGTTTGCAGGAAGCTTTGAAAAAAATGCTTCTCTGGTAATTCCTACCTCTTCTGCTTATCGGTACTTGGTCGTAACATCTGATTCTATAGATACGATTGAGCTAAAATAACAGGAAGGTACAAATGTATTACGTTTCTCTGGCAGTGATTATGATTATTTTTATATGGAGAATTGTGTCCGGGTTTCGCAAAGGACTGGTTCAGGAGATAATTTCGCTTATTGCTATGGTGGTGGCGGGTTTTTGTGTAGTTTTGATTATAGGGGCAATAGGAAGCTACATAGACAAAGAAATAAGCAAAGTGATTGAGATGACAGTAGTTCTTTTTGCGGTATGTGCGGTGTATCGGCTGGTTCATGTGCTGTTTACCTCTCTGGAGCTGATAGCAAAGCTGCCTGTTATCAAAGGGGTGGATAAGCTAATGGGGGCGGCAATAGGGTTAGTGGAGGCCGGATTAATCGTTGGAGCTTTGGTGTACTTTCTTAAGAATTGGGGATTGTCTATTTTGACATAAAATGTGTAAATTTTACCAAAACAGGGTGAAAATATAAGGATAAGAGAGCGCAAAATGTGTTCTTTGAAATTTTTTGAATTTTTTTCAAAAAATTTTCAAAAATATGTTGACAAATAATGGTTCATTTGATATTATTTGAAAGTCGCACATCACAGTAATTAATAAACAAAAATTACAGGATGTTGACAAAGAACCTTGACAAATAAACAGCAATGCAACCCTGAAAATTCAAAGAGAAACATT
>CAJUKV010000041.1 GCA_910587305.1 uncultured Lachnospiraceae bacterium | reverse complement strand
GAATGTTTCTCTTTGAATTTTCAGGGTTGCATTGCTGTTTATTTGTCAAGGTTCATTTGTTATCAGGCAATCAAGGGTGACTGCCAACGGAGAAGGAGGGATTTGAACCCTCGCACCGCTATTAACGACCTACTCCCTTTCCAGGGGAGCCCCTTCAGCCTCTTGGGTACTTCTCCAGATCTAGCTGATCAATTGCAAGGCTTCCACCCTGCTGTATTTCGGAATATAATTCCGATGGAGAAGGTATCTCCAGCGGAGAGGGTGGGATTCGAACCCACGCGCCCTTGCGGACAAACGGTTTTCAAGACCGCCTCGTTATGACCACTTCGATACCTCTCCATGTCGCATGTTTGCGCTGTAAGTAGCGCATTAACTAGTCTAGCAAATCACTTGATATATGTCAACACTTTTTTTAAATTTTTTTTACACTATTTCCAAAGTCATGTAAACTTCCGGGATGAGAGCCTTCCCGGCCTTTTATATGGCTGGAAAATGCCCGAAAAATGGCCGGAAGCCACAAATTTTCTTTTTGTTCCTTTGGCCTTTTATATACCAGGCAATGTTCCGCCACGGCCCAAAAGTTCATTGCACGCGTTCTGATCTGAATTTCTACTTTTTTACGCTCAAACCCTTCAACCGGTACAAGCACAATCACGTGAAGGCTCTGATAGCCGCTTTCTTTCGGATTTCGAATATAATCTTTTACCTTAATTATCTGTAATTCTTTATCCTTATTTAAAATTTCTACCAGCCGGTAAATATCTTCCAAAAAATTGCATACGACCCGTATCCCTGCGATATCGTCAAAACGCTCCTGAACCGTCTGGCGTTTTACCGCACATTTTTTCTTAATCACTTTGTCCAGGCAGCTTTCCGGTGTCTTAATTCGATATGTAATTTGGCTGATAAAGGTTCTTCCTTTCTTCTGAGAAACAGTCGTATTTATTCTGTTTAACTTTTCTTCCACTCTGCGGCATGCCGCCTTATAAGGTTCCAGAAAAGCCTCCTCCCCCATTTGTCCCAAAAAATCCCGGTAAGTTTCTTCCATTCCATTTATCATTCCGTGGTTTCCTTCCAAAAAATTAATATGTATTAGGCCCTGAATACCATTCATATGAAGCTTTTAAGCAAAATATACCTAAGACTTCATATCCACACATAAAAATATTTCTGCTAAAACCACTTCTACCTATTTTTTTGTTACTTGGCCGGAAAAAGGAAATTTTCCGCTATTTGAATATCCTCAGGAGTTGTTATTTTTATATTTTCATAGGAACCATAAACAAGTCTGACCGGATGCCCTGTCAATGTTTCCACCACCATAGCGTCGTCTGTCACAGATAAGCCCTCTTTTAAAAGCGCCTTCTCTTTTTGCATCAGGCTATGATAAGCCTCCTTAATCAGGGGCAGGGAAAAAACCTGAGGCGTCTGTATCGTCCAAACCAGCTTTCTGTCCGGCGTTGACGCTATGAACCCCTCCTTATCGGCAATCTTAATGGTATCCTTTACCGGCATTCCCACAACACATGCTTTAAATTCTCTCACACAGCAAAGCGCTCTTTCCAATATATCCTTTGTCACCACAGGTCTTGCCCCGTCATGGATAAAGACAAATTCACAGGAATTGATATGGTCTAATCCGATTGCCACCGAATGGTAGCGTTCTTTTCCCCCTTCAACAATATGCCGCACTTTGCTAAAACCATATCTTTCTACAATTTCTTTTTTACAATAAGCAATGTCCCCGGGAGATACTACCAAAACAATTTCATCCACAAAGCTTTCCTGAAAGGTCTTTAAAGGATAATAGATAATCGGCTTTCCGGCAATAAGCATATACTGCTTTTTTGTATTGCTCCCCATCCTTTTGCCGCTGCCTGCAGCCAAAATAACCGCTGCCGTACGCAATTTTTTCTCCCCACTCATAATTCCCCCATTTTTTGAAGTTACTCCCAAACTATCCGACATGCCCCTTGCAGCGCAAACAATCCTTAAACCATTTCGGAAAAATCACCCCAAGCGATTCTTCCGGAGATGATTTAGACTTTCTTAGACGGCTTCTTTCGACCCCTTCGAAAATCTTCATCTCTATTTTTCGCCAAGCTTTAAATTAGGCATTGCATTTAAATCAAACCCATGGCGCACGCCATTTTGATACTCATAGTAAGCTGCCGTTCCTATCATTGCCGCATTATCCGTACAATAGACAGGGGAGGGATGATAAAAAGCAATCCCTTCTCTCGCGCATCTCTCCTCAAAAGCCTTTCTCAAGCTGCTGTTCGATGCGACGCCTCCTGCAATGGCAAACTTTTTATACCCAAGTTTTACAAGTGCATCCATAGAGTGTTCTACCAGCACATCTATCACCGCCTTCTGAAAGGAAGCGGCCACGTCTGCCGTAACGACTTCTTCTCCTTTCATCTGACAGGAGTTTAAGTAATTTAAAACCGCCGATTTTAAACCGCTGAAACTGAAATCGTACTCTGCATCTCCCACCTTGGCCCGCGGGAAATGAATAGCGTCCGGATTGCCATCTTTAGAAACTTTATCAATTTTAGGTCCCCCGGGATATCCTAACCCTATGGCGCGGGCAACCTTGTCAAAAGCCTCCCCGGCGGCATCATCTCTGGTTCTCCCTATAATTTCGTATTCCCCGTAATCTTTCACTACTACCAAATGAGAATGCCCGCCGGAAACCACCAGGCATAAAAAGGGCGGCTCCAATTCTTTATTTTCTATATAATTAGCGCTGATATGTCCTTCTATATGATGCACTCCTATAAGCGGAAGACCGGAAGCAAAACTGATTGCCTTGGCGGCTGAAACGCCTACAAGCAGCGCTCCCACCAGTCCCGGCCCATAGGTAACCGCAATCGCATCAATTTGTGAAAGCTCCCTGTCCGCGTCGGAAAGAGCCTTTTCTATTACCTGATTTATTTTTTCTATATGCTTACGGGAAGCAATTTCCGGTACTACCCCTCCGTATTCTGTGTGAAGGGCAATCTGGGAATAAATCACATTAGACAATACTTCTCTTCCGTTTTTCACCACCGCCGCCGCCGTCTCATCACAGGAGCTTTCGATTGCAAGTATATAAATGTCTTTTTCCATTTCATTCCTCTATGCTTATACTGGCCCGCAAATTGGAGCCGGGCTCAAATTTGTTTATCACACATTCTCGTCATCGGCCAAAGTCCAGCCGTAAATTTTCCAATGCCCATTATCGTCCTTGCGCAGGAGAAAAATTTCTTCCGTATTTTGGAACTGGGTTCCTTGTCTTAAGTGAAAGGTACAGCGGGTTTTCGCCCAGCTATAGCCGTCCTGCGTAAATTCCTCCACGTCCGTACTGGAACCGGGCGAATAGCTGGATATCACGATCTCCTGACCTTTTAGCAGATCAATATCCACTCCAAGATCATCCAGATATTGCTGATCGGTCTTGTTGGCAGCGAGTTCATCGTCATACAGTTTCCGAATCTGCATTGCCATATCGTGAAATTCTTCTTCCGTGTAGCTTTCCGCATAAAAGCATTTGGTGATCTCCGCATAATATTTGACCACTTCCCTGGGCGTCGGCGGATAATTATTTTCCAAATCCCGCATCAAGACTTCCTGAACCGCAGTGGCTTTTACCTGCTGCTCCGACTCTTTGTCATTTCTTTTGTTTGACAAATAATAGTAATAGCCAAGCACCAGGCATACTAAAACAATAACGACAACAAAAATCTTTATTCCTCCCTGACCCTTTTCTTTGTTCATCCGGCTCCCTCCTTTTCCTTCCCTTTATTTCCACGGGGTTTTACTTTTCGTTTTCTTCATCCTCAAACATAAGCTCAATGGTTTTCCCGTCCTTACAGGTTTCCGCCGCCGGGAAAATTTTTCTGACTGCCGGCAGGTATTCTTCCGGCCGGTTCAGGGACGGGCTGTAATGCGTCAGCCAAAGTCTCGATACCTCCGCCCGCCTTGCCAGTTCTGCCGCCTCATAAAAGGTCATGTGTTTATTTTCTTTTGCCTTCGCTTTTTTATCAGGCTCCCCGTACATGCCCTCACAGATAAAAAGATCCGAACCGGCGGCATGCCTTACAATTCCTTCCGTCGGCCTTGTATCCGTGCAGTAAGTGACTTTAAGCCCTTTCCTTGCAGGTCCTAAAACCATATCCGGCGTCAAAATCCGCTCTCCCGTATCTATTGTCTCACCTCTTTGCAGCCGATTCCAGTACTTTTTTTCTATTTCAAAAGAAAGCGCGCGCTCCACCTGAAATCTGCCGGTTCGCTCAATGGACATGCTGTACCCATAGCAGGGGACATTATGGTTCACTCTGAAGGCCACAATTTTATAACCATCAAAAAAAATCGTATGCTCCGCATCATTTAGTTCCAGACAGTCTATCACAAAAGGCAGCTCCGGCGCAATCACACGTAAAGACGCCACCACCTTCGAAAGTCCCTTAGGCCCCACTAAAAGAAGCGGCTCTGTCCGCTCCGCATTCCCCATTGTCAGAAGCATTCCCGGCAGTCCGCTAATATGATCCGCATGAAAGTGGGTAAAGCAGATTACCTCAACAGGCTTTGGGCTCCAGCCTTTTTCTTTCATGGCAATCTGCGTTCCTTCCCCACAATCAATCAATATACTTTTTCCATTGTATCTGGCCATCATGGATGTCAGCCATCTATAGGGAAGGGGCATCATTCCGCCTGTCCCGAGCAAACAAATATCCAGCATAAATTCCTCAAACCTCTCTTATGCCATTCCCCATCCATGCCGCCTTAGAGTAATTCCGTTATTTCCTCCTCTTCTACCGGAATGGCAAATTCTTTAATCATTTTATCATAACATTCCTCGCACAAGTCAAAGGAATGTTTGCTCCCATCTTTATTACTGAAATATCCAAACCGGACATTTCCGCTAAAGCATCCTTCTTTTAAAATGCCCTTTTCGACTTTCAATTCTTTCTTGCATTTATTACAGATAACAGCTGACAATTCATTTTTATTTTCATCAAAATAAATTCGCATGGTCTTATCCTCCTTTGATATCCTCTAACACTTATTATACATAAAAGTGCGTCCGGGACTAGTGGTAATTCTTCCATGCACTGTCTATCTTTTCCACATAATCAGGGCGTCTTCCTTCGGCTTATCATAAAAGCCCGGTCTTACCCCCTCCCCCTGAAAGCCAAGACTTTCATACAGCCTGATGGCAGCCTGGTTGCCGACCCGAACCTCTAAAGTACAGTCGCCTATGCCATCCTTCGCCGCCTTTTCCAACATATATTCCATCATTTTTTTGCCGATTCCCTTTTTTCTGTAGCCGGCAGCAACCATCACATTGGTGATTTCCCCTTCTCCCGCTATGTTCCTGATGCCGCAGCATCCCACAATCCTGCCGTCTATTTCCGCCACATAGTAACAGGCGTAGTCGGCTTCCACCATCTCCAAAAAATCCTTTGCCGACCAGGGCATGGAAAAAGTCTCGCTTTCCAATTTGCTGACCGCTTCCACATCGGCAGCTTCCATTTCTCTTATTCGTAACATCTTTCTCCTTATGTGTTACCGCTCCGCCTTCTTCGCTTTCTCTCTTTCCGCCTGGGATAATCTTAAATATTCCGGTGCATGGTCTCTGGCGGCAACAAATTTCCCTTCTTTTAAATAATCAAACGCCAACACGGCAAAGGATGCCGCTCTCTGCCTGTTCATATGGGCAGGGGCAAAGCCGTAGGGAACCTTAAGAATTTCCGAAAGCCTTTTTGAAAAAACAGGCACACCGTCTCCCAAAAAAATAACTTCTTCGCCTAATTCATTACACTTTTGCGCAATTTCATCTATCGAAACGGCGCACTGCTCTACCAGGCTTTTCAGATGATAGGATGCAGGATTTCCCTCTCCTCTTACAAATCGATATATCCCTGTATATACCTGGTTTCTTCTGGCGTCCATAATCGGACACACCAACTTATCCGTGCCATACAGATTGCATGCCATTCCATCCAGGGTAGGAATTTCAACTAAAGGCGCCTCCATTACAAGTCCAAGCCCCTTCGCGGTAGCGGAACCAATCCGTAAACCGGTAAAAGAGCCCGGCCCCTTCGCCAGGGCAATGGCGTCTACTTTCTTTAAATCAAGTTCTACCATTTTTTTAAGCTCATCCAACATAGGAAGCAGGGTTTGGGAATGTGTTTTCTTGTACTGGACATTGTATTCCCCTATCAGAATATCGTCCTCCACAATAGCCACCGAAGCCACCAGCCCCGAGCTATCTATTGCAATGATTTTCATACTCCTTGTATTTCCCCCATTCTTTCCTCCATTCCAAAGCGTTTTACGCTAAAGAGGCAAGCAAAATGTCAGATTTCGCTCTGCCATCATGGAAATTGTGACGCCTCGGCGCAAATTCACGCGAACTCCTCTCATGCTTTTAGCAGCCCACAGATCCTCAGCAGTCCGTAATATGTATTTTTCTATAGTCAAAGCCCTTTTCCATATCCTTCGAAATGGTTATTTGGGTATATTTCTCCGGAAGGATTTCCCGTATCAAATCAGCCCATTCAATCAGGCAAACGCCATCTCCATAAAAATAATCCTCGTACCCAATTTCATCCATTTCGCAAAGGTCGCCTATCCGATACACGTCAAAATGATAAAAAGGGCATCTTCCTTCGTCATAAATCTGCAAAATCGTAAAAGTAGGACTGTTTACCGTTTCCGTAATGCCAAGTCCTGCTGCCAGTCCTTGTGAAAAAACAGTTTTTCCCACTCCCAAATCCCCAATTAAAGTAAGCACTGTGCCGGGAGATACCTTTTCACCGATTTTTTTACCCAACGCAAAGGTCTCCTCAGGACTCATCGTTTCCACAAACATTTTTATACCCCCACATACCGCAAGCTGTGCTTGCGGTACTGCCACCGATAAAGAGTTTGGAAGTTTACTTCCAAACTTATACCCCCGCATACCACTGGCTTTGCCAGCATGTCCGCCTGGCTCGCTGCCCGCGAAAATAAACAGCTCGGAATTTTCTCCCCAGCTTCCACACATGCTTTTATGGCACAGACAATTCGTGAAATATCAGCCGCGTATCTTCACCTTCTTAGCCGGCATATGCGTGGAAATAATCCGGATAACCCCGGAGGCCTTATCCCCTAAGTCCTTCTTGGGAAAAATAGACGCATTCACCGGAGAGGTATACAAAAGCAGACTGCGCGGCGTGGAAGCCGCCTTGTACATATCCTCCCACTTCTGGCTCTGCACTTCCTCCCCCTGGGATACCTCCACCCCTTCCTCCGTCATTTTATAGTGGAGAGGGTTTTTAAAAGCCGGGTTTGCCAGATATTGCTGTCTGGATTTGATGAACAACGTCCATGGCAGATAAGCTAATATCACAATCCCTGCAATCAAAAAGACCACTCCGCAGCCCATAAAAAATCCTACCACCAAAAGCGCGCCCACCACAGCGCCAATCAGCCCCGAGGCGCTTGTGTAGGTGTGAAATAACATATAATCATAAAGAGCGCTTGGCGTTATCTTAACATCAAATTCAACTTCCATTCCGAATCCTCGTCTTAAGTAATTGCCGCAAAAATTATCTGCAAACCTGTGGCAATTCTTTCTTATCCTCTATTGATTCAAAAGGCACCTACCAGCGCAGGTGCCCTCTACTCTTTTTCATTATACTAAAAATACAACAAAGTGCAATAATAAATTTTCATATCTATGATTATAAACTAGCACTTACTTTTCATAAGTTAGCCGGAAACGTAGCTTCGCCGCGAATAAAAATTCAAAGAGGAGCCCTTATAAAAACGCCAGCGCTTGGCGAGGTTTTTTCGAGCCTAGCGTCTGCTGCGTTTTTATAGAGCGAAAGCGCGGCGACGATTGAATTTTTATTCGCGGCGAAGCGGACGGGACTAACATACCTCTTTTTATTCATGCCGCAGTGCTTCAATCGGGCTCAGCTTCGCCGCCTTCCTTGCCGGATAAATGCCAAAGAAGATACCCACCCCGCAGGAGAACACGGAAGCGCCGATAATCGTACTCACATTCACCTGCACAACAATATCCATAAACGAACAAACGCCAACTGCTCCCGCTATTCCCAGAATAATTCCTATAATACCGCCAAGGAGGGTGATAATTCCCGCTTCCGCCAAAAACTGTAACAAAACGGACGCGGTTCTCGCTCCGAGCGCTTTTCTGATACCAATTTCCCTGGTTCTCTCCGTAACGGACACCAGCATAATGTTCATAACGCCGATACCGCCTACCAAAAGCGAAATAGCCGCCACAAAGGAGATAAACACTGTGATAAAGCCTAAAATCGTATCATACTGAGCCGCCACATCCGAAAAGCTCTGCATCATAATCTGATTTTCTCCCCGGGCATTATGCCTGCTTTCCAACAGGGCAAGGGCTTTGGACGCCACCTCCGTACAATACTGGGAGGCTTCCGCCACCACATAAAATTGCTCGATTTCATCTATGTAATAGCCAAGCTTATTTGCCATAAAGGTGAGCGGAACTTCCGCCTCAATCGTCGTAACCCCGTAGCCGGAGGTCACAAGCGAGGACGCCGCGTCCTTTCGGATACCGATAACCCGCAGTTCCTGGGTGATTCCCCAGAAGGTTGCGTCAAAGGTCATCCCCACCACATCGCTGGTTCCAAACAGGGCCACCGCGCTGCTTTCCGAAATAATGCACACATTGTTTGCGCCGTCATAATCATTTTGCGTAAAATATTTCCCTTTTACGATTGCTTCCGACGAAAGGTATTGAAGGCCGGTTGTACCGCCCGTCATCCTGATATCATAATCCCCTTTGGGCCCCTCGGCCGTCCCCCAGCTGCCATATTGCGGGGTTACGCCCTTTACATGCTCAACCTGCGTTTGAATCGCATCGAAATCTGACTGATCAAACATTACCGTGGTTTCCTTTCTGGTGCTGTCCACGTAAAATACAATCTGACCGCCTGCAATTCCTTCCAATTCTGAGTTCACCTGTCCCCTAACGCCGTTACCAATGGAAATAACCATGATAACGGATGAAATTCCAATAATGATACCCAGCATGGTGAGGATGGAACGCCCTTTGTTGCTTCTTATGTTCATCAAAGCAATCTTTATGTATTCCCATATCTGTGCCATAGTTCCCTCTTTCCACTGCCATGGATGATACGGCTTCGTATTCCTTTCACCGCCCTTACCGCTTTCTCTTTGCGCTCGGGCAGTCGCCGCCCGCTTTCCCCGCCCTATTGCTATCATAAGGCGATACCTCATCGGCCGGTTTTAAAACATCCTCAGGCAATAATACATTCTTGCTGTCAAGATTCCCTCTAAAGAGCGGCCTTTTTGGCTAAAAGATAAGGCCGCTCTCCGGTCGTTTTTACTGCGCCTGTGGCATTGCAATTACACTCATGCCCTCCTGAAGGTTAGCGGTTACGTCCGTTACAATCTGATCTCCTTCCGCCAGCCCTTCCGTCACCTGAACCATTGTGTCAGAGGAAATACCTGTCACAATTTTCTTTTTCACCAGAATATTTTCTTCCACCGCATATACAAACTCCCCTTCCATGTCCACATTAACTGCGGTCACAGGTATCAGTATGGCGTTTTCTTCCTTTGCCGTGCTGACAATCACTTTCGCTTCCACGCCAAGAATCACATCGCTGTCAGGGTTTGTAATTTTAATTTCGGTACCCACCACGGCTGCGCCGCTGTTGTTCTTTTCCGCCATCTTATTGATTTTGGAAATTTTGCCCTTGTATTCTTTGCTGCCAATGGTGATGGTCGCATTTTGTCCCACTGCAATTTTATCCAAATCATATTTCGTAACGGATATTTTTACCATGACATCCTCCGTGCTTTCCAGCTTGAGAAGCTGAGAACCTGCCGCCACGGTTCCGCCTTCCACCGCATTCACCTCGGTGACAACACCGTCAAATTCCGCCGTCACACCGTTTTCCGCCGCTTCTAAATTCTTTAGCGAATCGGCCGCCTCAATTTCCTTGGTCTGCTTCTCCGCCTCAAGCTCTTCCTTGGCTCCCTGGGTCATCTTACTTGACTCCGCCGAGCTAAGCTGTGACTTCATTTCCGAGCGGTATTCCTTGTAGTCGGAGAGCATCTTGTTATATACTTCAAGCTCATCCTGCCACCCTTGGATTTCCTTGTTGTTCTGCTGCTCGTAGCTGTTGAGCTGTACCAATTTTTGCAGATTCATATACTCATCCGAGTCCGGCTGATCCTGCCAGTCAAGAAGTGAAATCTGAAGCAGCGCGCCTTCGTAGGCAAGATCACTTTTTTTCTTCTCAATCTTATAGTTTAAGTTGGTTATGTACGCTTCCGTATCCGCAATCTGCTGATCCAAAACCTCCAGGTTTACGTTCGCCTCGTTCAAATCCCCAATTTTCTGGCTGTTGTTCTGCACGGAATTACGATAATTTCCTTCCGCTGACTGAACCTTTAACTGTGCCAGCTCTTTTTCCCTGGCAATGGATTCCTCATCATAAGAAATCAGCATATCCCCGGCCTTCACGGCGTCTCCGGCTTCCACGGACACCCCGCTTATCTGAACGTCCACGTCTGAGAAATAGCTTTTTGTCTTTTCCGTTGTGACCGTACCGCTGGTGCTTATGGTCTGTTCTATTTCTCCTACCATAGCCCCGGCCGTAGATACAAACGCCCCTGTCTCCTTACTGCCAAACGCTTTCATTACAACAAAAAGAACTATCGCTACGCCGACAATGCCAAAACCAATGATTCTTTTGCGCTTTTTCTTTGCCGCCCTGTCCAAAGGCTTTTTTTCTTTTTTGGCCTTTTTCTTCTTTTTTCCTGAGCCGCTTTCAGTCTCCGCACCCGCCGTCTTCGTCACATCCTCATTCAGTAAAATGGCTGTCTGCGTCTGCTCGATAATGCTGTCGGCTGTCGCAATATCGTTATCCTGATTCTTTTCCACTTTAATCTTTTCCTCTTTCACTTTTTCTTCTTTGTTTTTTTTCTTGTCTCCCATTTCTTCCCCATTTCTGCGCGGTGTTTTTTATGATTAGTCAAGTATTATTCCTGAGCATAGAGCATAGATAAAAAGCACATCCCAAAGGCGATTGTCTTTCAGCCCGCCGAACCCTTTTGAAAAGCGCTCCGCAATCTGCATCTTCCATTTGCCAGCCCGGGAAATAGCGTTTGTGGATACCGCGCCCACACAAACTTTTTTGCAGTAAACGGCGTTAAAAATTTCGTTTGCCGTATCTTTATGAAAAAATTTATTCTTCAAATTTTTCATTTATAATGTCATCGACAATTTTGCCATCCATAATCCGTATAATGCGTTTCGCCGTGGCGGCAATTTCATTGTCATGGGTAATTAATATGACCGTCCTGCCCTCCGCATGCAGCCCTTTCAAAATATCCATGATTTCTCTGGTGGACCCGGAATCAAGATTACCGGTGGGCTCGTCTGCCAATATAACCGGAGGCGCCTGGGCAATCGCTCTTGCAATCGCCACCCTCTGCTGCTGCCCGCCGCTCATCTCCGATGGCTTATGCTCCATCCGCTTCGCCAGCCCCACTTTCTCAAGAGCAATCTGGGAAAGCCGCAGCCGCTCCCTCCTGCCAACCCCGCGGTAAATCAACGGGAGCTCCACATTTTCAAGAGCCGTCAGGCCGGCAATCAGGTTAAACCCCTGGAAAATGAATCCGATTTCCTTGTTTCTGATGTCCGACAGATCGTCGTCCGTAAGCCCCGAAACGTCCTGGCCATTTAATATGTAAGTGCCGCTTGACGGCACATCCAGACACCCAAGCATGTTCATCAGGGTAGATTTACCGGAGCCGGACTGACCAATGATTGCCACAAATTCATTTTCATCAATCTTTAAATTCACATGGTCCAATGCACGAACCTCGTTTTCACCGGGATTATAAATCTTACACATATCCCGTATTGCGATTAATTCACTCATAGGTGCAGCACTCCTTCATTATTTATTTGTACTATTGTATTATAGTATTAATACAATATTTGTCAATACCTAAATACGAAACTGTTATTTGTAAAATATTAGTAGATTCCAATCACCTAAATATTATAACGAAGTATAAAAAGAAAACATTACAAGAATCTATAAAAAAATCTTAATTTTATCTAAAGATTTAAAAAAGAGCCGGCAAATATTGCCAGCTCCTCAAAATTATTTTTAGATGTTTTTAGTGGGGCAATCAGCTCACCCACTGCCATCGGAATAAACAACTACTTATTTAACAGTCTCTGCTGTCCTTACCCTTTTCCCTATGGTTCCTTCTTTTAATATAGGGCTCAGCTTTTTATAAACCAGTACGGTTATCAAAGATACACTTCCACCTTTTAACAGATTAAGGGGCGCCACTGCAAAAAGCACAAGCGTATTTACACTGGTAATACTGCCGTTAACGGCCGTGCCCATGCTTACAATTGTGTCTAAAGGCATCCCATATAAAGCCGCAAAAGCGGGCAGCAAATAAATTGCGTTGAAGGCAGTGCCGAACACCGCCATAATCAGCGTTCCCACAATAGACGCAATAATTGCATTCATCTTTGTTTTCTTAAACATGTAAATGACAGAAGCCGGTAAGATAAAGCTGCATCCTATTACAAAGTTGGCCAAGTCTCCTACAAAAGCCGTGCTTGTGCCTTTCATCAGGAGCTTTAACAGTATTTTGCAAAACTCAATCATAACGCCGGCTACCGGCCCAAAAGCAAAAGTCCCAATCAGCGCCGGGATCTCGCTGAAATCCAATTCATAGAAAGAGGGCGCAAAAGGCACCGGAAATTCAAACAACATTAAAACCGCCGAAATTGCCGAAAACACGCCTATCATTGCAATCTTACGCGTGGTAAGGATTCTCTCCGTATCGCCGTTTTTCTTTTGAATCAGCTTTTCCGCTATGTAGGCAATCAGAAAAAGCGCTGCCGCTATCCCTACCGATACCAACACAAATACTACATTGTCCTTGACACTCGTCCATAATCCATTATTCATTTTTTTCCTCCATTCCGAAGCGTTTTACGCTGAGGCGGCGAGCGAAATATCAGATTTCACTCTGCCATCATAGAACTTGTGACGCTTCCGCACAAATTCTTAACACAAACTCTTTCAGAAAGGTTCCCGAGAAAAATAAGTAAAATAAGCGCAAAAAAACCGAATGCTTTTGATAAAACATTCGGGGTGTGTGCTTTAATGCTCTATGAATAGATACTTTTCCGTACAAATTTCAGATAAATTTGAACACAAAAATAACTACTTTCTTCTCTCATCCAGACTTTACTGTCGGTTTTGGAGTTTCACCAAATCAGCCGTTTTCCTATAATTGCTTATGAAAACGGGTCGCGGACTGTACCGCCGGTCGGGAATTTCACCCTGCCCCGAAGAACTTTTCTTTATTTACGTGTACTAGGATATCACGAAAATATAGGAAAATCAAGGGGTTTTGGGAATTTTTCTTTGGAAAGCTTTTTGGGAAAACAGGCCAAAATCTACGTAAATCTTTATAAATCTACATACTTTTAAAATAAAACGTTGCTTTATTTGGCAGCGTATTTGTTGATTAGAGCATAACTTATTGTTTCAATTATATTTCCCATCATATCTGTTATTTCCAATTTCTCTACCAGCTTAAAATTCTCAACATCAACATAGTTCATCAATGATGACTGCTTCGAAATAAGTATGGTAAGCGGTACGAACTTCCCTGACTCTTGTCTAACACCAAGATTCATACCATTATTATTATCTAAAGTACGGTATAATATATAATTTACTTTAACATTATTGGTATTTTTTACTTTACCAGATGGAATATAAAATGCTTGCCCCTTACGCAAAGTATTATATATACAGGCAAACATAGAAATTCTTTTCTTTTGATCTTTAAATCTCGCTTTTACAGAATTATCCACTTTAAAATCGTTAAAGGTTAATCCATTATCAATTTTCTGAAAAAACTCATTATTTTTTATCCTACTATTTATATGCTGAATTGAAAGCATATGGTAGATTCCCCATTCTGTAAATTCAATATTGATTTTTGAACCATCTGAAAAATGGTAGACAAATCTTCGTGGCAATAAATAACTCACAGAGAATTCCTTATACAGTTCTAAGGACACATTTTTTATAAGTGGTGGTACATCTAAATCCAATAATTCTTCTTTTGTAAGCATATTTATTCTCCAATGCAAAAGCGTCCAGTTTTTCAACCAGACGCTTAACAAAATCTTATTATTGGACAGCGTCCTGTTAAACAGGCTTATGCTATGGTAGTTTCATGTCCCCCAATAGAGAAAATGAGCTGTCCCATTCACCTTTACTTTGGAATTATCCAGGCATCTCTCCCAGAAATCAATTAGATTTCTTATTTATATTATACTCAAATCTACCCAAACATGCAACGAACATAAAATGAACACTTTGTGAACAGATGTATAATAAACTGCCTTGCTATCAGCAGGTATTACCTTTTGTAATTTGCCGCATGGTTAACAGTGCGAACGAATCACCATGCGGACCGTACTTCTCATAAAGAGCGGAAGCCTTTGACAGAATACCAATATACATTGTGGAGATGTATATTGGGTTTGTACCATATAGCCTTCTTCCAAAAAGCTACATGACACGAGCATTGTTATTTGTGTGCCATACCTATCGTTTACAATCTTATAAGTCAAATATATCGTTACTCGTATATTGACTTTCCATTACAATTTCTTCTTTTAGTTTTTTACATTTACTGTAATCTAAAATCGCATAGCTGTGTTCAAAGACCGCACAAAACATATTTTCTACTATGATTTTGAATTCAGCCTTGTTTTCATTAATTGGATTATCAATATCATCCGTTAGTCTAACCTCTATGTCTCTTCCTTTTAATGGAGTATTTTTAAAATCCACATATATTTCTTCAAATAACTCAGGAAGCCTGACGGATATCAATTTATATACTACTGAATTAAAGTCTTCATATGCATATATAAATTTATCTTGATTTGTATGAACCATTTTTATTCTTTTATTTTGATCAAAGGATTCTCTACTCTTTTCAAACATCCGTTTTGCTAAGTTCATCTCTTTAGAATTTTTACTTTTTTTAGAGGCAATATATTGATCTATGTAAATATTATTTATAACATATACTTCAATCTTTAAAGCGGATATATGTTTCGCAATATTTAGAGCCTGTATATCAAATCCATTAAAATATTCATGCGCAAAGTGCTTTCTATACTCTTTAATATATTCTTCAACATATGGTAAAATAACATACTTTCGAAACCCAAGTATATCCATATCATAACAAAAATCTAAAACATTATAGAATTTCATTGCGTTCTCACTAGAAGCCATCGTTTTCAAGTACTTCTCTTCGGATTCTTTATTATCATAGCATATAAAACAGCTGGCAAAATACTCCATAAATGATTTATGAACCCATTTGTATTCGGTTCCATCTTTTTGAATAAATGGAACAGCATGTGTAATATCATAAATGAAGTCATCAACACCAATTTTCAACCATACAAATCTATCTATTGCCTGACTTAACAATTGATGAATTAACTGCGAAGAATATTCCACTTTGTCAACTTTCAAACATAAAAATCCAAAAGCTCTTAATATTAGCTCAAATTGGTACTTATCTAATTTTGTTTTCTTTTCATGAACATATCCGGAACCTTTCGTTTTATCGTGGTCATTAAAAAGAGCCGCGTATACCTGTTCATAAAAATCTATTTTCTTATACGGAATTTCTTCTTTATACTCGAATGTTTTATATAGCAGTGATACTAAAAGTGGATTTTTCAAAAATTCATTCAAAATATCCATTGATGAATCTTCTTCTAATCTCTTAATTAACTTTTTAGAAATTTCTCCATCATTATCATATTTTTTTATTAGCTTATATGCCTCTTCATTGGTTAGAGATTTTATATTAACACATTTAAATTCTCCTAATGAATTTAAGTCATCTTCTTCCCTTGATGTAATTATGATTTTCGTATTATTTGCCTTACTTGTAAAATCTTGAATTGCATCCAAAACATCAGATTTGTTCTCATTTGCAATTTCATCGTAACCGTCAAAAAATACCACAAAATCCCCTTTCTTTAATATGGCTACTATTTCTGCTATTTCAATATTTTTATCGTAAGAGTTAATTTGTTTCTGTATATATTCTAATATCGTTTGATTTTTCTCTAATCTTCTTAATTCAATTACAATAGGAATACCCTTATCTAAATCAACACCCTGACAAGCAAAATATTTTACAATAGTAGATTTCCCCATTCCTGCCATATCAATAATTAGCACCTTATTGTAACTATCCAATAATTCATAACAGGCTTCATTAATAACCCACTCATCCTTTTCGCTCTTATCTTTTTCACTCTTATACTCTTCTAACGTCAATGGTATATATAAATCTTCTATTGTCTTCTGTATTCTGCCAAATACAATTGTTGTCATGATACTATTTTTCGCATAACACCTTATTAAATATTCGCTTAAACATTCTTCTAATTCGATTGATCTTGATTCTTCTTTTCCCCAATCAATAAATATAGGTTTAATCTTTGTTTCAATAAACGTCTTAACAGTCTCCTCAGTTAATTTGACTGCTCCTGCCTTAGTCAATTCTGCTAAAATAACCGGTATGCTCATCAAATCCCCCTCCTTCTGTAGTATGCTATAAGAATAATATCACATATAGAATAAAAGCTCAAACAACAAATAGCCAATCCAACTATTGAGAGATACATTTCATTGAAAGATTCCTTATATTTTAGGCATTTTTTGAAATTTGTTTATGGCCGTCACAACTATTATGAGCAGCAGAATGTTACTAAGAGCGGCCCAAGACCGTAAATAATAACAGCGGAGTAAAACTGCATAAACTCAAGGATTGTATAGATTTTACATTTTCAATTATAGAAAAACCAGTTTATACATGCTTGACACAAGTACAACACTGTGTTATATTTTGATTGTCAACATCTTGTTATACATCAAAAAGGAGAAAACACCATGGTACAAAAATTATCTGATGCCGAACTTGAAATTATGAAAATCGTATGGGGAAACCCGGATAAGGTGACGCTGTTTTCTTATATCATAGACTCTCTGGCGGCCAGGGGAAAACCGTGTCAAAAAAACACATTGATAGTTCTTTTGTCAAGACTGATTAACAAAGGCTTTCTAAGTGCAAAGAAAATTGGACGGCACAACGAATATACTACTCTTATTTCAGAAACGGAATACCAGACGGCGCAAACGAAAAATTTTTTGTACAAAATCTATGAAGGAAATGTAAAAGGGCTGGTTTCTAATTTAATTTCAGAGGATTTGCTGACAGACGAGGAATACGATGAGTTGAAAAAAATGTTGGAGAAAGGACCCGAAAAATGAATTTAGAAATGAATTTTTTGAAAGTATTTTTATCCATGTCTTTTTCCGGAGCTCTGCTCATCCTTGCGCTGTTATGTTGCAAGAGACTTTTCAAAGATAAAATCAGCCGGCAATGGCAGTATTATATTTGGCTTGTTGTGATTCTACGGCTTTTGCTCCCCTTTGGTCCGGAAATCAATTTGATGGGAAAACTTTATCAATCGGTCGATCAAATAATCATTCGAGCCGCTCCTATATCGGAAGTGCAAAACGCGCTTAATGCTCCGGGAGACGTTATTGCTCCTGCTGCCAGCTTCAATTCGGACACACAAAATGCGAATAGCCCGATGGAAAAATCGACAGCTGAACATCCGTTTCAAGTTATTGTAACGCTATTGATGAATCACATGTGGCTGATCTGGCTGGCGGCTGCGCTGGGTATGCTGATACGAAAAGCGACAATATATCAAAGCTTTTTACGGTATATCAGCGCCGGATTAACCCCTGTTTCGGACTTGGGGATTTTAGATCGGCTTTCCGCCGCTACGGAGTGGGCGGGCGTTAAAAAGTCGGTTGAACTGTGTGTCAATCCACTAATTTCTTCTCCAATGTTGATCGGATTTTTCCATCCCTGTATCGTGTTGCCAAGCGCCGAGATTCCCGCAGAGGATTTTCAGTACATTGTTCTGCACGAACTGACACATTGTAAACGGCTGGACATCTTTTATAAATGGTTGGTGCAGATTACAGTCTGCCTGCATTGGTTTAATCCTCTTGTTTATCTTATGGAACGGGAAATTACAAAAGCATGTGAATTTTCTTGTGACGAAGCAGTACTGGCTAAAATAGGATGTGATAACAGGCAGGACTATGGGAAAACTTTGCTGGACGCTATGGCCGCAGTTGGAAAATACAAAGAAAGCCCCGGGGCTGTTACTTTAAGTGAGAATAAGCAGTTGTTAAAAGAAAGGTTAGGTGCAATTATGAATTTTAAGAAAAAGTCAAAAACGATCCGGCTTTTGACAGGCGCGTTGTCGCTGTGTGTAATGCTTGGGGCGGCTTTCGTTGGCGTTTACCCCGCCCAGGCAAAGGAGCCGGATTCGCCGAATAGTAAAGCAGTCAAAAACGAACAGGGCGATTTATCACAGATAGAGAAATACTATAGCGCCGGAAGTTTGCCGCTGTTTGCAATTGCCTTTTCCCGGCTGGATGAAAATGCCCAACGGACGTGGCTTGAAAAACTTTATACCGCTAATGATCCTGCTTTCTTCTCCGTCGCGGTGTCCGGGCTTAATACAAATTCTTCTCCCTTTACCGATTTTTCTGAAAAAGCATATGAGGAAGGCGAAACCGCGTTTTTCTCCATTTTGACGGATTATATGGACGAATCAAAGCTGGATTCCTGGTTAGACCGGGCGCTGAAGGACGAAAAGTGGAATTTCCAGTCCATTCTGTTTGATAAGCTGAGACGTGGAGATGATTTTGATGCGCTTAAAGATAAGCGTGAAAAAGAGTTGGAAGAGGCGCGGGAAGCGGAATACAAGGCCGCGGGCGTTACCATGGACGGCAAGAATTATTACTATCAGGGGCAGCTGGTCAATATCTTTCTGGACATCCGCGCCAATAAATCTTTTTACACCCTGAATATGAACCCGGCGGGAAGCGTCCATGTCAAAATCATCCGTGACCGGGACGACAAAATCGCAGATGTCGCTTACATGACCGAGGACGAGGTATCGAGGCTGCTGGAAGGTATGACGGATGACGATGATTGGGACGATGAAGATTGGCCGTAATACATTTTTATACCGATGATTGAGAGTGTGAAATTATTTCTTACCCCATTTTTCTTTGATCTTTTCCGGTTCCGAAAGGGCTGCAGGCATAAAAATCCTCTTTTTCGATAAGAATTGTCATATCTTAATTCTTACCAAAAAAGAGGTATTTTTTCCAAAGGCACAAGCGATTTTACTCTACCTTAGTACAAAATTGCTTATTTTCTTACAAACACACTGTTTATCAGACTGCCTGAAAGCTTCTCTTAGGCAAATTCAAATTCGTGTTCTTCTTCATCCTCGAATGCGGAATCAAATTCGGAATCTTTAACCTCTTCCTGTTCTTTTGCAGCATCGTCCGACGCCGGAGCCGCGGCATTTTTTACAAAATTCACTACCTGCTCTTTCTTCTCCTTTAGCCATTCAAGAAGCGCTGCCAGTCTGCGTTTTAACGGATGGTAAACCTTTTCCTTCATGACCGGAACAGCCTCATTGCTCACCCAATAGATAGCAGGGCGCAAAACATGATTGGCTACAATACCAATTACACTTGCCAGCGCAAATTTGACCTTTGCCGCCGCCTTCTCAAGATACGGACGGCATTTCTCAAAGGCTGCTTTCACATGAGGAATCGCCTCCTTCATTGCTTTTGCCGCCTCCTTCCCGAGAGAGAGAAGAACCAATCCGCTGATCACGGCCGCGGAAATGCCAAGCTCTACGATACCTGCTGTTATCAGCGGCCAAACACCAAAAGCTATCCCTAAAAAAACACTTGCAAACCCTGCAACGCCCAGCGCCGCACCGCCAACCAGCCAGAGCAGGATGGCCGAGCTTTCCGAAGTCTGACTCACCCCAATGGCCGCAGCTTCTTCCGCTGACATTTCCGGATGCTCATTTAAATATGATACCGCAACCAAAACGGCAATATCTTTTCTTGCCTGATCGGTAATCCCACCGGCCGCGGCCTCCGCTTCCTTCAAAAGCGTATCCCATTTCTCATCCGCCGCCATTTGTCTGATAGAATCCCGGATTCCCTCCTGATCGTCCGGAAGGGCCATAGCCAGCTCTTCCCTCAGTGCGGCCACTTCCTCCACCGTTGCATTTGCCGCCATTTTCTGTTCTTCATCATGGGTTCTGACAAGGGCCTCACGAATAAATGCAATATCCTCTCCTTGCTCCTTAAGCCTTTCTTTTGATATCTCCAGATTTCGCAGGGAAGCGGCAAACTTCACATCTGAAATCCTGCAAAACTGTTCGGCAATGTCGTCGCCGCATTGCTCGTCAAGTTCATGGAATACGGCCATCTTCAAATCCATTCCTGCATATTTTTTCTCAAGCCTGCTGATCCGGGCTGAAAAATCATCGACCATTTCCTCAATTTCCTTACAGCGGCCTGCCATCTCCTCTCCCAGCGTTTTCTCGATAACTTCTTCTAAAGCAGATCCCTGATGCCTGTCCTGAACCATTTGTTCCAAATTTTTATCGATATTCGTCATTTGCTGTTCCTCCTTATATAGATTATTTATCTTATATTTGTATAATAATGCTTTAAATATATTTTGTCAATATTTTAATTGTATTTTATTTATATATTTATGGATATATTTTATCTTTTATCATCCTTCTATCGCTTTATTTCTTCTCGCTTTTTCTCGATAAAGTCCTGCAGGTTTTCATCGTACCTTTGTAAGTCCAGGTCCAAAGCATTTTGGGCTGACGACGCATTGATAAAATTTGATTCCTTCAGCGCCTTATCATATTGTGCTATTTCCTTTCCATTTGTCTCGCTGAAAACCTTCATTTTTTCAAATTCTTTCTCCATTACGCCAGCCAGATTTTTTCTATCGTACTCTTCCTTATCCGTTATCTCATTTTGTTTATCAAAATCAAGATAGAGCCGCCGAAAGACATTGGCAACCAATGCGCCGGCGTCCGCTCCTGTCATAAAACGTCTCTGCGCCTTTGCCAGCCGGATAACTCTGCCAACGGACTCTTCTATTACCGGCTTTACATGAGCGCGCCCGGGTTTTTGCAAATGTACATTTAAAATATCTTTAATTTCGCTCCCTGTCGGCATGGCCGTATAAAAGCAGCGGTCAAAGCGCCCCTGCCTGAAAAACTCCGGCGGCAGTCCGTCGATGCTGTTTGCCGTAGCGATGATATAACAGGAACTTTTCTTCTCCTGAAGCCATGTAAGAAAGCCTCCGGTCATACGCTGCAGATATTCGCCGCCGTCTTTTCCTTTTCCGCCGGCGCCTGCAAATCCTTTTTCAATTTCATCTATCCACAGAATACAAGGCGCCATTTCTTCCGCCTGTTTTTGGGCGATACGCAGATTCCTCTCACTGTCTCCTACATGTCCCCCCATCATTTTTCCCATTTCCAGTCGAATCAACGGCATTTTCAGGGTTGCCGCCGCATACTGGGCAAATAAGGACTTTCCTGTTCCCGGCAGTCCCATGATCAGGATGCCCTTTGGCACCTCCACTCCTTTTTTCGCGGCGTCCTGCGGATTTCTCATAATCGTGCCGCTTTCCTGCAGATATTCTGCCAAAACATCCATATTGGCCATATCCACATGCTTTACCATTTTCCATTCCAGAAGCTGTTCTTTCTCTAACAGTTTTACTTTCTCATTTCCAATCAGCTCCAAAATCCGTTTATTCTTTTCATCAAAGGCTTCCATTCCATACAGCATTTCCGCCTCCCGGAAAAGATATTCAAATTCATACGTATGAAACCCCTGCAGGTAAGAAACGATTTCCCATTTCAGGCTCTCTCCGATCTCCAGGTTCCGTTCGGAAACAATCTTCTCGACATTCTCCCGTATTTCAGTAATATCCGGTTTTCTCCCCTGTATCACATGCACATAGGGCAGTAATTCCGACGGAAGATGTTCGCGCTTATCCACCGTAATCAAAATCAACGCGCCTTTCGCCTGATTTCCTGTACGCAGTATTTTAAGAAGGGATGGCAATAGTTTTACCCTGTATGGCTGCTCAATCAACTGATAATGGTTGAGCACAATAAAGCCTACCCCGGGTTTTGCCATCGCGTTTTCCAGTGCAAGTGCAAGATAGCTGTCCGTGGAAACATTAGTAAGACCCAGCTCGTCGTTCTCAAGCCTGCGGGAAACAACATTCCCGATTTGATGAATGACCGGCGCATAATGAAGCTTTCCGTTTACTTCCTTTTTGTCATAATAAATATCCAGGCCGACCTGGGCTTTTTCTTTCCCATTAAAGTATTTTTGCAGAAGAAGCCGAATTACCGGTTCCCATTCCTGCTTATGCTCCATTTCAAGAACAATACCTGATTTTCCACTGGAATATACCCGGTAGATCTCCTCCGCTATTTTTTCCGCCGTATGCATATCTATACCCCCTCATATATCGCAGGCAAAAAAAGAACTAAGAGCGCGAAAAAGATTAATACGGCGATAAACCAAAGTAACGCCCCCATATTATTTTTTTTCTGCCTTGCCGCCTTTAGTTCTTCCAATTCTTTTTGGGAATCTTTTACCTGACGCTTTAGTTCTTCCAGCTCCTTATCCGCCTTTTCTTTTTCCCTCTTCTTCCGCTCTTCTCTTTCCTCTAATTCGCGCAGTACGCTTTTCCCACTCTCTGCCCCTTTTCCATTATAGGTAAGTTCCACATCCTCCATAACGGTAATGCATCCGTCGGGAAAAAGCTTAAGCAGCTTTTTTGCATCCTCAACGCTAATGATTCCTGTCATAACCGGCCGCCGCATGCTTTGGTTCCATAAGCTGTCGTCGTTTTCATTTGTACTTTTCCTGATATTGGGGCCAAATTTAGGGCCGTCATCCTGAGGGGACTGCCCATAGAAAGAAAAATCCATTCCTGTCATTTGTTTTTCTCCCGGCTCCATATCCCTGCCCGTCTGCTGGATTTCCCGCATAATATCTTTCAGCGGCTCGAACATCCTGTCACTTCTTTTATACAGCCTGACGTCCGCACCCGTAAATCCATAAGCCAGAACACAGTGCTGGCTCCTATATCCGTCCGGGGAAATATTAAGAAGCTCTTTCTGATCGCCGCCCATGGCTACCACATAAGTCTTTTCATCCAGATAACCGGCAAACCAGCAGACCTGTCTTTCCGCTTCTCCATATCTTTTATTTGTAGACAACAGTCGATTCGATAGGAGAATCAAAATCTCTTTATAGCTCTCCAAGGCCGGATCGCATATTCTGACATGATAGTCTTTTCTGTTTCCTTCCATTTTTGCATTTGCATAAATCCATCTATATACCGCCATTGCAATTCTCCCCTTCGCACAATTTATCTGTATGCTGTCATTCATTTTTCAGTTTTCTTACCGTTTGAAAGAATGAAAAATTATACTCTAACGCCTCCTGTTCATTTCCCATATTTTCCGCCCATATTTTAAGCGCATAATATGTGTAACTTTCACCTTTCCATCTTTCTTTGTTATGGCGTTTATGCCAGAAGAACATGTAACCGTAATTCTCAATTTGTTCTAAAAAGCCGTCTTCCATTCTAAGTCCATTTTCTACCCGCAATTGTTCCATTACTTTTTCAATGCATTCCCTCTGCACAGGGGGGATGCTATTTTTACACCATTCGGCACATTTATTCACTTTCCAGGTCTTTTCCTTTTTCTGTTTTTCTTCTTTCCGTTTTTCTTCTCTCTCTATATCCTTTTTTAACCGAAGATCTTCTCTCTGCATTCCCTCTGTTTTTTTCAAAAACCTTTTTAACACTTTCCCGCTTTTGCCGTTCTCTTCTCCCACATTCTCTCTTATGATTTCCGGATTTTTACCTTTTTTTAAAGCAGGTGGTTCGGACAACGATGAATTATTCCATACAACCCCCTCTTCTGTGACAAGTACTTTCTTCCTTTTTACATTTTCAGCGGTAGAGTCTATCCCTGCTTCCTCCTGTCTTTTGTCAACATTTTTTCCCTTTTTCTCGTAATACCGAATTTTCACATCTTCCATGACCGTAACGATTCCATTTGGGAAAAGCCTTAATAATCTTTTGGCATCTTCCACGCTTATGATCCCTGTCATAACCGGTCTCTGTAAACTGATTTTCCATAAAACACTGTCTGTCTCCTCAGTGCTCATTATAATATTATAGGGCTCAAAAAGTCCGGCTTCCCCACTGCTTTCAGCCTCCACGGAATCGGCATACACGAACTGATTAAGCCCTGTAACGCATAAATTATCCGCTTCCCACTCTTCCCCCGTACGCTGGATTTGTCGCATGATCTCTTTCAATGGTTCAAAAAGAGCCTCATCCTTTTGAAACAATTGAATATCATTTTCCGTAAGCCCATATCCAAGAACACAATGCTGATTCCGATAACCGTCAGGAGCGATCCCGAGCAGTTCCTTCTGATCTCCCCCCATCGCTATCACATACATTTTTTCATCTACATGACCGGAAAACCAGCAATTCTGTCTTTCAGCATCATCATATCTTTTCTCCGTAGACAGCAGACGGTTTGATAAGAGTATCAAAGTCCGTTTATATTTTCCCAATTCCGGATCACATACCCTGACATGATAGTCTTTTTTGTTTCCTTCCATTTTTGCATTCGCATAAACCCATCTATATACTGCCATCTCTTTACCCCTTCATACTCCATACTAATCCCAAATCCTTATGAAGAATGCCTGTTTTTCAAGGCATTCTTCTAAGTGTGAAGAAAATCTAAGTCATCTCTCGAAGAATCGCCTTGGGCGATTCTTCTGAATAATTCATGTATCGTTTGTGCCGCAAAGCGGCATGTCGGGAAGTGTGAAGATAGCTTGCTTTGCAAGCCTTAAACGTTCTTAGGCGGCGCTTTTTGACGCCTTAGAACTTTTCTTCACACTATTTTCTATTCAAAAAATTCCTTCAAGGGCCTTTCTTCTCCCTCTTCGTTCATGTAGATAACATATTTACATTTGTCATTGGTACACTGTTCGATATAGTTCAAAATATCCCGGGAATACTCTTTAAGCTTATTTTCCATATTTTTCCTTGCCTTCGCCAATGCTGCCATTTTATCTTTGCTTTCTGACGCTTCCTTTTCCAACTGCCGTATCTGCTCTTTCTTTTTCTTAGAAGGGCCAAACACATAATACATAAACCCGCTTTGTAATCCTCCCAGTACCTGATTTCCCTTATCAATTTTGCTCTGTTCCAGCTCTTCCGCAATGTCGATTCTGGCATTTTCTCTGGCTTCCCATGCTTTTCCCTCGTCTGACATGAAATATCCGGCTGTCAGCATTAATGGTATTTCAAATCCCTCCGGGGCAACTCCATATTTAATCGTATTGTCTTCCACAATGAGATCTCTTCCAAGCGTGGAATGGCATCCCAATATCTTTTCATGCCCTTTCAACAAATTGTGTCCTTTTAAAAGCGCTATCAGCTTGTCGAACTTTTCACTGTCGTCATATCCCAATTTATCCGATTTGGTAATATAAAACAAAATCGGCAGCTTCCTATAATCCTCTTCACGAAGCTCCTTCACTTTTTCCATAATAAAATTAAATTGACCTATTTCTTTGGCTATTTGGGTCATTCCGATTGTCCGTTCGGAAGACTGGGGCGGTAACTTTTCTAAATTACTATAATTTCGAACAACATCGCCCGGAATAATATAAATCAAAATCATCGCATGCAACAACATTGATTTAAATTCCTGAATATCCTTTTTTTCCTTCCCTTCTCCGGGATCCGACCAGTTTTGTTCTATATTAGCTCCCCTGTAATCCATCCATTTAATCTCACAAATTTTCTCCGCATTTCTGCGGAATGCAAAGTCATAATATCTATTGTCGGTGCTTCCATTGGGAAATTTTCCCTGTAACATTCTGATAAAATTATCAAAGAGTTCCGTGTTATTTTCGGCCCCTGCATTCCCAATACTGGTCAAATCAAATTTCACCTTATCGTCGCCAACGCCTCCGCCCGCATTCATTTTGTAATATGTACTGCTTGCCGCAACCGTTTTTCCGCTTGAAGTTCCTCCTATAAACAATATGTTTGTACTTTTCGCCATATCAGCCATGACTCTTCCTCCTATGTTTTTATTGTTTTCCGCTCTCTTTTATTACTATCCTGCTATATGAAAAACTTCCTCAGTGGCCTTTCCTCCCCCGTTCCATCCAAATAAAATACACAATTCTTTCCCGTTCCTTCCAAATAAATCAAAATTTCTTCGTTTATTTTCAGCAGTTCCTCTCTTCTTCGTTCCAATTCTTTAGCCTTGTCTCTCCTATCGCCAAACCACCCCAATCCAATGGATTTCAGCACAAAGGCGGCAGGTGTGAAAACAGCCTTTTCCAATGCGATTTTCCAATTGAGCTCCAGCGCCTGTTCCCTTACCTCTTTTGCCCGATAATATCCCGCCGCCAATAGAAAAGGTATTTCAAATCCCCTGGGAGCAAAACCGGACAGAATTCTGTTATTGTACAATTCCAGGTTTCTCCCAAGTGTTGAATGACAGCCAAGGACTTTTCTATCTTCTCCTTCTGCAAAATGAATAAAATTATATTCTTTGATGAAGGTTTTCAGCATCTCCATTTTTTCTTCATCCGAACATTTTGTTTTGTCCGATTGGGTTAGATAGAAAAGTACGGGGGGACGATCTTCCCGGAGGGCTTCCCACTCCATCATACAGGTCTTTATCCTGCTGGCAGACATCGCTACCTTTGCTCTTTTCACCTCTCTTTCGACGCTGCCGGGCGCGTTATCTTTACGGATACAAATATAATCGTTCAGGACATCGGCCGGAATCA
The DNA here is from genome assembly GCA_910587305.1 of uncultured Lachnospiraceae bacterium. Lineage (GTDB taxonomy): Bacteria > Bacillota > Clostridia > Lachnospirales > Lachnospiraceae > Suilimivivens. The sequence goes on along the minus strand of CAJUKV010000041.1, from coordinate 3,948 downwards.
TATAAATTTCCATCGTTGCCTCTTTCAGCATCCGCTTATAGCTCTCGCTGTCACGGTTGATACTGCTATTGTTATAATCCATCACAACCGCTTCACAGATATCTATGTTTTTTCTTTTGAACCGAAATGTATAAGCGCTCACCTCCGAAGTACCGAAAGGAAGGGCCCGCCCTCGTTCCATCCTTGCATACATCTCCCCGAGAAAATTATACGTTTCTTTCTCTTTATATTCGAGCCGGAAATTTCCGATACCTTCCTCCATTCTCTTGTACATACAGCACCATGCCACTGTCTTGCCCACATTACAATCCCCGTTAAAAAGCAGATGTATTTTTCCCTTTTCCATATTAACCCCCATGTCGCGACCTTGCCGCGACTCAAATCGGAATGAAAAACGCCTGTTTTCCAAGACATTCTTTCCGGCAGCGCCTAAATTAGGGCCGGGGCATAAATTGGTGACTGATAAAATCTGCTGTCAGGCCGGTTTTTCAATCTGTCTACCGATTTTCCTCTTCTTCCTCGTCTATATATGCCGAAGAATTACCCATTCCTTCCGGATACAATCTTTCTTGAATTTCCCTTAACATCTTCTCGCAGTTGTCAATAAAAAATTCCAGTCTGAGAGTTTCTTTTATTTTTATTTCTCTCTCTTTCATTTTTTTATCTTTCAACTCTCTAATTTTTTCAATTTCATTTCCCAGATACGCTCTCATTTCCGCAGAATTTTTTTTATCCGGCGCCGCCGCTGCCAGACGCACTTTCCACTCGAACAAAGCTTCGCTCTCATCCTCCATATACTTTGCCCCCTTTTCCTCCTCTTTTCGGGTCAGCATCCTGACCTTGGGGGTGGATTCCATTTCCAAATAACGCTCTTTGTATTCCTGAACCTGCCTCGGCGTAATTTTATGAAAACAGCGCAGAACCTCTTCCTCCGGGATCTGATATCCTTCCTTTTTCGATTTTAATATTGCCTGCAGTCCTATTTGAGGGTCTTCCACCATTTCCTTAACCTTTTTGCTTAAATATTGTTTGTTCCCCCCCGTCATGTCTGCCAGCATCTCAACACTAAACATAAAAGATTTCTTAAGCATCTTCATATACCTCTTCGTCAATCGTCTCCTTAAACTTTTCCGGGACGAAATTTTCCAACGCCTCATTTTCTTTTTCCAAAGAATCCCGGAGACATTTTTTTACAAACAATGATTTTAAGAAATTATCCTCCTTATTCAAATGCGGCGTCCTTCTGCAATAACTCCACAAATTGTTCAGGCCAATCTGAACGGCTTTTCCCAAAACAGCCAGTTTGAATAAAAAGAACAATACTTTGGCCGCCATTAAGGCTGCAGCAACTATTGCCAGCAGTCTTAGATTTTTCCTTGTGAGGATTCCCCCAAGATAACTATATGCCAGTTTCATCGCATGGTCCGGGCGCTCCCCCTCCTGAACCATAGATACGGAGGATATGCACACCGGTATCACCTGCTCTATCATAACGCTCTGCTCTTCTTTCGTATATTCCTCGCCCGCCTCGGATATTACCATCTCTGAGATCAGGAAGTTTAACAGAAAACGGGCGTCTTTCTCCACGGCTTCCATGGAACCATCCTTAAATTCTGCCTGTCGTCCCACACCAATTTGGGCCAAAACTTCACGCGTCTCGTCATCATAGGCTAATCCTATATAACGCATCAGTGAAACCGTTTCTGAAAATAGTTCCTGAAATTCGCTGTCCGTTATCCCACCCTCTGCCTTTTCCCATTCTTCCTCATATTCCTGCTCCAGCATAACCCTAAGTTTATCGCCCGATTCCTCGTCCATGAGCCTGAGCATTTTGTCATAACTCAATTGTCTGACATTCAGCAAGTAATGGTACCTTTCTGTGGCGCTAAACCCCAGCTCCATAATGACATTCTCTAACATTTCCGTCGCCTGCCAACTCTCCAGTTCCGGAGAATCAGGGTATCTTTTTACATATCTTTCAAATTCCCGCTCGCTCTTTTCCCATTCCCGGGCTGTCTTCCTGAAAACCTGTTCCTGATGCTCTCCTGAGTCGTCTTTATGAAATTCCATGTATTTTTTCAAGACAAATTCTTCTATGGAAGCCTCCGGCTCCTCTTTCCTGCAAAGGAGCCATTCCTGAAAAATAGTTCCGATATTTTTATCCTCCATGACATACCTCCCAGAAACATAAACTTATAAGATGCGTTTATTTTTTCTCATTGTAACATTATATCTAAATAAACGCAAATATTTATTTAGATATTAAATATATATTTATTGCTATTCAGGGTAGAAAACGTAAATTATGCCAAGAGAATTCGACCAGCGGTCGTGGCTCTTCGCCGAAGGCGAACTTCCAATGGCCGGATTCACTATGCAATTATATCATAAAAATCAACAAAAAATTATAAAACCCTTGAAAAGAACAAATTTTCAAGGGTTTCATATTGCATACAAATAATTCCTTATCGCTTGCTGAACTGCGGAGCGCGACGAGCCGCTTTGAGGCCGTATTAAAATTCTCTTAGTGCCGTCTTTCCTTGATTTTACGGGCTTTTTGGGACTTCTCCCCGCTGGTTGTCCTATCCCTTAACCATAAAATAACCACCTGTTTCAATATGAACAACAGATTCTCCTTATGTTCATTCTTCTGCATCTTTCCGCAATTCACTCTCGATTTCATCAATTGAGGGCAACGAGCCTTTGAAATTCTCAGGTATCAGTTTTGACAATTCATACGCCGATACCCCCAAAGGCTGACTGCTTGATTCCAGTGCATACTGTGCTTTTATATCGTCTTTAGATTTGCACACCAGTAATCCAAGGGTCGGTTCATCCTTTTCTGTTTTTAGCTGGTGATTAACAGCCACCACATAAGTTCCCACTTGCCCGGCATAGGAAGACTCAAATTCTGCAACCTTTACCTCGACTACCACATAACAATGCAGGCGAATGTGGTAAAACAGCATATCAATAAAATTTTCTGTTGAGCCAATTTCGATCCGATATTCCCGTCCCACAAAAGCAAATCCATTGCCCAACTCCAGCAGAAACTTCTGAATGTTATCCATGAGAGCATCCTTCAGTTCCTTTTCATTTATAGCTTTGGGTCAATGTAATAAAATCGAATTTATACGGGTCTTTTGTAATCTCCTGTGCCAAATCACTTTGTATAGCAGGAAGTGTCTGCTTAAAATTTGTAATCGCTTTTCCCTGCCGTTCAAAGAGGTCGGTATCCGGAAAGTTCAGCAACATGGCACGCGACCAACCATTCTGAATCACTTGATTTACAAAAAATAGTGCCTTTTGCAGATTTCCGTTACACTTGTCCATAATAAGTTTATGGTGTCCCCATGGAATTGCAAAAAGCGGCTCGATTTCTCCTCTTCTGAAATCTTCCCCAAGCTGGGGAAGATTTGAAGCTCCACTATAAAGTTCCGCAAATTTCTGCATATATCGTAGATTCGTTTCCGAAAATGATTTTACATCTGGCAGTTCCTTACGCAAATCACGACTGATTGTTTTGTAAAAGCTCTGACCATAAGAGAACCTGTTTTTTCTATCATGAAGTTCTTTTCCTAACTGCCAGTAAAATCGAAGCATCTCATCATTCACTTTTACCGCCGCCTTAATTTGGCTCTGGCGAAAACGGCTGCTTACTTCGGAAATCCACTCCCTATATTGTTCGTCCATTTCTACCAGGTTGTCCATATCCGCCTCCATATATCCGAAGTTCAATTTTTCAGCAAATTCGGTTTTTTGGTACTTCTCCCCACTGGTTGTCCTATCCCTTAACCCAACAAATTGGTGCATTTTAACTGGAAAATGGCTGATGAAACGCCCCGTTCACCACCGCAAAAAGTTCCTCCGGTTTATTGTACTTCACCTTTACATAGATGTCCATAGTTGTTTTGCTGTTTTCATGCCCTGCAAGGTACTGGACAGTCT
>CAJUKV010000040.1 GCA_910587305.1 uncultured Lachnospiraceae bacterium | reverse complement strand
TAAACGCTTGAAAACCCTTATTTTATGCGGCTTAAACAGCAAATAGTCTCAACATGAACTGTCATAGGAAACATATCCACCGCTCTCACTCTCTCTATCTCATACCCATCCTCGCAAAGTATACGCAAATCCCTGGCCAAAGTCGCACTGTCGCAGCTTACATACACGATCTTATCAGGCCCAATTTTTAGCACAGTATCAAGGCATGTCCTATCACACCCCTTACGAGGCGGATCCACAACAACCACATCCGCCCTTATTCCATCTTTCTCATACTTTTCAGGGAACACCTCCTCGGCGCTCCCCACAAAAAACTCTACATTTTCAATACCATTTTGAGCAGCATTTCTTTTTGCATCTTCAATCGCCTGCGGCACGATCTCTACCCCGTATACCTGTTTTGCTTTTGATGCCAAAAACAGAGAAATGGTCCCAATTCCACAATATAAATCCCAAACAATTTCCTTTCCGGTTATTCCTGCATAAGAAAGAGCGAGGCTATATAATTTTTCCGTTTGTATGGGATTCACCTGATAAAAGGACAAAGGAGAAATAGAAAAAGTAATACCCCGCCTGGCAGCTGCAAAATCATTTTCCACACTGCGGACATAAATCGTATCCTTTATCCTGTCTTTGCCCCAGATAGTATGAATCTCCTTTCCCATAACCACATTTGTGCGTTCCCTGTTAATGCTGACCGATATGCTTGTCATGCCCTTTACATTTGACAGGGAATCTATCAGCTTTTCCTGATTTGGTAAAAAATCAGTATTTTTTCCTGCTCTGAAATTAATCACAAGGCAGACCATGATTTCTCCGCTTTGAAATCCTTTTCGAATCAGCACATGGCGGACTAATCCCCTTCCGGCAGCTTCGTCATAAGCAGTTACATGGTTTTCTTTCATATAAGAGAGAATTTTCTCTAAAATCTCCTTATTTTCCTTAACGCCAAGGCTGCAGTCCGTATTTGCAATAATGCTGTGTGTCCTCCCGGCATAAAACCCTGCCACAGGGTTTCCCTCCTTGTCCGCACCGATAGGATACAACGCCTTATTTCGATAATAAAAAGGCTCCTCCATCCCCACTATGGGCTCCATAACCTTATCAAGGAGCTTTGGCGTAAATCCGCCAATCCGAATCAGATTATTTTTAACCTTGGATTCCTTAAACTGAAGCTGTCTCTGGTAGCTCATAGCCTGTATCTGGCAGCCGCCGCACTGCCTGTGAAACGGGCATTTTGTCTCTATACGGAAGGGAGAAGGTGTAACCACCTTCTCCAATCTTCCATAAGCATAATTCTTTTTTACCCGCGTGATGCGAATCTGCACCTGATCTCCAATTATCGTATCTTTCACAAAAAAAGGATATCCGTCTGTCTTTCCAATTCCTTCCCCGTCAGCCGTCATATCTGTAATGTCAATTGTTAACAATTGATTTTTCTCGTATACCATACCTTAGCCTCATCTATTTTTACTCACTCTACTTTTGTTCTCTTTAAATTTGAATCAAACAAACGGTTAAATCCCATCCACCCTGTTTCCGTAGAATTTTCCAGTATTTCCGTAAATGTCTGCAGCTTGGCGTCCGTATTATCAGCAAAATTAAGCGCCACAGCCTCTATAATTGCAGGTTTTTTGGGAGATCCAAATTCATATTCCCCATGGTGGGCCAAGATACAATGCTTTAATTCACTGGCAAGTGTAACAGGAAATCCATCTATTTCATGGATTTTTTCAGAAACCATTTCTGTCCCAATGATAATGTGTCCCAAGAACTGTCCTTCATCCGTATAATCATTTTGGGGAAAAAGTGAAATCTCCCGGGTCTTTCCAATATCGTGACAAATAGCCGCACAGATTAGCAAATCTCTGTTAAGAAGTGGATAACCCTTGCAGTAATAATCGCAAAGCCTCGCCACTCCTAAGGTATGCTGCAGCAATCCGCCCACAAATCCATGATGAACCGTTTTGGCTGCCGAAGACTGCTTAAATACCTTAATAAACTCCTCGTCTTCTATAAAAAAGGATTTGAGCAGCTGCTTTAAATATTTATTATCCAGCTTTTCAATATAGCCGAGCAATTCCCCGAACATGTCTTCAATATTATATTTGCTTACGGGAAGGTAATCCTGCGGATTAAATTCTCCCTCCTGGCATTTTCTGATTCTTTTGACGTTTACCTGCAAAGCGCCCTGAAAACTGGTAACATCGCCATATACCTCTATGTAATCCAGCGCGTTAAATTCCGCTATCCCCGCACTGGAAGGATCCCACACCTTAGCGTCTACTGTTCCCGTCTTATCCTGTAAGATCAAACTTTCATAAGGCTTTCCATTTTTCGTAACCGCTGATACTTTATGCTTGCAAAGATAAATATCAAATACCCTGTCTCCATCCTTGTAATCCTTTATATATTTCATTTTTCCTTCTGCGGATACCCGCAGCCTCCCTTCCCACATAATCAAACTTTTCTTTATTCCTGTTTTAAGCCAAGTACCGCCTCTAATTCCATCTCCGTATAACCATCCGGTCCCTGACGCATCAATTCAATAGCCAATTCCGTTTCCGTTTCTTCTGTCAGAAGCGCTTTTACCAGATCCTGATAATCATTTATTTCTGTCTCGTCTAACTTTGTGATAACATCACCGCTTTGTATACCGGCATCCATAGCCGGAGAATCCATATCTATTTCCGTTATATAGGCTCCAAAGGGAACACCCAGCTCTTCATTTGCCTCCTGGGTTACATCAGCGCCATAAATACCGAAGTAAGGAATCTCTTTACCATTGGAAAGACTTTCCACAAGCCTTTTTAAATCACTGATCCCAATTGCGCTGACGAGATTTTTCATATCACTGGAATTATATGACATATCGATTATTCCAATGATCTGTCCCTGCAGGTTCACCAATATCCCACTGGCAATACTGCTCCCGTATATATCCGTAGTCATATAACTGTAGTTGGAATCCGGAAGTCTAATCACATTTCCTGTAGAAGTTATATTTCCATAACAAAGAGAATCCTCCGTCCCCACAGGCCTGCCAAGGGCAATAATGGGATTCCCGGTCAAATTGCCTACGCTCGTCCCTAAGGTTACCGCCTTAGCCATTTCTAATGTATCAACATTTATCTTGGATTTCGGTATAAATAGGACTGCCAGTCCGGTATTATTATCCTTCTTCTTAACAGAAGCCTCATATTCTTCCCCATCTGCAAATGCAACCTTCAAAGAATCTGCTTCATTAATACTTCTGGTATTGGCTAAAATCAATAACTCTCTCCCATTATCGGCCACCACTACACCGGAAACAGCCCCCTCGCTCTCATGTTCATTGTCAAGCCACCCTACGTCCGCAGTAACGCCTACCACCGTCACAATAGACTGGCGAACTTTCCATGCAATTTCCCCTATGCTGTTCAAAAGGGATATATAATCTTCTGTTCCCAATTCCATTTCCGATAAAACCTGGGCAATCTGCTCATCCTCCAGGGCAGGCGCTTCAGTGGGTTCCGGCTGCATCTGGGAATCATCCGCAATCATATCCTCCGGAAGTATTTCATTTTCTTCCATTTCCTCCACAAATACCACCTTGTCAGGCTCTTCCTCAGGATAAAGCTTTTTACTGATCACCGGCTCTAAAAGCAAAAAAGTAAAGCAGGCAACCAATCCAAAAATAACGGCCATTGCAGCGGTAATCAGCGTACGCTGCATAAGCTTTCTTTTATTTAAAGGTCTTTTTTTGATTGTCTCCTTCATAAAATCAGTGTTATCCTGATTTTTGTTTATCTCCATTAGGCAAACTCCTTTATCACAACTTATCCGTAACCATTTGGATAAATGAAAAGCCCTGAAAGCCGAATCCTTTCAGATTCCTTTCAAGGCTTTTTATCGGCGTGACAGGATTCGAACCTGCGGCCTCTACGTCCCGAACGTAGCGCTCTACCAAGCTGAGCCACACGCCGAAAACTTACAACATCATTTATGATACAGGTTTTACAGGAAATTGTCAATGTTCCTCGAACATTTTTTCAAAATTTCGTAACAGTTCAGCCTTCGGCTTCACTGTTACGGAATCTGCCCATTCCAAGTCGCCTTCGGCGAGAGGGCAGATTCCCTCTTGGCACAATTTACACGTTTCCACGGACTTTTCAGCAAGTGCAAAGTCCTGGGCTGAACTGTTACAAAATTTCATCAGCAGCCGGCCGGCACATCAGGCGACAGACTCCTTCACTTCATCCTGAACAAAACATAAATAACGGTAATAATCAATCCTACGCAGAACAATAAAAGCCCAAAAGACAAGCTTCTCCCGATAATAGTTCTCTCCTCCGACCATTCCTCATTGATCATCGCATATTTATGCTCGTAATCCACATTTTTCGGTTTCTTTCTCCAAATAGTAGCGTTTCCCATCCTCTGCAGGCTATTTACAAAGCACCCCAGCATATGGGTAATGGGCGTGCCCTCCTCCAGTTCGTGGGGGAGCTTGCTGTCTTTATAAACAGTTTTCCGAAGCAGCACCACAATTCCGTCCACCAGGCTGTCCAATGCCCTGCAAATTATGCCAAATACAAAAGGCAGTGCACTTAAAAGAATTGGTCTGTAAATCAGATCTTCCAAATCCAGATACTGGTTCCATCTGTTTACATAAACTTTTGCCTTTCCCTCACCTTCCGCCTTCATAAGCCATAAGCGTACAATCACCAGATAAATAACCGCGCCTGTTACAAGAGATATCGCAGCGCCTTTTAAATTTGAGGCGGAAAACCATGCCATTTTCGGGCTTTCCCCCATAGGCTGTAAAATTCCCTGTCCCAGATCCGCTATAGGCTCCATCACAAGGGAAGGTAAAAAACCCATAACCGGCAGCAATGTCGCGCTTATGGTAAGCGCCGCCCCACTTACCTTATTCATATAGCTGCCTTTCAAAGAGTCGTATTTTTCCTGCACCTTTTCATCGGTGTTTTTTTCAACAAACACCGCTATATAAAGCTTTGTCATATACGCCACCGTCAAACCGCCGCTTATAAGGAAAATCCACTCTATCACTTTCATGATACCAAGGCTGAAAATACCGTTCACAGAACCTGTATTCAAAAATTTCATGTACTCTATGATGCTTTCATGAATCAATGTTTTGCTCACATACCCGTTCCATAAGGGCACTCCGCCAATCCCCAAAGCTCCCATCAGAAAAATATAATGAAACAGAGGTTTGTTTCTTCCAAATCCACGTATTTCATTTAAATTCAGTTTGTGTATATTCATATACACAACGCCCGCCGCCATAAAAAGCGCTAACTTAATGCAGGAATGGTTTACCATGTGGAGCAGGCTTCCCCGCACCGCAAGGGCATTTTCCCCGCTTAGAAGTCCTGACAAACCAACCCCCACCAAAATAAACCCAATCTGGGAGACGGAGGAACACGCCAGCGTCCTTTTTAAATCTATGGAGAACAACGCTAACAAAGCGCCTAAAAACATCGTACATACGCCAAGGATTAAAATAAGGCTTCCCCAAACACTGTCTCCTGAAAAGACATAGCCTGTCAGGATCAGGATACCAAACATGCCTGCTTTCGTGAGAATACCGGACAAAAGAGCTGACGCAGGCGCAGGCGCAACCGGATGCGCCTTTGGAAGCCAGATATGCAAAGGAAACGCGCCCGCCTTAGCCCCGAAACCAAAAAGCATACAGACTCCTGCCGCCCATAACCTTTTTTCCGCTTTTTCCGAAGATAAATTTCCATTATATATCAGATTTTCCGATAAACCGCTGAGTTCTTCAAACATAAGAGTCCCTGTCAGGTTATACAGGAGGAAGATTCCCATCAGCATCACCAGTCCGCCAATCACCGCAACCGCCAGATAAGTGCCCGCCGCTCGTAAGGCCTCTTTTTTCTCATCCTGAGCAACCCAAACATAAGAGGTAAAGGACATTATCTCAAAGAAAATAAACGTGGTATAAAAATCAGCGGATAAAAATACGCCTTCCGTAGCGCCAAGGGTAATGAGCAAAAACAGGTAATATCTGTTTCTGTTTCGATAATGGGCCAGATATTCCTCCGAAAAAAGCGTGCTCATAAACCACATAAAAGCCGCTATTGTTCCATAAAGGGCCCGAAAACCGTCCAGCATAAAATGCAGTCCTAACCCGCAGATCTGCGGGATTTCCATGTCAATATGTCCGCCTTTTAAAATTATCTGAAGCAAAAGGATGAAAAACAGCACAAATTCCAGCCCTGTCACCGCATCTGCAAAATAATTCCGCATACTCTTATTTTTTCTTCCGATAAGGTAACCGACGATAGCGGACACCATAGGGAAAAATACCGTAATACACAGCAGCAAACCTGTAAATGATAAACCCGTAAGCGACGAACTCATATCCACAACCCCCTTAATATACACCTGCTGCCACATCGGAAAAGAAATTCACCATGGGCACGGAATAAAGACCAAACAGCACGATAAAAAATGTAAATACAAATAAAGGGACAAGCATTTTCCAATTTGGGTCCTTTTCCTCCTCCGGCCTTTTCAAATCAAAATCCCTGACGGGGAAAAACGCCCTTACTACAATCGTGAGCATATAAATCGCCGTGAGTAGTGCGGAAAGTAACAGACAGACAATTCCTCCATAAGCGATTTTATTTCCACTTTCCACAGCCGCCGACGCCAAATTCCATTTACTGACAAATCCTGCAAGCCCGGGCACGCCCATAAGCGCCAGGGCGGATACCGTAAACACGCCGAATACACATGGCAATTTATACCCCATCCCATTTAGTTCATGGACGTAATGCTTGTCTGTCTGATGCATAATGGCCCCTGCACAAAAGAAAGAACTGATTTTCATCACGGCATGAAAAATCAAATGGGTGAGCGCACCCACCATCCCTAAAGGCGTCATAATGGTCACGCCAAATAAAATATAGGACAGATTGCTGATTGTGGAATAAGCCAGCCTTCTCTTGATATGCGTCTCTTTCACCGCCCGGCTGCACCCATATACAATTGTAAACATGGCTGCCAGCATAACCACATTTTGCGCCCAGGTTCCCTTTAGGAACTCTGCGCCAAAGCTGTAATAGGTTAAACGTATAATTGCAAAAGCGCCGGATTTTACCACCGCCACCGCATGGAGCAGAGCCGTTACCGGCGTAGGAGCCACGCCTGCGTCCGGGAGCCAGGAATTAAACGGACAAAGGGCCGCCTTAACGCCAAATCCCATAAAGGCAATGACGTAAATCAGCAAAAGCACATTGGTTCTGCCGCCAATCTTTTCAGGGTCAAGCACGCCCCCCAGGATAAAATCCGTAGTGCCTCCATAAATAATCACAAAAATCAGCCCAATAAAAGCAAACGCCGCGCCGCCAAGGGAATAGTATAAGTACTTCCGGCTGGCCAATATAGCTTCTCTAGTCAGAGTATGCATCACCAAAGGCACCGTAACCAGTGTCAGCAGCTCATAAAAGAAATACATTGTGAGCAGATTTCCTGCCAGGGAAATCCCCAGCGTCACCCCATAAGTCATGGTATAAAAGGTAAAAAATATTTTTTCATTCTTTTCCTTTGTCATATATTCAAAAGCATATAATGTGGCAAAGGGCCAAAGCGCGGAGACCAGACCGGCAAACGCCATACTCATACCATCCACTTTAAAGCTGATAGAAAGATTCCCTGTAAAATTCGCCAGTGTAAAAACGCTCTCCGGACGGTGAATCAACAGATTCCAAACCAGAATGCTGTTTAAGATTACCAGCGCTTCCAGAAAAATTTCCATATGGCTCCGCTTTTTAAAAGGAATAAGCGGAACCAATATTCCGGCTATAACAGGAATTAAAATAACCAACATAATCATAACCTTATCCTCCGCATACCGCAGGCCCATCCCTGCGATCCTGCACCAACAGACAGCCTGGAAACTGAACAGTTACATAATTTTTTCAACAATACGCAATAAATAATGGATAATCATCTGCGGAAAAAGCCCGATTGCCACCGATAAAACCGTAAGAATAAATACCGGTACGGTCATCATGAGCGGCGGTTCCTTTTTCTTAAGCGTACCATAATCATAATCCGCCCCCGGGAAAAATCCCTGAATGGTCAAAGGCAGCAGATATCCTGCCGTTAAAAGCGCACTCAACAATAAAATGACAACGCCAATTAAGTCAAATCCCAAAATTCCGCTTGAAAGAGCCCCCTTAGCCAGATACCATTTGCTGATAAACCCTCCTGTGGGAGGAATCCCAATAAGGCCAAGAGAAACAATTGTATAGCACCACATCAAAAAAGGCATTTCCTTTCCAATTCCCCGAAGCTGTTCCACTCTCGTTTTCCCGGTCATATAAATTATCGCTCCGGCGCAAAGGAAAAGCGCCGCTTTGATGAAACCGTGGCACAGCACATGTAAGAGCCCTCCCGTGACGGAGCTTTCCTCCATCACTGCCAGTCCAAACAAAATATAGGACAGCTGACTGACCGTAGAATATGCCAGCCTCTTTTTCAGAACCGGCTCCCGATAAGCCAACATGGAACCCATAAACACCGTGGTTAAAGTCAGTATCATCCATGCATACTGTACCCAGCTTCCCCTTAAAAAGGAAACGCCGAATATATAGTAAACCACCCGCACCACTGCCAGTACGCCCGCTTTTACAATCACGGCCGATAATACGGCGGAAGCAGGCGCAGGCGCAACCGGATGCGCGGCCGGAAGCCAGGCATGCATGGGAAACATTCCCGCCTTCACGCCAAAACCAATCAACATGGCAAAACAAATCCCCAGCAAAAGTCCTCCGTGTCCCGCCGCCATATCCGCACTGATAACGCCGCCCGCGCTAAAGGTTAACGTGTTCCCGTATCGTTCCAGAAAATAAAGCCCAAACAGTGACATATATGCGCCGCTTAGAGAATAAAACAAATATTTCAGCCCTGCCATGACGGCTTCCCTGCTGCCACTATGAAGCACCAAAGGCATGGAGGATAAAGTCAGCAGCTCGAAAAACATATAAAAGGTAATAAGATTTCCTGCAAAACAAAGAGCAATCAAAACGCCCAGTACGATTAAATAATATCCATAATAACGTTTTTCCTTTTCCTCATGCTTCATATAGGCAAAGGAGAAAAACCCGGCGCACAAAACAACCACAATTGTCATAATGGAGAAAACAACACTGACCTCGTCTATTTTAAACAAGATGGGAAGCCGGTCCGTCAGGCAAAACAAAGTGAAAATATTATTTCCCGCCATACATATTGCCAGAATTACCAGCACAGCGGAAATCGCAAAAAATACACCTGTGACAGTCAGAAGATTTTTTCTGTTTTTCATCTCTCCTCTGAAAAGAAGGTATACCCCTGTAAAAATCGGAAAGAAAATAGATAAGATAATATAATACATAAAGGCACACCTCCTTAAGAAAACATGGCAAGGCCCTGACCAATCAAATCCACAATCGGCTGCGAACTGACGCCCAAAGCTACGTTTAAAATGATAAAACTAAAAAGCGCCGCCACATACAGTTTCATATCTTTAAAAGTCATACTCCCGTACTTGTGTTCTTCTACCGGTGTGTAAATGCGAATGACCGTCTTCATAAAATAAATTGCATTTAATATGGTACTGATTCCAAGTACAATCAAAGCGGGCAGCATCTTTACATCATTCTGTACCGCTGCCTGCGCAAACAACAGCTTGCTGATAAATCCTGAAAACAGCGGAACGCCTACCATGGACAAAGAACCCACCGTAAAGGCCACCCCCGCCCATTTATTCCGATATGCCGACCCGGTCAGCTCTATAAACTGCCTGCTGCCGCCTGATACCTCCGTAAGCCCGATGGCCGCAATAAACAGCAGGGATTTTGTCGCCGCATGGGAAAGAATATGAAATACGCTGGCCTCCATACCTGCCTGTGTCCCCATTCCTATACCCATATAAATATATCCAATCTGCGCCACAGAGGAAAAGGCTATCATCCTTCTGATATCGTTTTCTCTGATAGCGCTTATGGAACCGAAAATCATCCCCATAAGGCCAAAGGCAAACAGAACGTCCATGATCCTGCTCTCATAAAAGACTTCAAATCCTATCACCCTGTAAATAATCTTAATCAGAAGAAAGATATATCCCTTTGAAACCAGACTCGATAAAATTGCGGCCGAAGACACTGTCGAATAGCCGTAGGCGTCCGGCAGCCATGCATGAAAAGGGAACAGCGCGCTCTTAATGGCAAGACCTACCGACATCAACGCAATGGTGACCAACATAGGAATCTTGTAATGACCTGCCAGGTAAACCCATTTCATCTGCTCCTTTATATTGCTCATCAAAAGATGTCCCGTCAAATCATACAGCATACAAATTCCCATGAGCAAAAGGCCGGAGCCCAAAAGGCTCATGATCATATACCGCGCCGCCGCTTCAATGGTTCTTCCGTTCTGCCTGATCATAATCAGGCCGCAGGCAGCAATCGTATTGATTTCCACAAAAACATAAGCCGTAAACAAGTCGTTGGTGTACACCAATGCAAGCAGTGAAGCCAGCAACAAATCCATCAATACATAATAAAGAAAGGTTTTTCCCTCCTCCACCTCATCCGCCAGCTTTTTTCTGCCCCCGACCAGAGATAAAAGCATGATAATGCAAAAAAACAGCGCCGTAAACGCCTCCAACACACCTGCCCGAATCTCATTTCCCCAGGGCGCCGGAAATTTGCCCATCACATAAACAAACATTTGCCCCGTTTCCAGAATATACAAAAGCGTACATAAGCTTAAAAGTCCCGCCACAAAAATCAAAATCGTATTTACATATTCGGCCGCCCTTTTTTTAAGGCCGGAGCTGATAATTCCGGCAAACAGACACAGCAGTATGGAAACTGCCGGAAAATTCCGTACTAAACTCATTACAGCCCCTCCTTCTTTAATCTGGTGGATATCTCATCCAAATCCAGAGTCTGGTAACGCTGATACAGACGAATTGTAATGGAAAGCATAAGCGCGCTGACCGACACGGATACCACAATTCCCGTAAGGACAAGGCCACTTGGAATCGGATTGATATAGACTTCCATACTTTGTACCCCGTCTGTCACAATCGGGGCTACCCTGTTTTCTATGTAGCCTTTTTCTGCTAAAAACAGATAAATTGCCGTATCCATAATATTCAGGCCGATAATTTTTTTAATCAAATTACTTTGCAGCAGCAGATTTCCAAAGCCAATCCCAAAAAGAATCATTGCAACCGCTTCCCCGTAATTAGAAAAAAGATTTGCTCCCATCCTACAGGCCCCCTCTCCTGAACAATGCATAAAACGCATACATCGTGCATGCCACTTCTATTCCCACACATATATCAATAGGAAGAATGATACCGCCGCTTAAAATATGTCCCGGTATGCCCAAAGGTATATGATTTTCAATTCCATTCGCTCCCGTAATATAAAAATAAGAGCCCACAATGCCGTACATACAAAGCGCCGTTATCTTTGCAATTTTATAAACAAGCTCGTTAAAAAATCTCTGGGCTTTCTTAAAACCAAACGCGCTTGTATAAAGAATTAATCCCGCGCCTAAAATTGCCCCTCCCGAAAAACCGCCGCCAGGAGATAATTGACCGTTTAAAATGACATAAATACCGAAAATAAAAATGAAAGGACAAAGGACAAAAGCCGTCCCCTGCAAGATGGTATCGTCTCTCGGTTCAAACCGTCTGTCGTCTTTTTCTTCCTTTTCCTTTAATATGGCTTCGTCCAGCATAAGGAGAATCATGACACAGCAGGTGGCGATAAAAAGTACATTGGTCTCCCCAAAGGTGTCAAAGGCCCTGTAAGTCAAAATCATGCCTGTAACAATATTCAGAGCGCCCGTCTCCTGAAGCCCATGTTCTATGTATCTTTTTGATACGAGATTATTGTCAGGATTACCTGAATTTCCGGTTCTTGGAAGATAGGAAACCATATCAAGCAAAAGCGCCGTAAGCGCAATGCAAAAGAAGATTGCCGCCGCAACATAGACTTTGTTAAAAAACGTAAGCTTTTTATTGTTCTTTACGTCATATACCTTATTCCGTATCATCTGCTGCTCGCTCATCCGCTCTAAAATAGTGGTTTCCGGCACCTCCGCCTCTTTCTGGGGCTGCATTTCCACCTCGCCTATATACGGATCTTTGTTTCCTGAAAGCCATCTGAAAAAGCGAAAGGTTTTTGTCTTTTCGTATTCTTCCTGAGGCCTTAGTTTACTCATTGTCGTCCGCCTCCTTCAGTGTGATGTTAGAAACCTCTAAATCTAAAGCTTTATCTTCTTTGTCCTTTTCTATCTGGATCGCCTGAATCTTTTTCAGCGTGGAAAAAAACAAAATACTGGTCACTCCCGCTCCCACTGCCGCTTCCGTAATCGCAAGATCCGGCGATTGCAGACATACCCATATAATTGACATCACCAGACTATAAGACATATAAATCAACACGGAATTAAGCAGATTTCTTGAAAAGCTAACCGAAATGGCACAAACAATTAAAAAACCCATCAACATACATTGAAACAGCGTCATACCTTACCCTCCTCAGCCTTTTCTTTGTCCTTTTCCTCCTCCAATTCTTTTTCCAGATCCGACAGATTTTCATATACCTGACAATATTTTTTTAAATTTTCATTGGTGGTAACCTCCAGATTGGATAAAAGGTGAGAGGAAACAGGGGATGCAAACCATAAGAATGCAACCACCAGCATCATTTTAAAGGTAGTAAAATTAAGTCCGGAAAAAATCATAAGGCCAATCAATGAGCAGCTGATGCCCAAAGTATCTCCCGTAGCGGCGGCATGCATTCTGTTAAGGACATAATGGAAATGAAATATACCATATAGCTCTACAAAGAATATCATAAGACCGCTAAGAAGCAATGATCCTCCAAAAATGAGTTTAATCCATTCAAGAATTTCCATATGTTTTATCTCCTTCCCCGCCATCTTTCAAATCCTTCTCCTCGGACGCCTGCTGTTTTTCCACATACACCCCCAGGTAAACCTTGGAAATAACATTCACCGCCAGAAAGCTTATCATGGCATAAATCAGACATATATCTATTAAATATCCCTGATCAAGCAAAAGAGCAAGAACCGAAATAATAACCATAACCATGGTTCCCATCATATTAACCGCCACAAGACGATCCGCAATGCGGGGCCCCCTTACCGCCCGTATCAGACAGCTAAACAACATAAGCGCTAAAAGAATCAAAACTGTTATGTACATACCGTGGTATACCTTGTCCAAAACGGTAATACCTTTACTTATCTGCATCATTATCTTTATCCTCCATGCACACTCCCATTTCCATCTTCTCAAGCAGCTCTACAAAAATGGATTTGTCAATCCCCTGGGCAAGACTTTTATCCAGACAATGCACCATATATTCATCGTTTGACAAAGACACCGTAATAGTGCCCGGCGTCAATGTGATAGAATTGGCAAGCAGTATCCTTGCGGGCCTGGTTTTTAAATCTGTCCTGAACTTGATTACCACCGGTTCCAGTTCATATTTAGAAGACATAATCAATTTTACCACCGTAAAATTGGCTTTCACGATTTCCAATATAAGAACAAATAAGTAATGCAGAATCTGAAACATTTTTTTTATGAGAATGATATCCGTTCGGGGACTGTAATTTAAAAATTTACAGATAAACCAATAAATGAATCCGGCAATCACCACTCCAAAGGCCGCTATCTCCAATGTGAACTGCCCGTTAAATATGATCCAAATCAGAAAAAATATGAAATACATTACCGATTTCCTCCACACAGAAGCAGGTGAGGCTTATGCCAGCACCTGCTTTAATTTATCTTCCAAATCGTTTTTAGACACCGCTCCTATGACAGTTTCCACAACTTTACCGTCCTTAAAAAATATCATAGTAGGGATGGACATAATTTTAAATTCCCTGCAAAGCGCCGGATTTTCATCCGTATTACATTTTCCCACCTTGCACTTTCCGTCGTAGCTTTCCGCCAACTGCGCTACCAAAGGCGCCATCATCTTACAGGGCCCGCACCAGTCCGCGTAAAAGTCCACCAAAACCGGCAAATTGCTTTTCTTAACCTCTGCTTCAAAATTGTTGTCCGTAATTTTTAATTCCATATTAATAACCATGCCTTTCCGTAACCTGCGAATTTAAGCTGCAGGCACAAATTTGCGTGTGAAAAATCCATTTTTCACACTATCCTCCTATATTTCTTTCCGGATTCGTTTATAGTTTACCCGTTTTGCGGTATTCTTAAAATAGAAATAACTATCTCTTAACAATATATTTACAGATAGGGTTTCCCATAGAAGAAAATCGCTCTTCATATTCTGTCATAATATTTCCTTCCACCATTTCGCTGTCATGATGAAGGTCATAAGTGACCTGCAGTGCCTTAAATCCGGCAAAAGCAAGCTCCTCCAAAGCGAAATCAAATAATTCCCTGTTATCCGTCTTAAATTCCACAACCCCATCCTTTTTCAGAAACCGGTCATACCTTTTTAAAAATTCCCGAGAGGTAAGACGCCTCTTGGCATGACGGTCTTTCGGCCAGGGATCGGAGAAATTTAAATATATTCTGTCAACCTCCTCTCTGTCAAATACCTGATCAATATCTTCCGCATCCATACGTATAAATCTAAGATTGGGTAAAGGGTCCGTTTCCATTTTCTGTAAAGCCCTGAAAAGAACGCTGGAATATTTCTCTATTCCTACATAATTGATATCCGGATTCTTTGATGCCAATTCATGGAGAAATTTTCCTTTTCCCATACCGATCTCTATTCGAAGCGGATGATCGTTGTTAAATAATATTTTCCAATTTCCCTTTGCCTTTTCCGGCTCATGAACTACCAGAGGGCTTAATGAAATCACATCTCTGGCGCCTTTAACGTTTCTTAATCTCATTGAAATATTTCCTTTGATTTCTTCTTTTTCAGACATTTATTGTACACCTTTTCTTTCCTGTGGGCAAACAGAATTTTAAGCAAAAAAGGCTTGTCAAGTATATCTTCAAAATGTAAACTAATAATAAGAACAGACGCTGCCACGCTTCGCGAGCCAGCTTATTGTAATAAAAAATATAATAGATTAAATATAAGTACAAAAAGGAGCCATTATGCATTACGATAGATTGAAACGGATGGGATGCGGGATACTGACCGCATTTTTATTTTTTTCTGTTTTTTCAGGGGTCAGTTTTCCTGTTTTTGCCGCCCCCGCATCAACGGAGGAAGCCTTAGCGGACGCGGAGGAGCGTAAGTCTCTTCCAATTCAGAGCAACCAAATAGAAAATTGGCCTGCAGGCCCGGCAATTGGCGCCCAGTCCGCTATTTTAATGGACGCCAATACGGGCGTAATCCTTTATGCCAAAAATATCGATGAGAGATTATACCCTGCCAGTACCACGAAACTGATGACCTGTATTCTGGCGGCGGAAAACAGCGCATTAAATGAAACGGTCACCTTTTCCCACGATGCCGTTTTCAGTATTGAACTGGGAAGCTCCAATATCGGAATGGATGAAAACGAGGCTATGCCTATGGAAGAATGCCTTTATGGTATACTGGTGGCCTCCGCCAATGAAGTGGCAAATGCCGTAGCCGAGCATGTTGCCGGAAGTATGGATGCGTTTGCCGATAAGATGAATGAAAAAGCCGCCGAGCTTGGCTGTAAAAACACGCATTTTGTCAATGCCCACGGATTGTACGATGATGACCATTATACCTCCGCTTATGATTTGGCCCTGATTGCAAAGGAATTTTTTCAAAATGAGCTGCTCTCCAAGATAGGCAACACCCCTTCTCATCATTTTGAAGCCACCGATGATCAGCCGGATGATTTTATTAAAAGAAACAAACACAGTCTGATTACCGGAGAAATTCCTTACGATGGAATCAAAGGCGGCAAAACCGGCTACACGGACGAAGCCCGCCAGACCCTTGTAACCTGCGCGGAGCAAAACGGCATGAAATTAATTTGTGTTGTGCTAAAGGAGGAATCCCCCGAACAGTTTTATGACACCGTAAAACTGTTTGATTATGGCTTTACCAATTTTTCCGTTGTGAATGTGGCGGAAAATGAAACCAATTACTCCATACGAAATTCTAATTTTTTTCATACCTCCAGCGATGTATTTGGAAATTCCAATCCTATCCTTTCTTTAAACCGGGACAGTTACCTGATTATGCCCAAAACCACCGTATTTGACGAACTGGACTCGGAAATTTCCTACGATACCGAGGAGGAAAACGAGGTTGCCATAATCAATTATTATTATCACGGCGCATATGTGGGCACAGCCACCGTAGACCTTGCCGATGAAAAATCCGTCACCTACGATTTCTCGGAGAATGTGCCAGAGGAGGAAACTTTAGCCCAAAAAGAGCCGAATGTCATTATCGTCAACATAAAAATCATACTGATTGCTGTCCTTACGATTGCCGCTTTACTGATTGCATTTTTTATCATACGCTCCGTCATTGACCATCACAACTTCCTTTATCACAGGCGGACCATCAAAAAAAGGCGAAAAATAATCAGAAAAAGCAGAAAGGACGGTCCCCATTTCCCGTCCTCCGGCTTTGATGATTTTCATTTTTAGGTTAAATCCGAATCCATTGTTTTCTCTTTCTTTTGAAGGATTTTTTTGCATTCTTCCTTTGAGATAAACTTGGAGGTTTTCACCACATAAACCTTATCATTCCCGGATTTGCGGATTCTGATTTTGGATTTCATATATCCGTGAACAGGGCACAAAGAAATGCTATAGTAATGCTTTCCGTTGGGTGTAAACCAACGGATTTTTTTTCGGATATTTCTCCGGCACAAATAACATTTCGTGCTGGTAACTTCTTTATCCTCCATGGCCTTTTGCTTGTCGGGAAATTCTCTGGAAATATATTTCATGTAATCATGAAACATAACATGAACTTCATCCTGTCTTGTTTTAGGTAAAATATAAGTGTCTATAGAATAATTCTCTAAAACACTTTCATCAATCAGGGACAAAATCTCTGCGGTATAATGGGCGTCGCTGTACGCCCTGTGAAAAGGCACATCTTTTTCAATTTTTAAATGGTCTATGGCATATTCTAAGCTTCTTCTCGACTTTTTGTCTTCATATGCAATGCTGAACAGCTTCTGAACATCTAAAAATCTAATGGGCTTGTCGCTTAAGGGTTCCATTTGATAGTAGTGCATATTCCTTTGCAGCTCATATAAGTCAAGAGGCCCCCATGTGCAAAAAATAAAATTCTCCCCGCACCAGGAAAGAAATAATTCCATGGCTTCCGTAAAAGGCTTTCCATTTTCCAAATCCTTCATATGCAGGTGAATCAAATTTCCGGTGATCAGATGCATTTGCTCATACACGGTTGGTTTGACCAGTTGATTATACACATCAGTCACTTTTCTTTGTTTATCCAATTTAACCGCGCCAATATCAATGATTTCAAAAGGAATCTCTTTGACCTCCTGCTCTTTTCCGGTATTACTCTGATTCCACTCCAAATCAAGCACAATATAATTCATTACTAAAATTCCTCATTTCATCACGATTTAAAAACATAACTTTGATAAGCATATCATAATTTCTTTTTTTTCGCCACCATGGCAAAAACATTAAAATATTTGATTCCTTTCATAAATTATGATACCATTTAATCTGTGTCAATGCCCAAATTATAGGGAAAATAGCAAGAATTGGGGGTATTTATGAAAGCAAATCATTTAAAAGAGGGAAAATGGAAAAAATTTATTTCCTATTATAAACCTTATAAAAAGATATTCTTATCGGACATGTTTTTTGCCTGCATGGGGGCGGCGGTAACCTTAATTATTCCTCTCATTATCCGTTATATCACCAGCGACGTTATTTACAGGGCCCCATCCGAATCTTTAAAAACAATATTAATGCTCACAGGCATTATGATTCTTCTCATTATTCTGGAATGCTATTGTAATTATTTTATTGCCTACTATGGCCATATGATGGGCGCAAAGATGGAATACAATATGCGAAACGAAATTTTTGCCCATTACCAAAAGCTTTCCTTCAGCTTTTTTGACAATCAAAAAGTAGGACAGTTGATGAGCAGAGTCACCAATGACCTTTTTGAAATCAGCGAGCTCTTTCATCACGGGCCGGAAGACATTGTAATCTCCGTGATCAAATTACTGGGTTCCTTTGCCATATTGCTTTCCATCAATTGGAGGCTGGCTTTTACCGCTTTTGCAATTGTGCCCGTGATGCTTCTGTATGCCTTTTACTTTAATATTAAAATGAAACGCGCCTTTGTGAAAAACAGGGCAAGAATCGCCGATATCAATGCCCAGATTGAAGACAATCTCTCCGGCATACGCGTCGTTAAGTCCTTTGCCAACGAAGAGATAGAGATGGACAAGTTTAAGGTAGGGAACGACAGGTTTGTGGAAAGCAAAAGAGAAAGCTACAAATACATGGGACTTTATCATTCCGGTTTAGGCGCTTTCACCACCTTAATCAGCGTAATTGTTATCGCTGTGGGCGCTTTTTTTATCACAGTGAATCTTATTTCCATCACCGACCTTATTACTTTCCTGCTCTACATTAATAATTTTACGGAGCCAATCAAAAAGTTAATTAACTTTACGGAGCAGTTTCAAAACGGCGCCTCCGGTTATACCAGATTTTTGGAAATTTTAAGTATCAATCCTGATATTACCGACAGACCGGATGCAAAGGAACTGATAAACGCCAAAGGCGATATTATTTTTGACAATGTTTCCTTTCATTATGAGGAACATTCGGAAATCGTTCTTTCCAACTTAAACCTCCATGTAAAGGAAGGGGAATATATTGCGCTTGTGGGCACCTCAGGCGTTGGGAAATCTACCTTATGCAGTTTAATTCCAAGATTTTACGACGTTTCCTCCGGGTGTATTTTAATTGACGGCACGGACATAAGGGATTACACCTTAAAAAGTCTCAGAAACAATATCGGTATTGTACAACAGGATGTGTATCTCTTTACCGGGAGCGTGATGGACAATATACGCTATGGACGTCCCGAGGCGTCGGACGTTGAAATAGTAGCGGCCGCTCAAAACGCCAACGCACACGAATTTATTATGAACCTTCCGGAAGGGTATGATACCAATATCGGACAAAGAGGAATAAAATTGTCCGGGGGCCAAAAGCAGCGTTTGTCGATTGCAAGAGTATTTCTCAAAAATCCTCCTATCCTGATTTTTGATGAAGCCACTTCCGCCCTTGACAATGAAAGTGAAAAGGTTGTGCAGGAATCTTTGGAAAAGCTTGCCAAAAACCGCACTACTTTTGTAATTGCCCACAGGCTCTCTACTATACGGAACGCGGAAAAGATTCTGGTGCTTTCCGAAAACGGAATTGCCGAAAGTGGAAATCATGAACAGCTCTTAGCCCAAAATGGAATTTATGCGGAGCTTTATAATATGCAGTTTAAGACAAACAGTCGATAGACAGCTTAAGGCATATCATAAAATAACATATATTATTTTATGATATGCCCTTTTTATAAGCTTTTTTACTATTTAATTATGATTTAATTTATCCATCTAACCACGTCTCCTTTGCCAAATTCCTTATCGGCGGAGACAATAATCTCGCTGTCGCCGTCTAAAGTATTTCCTTCTATCGCTGCCCAGCTTTCATTTCTATCCACTACTTTTACATTTACCTCCTCAACGTAATATTCTTTTCCCAAAATACCTTCCCGCTCCTTAACCACGTAAACATAGCTCCTATTATCCGCCTCAATAATGGAAAGAACCGGGATACAGCACACATACTTTTCCCCGATGTTCGAACAGCTCAGCGTCCCTGAAAGGCCCGGAACACCTGTGCCTTCCGGCAGATTAATCAAAGTTTCAAAACTTCCCGGAACGGACTGGCTTTCGGAAAAATAGTCAATGGTCATATCCATTTTTTTACTGCTGCCATCTAATTTAACCGACACCTCATCTCCAAAGCCCACATATTTTTTTTGCTCTTTGTCAAGTATCACTTTAAACTGGCATGGGACACTGTCGTCTGTCAGCATCATGGACGCCCCATCCGGCACTCTCCCTCCCGCTTCGATATAAATATCCGTAATCATTCCTCCCATTCCTGCTTTGATATTGCCTTCCTGATTCAGAATATCCGTATACTTACTTAAATCAGCATTTAACTCTGATATTTCAAGCTGTGTTACGGAAAGCGTAGCGTCAGCTTCGTCGGGAAAAAGAATATCCTCCACGCTTCTTTCAGCTTCTTTCATCGCCTGATCCCGTTCCCGTTTTGCGTCCGCCTCAGCGTAAGCGGCGTTCTGTAAAGCGTCTAACAGCTCCTGCTGGGTCTGATTTCTGGTTTCTTCATCCATGCCTGAATTGTCTTCGTAAAAATCGTCCAAATCTTCCGCCGCTCGTGCGTATCTGTCGGCGGCGCGTCCCACATCCGTATTTTCCAGACGGGCTGTGGTATTATAATCTTCTCTGGCGCGTTCTTCTTCTATTTCTTTTCTCTGATTTTCCAGCTCCTGATTTTCTAAAATGGTATTTACCTGCATCTTAAGAGAGTTTATCTGCGTCTGCTTTTCCTTTATAATCTCCCTTAAATCCTCCAAATCAATCTGAAAAAGGAGATCCCCTTCTTCCACTCTGTCTCCCACGTGAGCGACAAGGGTCTTTACTTTAACGCCTGGCAACGCAGCAACCGCCTGTTTTCCGCCTTCCACGACAATTCCTTCCTCCTCAACCTTATGCTCTATATATTTTTCTTCCGGGGAAACCGTGCTGACCATAGGGAGTTTTGTAGTATACATACTTTTCGATATCAGAGTACATAACCACATGAATATTAAAAAGAAAATAAATCCTGTTATAATTTTTTTATTTCCCATATCAAATCCTCTGTTTTATCAGTTTTTTACTCTTTTAAACCGGAATAAGCGATTCCCTGTTCCAAATAATCCTGCCCAAAGGTAAATACAAATACCGCAGGAATCAATGTGATAATGGAAGCGCAAAAAGCAAATCCTGCTTGCGCCCAGTTAATCTCGGGCAAATACAGAGACAAAGGCCATAATGTCTTGTCATCTAAAAAAGCCATCGGTTGCTCCATCATATTCCAATATTCTAAAAATCCCAATACCATTGCGGACAAAAGACCGTTTTTGCCAAGAGGAAAACCTATTTTAAAAAAGATGACTCTCTCCGAGGCCCCGTCCACTCTGGCGGCTTCAAAAATCTGAGCCGGAATACTTCTAAATCCTCCATAGGTCAAAAATACCGGAAAAGTCGAAAATATAGCGGGTAAAATAACTGCCTGTTGCGTATTTAAAAGAGAAAGCCTGTTTAACACCAGATAGCTTGAAAGCATCGTTACCTGAAAAGGCAGCAGCATTAAAATTACATAAAGTGCAAATAACATTTTACTGCCTTTTACCCTGTACACTGAAAAAGCCCAGGCCGCGGGCACTCCCACAAGAAGCTGTCCTGCCAAAATACATGCCGTCATTCTCATGGAATTCCAAAATAATACAAAAAACTGTGGCGTCATAAAAAGAAGCTTCCCATAATTTTCAAAGGAAGGATAATCCGGTATAAGCTTCCAGGATATAAACTCAGAAATTCCTGTAAAAACAGGATTTAAGTATTCCTTTAACTCATATTGATCCATCACAGACCCGGTAATCAGTATCATAACCGGGAAAAATACAAAAAATCCCGGAACCATTAACAGGAATATGATAAACTTTTTTTGAAAACTCTTTATCAGCTGGCAAATCTTCTTTTTCATTCGATTTCATCCCTGTCCCACATTTTCTGTAACAGCAAAATAACAACAAACAAAAAGCCTCCCGTACACACTGCCGCTGCCGCCATTTTATCAAGCTCCAGATTAACAAACCAGTTGTTAAAGGTATGTTGCAGCAGATAGATACTTTTGTGGGGATAGGCGCCTGCTACCAGATATGCTTCTCTGTATATTTTAAAAGAATTTAAAAAAGACAAAATAACGATTGTATATAAGCTTCCCTTTAAATTGGGCAGAACAATATACCATATCCTTTGCAGGCTTCCTGCTCCATCCACCTTTGCCGCATCCAAAAATTCTGCGGGGATTCCGGCTATCCCCGCAAGCCATAGTACAACTGTGTATCCTGTGTTTTTCCATATGTAGCTGCCCACAAGCACCCAAAAAGCGGCCTCCGATTCCAGATAATTTGTCTGTACCTGCCCCCAGGCGCCCGTCAACTCTCCAATCCCTGTAAGAAAAAGATTGAAAAATCCCTGTTTGTAAAAAACCATTTTCCAGACCAGGACAATCGTCGCCGTGGGCATGGCAAGAGGAAAAAGGTAAATTGATTTGATTATTCCTGCATTTTTAAGCTTGCTTAAGGGCCATGCAATCAAAAATCCTATTACTACCAGAAGCGGAATACAAACCAAAGTAAACCGTACCGTATTTTTTACGGCCAACAAAAACGCCTGATTTTGAAATATCGTACTGTAATTGGTTACGCCTGAAAATTTTCCTGTGATTGCCGTGGTAAAAGACCTTTTTATTACATCGGCAAAAGGCAGCAACACAAAAACGATTACTCCTATAAAACTGGGAGCTAAAAATATCAAAAATGAAATCCGGTTTTTATTTTTCCTCATTTGCCCTCTCCCATTTTTATTCGGACATATATATGGCGACACTCTGTTCAATTGCCTTGATTGTTTCTTCAAGGCTTCGGTTTCCATTTATATATTTGGCGCCTTCTTTATACACTGTTTCTTCTAATATCGTATCGGTTATATACGGCGTTTGAAGATTTTCAATCCAGTCCCGCAACTCCTGCCTCTGCGTTTCATCAAGAACATAAATATCTAAATGAACCATCAGCCCGTCCTGACTTGATCCTCCCATAGACATGAAAACTCCTTCTTCCGATACATGTTCTTCCTCTTTAAGAAACGCTTCCTCCAGGGCAGCCTTATTAACTGGCATTCCCTCAAACAAATAGGACTGATTTTCTTTTCCAAGCAATACCTTTAACAATTCCTCCGCACTTTTTGTACTGTCAGATGCCGCGTTAATTCCTACCAGATTTTTGGGAAGAAATACGTTTTTACTCTGTCCGTCCAAAGGTGTATATACCTCATTCTCATATCCTTCTATTTTCGGTATGGACCTGTATTCCGCAAATTCGTCTACTCTTGTCAGGGAGCCGCATAAAATTTCTATTTTTCCTCCCAGATAAGGAAACCAGTTAAGACCTCTTGACAAATCAGGATTATCTCTTGGGGTATTATAATAGGCAATCATATTTTCATCGCTAATCTTATATTCCTCTTTGAATTCTTCCGAAAGTCCGTCCATCTGTGCATCATATATCCTTTTACACTGCACTAAAAATTCTTTTAACGCGTCTTCGTTTAGTTCTCCTTCTTCCGTTTTCCACGCAGGCGCACATATCATGGAAAATATTCCCATTATTCCTTTTTCCGTGCAGGCATATATAAGCCCATTACCTTCATTATCTTTCCTTAAATCCTCAAAGGCGTCTGCGATTCCTTCCAAATCTTTCATCTGAGAAATGTATTTCTCTTTTCCCTGCGCCATGGGAAGCTGTATCTCACACGGAATCATATAAATCTTATCATCCTTTTGGAAAGCATTTTTGATACTGTCAAAAATCACATTTTCTCCCTCAAGACTTTCAAGGCATCCGCTTAAATCCATGAGCAGACCTTTGTTTATATAAGAATCTACAGGCATATCATCTAATATGAAAAGATCCGGCCCTTCCCCTGCCATAATCTGTGTATTTAACTTTTTCAGGGCGTCGTCCCTTGTTATGGAATTATCTTCTCCGAGTCCAACTTCATATTCCACATAAATCTCAGGATTATTTGACTGATAAATTGTGACTGCCTGCCGTACCGTATCATTATCTTCTAAGCTGTATACCTTTAACCTTTCATTTGGCACCGTTGGAATATCCGGGTTATATGTAAACCGGACTACCTTACTGCCGGTAAAAAACGCTACAAACTCATTATCGGGAAGCATCACCATCCCATGAAGGATATAAGCGGGATTATTAAAGCAGGACAGGCTTCCGTCTATAATCTGCTCTACCGTACTTCCCCCTATTACGTGACGGTGTAATCCTTTTTTTCCTGCAAGATAAATAACGCCTTCCTCTCCCGGAAAAATAAAAAGGTCAAAATATTCTCCTCCGTTATAAATATCTCTTCCCTTATAATTTTCACTTACAAACTCATTTAATACCTCGTCTTCCACCCGCTCCTTTTTCTCCATATCATAAAGAATCAAATCTTCGAACGGACTTCCGTCTA
This sequence comes from uncultured Lachnospiraceae bacterium, assembly GCA_910587305.1. Lineage (GTDB taxonomy): Bacteria > Bacillota > Clostridia > Lachnospirales > Lachnospiraceae > Suilimivivens. The sequence goes on along the minus strand of CAJUKV010000040.1, from coordinate 7,572 downwards.
TTATCATAAGATTTCCCTGAAACGCCATTAATTCCGGCCTGATTTCCAATGTCAGAAACTTTTTGGCAGTTCCGTCTTCCTGTATTTCATAAATATTTGTTCCATAAGTGCTTGCAAAAATTCTTCCTTTGTCTGATATCCATACATTTCTCATATCGATATCATCTTCCTCTAACGATATCTGAATTGGCGTTTTGCTTCCATCAGGCTTTGCAATCATCCCTACCGGCTCCAAACTGTATCCATCTTCCGAAGAATCTTCGTCGGAATTATCCGTTTCTTCTATTTCTTTTTTAGAATCTATATCATTTTCATCCTCAGAATCATTCTCATCATCTGGGGAATCTTCACCGTCCACATCCTCCGGATTATCCGTATCCTCTTTATTTTGATTACTTTCATCATAAAGAACAACGGCAGTGCCGTCCGGACCATATGCAATATCCATAATATAGGCTTCTTCATTCATTAACTCCGTAAACCATTCTGTCTTTTCCTGCTCCCAGGTATCTCCATTGTCTTTGGATATGAGCATTGCATTATAGTAATCCTGTATCACCAATGCTCCGTCCGTACGTCTGCTTATCGTATCCGGACGGCTGCAATATTCAGATAAATCAACAACAGTCTCCACATAACGTCCCATAGCCGTATTCTCGTTATTTTCCTCCGCATCGTTATCTGGCTCATCGCCATTCCCATTACCGGCCGACGCACTCACTCCTTCTTCTAAGCCATTTTCTTCCATATTTCCCCGGCTATTTCCGCACCCTGAAATCATTCCTGCTATCAGGGAAAAAATTAAAAGAACTGAAAAGATTTTTTTCATTATAAATGTTCCTTTCTTATTTTTATAAAATATACATTTATCTTTTATTTTCAATTTTCATCTATACAAAATGATAAATACTTACGGAATCTGCCTGAAACTCATTTTCAGATGTATAATGACCTGTCAATGTCACACTTTCGCTTTCCTCTAAATCTGAAAAAGAGCCTTCTGTCACCGTAACATCATCGTCTTCGTTTACGCCGCCATTTGCTACCGTTTTGATCTCATATTTTGTAGAATCAGTAAAATTTACCGTAACCAATACCTCCTCACTGCTTCCCTCCGCCGGCTGATACGCAAGCGTTGCATCTCCTTCTAAATCTTCCGTAAAAGATTGACTGATTACAATACTCAAATCGCCTATGTTTCTTATACTGCCTTCTAATATCTCCGTTTCATTATTTTCTTTTTTACTTTCCGCTTCTTCCTTATTCTCCGAATCTTTTTCGTCCGGCATGGAATTTTCTTTCTTTTCCTGATCACTGATATCTTGATTTTCTAATTGAATATTTTCAATTTCCTCCACCGTAACACCCGCTTCACCCACTTTTTCACTACAGCCGGTTATTGTTAAAGCAAGAATTGTACCTAACAAAACCGTAACCCTTTTTCCATAATCAGTTATTATTTTTCTTTTCATGATAATACCTCCTGTCAACACAAAAAATATGTGGAAGAATGCCTGATTTTGGCATACTCCAAATGCTTTTATTTTGTGCTTTATCCTATCATGTAAATCTCTAAAATTCCTCTAAATCCATATAGATTTCTTTTTCACCATAAAAAATTAATCATTTTCTCTTAGAGAATTTTTAAAGATTTCTGTGATAATATATTATATAATGCTTAAATGAGGATATAATTATGAGGATTTTACTTGTAGAAGACGACAGACAATTAAACGAAAGCCTTACTTTCCAGCTTGAAAGAGAAGGATTTTCAGTAGATTCCTGCTTTGATGGCGAGGAAGCCTGCTATTATGGAGAACAGAATATTTATGATATTATACTTCTGGATAGAATGCTTCCTTTAATAGAAGGCACGGAAGTGCTCACTTTCCTGCGGAAAAAGGGAATAATAACACCCATTATTATTTTAACTGCGCTGGGTACGCTATCCGACAAAGTAACAGGACTTGACCTTGGCGCCGACGATTATATTGTAAAACCTTTTGCCATAGAAGAGCTTCTTGCCAGAATCCGTTGTATTATCAGGCGTCCTAATACGTTAAATTCTGCGGATACTCTTACAATTTCCGATATTGTCTGGTATATAAATGAAGACCGAATTAAGGGCCCTTTGGGAGATTGCACTCTCTCCAAACGGGAAGCTTCTTTGCTGGAAACCTTTATAAGAAGAAAAAATCAGATCTTGTCCAGAAACTTTCTACTTTTAAAAGTCTGGGGACCGGACAGCGATGTGGAAGAAGGAAATTTGGATAATTACATTCATTTTTTGCGCAGACGCCTGAACGGCATTGGAAGCAGTTTACAAATTAAAACCATTCGTGGTATCGGCTACTGTCTGCAGGATAAATTGGTAAATGAATGATTCATTTAATTGGAAAGAGGATATATTAAGGGAGAATTCTTATGTATAAAAAAGTACATTTAGATTTAACTATTTTATGCGCAGGAATTACTGCTGCCATTATGGTCAGTATGTCTTTACTTTATTTGCATATATCTGAGACTGAGATTTATAAAAATCACTTTAACTCCTTTCAAAATGATATGAACACCATTGTCATGAATCTTGAAAACCAGTCCATTATATCCATGGAATGGCTTTCGAGAATGGAATCCAGGGGAAACTATATTTTTTATGTTCTAGATAATGGCATTCCTTATCTTTATAATATACTAAAGGATAATTCAGAGAAATCCCTTCTTTTTACAGAAGCCATGGAAGCTTATGAAAAGCATTTTTCTATTGCTCCGTCCGATGATAATTCCATGTCTTCTTTTCTTTTTTCTTCCCACATGGAATATACCTTCACTTCACCTTCCACCGGCAATGATTATTACGGATGTGTGATAGAAATAGAGAAAAATTCCTCTACATTACAGGTCATTATTTTATCGCTCCTTGATTCGCTGGAGAATCAGATATTCAGACAACGAATCCTATTTCTCATGATTAATATTGTTACAATCTTTTTGTTAAGTGCTTTTTCATGGATTTTTACCGGAAAGCTTTTAAAACCCATTTCAGAAAATCAACAAAAACAGGCGCAGTTTATTGCTTCTGCTTCTCACGAGCTCCGCACCCCCCTTGCAGTTATACTTTCCTCAGCGGAATCCTGCAGGGATGCTTCTCCTGAAAAACAATCTTCCTTTTTAGAAACCATTAAACGGGAAGGTTTTCACATGTCCGCTTTAATTGAGGACATGCTCACCTTGTCAAGTTCTGACTCTCAGCGGTTCCCCGTTCGGATGCAGCCTGTGGAATTAGATACCTTGCTGCTTAATTCCTGCGAAGCTTTTGAATCTCTTGCTAAGAAAAAATTAATTACCATTTCCTTAAGTCTTCCGGAAAATACTTTACCTCTGTGTTTCTGTGATTCTGACCGCATCAGACAGGTTATTTCCATTTTATTACACAATGCTGTCAGCTACACAGACGAAGGAGGATTTATCAAATTGTCACTCTCCTATGATAAAGAACAATTTCATATTTTCGTAACAGATAATGGTATTGGCATTCCTGACGATGATAAGAAAAAGATCTTTGACCGCTTCTACAGAGTGGAAAAATCCCGCAGCACCAAAGGGCATTTCGGTCTGGGTTTATCCATTGCTTACGAAATTATAAAATCCCATGGCGGAACCATAGGAGTGAAAGATGCGTTTGGGGGAGGAAGTACTTTTTTTATCTACCTTCCGGTTAAATAATCTTCTAATTATTTATCATCATAATGTCCCTTACAGGAAATAATAAAAGCTGTATCGTCTTTTATATAGTAGACTATTCTGTTTTTGTCATCAATGCGTCTGCTCCAACATCTGCTTAGATTCTCTTTCAGTGGTTCTGGTTTTCCTATTCCCTCGTAGCCGTTTCTCTGAATGTCTTTCAGCAGAGCATTTATACGTTTCAACATCTTTCGATCATGTTCCTGCCAGTAACAGTAATCCTCCCATGCCCTGTCCTCCCATAATAGCCGCATAGTGTCTCCTTTATTCCTCTGTCAGTTCATGCTCTGCAAAATGCGCTTTTCCGGATTCAATGTCAGCCATAATGCGTTCCAGGTGTCTTATATTGCTTTCAGAATAAAATGGGTCTGCATCTGCCGTAATTTCAAAAGGTATGCGGCGTTCCATTCTCACTTTGCTTAAAAATACATTGATTGCTGATGTCATAGTCAAACCCATTTTTGAACAGATTTCCTCAACTTCTTTCTTTGCCTCTGTGTCCATACGAAAATTTACCATAGTAGTCTGTGCCATATTTCCACCGCCTTTCACTTGTTATTATTTTACCATAATTAAAGCTTATGTCAATCATATTCTTTACAATACTTTACATTTATTTATAAAAAGTGAGGGATAAAACCTTCTTTTTGTGGTATGATACCTATAACAGCGGAAAGGATGTGATATACATGTCAACAGCTACAGCAACAAAAACGGCAGACACTTCCTATACAATAGATAATGCTATGGAAGTACTGTTTGGAAAACTTGATGAACCAATTGACGATATGGAAAATGGAAGGGTACAGACCATAGAAGAAGCATAGAAAGAGATTGGTAGTATATAAGGGGTACAGATCAACAAGCACCTGTTTAATAAAAGAACAAAAATGAAAAAAGGCTGTAAGTCCAAGAATCCTTGAATTTACAACCTTTTTCAACGTTCCCTGCGAGAATCGAACTCACAACTGGGGCTTAGGAGGCTCCTGTTATATCCATTTAACTAAGGGAACTGATACTGATTTGTGCCTTTTATTTTGGCTACTGTGTTATTTTAACACAAACATTTCTCTATGGCAACTTAATTTGGAAAATTTATATAACCCTGCATCCAAATTGTACCTTTAAATCTTCTCCCCACCCCAGGTTCGCCATAAACATCTTCTTTGTTAATGCACAAATCAAAAATCATATCATTACAGTTAATAGTCATCAAATACACTTCTTCTTTTGTCAATTCATTTTGAATTAAGTTGCAGTCAAGAATTTCGCCTAAAATTGAATATTGATCACATTCTACTCCATACGGCATAAAATAAGTATCCACAAGGCTGAAAACATCTTCCTTTTGTATTCTTTTAGAAATAGCGGTATAAGTGTCCATGTCATCTAAAGTCAGGCTTTCAATCGCGTTTTCGTCGCCTTTTCTCGCCGCGTTTAAAAGTTGGCTTCTATTCATGGAAACCTGCTTATTTCTCATCAAATCCTTTTCACTTTTATTGATGGGCATCATTATTGTGCCTTTTAAAGATAAAGCCGATAATGTAAGCGTAGTACCCCTGATGGGAAGTGTTCCTATATTTTTTGCTTTTACATAAGGTATCATATTCTGCAAATAAAAAATAATTGACACCCCCATCCTTACATCGTCACATACTCCTGCATAGGATTCCTGAGCGGCATGTCTTTCCAAAGATACGTCTTCTTCCGAACTTACGTTCATACCACGCAAATATGGAAAATAATAATCATAGGTAAATTTATCTTCATTATCAAATTCACCGCATACGGCTACACCAATAGATGTTCCAAAATCCTTGCAAAATTCAGCCAAAAGTGTATCTTTACTATTTGAAGTATAGTTGCGTTCCGTCCCGTCTACAATTACGTCAGTTATAAGCTTTTGCAATTCTTTTCTTTCAGATAATTTACCAAAGCCAATGGCCCTCATATATTTATGCAAGGATTTCACCTCCCATCAATTTTATCTCTAAAATTATTATCATCTGATCTCTTTTTTACCGCCCATATATGGCTGAAGCACTTCCGGAATTTTAATCGATCCGTCTTTCTGTAAATTATTCTCTAAAAATGCAATCAACATTCTGGGAGGAGCAACCACCGTATTGTTCAATGTATGTGCAAAATATTTTCCACTTTCTCCATTCACGCGAATCTTTAATCTTCTTGCCTGGGCATCGCCTAAATTAGAACAGCTTCCTACTTCAAAGTATTTCTTTTGTCTGGGAGACCATGCTTCCACATCATAAGATTTTACTTTCAAATCGGCGAGATCACCCGAACAGCATTCGATGGTTCTCACAGGTATATCTATTGAGCGGAATAAATCAACGGTATTTTGCCATAATTTTTCGAACCACATAGGGGATTCTTCCGGCTTGCATACAACAATCATTTCCTGCTTTTCAAATTGATGGATTCGATAAACGCCTCTTTCCTCTAAACCGTGAGCGCCTTTTTCTTTTCTAAAGCAAGGAGAATAACTGGTAAGGGTTTTGGGTAATTCTGCCTCCTGGACAATTGTATCAATAAATTTTCCAATCATGGAATGTTCAGATGTTCCAATCAGATATAAATCTTCTCCTTCAATCTTATACATCATTGCATCCATTTCGGCAAAACTCATAACGCCTGTAACTACATTACTTCTAATCATAAAAGGAGGAACACAGTAGGTAAATCCCCGGTCAATCATAAAATCTCTGGCATAGGAAATAACTGCGGAATGGAGTCTTGCAATATCTCCCATTAAATAATAAAATCCATTTCCCGCCACTTTTCTTGCGCTGTCTAAATCAATGCCGTTTAATTTTTCCATAATTTCGGTATGGTAAGGAATTTCAAAATCAGGTATAACGGGATCTCCATATTTTTTTATTTCCACATTTTCGCTGTCATCTTTTCCAATTGGAACGCTGGGATCTATGATATTAGGAATTACCATCATAATTTTAGTAACTTTTTCGCTTAGCTCTTTTTCTTCTTCTTCCAATTCAACAAGACGTTTTGCGCCGGCGGCAACCTCTGCTTTTTTTGCTTCTGCTTCTTCCTTTTTACCTTGAGCCATCAAAGCGCCAATTTCTTTCGAGATCTTATTTCTGTTAGCTCTTAAACTGTCTGCTTCCTGCTGTGCTTTGCGACTCATAGCATCCATCTCGATTACTTCATCCACAAGTTTTAATTTTTCATCCTGAAACTTTTTTCTAATATTTTCCTTCACTAATTCAGGGTTTTCTCTTAAAAATTTAATATCTATCATATTGATTCCTCCATTTTTGATTTATTCATAAATAATTTTCAAATACGACTTCATCATTTTAAGCTTAACATTGTAATATTAATATGTACTCATATTTTATGCAAATACTTTTTATAGCTTATTCAAACTTCCCGACATGCCACTTTGCGGTACAAACAATGCGTGAAGAATGACTGCCAGGGAATCCTTCTGAGTATGAAGTTTTAGTTTTTCTTAGCGTCGTTTTCTGATGCCTTAGATCTTCATACTTTATATATTACCTATTGCCATATGCAGAGCTTCTACTTCTTCTTCACTTAGAGAAATTTTACATTCCCCATTTATAATTTCTTTTGTATAAGAATAACATCCATCTGTACTATGAACCGAATTTAATATAAAGCCATTATTATTTTCATCCAATAATGCAAGGCAAAAACTTAATTTTCCTCCTATTTGACTGAAAGCATCATATTTTATTATACCTATCTTTTGGAAAGATGATTCAAATTTATGATATAGTGTTTTGATATCTTTTTTATTTTTTTCTATAGAACTTTTGATAAATT
>CAJUKV010000039.1 GCA_910587305.1 uncultured Lachnospiraceae bacterium | reverse complement strand
GATATTTGGAGTAAAAGAAATTTGAAAGTTCACTTCAAACTTGATATGCGCAATATAGCAAAGGTGAACTTTGTTCACCTCGCAGAAATGGGGAAAATAATGAAAATATTGTTAGATACCCATATTGCTTTGTGGGCGATAGCAGATACGGAAAAACTCTCAGATGAAGTAGTACGGATGCTCGAATCAAAAGAAAATGAAGTATATTACAGTATGGCCTCCGTATGGGAAATCGCAATTAAGCATAAAATAAAACCAGCTCTAATGCCCATGCCGGAAGAAGAATTTGTTGAATTATGTGAGAAAACAGGATTTCAGTATCTTCCGATAAGTACAGAGCACATCTTTCAAGTAAAAGCATTAATCAGGCCCAAAGATGCCCCTAAACATAATGATCCATTTGACAGAATGTTATTGGCTCAGGCAAAATGTGAAAAATTAATCCTAATTACCCACGACACACTAATCCCCTATTATAAAGAAGGGTGTGTAATGAGTGTATAAAATATCAATTTCCTGTCCCCGCGTACCTTTTCACGCCCCTTGTCCAAACCAGCGCCCCCACCGCCAAAAGCAGCAAAGAGACCGCAGGCGAAAGGCACTGCCAAAGGCTTGTTCCGCCCTTCGCCTTATTTAACAGTACTACGCTGGGATAATAATTAATAAATGCCACCGGCAAAAAGCAGGTTACAAATATCTGAAAATATCTTCCGAAAATGTTCACCGGATACTGCTGCATCAGCACAATGAACCTCTCCACAATCGACATGGCGGCCCTGGACCGCGTGGTCCAAAAGCAAAGACTGGCCCCAATCCAGTTTACGGCCATTTGAATCAGCCCGCCGCTGAGCACGCAGATTCCAAAATAAAGCCACTCTCCCGCCCCCCATTGCAGCTTAAGCCGGGCGGCGGCAAATACAAATCCCAGCAGCCCCACCAGAAAATCTCCAACGCCCGTATAGCTGATTTCCTTCCCGATAAACTGCAAAAACGGACTGACCGGCCTGACCAGATAAGCGTCAAAGCTGCCGCTTACAATCATTTCCTCCAAATCCGACAAATGCCAGAAAAACACGCCATAAATTCCGCGGCTCAGCATCCAGAAACTGTACAGAAACATCAAATCCCATATTCCCCAGTTCCCCAGCGTGTTAAAGTTATACACAAGAATGCCAATCAGAGAAAGATTCACGGCATTTAATACCAGCACACTTGCAATGCCCACAAAAAAATCCGCTTTATACTGCGCTTTCCCTAAAACCGCCACACGTAAAAACTGTCCATACAGCCATATATTCCGCATACGAATCCCCCAATCTTGTAAGTCACTTTCAAATTTGGGCGCAAACACAAATCCTGATGAAGAATGCTTGTTTTTTAAGGCATTCTTCTGAGTGTGAAGATAGCTTGCCTGGCAAGCTTTAAAAGTTCTTAGATGGCGTTTTCTGACATCTTAGAACTTTTCTTCACACTAGCCCCTTGTTGCCGCTCTGCGGCAACACAAATCTCGATGAAGAATGCCTGTTTTTCAAGGCATTCTTCTAAGTGTGAAGATAGCTTGCTTTGCAAGCTTTAAAAGTTCTTAGATGGCGTTCTTTGACATCTTAGAACTTTTCTTCACACTAGCCCCCTTGTATCATTACTTTGGCAAAGACTTTTTTCATCAACAGCCGGGAGGATATCCAAAGCAGGATAATCCACGCCCCCTGCACTCCCAAAGCCCCAAGCATATCCATCCCCGCATAGTTTCCAATATAAATAGACGCCGGAATCGCATAGATACAGCGGAAGGGAAGGATATCTCCAAGAATTTTCAGTATGCCGGGGAAAATCCATAAAGGCACCATCTGGCCGGAGAAAAAACGGAGCACCGCATTGTAGCCCCAGTTGATATTTTTGATATTCATAGTAACCATACTAAGAAGGCCCAGCATAAAATTCAGGAAAAAGCTGATAATCACGGAACATGCAAGGCTACAGATAAAGCCCATAAGCGCCGGCAAATCCGGCAGCTTAAGGGAAAACAAAAAATAAGCCGTAATCAGAGAAGGCAGCACCAAAAAGAAAAACCGCACCGCAAGTCCTCCCATATTTTTCGAAAACATATAAAACTGAAAATCAACAGGCTTTAAAATATCCATCTCAATGGTTCCCTTGCGAACCTGCTCCATAATATAAGACTGCGGCCCATTCCTTGGATGCAGAATTGCCTCCAGCGCAACGCCCATCACCGCATAGGAAATCATCTGGGCAAGGGACACCCCTGTCACACTGGGGTTGGCGGCATATAAAGCCCTCCACACATAGCCGACGCTGTACATCATGAGGAATGTGTAAATAAGATTCAGCCAAAAAGATACCCTGTAAACGCTTATGTTCAGAAATTCACTGTGCACAAAGGCGGCTCCCATCCGCAGACTCACGCTATTTGTTCTCATAAAGATTCCTCACAATTCCCTCAATGTCAGGCTCAATGACTTCAATATCATGAATGGGAAAACGCCCCACAATAAAGTGAAGTATCTCCATGGGCGTGGTCTTCGCCCGATGGAAAGAAAACCATTTGCGGTTCCCCTCGCTTCGAACCAGCTTTGCATTTGCCACCTGAAAATCCTCCACCGGTTCTTCAAATTCCACCATCAGGGAGCGAATCGCGCCAAACCGCTGCACCATACTCTCCAAATCACCGTCGTACATCAAATGTCCCGTGTCGATTACCACCACCCGGGAGCACAGCTTTTCTATATCTCCCATGTCATGGGTGGTGAGCAAAACAGTTGTGCCCTTTTCCCTGTTCACCTCGGAAATAAAATCGTGAAGGTATTTTTTCGATACCACGTCCACGCCTATCGTAGGCTCGTCCAAAAATAAAATCTGTGGATCATGGAGAAGCGCCGCGCAGATATCCGACTTCACCCGCTGGCCTAAACTCATCTGGCGCACCGGTTTATGAATCACTTCCTCTAATCCCAGCATGGGGATATACCTGTCAAGATTTTTCCGGTATACCTCATTATCGATTCTGTAAATTTCCCGCAGCAGGCGATAACTTTCTATCAAAGGCACATCCCACCAAAGCTGCGTCTTTTGGCCAAATACCACGCCAATCTGCCTGGCATTTTCCATCCGCTGTTCAAAGGGCCTTATTCCGTCTACCGTCACACTTCCTGCGCTTGGCTGTAAAATACCGGAAAGCATCTTTATGGTAGTGGATTTCCCCGCTCCGTTTTTTCCGATAAATCCCACAATCTCCCCATCGCCGACCCGGAAACTAATATCGTCAACAGCCCGCTTGATGGTATACTCGCTTGAAAACAGATCCCGCAGGGCCGCAAACCTGCCCTTTTTCCGTACGGGTATTTTAAACTCTTTTTTCAAATGCTCAACTTCTATCAAGTTCCCCTCCAAAAAAACGCAACAAACCGTAAGCGTTCTTTTTTCTCAATTTATCTTTGCCATTTACTATAACATAATCGCAAATACGTTGACAATATCGCCACTTCATTCCCCTGTAAAAAATAGCGGCCCGCCCATTACTTGTTACAAGATATCAGAGAATGTCCCTCTGAGCAAATACGTAAAAAGCAACTTAATGACATTGGCCGTGAATAGTAACGAATAGTTGCAAATCCTGAGAAAGAAAATGAAATTGCACTTGGAAAAATACAGTCTCTCATGTATAATAGGAGGGGTAGAATTTATTATTCTATCCGGAGCATTTTCATAATACGCTCTAATACAAATACATAAAAAACTGGGGAGCGTGAGAAGAACTTCTAACTGTCTTTGGCGATTTTCACTTACGGCAATTGCTCTAAGCAAAGAGTTCTAAGTCTGTGTAGCAGACTGTTCTTACGCAAGAAGAATGCTCTAAAAGCAGGCATTCTTCATATGGGTTTGTGCCTGAGGCACAAATTCGCAGGGTGAGAAAGGAGTATGTTTATTAACATGAAAAGTCAAAACAAATGGGTGAGAGCTGCAATCCCCGCACTGTTACTTCATTGCAGCATAGGCACAGTTTACTGCTGGTCAATTTTCAGTCAGGAAATAGCTGATTACATAGGCTTTTCCAAGAGCGCTACCGAGTGGGCATTTAGCTTTGCCATATTCTTCCTCGGCATGTCCGCGGCTTTCCTTGGCAACATTGTGGAGAAGGATATCCACAAATCATCTCTGCTTGCCGCTATCTGTTTCGCTTCCGGTATGGCAGGCACAGGCTTGTTTATCTGGTACGGCGGGGCCCATCCCGGAAGTATCGTTTCACTGCTTGGAATTTATGTCTGCTACGGTTTTATTATGGGTGTGGGTCTTGGCACCGGTTATCTCTCCCCTGTAAAAACGCTGATGCTCTGGTTTGAGGATCGTAAAGGCCTGGCAACAGGACTTGCCGTAGCCGGTTTCGGTGCTGCCAAAGCAATTGCCAGCCCCATTATGCAGGCGCTTCTTAACTCTCTGGGCGAAGGCGGCATTTATAAGATGTTCCTGATTCTCGCAGTGGTTTATTTTATTATGATGTTTGTAGGCCATCTGCTTTTGGCGAAACCCGCCGGCTGGCATGAGCCTGCTTCCACGAAAAAAGGCGCTCGCGCCATTGATGTAATCAAGGCAAATCCTACTACTTTTATTGGTATCTGGATCATGTTTTACCTGAATATCACCTGCGGACTCGCTTTAATCTCCCAGGAAAAAATGATTGTGAAATGTATCGGACTGGTTGGCATTGTAGGTATCCTCTCTTCTGTTACCGCTGTTTTCAACGCCGGCGGCCGTCTTGGCTTTTCCGCATGGGCCGACACCTTCAAAGACAGAAATACCATTTACAAAATCATTTTTATTCTTTCCATCGCAGCTACCGGCCTGGTTATCCTTACCCGCGGTATCACCAACATGGGGCAGAATACTTTCCTGATGATTCTGGTACTGATTCTGCTGTTTGTTGTAAACGCAGGATACGGCGGCGGCTTCAGTAACGTGCCCACACTGCTGTCAGACCATTACGGAATGCAGAATATCAGCGCAATCCACGGTATTACCCTTTCCGCATGGGCGTTTGCAGGTCTTACGGGAAATCAGATGGCTTCCTTTATCGTAAACAAATTCGGGACAGAGGTAGAGTTGACACACACTTTGGCTGACGGAACCTCAGAAGTGATTATGGTCAATCCTACCGGTTATCAGACAGTGCTTTATGTAACGATTGTTCTTTACATTGTTGCCGCTGTTGTCTGCTTTACAATGGTGGGAAAGAAAGCTGATAAGAAAAAATAGAGATAGGGCAAAAGATAGATATTTTTCGCAGGATGTAAATAATGCCGCATTTATGGTTTTATTACCATAGATGCGGCGTTTCTTTTAACTCCGTTGGTGCCAATCCATACACCTGCTTTTCAAAAATATGCTGCAATCTCAACCATGCCTGTGCTTTGATTCGCTGTTTTTTGCTTCTATTTTATAGCGCTCCTTCATTTTTTCTTTGAATTGTTCTGTTTCCTGAAACCTTGCCTGCTGTGGGCGTCGCTTTTCAGGGTTTCACCGTATGTTTTCTTTTTTGACCCTTCTTTAAAGCATCCATCTCTGTATAGACAGTATCTGCATTTTTCAATATCAAAAAAGTAAATCATGTACGGGCTCTTATATTTCTTTTTTCTCCGGCTCTTTCGATCCTCGCTCAAAATAGTATTCTGCAAAACTCAGCAGAAGATTTGTCCGCGCAAGCAATAAGCTGTCTCCCTGATACTCATATCCATATACGCTTTGAAATGCTCTTATGGTCCATTTAAGCCATTCAGCTTTGTCTTCCACATTTTCGCTTATTACTCACATTTTACGATCTAATATTCCAATGCGATTGTGTGGTTTGATAGAATCTCCTGTATATACGTCATATCTTGATACCACATAGGGACCTCGCTACATATAATCTCTAATCTTCTTAAATTGTAATCCGGCTTCGATCCGAGTATTCTATTCCGACTAAATCAGGCGGATTTGTTGCCCATATAATATTCTTTTTTGTTGATTTATCCTGCAATAATAATTTTAACGCTTTTTTGACCGGATAACACTCAAAATCTATTAATTTTTCCATACCATTTACCATTGCCTTCTTTTATCACAGCCTGTCCCGCGCCATCATCAGGGCATATCCCAGCAGATTTTGCCCCTTCCATTTTACCCGGTCAAGCCGATTCGGATCGTCCATCGACAATCCAATGCCCCAAATGCGGTCTTTTACAGCACACTCGGCCAAAACAGCATTTCCCGTAGCTTTAAGCTGTTCTCTCAGCTTATCATTTTGTGAAAACTTTGCAAGTAATCCCTCGTAAACAATAAGCTGGCGCACACCGTTCCAATGGTTCTCATCATATCCTGATACACGCCGTCCCAAATCCTTAATACGGGCAACACCGTCCGTTTCAAGGATTTGGGTAGCTATATTATTGTCGTGAAAACAAATCGCTTTGCGATACATCATAAACTGCTCCATAGATGAAAAAACTGTCTCATCCATCGTAAAACAGGAAGGATACCAATTGCTCAGATATCCGTTTTCCTCATCCGGATTATGAAAACAAATAATATGATTCATGTCATCCCCACTTTTCTGACAGCCAGTTCCAATTCCAGATCATGCAGCCCGGCGTACGCTTTTTTTAAATACGCAATCGGTACTCTTTTAATGACCTCACGACTCGGGATACTGTACTGCCATTGATAGTAAGCATAAAATTCGCCAATCCAATCGGGCATAAAACCGCCCATAGCTGTTCCCTTTTTCAGTTCATATCGGTCTGTATGCAGAAAATACTCCCACAAAGCCTGTGCATCCATCGTACAGACAAACGCCTGCGCTTCATCCACATATTTTCTTGTGCTGCTTTTCATATAGGAACAAATAAAGTCCTCTGTATCCATATCGGGATAAGTGACCGCCACAAAGTCAAACAGTTTTCCCTGATTCTCGATTATCTCGTCCAAATATGCTTTGGAATAGGCTCCCATATCACTCACCTCGCTTTTCAGAGTAATGTGCTGAACACCTTGGTTACACGGTTTCGGTCTGAATCAATCAGCATTCGCATATTTTCACGCGCCCAGATATCCCGTTTATTGTACTTCTCATTAAATTCTGTAAATGCAACGGACTGTAGTGCTTCAGAATGCTCGGATAGTTTTTTGTACGCCCGCTCTGTCTTGATGCAATACTGAATGCCTAATCCGCCGAGAGCCAATAATTCCTCCAAGATGTCTATATCTACTTCATCACGGACAAAAGACTTGGCGATATAGAAATATGAGGCGTTGGCTCTCCACCCCTTGATCACATCATATTCATCCGTCGATATACCAAATTTTTCAACAAACTGTTTTGATAATATACGATACCGTTTAGAATCTGCCGCATCACGATGTTTCATCAATTCAGCCAGCCATGTCAGAACACTATGCTCCTGAAAATCCAAAATGTTCAGCCCCTCCGTATCCAATTCAAATTCATGCACCCAGCCATTTGAAGCGTCCGGACGATAGACAGCCCACTCTTTTGCAAGCTCCAAACCTTCCGTAAGGTAAAACCCTTTTCCATAATCGTGCTTTTCCTCACCCAATCCGAATTTCGGCGTTACCATTTTCTCCGAACTGCCGTGATATAGAATAATTGTTCCCACGATACGTCCCTCCTGCCATACAAGCATTCTTCCCCATCGCTTACTATATATTTATATCCATTATACCCTCACCGATATTATTCCACAATCACATATTTCAAAGTATATAAATCGACATCACTATCGTCTTTCGCCTCACCTCTGGCATAAGCTCCAAACAAACCCATTCGTCCAATACCGTATGCTTTTGCAATGGGATTTGTCCTGTTCTTTATTTCTTTCACCACAAAACACTGAAAACCTATCATACGTAAAAAAGGCTTTCGGAGAACTCCCCAAAAGCCTTGCATTTACTAAATTAATTATAATGATTTGATGATTACAGCCGTTAATCTGTCAACGTTAATTACATAGCCTCATGGAAGGTTCTGGAAATAACGTCCGCCTGCTGTTCCGGTGTAAGCTTAATAAAGTTAACGGCATATCCGGAAACACGGATTGTAAGCTGAGGATAGTTCTCCGGATGCTTCTGTGCATCTAAAAGCATATCCCTGTTTAAAACGTTAACGTTCAGATGATGTCCGCCTTTTCCTGCGTAACCGTCCAAAAGATTTACTAAATTATCAACCTGTGCTGTGTTTGTTGCCATAATGATTGCTCCTTTCCCCAATATGCTTAATGGTTATCAAATTATTTATCTGCTGTGATTATATGATATGTTTTCTTTCGCAAAAAATCCGTAACCTTAGTTACATTTTAAAATTTTTTATGTATTTTTAAAAATACAATATCTTTATTCAGATTTTTCCATCAGCCGTACAACATCTCCACCGCATCCTTATCGCAAATTTTAATTTTTTTCCTGTCTACCTTAATCATGCCGTCCTTTTGCATCCGCATAAGCTCCCTTGAGAGCGACGGCCTCGCCACTCCTAAAAAGTCCGCTAACTGCTCCCTGTTCATATGAAGCTCCACAACGCCATCTCCATCCATGGAATCTATCAGCCAGATGGCAAGCCGCTCCCGCAAAGATGAGGTACTGACAATATGGAGTTTGCGCGTAATTTTAAAATTATTTTCAGAGAGGATCTCCAGCATATTTTGGGTAAGCTGCTTGTGGTGGTCGCAGGCATTCGAACAAAAGTGGTAGAAAAAATCCCATGGCATTTCCATCACCGACACATCCGTAACTGCCACCGCGTCATACCAGTAATGTTTCCTGTCCCCAAACAGAAAAATTTCTCCAAACACGTTGCCGGCCTCCACCAGATACAGCACGTCTCTTTTGCCGGAAGTAAAATCCTTGCAAATCTGTACCTGCCCCTCAAGCAGCAAGAACAGCCGGGAGGGCAGCCCTCCCTGTTCAAAAATATAAGTCCCGGCCAAATAACTTTTCATTCTTGATTTGGAACATTTTAAAATCCGCTCCCGTTCCGTCTCCGTGATGGAATGGAACAATTTTGATGATTCAAGATCCGCCATTTTAAATCACTTCCTTCTATTTGTCTTTTAATCAGGCAGGGAAAATTTTCTCCCTGCTCGCCCCGCGGCCCGTACTCGCCTTAGCGGCATATTTTCTCTAACGCCATAAAGTTTCTCCTTACAGTATATAATCTACTCTGACGCCAATTGTTTCCAAAAAATGATACATATCATTTATCGCGCCCGTTTTACTTTTATGGGTTTCCACATAATACTTTTTGATTTTTATGGGAGAAACAAAAGGCGCTCCCGTAATATGCTGATTTTCTGTGTTAATCAGGTATCTCTTTTTTCCTGTGGCATAGGGCACAAATTTTTCGTAATTTACCTGTTTTTCGTCAAGCGCTTCAAACACCTTTGCGTAAAAATCTTTTACCGTATATCCCTGGACCGCCTGTCCTTCTATCCGCAGCCTTAGTATGCCGTCACCCAGGCCATAGCCGGACGTATAGCCGGAAGAGTTGCCAGAAGTATTCTCTTTCCCGCCCTTTTGTTCTTTATTCCGCAGGCCAATCAGCTCCTGAATTTTGATGTTGAAAAAGCTGACCTGTCTGTTCTCATCCACAAACCATCTGTTTTTAATATGCTCTTCCAGGTTCAGGCAGCCGCCTAAGATATCCTGATTCAGCTCCGTCTCCTTTATCCATAAATTGTTTCCATCGATATCATATTGTGCGAAAATAATCCCCGCCAATACATAAAGGGAATGATATTTGCTTTCAATCACTTCATACTGACTTTTTCTCATTTCGCGGATAAAGCTGTCAACGGCTCTGATAATAATATCGTCAAGTTTTTGGATAAAAAGTTCTATCTTTTCCTTATCATGGCCTTTATCAAATATCGTATCTATGGCTTTTACAATTTTATTGGGCGCTCCGGTAAGGAGTGTGGAATAAATCTCAAATCCGATGCTGTCGTTCTCATAATATTTTTTATATTTATTGCCAACCTCAATGGGAATGGCCAATTTTTTTATACCGGAAAATTTAAAAACCAAATCACAGTCGGGATTACAGCAGACTATATGATTCAGGCCAACAATATTTTTGAATATATCAAACTCCCCGGCCTCTTTCACCGCGTCAATCTCATAGTCGTTTCGGATTAATTCCAGCTCCCGGTTAAATGCCTCATAGGTTTTACCCAGCGCATTTTTATCTAACGTATATTCCTTCCAAACTGACTGCAAAATTTCATATTGTGATAAAGCAATGCTGCCTGTGTTAATATTTTTGAACAAATCTGGCAAATCGTTTTTATCTCCCTTATAAATAATCAGAGCAATATCATCATGTCTGATTTCAATGTTTTCTTTCAAAATATCCAGCAATTCTTCCACAAGAAACAGGTTATTAAAATCTTCCGCCGCCTCTGAATTTTTTTCCAGCAAAATTCCATATAAAACACTGACTTTCTCATATTCGTATATGGTGCTTAGTTTTTCATACCATTCTTTAATGTGCTTTTTAATCTGCCCTTTTTCTGTCTTTAAATTGTTCCTACGAAAAAAAACATCAAGGCTTTTCTCGATTTTATCATAAAATCGGTTAAAAGGGATCACTGCCGACGGCCGGGAAAGATATTGATTTAAGGTGTTAATCCTCTGTAAGCCGTCTATGATGTAGTAAGCATTTTTATCCTCATACAAGGTAATGGCTCCGATGGGGAAACCTCTAAACAAAGAGTCCAGCAACTGCTCCTTTTTTTTCTGTTTCCACACAAAGCTCCGCTGAAAATCGGGAATTTTTAATTTATATATGGTCAATAATTTTTTGATGGTCGTCTGATCCAAAATAAACTCCTTGCTCTCCCTCTTATCCATAGAAATCCCCCATTCGTCTGCATTACAACAATTAAAATCCAGGCAAAAGCGCCTGTCTTTCAGGCATTTTTTGCCTTATTCCAATTGCTGCTTACTCTTGTAGTATGTAAATACCGATAAAAATATAATGCTCTGGCTGGAATCGCTTTTCTTACTCAATATTTCAAAGTAATCGTCATCCTCCATCAAATCCTTCAAAAACGCCCGCCTTTCACAGACAAGCTCATACCTCCACAGCTTATACAGCTTAATCATGTATTCCGCTTTCTGCTGTTCTTCCAAATCCAATTCCTCATTGGGGATAATATTTCCATCCAACTGAAAAGAAAAATACTTCTCGATATCCGGCGCCTTCGTTGGGTCCAAATACTTTTGCTCCACATAAGGGGCGGTTCCTCTTTTGGTGTTACAAACGCTGCATGCACAGAGCAAATTGTTCCACTGAAAAATTTTCTGAGGGTAATCCCGCTTTATCTGAATATGTTCCACCGTCATCTTATCTTTAAAATCAGAAATGCGCTTTGTACAAAAGGAACATCTCTCATGATTCATTTTTCTGAAAATCTCTTTGATTTCTTCCGTATTGTATCGATACCGTCTTTCATTCTTTTTGTAAAAATCGTAAGTCTCTTTCGTACTCATTCCCGATATGGCGTCCCTAAATTCCCGGTTCGTCCGGGACAGCTCCTCCGGCTCCTGTGTCCTTTTTAATGATACCACTTTTCTCTCCCACGTAGTTTGCCTTTACAATAATTTTATGGTATTTTCGATAAAGATTTGGATACTTTTCCTCCAGCCACTGCGTAAGCGTGTTTATCTTTTGCGAATCGCCCTTCCTGCTTATAATCACGTCTCCCAGATAATTGATGACCTCCCGTACCTGCTCCGGTAATTCCTCCACAAAAAATAATTCCTCGTATACCATATCCAAATCCTTGTAATACAGTTCATTTTCAATTGGATGCAGCATTCCATCCTCTATATTGTACACTGCCATATGCCTGTATCTTGTCAAAAGCAGCGGAGAATGTGTTGTCAGAATAAAACAGCAGTTCCGAAAGTTTTTTCGCAGATTGCCAATTAATTTTGCCTGAATATTGACATGCAGAAACATTTCTATTTCATCAATTAACACATAAACTCTTTTTTCCGCGATCTGCTCCTCAAATTCTTCCTCTGTCAAATTTATCAAATCTCTGTCCCAAATCATTGCCCATATGATATTAAGGTAAATATTAATTACATTCTCAATTCCGTCGCTGTATCTTCCGCCTGTGCCCACAATTTCTATGTCAAATATTTCTTTGACAGCCTCTAAGACCGCCCTGCCAATCGCCTGGTTTGACAGAAGGCTGTCACGGATTCTCTTTAAATGAAGGTTATAATCTTTTTGCGCATCCCTTTGATAATATAGAAATTCCTCCAAATCTTTTAGCTTCACATCCTCCGTTTTGGCCTTGCTTAAAACCAAACGGTTCGTTGGAATGTAGACAAATAATTGGCCTTCTTTTTTCAGGAGAAAACTCTCCATCAGCTGATTATAAAAAACCTGATTCAGAACGTTTAAAAAACTGGTCTTCCCACTGTTATTATAACCATATATAATGATTACTTCTTTGTCAATGTCCACAGATTGTTCCTTCACAATTCCTGTCTCCGGAATTTTAATCGATAAGCTCTCCTGTGAATTGTGCCTGTTTTTCATTTCCATTTATCGACATCCCCATTTCCTGTTTTCTTTTTCCCCGGACTGTTCGTAACTATTTGACCTTCGGCTTCATAGTTATCAAATCCGGCCATTGGAAGTTCGCCTTCGATGAAGGGCCACGATCTTTGGTCGGATTCGCTATGTCCTTATCGATATAACATCTGCCTTATATTGCTCTATTCTTCCGAATGCACATGTATCTGCCGCAGACATTCCAAAAACTTCTCTCCATATTTTTCAAACTTATATTCGCCTACCCCGGAGACAGTCAGCATTTCTTCCTTTGTTTTAGGCTGAATAATGCTCATATAGGTTAACGTCTTATCCGAAAATACAATGTAAGGGGGCACCTTTTCCTCCCGTGCAATCTCCATCCGAAGGGCACGCAGTTTTTCAAATATATTTCGGTCGTAATCTTCCTTTATGATTCTTGCTTTTTCCGATTTTACTTTTGCCGCCGGTTCCTTATCCTTTGCCATCTTCATCACGATAGGTTCGTCCTGTTCAAGAACCGGCCATGATTTTTCCGTGAGCTTTACGAGCATGTATTCGTCATCTGTCACTTTAAGATACTCATGCAACAGTAAATAATTCATGACCTTGCGGAGTTTATAAGCAGGCGCCTTTGCAAGCCTTCCATAATAAAAATTTTCATTCATGCGGTAATTTCGGATTTTTGCCGTGGACGCCCCATGAACCGTGTCAATAATCACATTCACCCCATACCGCTGGCCGCAGCTTTTCACACAGCCAATCAAAGCCTTCGCCCAATCTGTCACCTCCACCTTTTCAAACTGGGTCAGACAGTTTGAGCAGTTTGAACAGTAATTGTCCCCATACTCTCCAAAATATCTTAAAATATAATCCCGCAGGCATTCATTGGTAAAGCAGTAAAAGGTCATCTTCCGAAGCCTTTCCCTGTCTCTCTCCATAACGGTTTGCCTTACCATCTCATCCAATTCCCGGTTGTCCTGATTATTTTCAATAAAAAACTGATTGGTCGCCACATCCTGCCCGCTGTAAAGAAGAATGCATTCCGCCGGCTCTCCGTCCCGTCCGGCGCGCCCCGCCTCCTGATAATAGGACTCCAGGTTTTTGGGCATCCCATAGTGAAGGACAAAACGGACATTGGACTTATCAATTCCCATACCAAAGGCGTTCGTCGCCACCATCAAAAGCTTCTTATCATAAATAAACTCTTCCTGATTGCTCTTTCTCTCCCTGTCGCTAAGCCCCGCATGGTATTTGGCCACCGAAAATCCGTCCTGGGCAAGCTTTTCGTAAACCTCCTCCACCATCTTTCTGGTAAGACAGTAAATAATTCCGCTGTTCCCCGGATGATTTTCCAGATAATTTTTCACTGTTCCGTACCGGTCCTTTGGCGCCATCACCCCAAAATACAAATTTTTTCTGTCAAAGCCGGTTGTCACAAGAGCCGGATTTTGAAGCAGCAGAATGTCGATGATATCCTCCTTTACCTCCTTCGTGGCCGTAGCCGTAAAGGCGGCCACCACAGGCCGCACCGCAAGCTTTTCAATAAACCCGACAATCTTCAAATAACTTGGACGAAAGTCCTGGCCCCACTGTGAAACGCAGTGGGCCTCATCCACCGCAACCATGGCAATGGATGTATGCAGCGCAAAATCTAAAAATTCCTCCGTTTCCAGCCGCTCCGGCGCCACATAAATAATGGGATATCTCCCCTCCTTCGCATAGGCAAGGGCTTTCCTGTATTGTCCCATTGTAAGAGAACTGTTTAAATATGCCGCATGGAGCCCCGCCTGGTTTAACCCCTCCACCTGATCCTTCATCAGCGAGATAAGCGGGGAAATCACCAGCGTAATCCCATCCATCATCAGAGACGGAATTTGATAGCAGATGGACTTTCCCGCTCCGGTGGGCATGATGCCAAGCACATCTCTCCCCTCCAAAATACTGTCAATCAGATATTCCTGCCCTTCCCGGAAAGTATCATATCCAAAATATTGCTTTAGCAGCTGCTCTTTATTCAAGTTTGATTTCATCTTCCGTGTCAATACCTTTCCGCCTGTTTTCCCGAAAATCTGTTAAAATATGTTATGGCCTGCTCCTGTGTCAAATCAAATCTCTGCACCAGCTTTAAAAGAATTTTGTCTCTCAAAATTCCTTCTTCCAGATTATCCAAAATCAGTGCTTCAATTCCTTTTTCTATGCCTTTCTTCTCTCCATCGCTCCAAATCATTTCACCTAATACGGTCATACTAAACGCCTCCTTTATCTCACTTAGCTCATGCTTTTTAAGGAACTTACAGGCAAAGGCATACAAAACTGCCTCCATACACTGCTTTTCTTCTTTGGACAGCCCGTCCGCTTCCGTATCCAGCATTTTCCCCGCCCGTCGTATCCTGTCTTTGACGTTGCTTTCTCCTCCCATCAATGGGGTCAATAAAAGCGGGGCCAAATCCTTTTTTAAGAGATTTCTTTTTTGGGCTTTTACTTTTAACTCACAAAACAATCGATCCGCATCCTTTTCTTTCATCTGCAGCGGAATTATCTGATAAATATTGATGCCTTCCTTCAGTTTACTGTGTATTTTCCCTGTTTTGCCTGAACATAAGACGTATGTTGTCACAGCTTTTTTGTACTGCATTCCCGTATATGCATCATAAGCGCGAAAGCGGTACAAATCGTTCCGGGTGACCTCCACACTCTCAAATTCAAAATGCGCTAAAGTTCCATCTTCCATTTCAAACAGGAGATCCTCGTTTGCCCTTACGGCTTCTAAACGTATCTGCTCCGTGGGCAGCAGACGTATAATTCTGCTGTTTATCCCCAAATAGGGAAGCAGCTCCCTGCCAAAGTACATGCTTGCACTTTTTAATGCTTTGTCTTCCAATTGCGCTTTCGAATAATTTTTCTCCATACAACCCCTTCCCGGCTATATTGAGAAGCTATCTATATTATATGCCAAAAGCAGATTTCAGGCAATGTACTGCCGATTTTTTGCGGCGATTTCCTTCCCTGCAGTTATTTTTTATATCAACAAAAACCTTAATTTTTTATATGAAATTACTGTCCGAAACAGACAATTTGATTTTCAAACATGCTTTATAGAATAACAAAATAGTAGATAGAAAATATAGACAGGCTTCCCATATCCATTGCCCTTTCCGCTATCCCCAAGCCTTGGGCATAAGCATATTCTTCCAATGGAATAAATACAGCATATCACAAACGAAACGTAAAGTCTATTCCATGATAAAATAAAATATTTTTAAATTTATGCACTTTTTGTTACCATACTTCAATCAGGCCTTGTCCCCTCCCCCGCCCTGTTGTATAATAAAACAGGCGTCGGTTCCGGGAGGAGTGCGGCTTTGTCGTATTGCCGGTGTCTCGGTTCACTTTTATGAATATCCCGGAGGAACACGCGGCAGCCGGCGCCTTTTATTTCCGTGAGCAATGAGCCTAACGGATGCAAAATATCCATTTGACTCCCACAGAAAATGAGCCTGGTGGATGCGTTGCAAACTTCCAAACATGCCGCCTTACGGCGGAATTTTTGACTTATGCGAATGTATCGAAGCTGATAAAATCAGAAGAATTATACTACACGGCTTTGGCAGTAGGGAATTGCGGATAGTATGCAGTTCCTTTTGTTTTGCAAAAATTTTATTCTTAATATGTTTCTATCCTACACTGTGCACTGTTCAGGCATTTTTTAAATTCATTTTACAACTTGGAAACATTTGTGAGATATACTATTTTATTATAGAAAAAGGGAGCGGATAAAAATTGGCTGAGATACTAATCGTGGAGGACGAGCCTTCCATCAATGAATTGATACGCAGAAATCTAAGCCTTACGGGGCATCACTGCACCCAGGCTTTCGATGGGTTATCTGCCGCCAAACTGCTGGAAAACGGAAGTTTTGATTTGGTTGTGCTGGATATAATGCTGCCCGGGGCGGACGGCTATCAGGTGTTTGAACGAGCTTTTGGAACTCCGACTATTTTTCTGACAGCAAAAAGTGAATTGACCGATAAGCTAAAGGGGCTGGCTATGGGGGCGGACGATTATCTGACAAAGCCTTTTCAGATGCTGGAGCTGGCAGCAAGGGTGGAAGCGGTACTGAGGCGGACAAAAAAGGTTGAGGCGGAATTTATGATAGGCGACCTGAAATGTGATTTTGACAGGCATCAGGTTTTCCTGAATGGAACGGCTGTGGAATGTACGCCTAAAGAATATGAGCTGTTGGAGGTATTGATTAGGAACCGGAACATTGCCCTTTCCAGAGAAAGGCTGCTTAATATGGTATGGGGGTATGATTTTGACGGAGGCACCCGTACCGTGGATGTCCATATACAGAGACTACGTCACAAACTGCATCTGGAAAATTTTATCAGAACAGTATATAAGCTGGGGTACCGATTAGAGGTATAAGATTCATACATTGTTTATGCCTGCGGTATGCGGGGGGTAAGAATGAAAAAGAAAATTTTTTTTGTTGCATTGGTTCTTTTTACCATATTTCTCAATTCCATGCTTTTGATTGTTTCAGTCGTAATTTTAAAGGATAAGCTTTCCGCTGCCCGTGACAAATGTCTCGCAGAGCATTATGTCATTGCGTCATCTTTGATTGGGGATATACAGGCGTTAGAGCATAGGGGAAATGATGTGAGGGAAAATATGGACAGCCTGATGCGTGTGTATTCCCGGTATCTGCAGGGACAGGGAAACGGACTTGCCGTGTCCTTTTCGGGGGAATGGATTTACACAAGCCCTGCATTTGCACCGGAAGAAAACATGGCCTTTCCGCCGGATACAAGTTATCGTCAGGAAAGGCTTGTTTATATGGAAAGTGGGAGTCGTCCTGCCCTTTGCGTTTATGGCTCTTTTCCGGCGCCGTGGCAGGATTACGGGCTTATGTATACAGGAGACTTAAGCGATATCATCCTGTCATGGCGGCAAACAAAAAACATTTTTTTTCTTTTAGGCTCTTTTGTAATGCTTATAATGTCCTTTTTTCTGTTAAAATTCTTAAATGTGATTTTTCGCCCCTTAAGGCAGATTTCAAGCGCATCCACAAAGATTGCAAATGGAAATTACGGCAGCAGGATTCCGGTTTATGGGAAGGATGAAATTGCCAGTGTGGCGTACAATTTTAATCTCATGGCCGGACAAGTGGAAAACCAGATTAAACAGCTTGAGGAGGCGGCAGAGCAAAAGCAGCAGTTCATTGACAATTTTTCCCATGAGTTACGGATTCCGCTGACAGCGATTTACGGGTATGCGGAATATATCCAAAAGGCGTTTATGTCAGAGGAAGAACGTTATGAATGTACCCGGTTTATCATGTCGGAATGCGACAGGCTCCAAAATATGGCTTATCAGCTTCTCGATATGGCGCTGCTTAACAGCGATGAAAGGAAAGACAGCGACTGCTCCGTGAAAGAGCTTTTTATGCGGTCAGAAAAGACTATGCATGTGAGAGCAGCTAAAAAGGAAATAAAACTGACCTATTCTTTGCCTCAAAATTACATCATCAGGGGAAATATGGAGCAGCTTCTGATATTAATAAATAACCTGGTTGATAATGCAATAAAAGCAAGCCGGGCGGAAGAAGAAATCCGCATTTGGGCTTATCAGGAAAGCTCTGATATTGTAGTGAAAGTGGAGGATCATGGAATTGGCATGGAAAAGGAGCAGCTAACCCACATAAAAGAAGCTTTTTACCGTGTTGATAAGGCGCGCAGTCGAGCCGCCGGAGGAGCCGGACTTGGGCTTGCTATCTGTGAGAAAATCATACGGATTCATCATGCGGATATGTCATTTATTTCCGAACCGGGAGAAGGAACGATAGTGAAATTATCCTTTCCCGATTGCCTTTCACATCACATATAGGTAAACCGCTCGTTTCCCCACGAACAAAAATCCGGCCGCCGCCACGTTCCTGCTCTGCAAAAAAACCGCGGATGTGGAAAAAATTTTACAAGTCCATAACAACTCTGATATTTTTTTGAAACGGAGAGGTTTTATAGTGTATCTATCAAAACATTTAGAAAGGAGTTTCACTATGAAACAAAAAAATATTTTAAAATTGACGGCAGCAACACTCTCTATTATCGGCGCAGGCGCTCTCCTTTTTCATTCTGCAGCGGAAGTGACTTTGGCAGCAAGCACCGGGAAGGTGGAGACAGTTCCAACCAGCTATCAGGTTTCAGGCAGTCCGCAGGCAGCTTTACCCGCCTCCGAAATCAAAGACTCCGAAGTCAACGAGGAAACCAAAGAAGACATAAACTATTCTTTAGGTATGGACAGTCTGAATACCGGAACGCCAACGGACACGGACTTAACTATGGAAGAAGCGGCCAGAGCAGGCGCTCAATATTTGAAGGATATTTTCGGCCTGGATTTGGAAGGTGCTTATGTATACATGAGCTATTATCCGGGAACCGAAACCTTCCCCCGTGCATTTTGGTCAGGCGACGTTTTGTTTCAGAAAGAGCAGACGCCTGAAAGCACAAGATGGACATACATGATAGATGCCGTGACGGGAGAGCTCTTCAATATCGACCATAGCAGGCAGTTAGAAACAAACGTCCCCTTAGGCTATGATTCGGCGCTGGAAAAAAACTATCATCCGTATGCGGAGCTTGCCAAAAAGAAAGTGGAGGAATGTAAGCTGATAGATGGTCAGATAGACAGGGTGGAGTACAATTGTCAGGGATATGGCGGAAACGATCCGACGATTACAGTGGATGTCATTGGCGTGAACGGCGAAATTGTCAATATGTCCTTTTCCCGGTATGATCAACTGTTTTTAGGACTTATTACGGACACTTCACGAAAAGTAACGGAGTCCGCACTGGATCGCGCAATTGAAGAGGTAGAGTCCGTTGAAGCGGAGCATGTTGAGGACGCCACAGCAACCTGGACAACGACAACAATAAAATAATTCATGTGTTGTTTGTGCTGCAAGGCGGTTTGTCACAAAGTCTGTGAATATTGCCTTGCAGCATGTGAGTCTGTGCAATCAGGCAAGGAAGATTTTCTCCCTATTCGCATACCGGGCGTCCGTCATCTTTTCGATATATTTTCTTTGGACGCCCGTGTGCAAAAAACAGGAAAACGCTATTGGCTTACCACTCAATCACCACCTTAAATAAATCCCCGTCTATCTCCACTTTCATTACGCCTCCCTGTAGTTCCACAAAGCATCTTGCAATCGCCAGCCCAAGGCCGCTTCCTTCCGTATTTCGGGAGCTGTCCCCGCGCACAAACCGTTCCGTCAAATTCTGGGCCGGAATATTAAGCTCCGCCGCAGACATATTTTTCAGTTCAATATGAATCCCTGTTTCCGTCTCCATGGCGCTTACATAAACTCTTGTATGGGGCATGGCATATTTTATGATATTCACATAAAGATTCTCAAACACCCGGTAAGTCTTCTGGCTGTCCAGCTGCAAAACCACTTTTTTTTCAGGCATCCGGAAGCGGAAAAGCAAACCTGCCTCCTCCACCTTGTCTTCATATTCCAGATACACCTGACGCATCAGATGACAGATGTCCACGTCCACAGGATTTAAGGTAATGTTTCCGCTGCTGGCCTTGCTCACTTCAAATAGGTCCTCTATCAGGAATTTCAGCCGGTCGGATTTTTTTGTCAGAACCTTAAGATATTCCTTTCTCTGCTCCGGCGTAATATTTTCTTCCCCTAAAAGCTCAATGTATGTGGTAATTGCCGTAAGGGGCGTCTTAAGGTCATGGGACACATTGGTAATCAGCTCCGTTTTCATTTTCTGACTCTTTACTTCCTCGTCCACCGCCGCCCTGAACCCGTTTTGGATTTTGGAAAGTTCTTCTTTGTAGGACTCAAACACCCCCCAGTCATCCTCGAAATTCGTCTGTAAATTGCCGTTTGCAATGGATCTGGTGGCCCCAAGAAGCTTTCTATACTGCTCCTGTATCTTTTGCATATATTTTTTCAGGCCAATGTAAAGAACCGCCGTGTAAATCACCAGCGCAATCCAGCCAAACATCCAAAAGAAACATACCGCCGCCAGAATCAGGAAATTGACCAAAACCAGCTTTCTGACGGTCTTTTCCGTCTCCCCGCCCAAATTCACATGCAGAACCTCTTCCGTAAACTGATTTGCTTTTCTTCTGGTTCCGCCAACAAGCCAAAAGATAATTTTTACAATCAGGGATCGCTCTTTGATAAATTCTTTTAAGCCCAGCTCAAAAACCTGTCCTAAGGTGGTAATCAGATAAAACCAGAAACCAAAAATGAGAGTGAGCGCAAGCACATTCACGCATCCGGCAATCATCGGAAAAGATTCCTCCGTGAAAAACTCCGGATATTCGGAAAAGAATCCTGTGAAAGCTCCGTTATTGTAAAAATATACCAGCTCCGTGATCAGGCTTTCTCCTCCCCCTATCATACAGATGATGGCAGGCAGGCTGATTTCCAAATGGATCTGTACGCCCGCAAGCCGATGGAGGCAGTACCTCTTTAGTCTGGTCAGAAAAAGAGCAATGAGCGCAAGCGCGGCGAGGATTGCCCAGTAGGCCCCTGATGTGCCCGCCTGATAATATGCCTGCCGTATTTCATACCGGTAAGTCCACAAAAAGCTGTCGTTTTTCCATATAGCCGTGATATCTTCCTTCTGCTGCTTTGTGCAGGCGTAAATGAAAGTCATGTCCTTTGGTTTTTCATTAATGCGGTAAGTAAGTTTCTCCCTTCCCCCATCAAAGTAAACCGCGCCGGCATCCGCCAGATTATAATAATAGCCGCATTCCGCCAAATGATTCCCAAGCCATTTGCGCGCCATAATGCTTTGCGCATTTTTCAGAAGCTCATCGGGCTTTTCGTCCCTGACGGAAATATCCGCAAGGTTCCCCGCCTCGTCATACTCCATCATAACATAATAAACGTAAGGATTCTCCTCGTCCTTTCGGCTTTTATCCTGATAAAGGGCTTCTATCTCCCGGCCTGTGTTTTTCAGGATTTCCCCTGTTTTGTGATCCACCACACAGTAATCCAGATTTCTGAAAATTACATTTAAAATGTCGTTTTCCCAGCCTTCCATGACGGAGCTTACGGTTCTTTCCAGAGTGTCCTTATACTCCGTGAGGGTACCTTCCTCCACATCCATAACCTCCCCGTAATTCCCGTCGAAGCCATCCTCGGGCAGCGCATCCCCCTCCGAAAGTTTCTTTTCCTCTGTCCAAAGATACAAATCCGCATAGCCGATTTCCTCGCCCCGCACCTTGTCCAGCATACTTTTATAAAAAACAAGATTACCCTTATAAAAATACTGCAACAGCTCCCCGCTTCTTAAAGGATCCGTATAATAATTTGCCGCCTGCCTTTCAAAAACCGGATAACAGGCCATAAACGCCGCCACTGCCAGCATCACCGCAATCCCTGCGGCCAGAAAACTAAATTTTTTACTGCTTTTCAATTTTGTATCCAACGCCCCACACCACCTTTAAATATTTAGGTTCCTTCGGGTTGATTTCAATTTTTTCCCGAATTTTCCTGATATGCACCATAATGGTATCCGTATTGATTGCCTGCTCGTTCCACACTCTCTCATAGATTTCCTCGGCGCTGAAAACTCTGCCCGGATTTTTCATAAGCAGCAATAAAATTTTATACTCCAGAGGCGTCATCTTCACAGGTCTGCCGTCCACGCTGACCTCTACGCTCTCTTCGTTTAATTCCAGACCGCCAATCACATAAATTTTCTTATTTTGATTTTTCTCTCCTACTGCTTCTAAAAATTTCCCATATCTGCGCAGATGGGAATTGACCCGCGCAAGCAGCTCCATGGTGGTAAAGGGCTTGGTCACATAATCGTCCGCTCCCATATTCAGCCCCATAATTTTATCCACCTCCTCGGACTTTGCGGAGAGCATAATAACCGGAAACTCGTACCCTAGCTCCCGCACCTTCATCATCATGGTGATGCCGTCCATTCTTGGCATCATAACGTCCACAATGGCAAGATGAATCTCCTGATGTTTGATTTGTTCGATCCCCTCCACACCGTCCGATGCCTGGAACACGATATACCCCTGATTTTTTAAATAAATCTCAATTCCTTCCCTGATTTCCTTATCATCCTCGACAATCAAAATATGATATGCTTCCATTCTCACGCTCTCCCACTTTTTGCTTTTTAAACTTCCGGCATGCCGCTTTGCGGCACAAACAATGTCCCCTGCAGCTTTATCTGAGTGAAAAAAGCCGCTTGGGAAATATTATAAATTATTCTTTATCCGGAGTATACCATATTCCTGTTCCGATTCCTATCTCCATACCTCCTGTTCTCCCTCATTGCCCTGCCGTAAACAGCTTCGGCATAACCGGCCTCCGCCAGCCGGGCAATCCTTTCACTGCCGTAGTTTTCCGCCGTTCTGAGGGCTCCCTGCCGCAAAAAATCAATCTCTTTTCTCTCCAAAATGTCCATCAGCTTACCTGTAAACTCCCCCTTAACAGCCTCCGTCATATACCCGTTTTCCCCGTTTACCACCACGTCCCGGGTACCGCTGCCATAAAGCGCAAGCACAGGCGTTCCCGTCGCCATGGACTCTAACAATACAATCCCCTGAGTTTCCGACAATGAGGAAAACAAAAACAAATCCGACGCGCAGCAATAGTTTTTTACTTCCTGATTGGGGATTTTCCCTGAAAAAACAATTTCCCCGGTAAGCCCCAGATCGGCCGCTTTCTTTTCCAGCTTCCCCCTCTCCGGCCCGTCTCCAATCAGGACAAGGCGAAAGCAGCTCCCACAGGCTTCCTGAAATATTTTCATACTCTCAAGCAGAAATTCCAGATTTTTTTCCTTCGCAAGCCTTGCCACCGTGCAGAACAAATACTTTTTATCTCCCGCCAGCCTCTGCCTTATTTCAAAAACCCTCCGCCTGTCCGGATAAAAGCTGTCCTCATGAAGACCCGTAGGCACCACCCTTACCGGCGCTTCTATTCCAATCTCTTCCAGATAATCCTGCATCATAGGCGTGGGAGCAAAGACCATATCGCAGCGCTTTCCAAAACTTTTCACATAAGCCGGCATCAGCCTTTTTAATCCCGAAAGCCCCACATAATGTAAATACTGCTCATATCTGGTGTGATACGTAAACACCAGCGGCACATCATATTTCCAAGACAAATACTGCGCGGTCCGCCCTATCAGCATGGGATGATGCACGTGGATCACATCAAAATTTCCCTCCTGAAAGCGCCGCTCTATCTTAGCGTCCAGGCTGTCAGGCACCGAAAAACCGCAGGCCACCCCACGCAAAAGCGATTTATACCTCACCACACCTTTTTCTTCCTGCTGCCCGTCATAGGACGGCGCAAACACCACCACCTCATGGCCCCTGTCCCTTAAGCTCCGGGACAGCCTTTCTATGGAAACGGGCACCCCCGCTATAAATGGTTTGTAACTGTTTGTCATCATTGCAATCTTCATAAATCAATCCTCATATTCCTGATAATCTGTTGCCTCTCACGGACCGGCCCGCTCATAGCAATATCCCTGTAATCTTCAAATTTCCCAGAGCGTGTTTGAAAATTGCTTTCTGCCAGATGTGCGTCACAATTTGTGGGAGTTTAAGAGCATAAATGCTCTGACCAAATGAAGGAGGCGTAGCGGGCTACGTTGACTGAATTTGGTTCAAAAATCGCGCAAAGTGGGGCGTACAGATGGTAGGAATAAATTTTCAAACACGCTCTGGCATGCCGCCTGAGGCACAACTCCTGCATAAATTACGTGAAATAGTTCAAAACGGCATCCCCCATAAAATATCCGGCTCCCACAAAAACCAGATTCCAGACAAAAATCCCAAGCGTGGAGCTCACCGTGTATTGTATCAGGTTCATCTTTGAAACCCCTGCCGGGATGGAAACCAACGTCCGTATCATGGGAATCAGCTTGCTGAGAAAAATACCAAGGCTCCCCTTTCTCCGTATCCAGGCAAGCTTTTCTTCTATCACCGGCCTTTGCTTTGGAAATTTGTTTAAGTATCTCTGCAAAAACAGCTCGCCTCCCTTATATCCCAGATAGTACAAAATAAGGCTCCCCGTAAGTCCTGCCGCCACTGTGATAACTAGGGCCGATATAAAGGCTATATTGCCTTTCGCCGCCCATATGCCTGCAAGAGGCATGATTACCCCGGCCGGAAATCCCGGCAGATTCATATATTCCAGCAGCACAATCACAAAAATTGCTATCCCCCCATATTTTGTAAAATACTGCATGATTACATCCAGCGTCATGTTAATCCTCCCTTCCTGTCAATAACCCTCAAATTTGGGCGTTAGCACAAATTTGTTTTCACACTCCCCTCTCCTTTCTTCATCCCGCAGACATTCGTCCGCATCAATTACCCGGCCCTTACCTTTCTCCCGTAACATCAAATACCGTGAGGCACTATACTGTTACCTATCAGACAGTCTCTGATACACATCACGGCCGGTTTATTTTTATAGACAATTACTATTTGTTTTCTATAACGGATTATAAAGAGAGATTACCTCAAAAACCTGAACAACTTCCTGCATCAATTCTTAAGAACTTCTAAATATTAAGGGAAAAATTATAGAAAGGGGATCGTTGCCGTCCAAAAGAACTCTGAAATGAAAGCCCTATAACGAACATAAAGTTAAAAATAATACTTGCTTTTTCCTGCGCGTGACCCTATAATCGTCTACAGGAACTTAACAACCTTACGAAATTGCCAGGCAGGAAGCGTCTGTTTTCAGTTTGCGGCAGTTAGTAAGAAAACAATGGATGCCAGGCTTTGCCAGCCATCCTGATGTTAACAAAATATGCAGAGTAGATTTGTGCGCGTTAAGTGCCGGCTGAACAGGGAGTTGACAGCCGGACGAAAAGAACCGTCAGGTTTTTGCGGTGCACAGATCGCATCCCGCTGCAATGTGAGATATTTGTGCGCCACGTTTGCGGATGGTCCGCAAATTATATGCGTGTCAAAGTACGCATCGTGGGCACAAATTTATGAATTAAAAATCTTTCTTTTTAATTTTATCTCCTATTGTAGTAGAATGAGGTCTGCAAAGGAGGTAATTTTTTTATGAAAAGATTAGCAACTTTGTTCACCCAGTCTTACCAGGAAATGAAAAGTCTCCGCACGGTGACAATCTGCGGGCTTATGGCCGCAATTGCCGTTGCCCTTAGCGCCGTTGCTTCCATTGAGATTGGAAATTACATTAAGATTGGGTTTTCCGGTATTCCAAACCGGATAGTGGACTATCTGTTTGGCCCCGTGGTGGGAGGCTGTTTTGGAGGCGCGCTGGATATTATCAAATATTTGATAAAGCCCACCGGCATGTTTTTCCCCGGCTTTACCTTTGACGCTATATTAGCCGGTCTTATTTATGGCAGCTTCATGTACAAAAAACCAGTATCCTTACCACGGATCTTAATCGCCAAGCTGGCGGTGGTACTTGTCTGTAACATATTTTTTAATACTCTGTGGATATCCATTTTGTATGGAAAGGCATTCATGGTGCTTTTGCCCGCCCGTCTGCTTAAGAATGCCGTGATGTGGCCCATTGATTCCCTGATTCTTTTTATGGTCAGCAAGGCGCTCCATACATCCGGAATTTTTAAATCTGTTTCGGTCATGCAAAAATAGTTTTTATTCCCTCTGCCGGGGGCTGGCGTCACCCTTGCTAAGCCCCCAAGATGGGCCATCTGCAAAGTTAATTCTTAACAGTTCCTAAGTTGCTCAGCAATTTTCTATTGCCTGCTTTTGGTTACTTCAAATTCGTTTCTATCGGCAGGGATTTTTGACAAAGCCTGCGCTCTATACATTTCCTTTCAAATGTTTCCCAATCGCGTCCGCAATCACCTTACCGCCCGCCGCATTCGGATGGAGCCCGTCTCCCAAATGCAGGCCCTCCTTCATAAAATGCGCGTTCTCCGGCCTCCTGACGACTTCATCCAAATCCACAAGCCCGTCCGCCAAATCCTTATGGGCGCGAATCAGCATATTCAGCTCCTGCCTGATATCTTCCGACTGCCCCGCCGCCTGCCGGCTATCATTTGCAAAAGGCATAACCGTACTGAAATAGATCCTGCTGCCCTTCCCACGAGCCTTTTCTATCATAGATTTCAGTCCTTCAAAAACCATGGTCCCGGTAGGAACCTGTCCCTCCAGGCAAAAATCTATTCCATGCATGCAATCATTGATTCCCTCCATCAAAAATACAATATCAGGAACCGCATCTCCATACACATCCTCCTCAAATCTGTCCTGCCCAGCCCTTCCAAAGCATCTTCCACATCCCGGCATGTCTTTTACATAGCTGGCGTCATACAAAACCCGGTTCCCTCCGATTCCACAGTTGAGAAGTGCAAGCCTTCCCGGATATTTTTCGTAAAGGATGTCCTCAAGGGCGTCAAAGTAATAGGACATGTGGGTGATAGAATCCCCAAAACATGCCATCACCGTGACATCCTCCTTTGCCAAAACCTGCACGCCGCTTACGCCAAAAGCACCGTTGCAGATATGCTCGTCAAATTCAAAAAAGGAAAAGGTTTCCAGGGTTGATTTTCCTGATAAATCTTCTTTTTGGGTCTGATCACCCTGAAAGAAGACGCTCTGCCATCCTCTCCCGCTCCAGGTCTGGCAAAGGCTGTAAATCTCATGTTTCTCCTTCAAGTAAACGGATATTGCCAGCTCTTCGCCCGCCTCTAAAGAAAGCGGAATGCTGTCGCTATAAAATTCCTGGCCGGCAGGCACCGCAATCTGTGTGTTTCCCTGATAAGTCGCCTTTACGATCCCGGTTATCCGCCCGCTGTTTTTGTCAATCTTCCCCACACTCACCTGCTCTAGCAAAAGTGTATCCCTGTTAAACTTATTGGTAAATTTAATTTTAACCGCACTGCCGCCGACATTGTTTTTGATAAGGATTTTCTGTGTAATGTCCTCCACAGTACCTACCAACGTGCCAAAATCAATTGGGACATAACCCCATGTTTTCTTCCAATTCTCCATCTTTATACCCCCTGCATCATATTTCCATAG
Organism: uncultured Lachnospiraceae bacterium; assembly: GCA_910587305.1. GTDB lineage: Bacteria > Bacillota > Clostridia > Lachnospirales > Lachnospiraceae > Suilimivivens. Next base: position 4,960 of record CAJUKV010000039.1, on the reverse strand, counting down.
CCCATGCGGTAAATCCACGGGCCCGACCAAACAGATTCTGAAATACCTCTTTTCACATTAACCTGACAAACTGACAACCTCGCTTAAATTTGCCGATTATAGAATCTTTTTTCTATTCCTTATCCATATCAAGCAGCACTGTGCTTAAAGTCTCTCCCGGCAGGGTGATTTCATACAAATACCCCTGCAGACGAAGCGCCACGGGCAGCTGTCTTTTTTGCCGGTTGAGCAGCGCAAGCCCCACTGTCCCATCCGGATTTTTTACGGCGGCGGCTTCCACATCCTGTCCATACACGCTGATTCCCATGCGTCTGCTACCTGGCAGGATGGTGCGGGCAATCTGCCGGATATACGCATAGCTGACCGTGCAGGTATAGCTTCCGTCTTTCTCCGCAATCATCGGCGCGGCGAAACCTCCCGGCACATGCCTCGGTCCCCCTGTGCGATCCACAATCATATTCCAGTCAATCCACCGGTTCATGCCGTGATTGATATCCCCTATGATATCATGGGCATAATTTTGCGCATCCTGAAAATCCACTTCCAAAGGCGACATTTTGAAAAGTTCCTGCATCTCCGGCGGGAGCTCCTGCCGCTTATCCTCCGGCAAATCAAAGGCGGACACCTTGCCCGGAATATGCAGTCCACAGCTCTCCGAATGCATCAAAACCTTGTCCGGATACCTGCCTCTTAAAAGAGACAGCGCCTCAAAATGATCTCCCGTATACCAATGGTAGGCAAAGCCCTGAATCATATCCCCGGCCTCCCCATCCATCACCTCGTCAACATGTTCTATCATTCTCTCTTTGTTGTGGTCCCAGATGTAAAGCCCAATCTTTTTATGAAGCCCCGCCTCTCTCATAGCCGGATACAGGTGGCTGACCAGAAATTCCCTTTCCTGCTCCCCACTCCAGACGCAGCTGTCCCAGCTGGTGGCGGCGTTCGCTTCGTTCTGAACGGAAAGCATGGTCACGTTCAGCCCTTCTTCCAGATAAGCCTTCACATACTTTACCAGATATTTTGCCCAGGAAGCATAATATTCCGGTTTTAACCGCCCTCCAAAGCAGCGGTTCGGCCTGGTAAGATCTACGCTTTCTTCCTTTCCTCCATAAACGGCGGCGTCATTTTTCTTAATTTCCGGGGGCGTCTTCCACTGCACAGGCGGAGACCAGGGACTGAGCAGCACGCAAACCGGCTCCTTGCAGAGCGCCATCGCCTCCTTTACCACAGGAATAATATATTTTTTATCCCTGCCGATAGAAAAAGTTTGAAGTTCAGGATCCGCAAGAGGATTTTCCACCGCCTGGTATTCTTCCAGCGAATAATCGCAGCTGTCAATGGGGATTCTGATAAACCTTGCCTTTATCCCCTCTGCGCCGAACCAGCGCTTTATGGCTTCCCGCCTTACTTCCGGCTCCATTTTGGATAAAAGATAGCAGGCCGTCTCCGTCATGGCGCAGCCAAAGCCGTCTATTTCCTGAAAAAGATAATCCGGGTACAGGCCAACCACATTGGATTCTATCTGGCGATCCAGCTCCGCCTCCCTGTGCGCCTTAAGCCTTCTTTCTTCCCGGGAGACTTCCCCTGTTTCTTTGTTGTAATACGTTATTGTCTGCAGTGCTTCCATCTTCATGTCTCCTGACATTTTTCATTATCTCTTTTTATAATTGCCTCCTGAAAATTCCGATTGTGATTTGATTACTTCTTTCCAAGCCAAACCGATATTTCCGGATTTGCCACAGAACAGATGCTTATCACTTATAAAGTTACCTCTAATCTTTCATTTAGAACTACCTCTTTCAATCTTAAAAATCCGTAACTTCTCATTATATTTGTTACATTCCGATTCCATTCTCTTAAAATTCAGACACTGCTCTCTCGCTGTAAAATTTTCACCTGAAATATATTTTTGATAAAGAACATTTGCGGTATTGGCCAAATCACTTACATGTTCATTGCACCTTTCTAATTCTTTGATCAGAAGTTCCTTCTTCTTTCTTGTATCCATATTATCATGTTTACGAATTTTAGTATCAATCCGTTGTATCTGTGCATTTTCGACAGGTATCATAAGATTGAAATTTAAAACTCCTATCAGAGTACCATTATGTACGATTTTCTTGAAATCTATCTTATCACGCATCTTTTCGTGCTTTTTCTTAGGTTTTGACAATGGTACACAATATTTATGTTCATTGCATACAATAATTACGCCAAGAAAAGGGCGTTCATCTTTCCCTATCTGTGGCGATACGGAAAACACTCTATTGTCAATATTATGCAAATTCCTAATGTATTTCATGTCTATTCGATAGACTTCTAATGGTAGCTGTGTCATATAATTCTTCCCCGCGATGCTCCTCAAGATGCTCTCGCCAACCAAAAGTTGGTTTTAAGCATGGCATTTTCATCGCTATTCGCATAAAATATTTCAAGGACTATGTTACCATAGTCCTTGAATGTAGTGTCACCGCAGCGACGCTAACGCTTTTTGAACGTCCACTTGTTGGCAGGACTCTCCTTTAATAGTATTCTACCAAATAAGTGAATTTTGTCAATGACCTCCTGGAAATATTTACATAACAATATTGAAGCTAACAATATTGAAATACCTACAATTGGTCGAGCCTTTTTAAAATAATATCCTTTAATATTTTTCTTGCTTCTAATCAGCCTATACGCCATAGCAATGCGTAATTGACGGATTAAACGAAAAAATGCTATGATGAAATGGCACAATAACAGTTGGGGCACAGGCCGGACTGCCACCGGCGCAGTCTGCAGGAGGTACAGGAATCTATGACAAACGATTTTTCCGGAGGGAAAGTATGGCGCAATATTATCAGCCAGTCTATTCCCCTTATGCTTGCACAATTGGTACAGCTTTTATATAACGTGGTAGACCGCATTTATATCGGCCACCTGCCGGGGGCGGACTCTTTAGCCCTGACCGGCATTGGCCTGGCCTTTCCGCTCACCACATTGGTGGCCGCTTTCACATTCCTGTTCAGCACAGGGGGCACTCCCCTTTTTTCCATATCCAGAGGCGCGAAAGAAGAGGCGAGGGCCGAAAAGATACTCGGCAATGTCTTTTCTCTTTTGCTGCTCTCATCTTTCCTCATACTGCTCTTTTGCTATCTGCTGCGAAGGCCCATCCTTTATTTGTTTGGCGCCAGCGACGCGTCTTATGTATATGCGGACGCATACCTTAGAATTTACCTGCTGGGCACCTCCTTTTCCATGCTTTCCACCGGCCTGAACGGCTTTATCAACGCCCAGGGCTTTCCTAAAATGGGGATGATGACCACCCTTTTAGGCGCTATTTTAAATTTGATTCTGGATCCCTTATTTATATTTAGTTTCAAGATGGGGGTGGCGGGGGCGGCCCTTGCCACCGTGATAAGTCAAATTGCATCCTGTATCTGGGTCCTGCGGTTCCTGACAGGGAAAAAGGTGGAGCTTAGAATAAAAAAGCAGAATCTGAAGATAGACGTAAAGCTGATGTGGGAAATTATCCCTCTCGGCATGTCGGGCTTTATCATGCAGGCTACCAACTGTCTGGTTCAGGTGGTGTGCAACGCCACCTTAAAAATATATGGCGGAGATTTGTATGTGGGCATTATGACCGTAATCAATTCCGTGCGGGAAATCCTCTCCCTTCCGGTCAGCGGCCTTACCAGCGGCTCCCAGCCGGTGCTGGGCTATAATTACGGCGCAAAGCAGTATGAGAGGGTCTGTCAGGGAATCCGTTTTACCTCTATCATCGGTATTTTGTATACACTGGCAGCCTGGTTTGTTGTCATATGCTCCCCCCATCTTCTTCTCTCCATTTTTACCACGGACGCCGCTATGCTTGAGGCGGGAGCGGACGCGTTGCGGCTGTATTTTTTCGGCTTCTTTTTCATGGCCTTTCAGTTTGGCGGCCAGTCGTCTTTTACGGCGCTGGGATATTCCAAACAGGCGATTTTTTTCTCCCTCCTTCGCAAGGCTGTGATTGTGGCGCCCTTAACCGTTCTTCTGCCAAGACTTGGCTTCGGCGTGGACGGCATCTTTCTGGCGGAACCCATATCCAATGCAATCGGCGGCCTTGCCTGCTTTATCACTATGTACTTTACCCTGTATAGAAAGCTGAAAAAAATGCAGAGATAAGTAAATGCCTATCCCTGCGGTTTTTCGTCTTCTATTTCTTTTGGGAACTAAATGCGTTTGCAATCTTTTTCAAAGTATTATTAAGTCCTAACAGCACGAAAACGTCGCTTTTTTTCGTGGGTTCATCTGCCGGAGGATTGATAATCAGCGCTCCGGAACGCTTAATGGCAATGACATTTACCCCATATTTTTCACGGATTTTTAACTCTTTCAGGCTTTTGCCCGCCCAGCTGTCCAGGGTGCCCACATCCGCAATGGAGTATTCCTGTGTCAGCTCGATTGCGTCGAACAGGTTATTAAACGCCAGGTTATTGGCCAGATGCACCCCCATTTCCCTCTCCGGATAGACAATCTCATCCACGCCTATTTTGGTCAGAATCTTTCCCTGCATATCGTCATAGGCTTTGGCAATAATCTGTTTGATCCCCTGCTCCTTGGCCCAGATTGCCGCCAGCACCGAAGCGTCCAGGCTATGGCCGATAGAAATAATTGCCCCGTCAAAGTTCCTGCCGCCCAGTTCTTCTAAGGCGTCCTCATTTTTCACATCCACGCACATGGCAAGGGTGACATAATCCGCAATCTGTCCGATGCGGTTTTCGTTTTTGTCAATGGCAAGCACTCTGCACCCGTTGGCCTCCAACTGCTTTGCCACATTGCTGCCGAACCTCCCAAGCCCGATTACGATGTATTCTTTCTGCGTATTTTTTTTCATAGTTTACCCCATTTCTGCGAGGTGAACAAAGTTCACCTTTGCTTTATTGCGCATATCAAGTTTGAAGTGAACTTTCAAATTTCTTTTACTCCAAATATC